>CADAPC010000008.1 GCA_902789725.1 uncultured Bacteroidales bacterium
TAGTGACTTGGCTAACAAAATAGGCGGTCGCTACAAGGAAATCTTCGTTCAGGCACTAAGCTATGAGGAATTCATGAAGTTTCACAACTTGTCCGACAGTGATGATACGTTGGCAAAGTATATTCAGTTTGGTGGACTGCCTGGCTTGAAAAAGATAGGGCTCGACGAACAGGATGCACGGGAATACCAGATGGATGTCTATAGCACCGTACTGCTGAAGGATGTTATCAAGCGGAATAATATCCGCAATGTTCCTTTTCTGGAAAACCTTGTGCATTTCCTTGCTGACAACGCGGGGAAAATCATCTCAGCCAACAGCATCGCAAAGTACATGCGGTCGCAAGGAGAGAACATTACCTCCACTGTTATTATCAATTATGCTAAGTATCTGTGCGAATCATACATGATTCACAAGGTGAACAGGTATGACATTCACGGACGGAAAATATTTGAGAGCAATGATAAATTCTACTTTGAAGACAACGGCATTCGTAATGCTCTTGTAGGTGGTTCACGCGAGAGAGACATTGAGAAGGTGATAGAGAATATTATCTACAATCATCTTGTACGCCTGGGCTATGAAGTGATGGTCGGACAACTTCAGGCTGGCGAAATTGATTTTGTCTGCACAAAGCCCAAAGGCGAAAGGATCTATGTGCAGGCTTCCTACATTATAGCCGACGATAACACATATGAGCGTGAGTTTGGTAATCTCCGTTCCATCAAAGACAACTATCCCAAATATGTCATCTCTATGACACCATTGGTTACTAAGTCTGATGACAATGGCATAACTCATCTTCATCTCAGGAGGTTCTTAACAGATGGGTTGGAGAAGTGACATATATGCCATTTCACTCACAAATCACCGCTTATTCCGCTATGAAGGTCGCAAAATGGGTAGTTTTAGCGGAATAAGCGCGTTTTTATCCCGAATTTAACATTTCGAAAGGTTTATCTCTATGGATGAGAAAGTGCTATTAGAGTGGAAAGAAGCCCACGCAGCAGTCTATGCCAAGTTCAAGGAGGATTTGGAAGGGCAGTTGCAGAAACCATACCATCAGAATATCTTAGACCTTGGCGATGGTAATGCAGAATCGCTGCAATCGGTCATCGCCAATCTTTATGCCATGTCATCAGAGAATGGTTTCGATATAGAAAAGCTATATACAAAAGCGGTCGAGTCTGGTGATGTGTCTGCATATTGCCTATGCTGCTATCTTCAATTTGATAATGGTGCAGACCGCTTGGCTGATGCCCTTGCGGATAAAGCAGAGAAGCCCGACACACAAGAAATCTTAGATGCCGTAGAAGACTACAAACGATTTTACGAGCAGAACCGCAAGCAGGAGGAGTCCAAGATAACGGCTGACGAACTGAACATTCTTTCCCTTCGGCGGTGGCACTATGACCATCCTGAAGAATATAAGGAGTTTACGGCTACGTTCCAGAAAGCCTATGATGGTGACATGACTTTCATCCAGACCAACTTCTTCTTCCTGATGGAGATGTTTTCGACCAAGGGAGTGAAAGGCATGATGAAAATCGTGGCCTCTTTGCTCCCTGGCAATATGCATTACCAGCAGAGTCTGATGGGAAACGATGACAACCCATTGAAGGGACGTTTGTCTGAAATGCTTGATTCTTCTCTCAACAATGAAGCTATCCGTAAGCGACTGCTTCACAAGAATCCCTACCTGTTCAGCCTCTACTATTGGATTATCTTCGATAACGGATTCCTTCACGCAGCCGACCTTATATCCCAGACTTTCCTGAAGCCCGAAAGCCCCTATTGGGAAAAGCTTATCGGAAGGCGATGCGTGGAAACCCTCATTGGTGCAAGTATCGACAAGGCTCATTATTCGAAGGCACAGTGGAAGGAAGTTACCCAAAAGCTGAAGAAAGGAGAGACCAAGCAGGTTATTGACGCAGCCTTGCTTGAAGTGCAAGGGCGCAGAGGGAGAAAGAGTACATATGTTATCTTGGAGGAAATGCTGCCTTCAGGGGAAGTTCCCGTTCTGATTAGTGAAATTCAGAAAGTGCTTTCCGAGTGGAAACAAGTCGATGATGCAGATATTATCTTACCTTATATCTTTGCGGCATTAGTAACAGGTGGACTTATCAATGGTGATTACAATTATCGCACTTTCCATGCAGCTATGAGAGAGAAGTTTCCAGACTACCACATTCGCGAAGGCTTTAACTGGGTCGAAGCCGTTTATAACGCCATCATGTCAGAAGATAACAGTGGTAATCTTGATGTTTCCGATGCCCAGATAAGACGAGGACGAAAGTATGCGAGGGACATAAAACTTCGCCTATTATCGGCTATCAATCCCAATATCAACTAAACTTATAAGGATGCTCACTTAGGGCATCCTTTTTTAATGCCTTCAAGGCTGAACTGTTAAATTCAACCCCTTATTTGTTAACTTTGACTTGGTAGAAATCGTGCTGATTTTTACCAAGGCAACACCCTATGGCATTTCAATACCTTTGCAGCATGAAACCAAAAAATTACATAATATGACAGGTCACTTTATCATGTTGCAAATGGACGACCTCAGGCAGGTTGTCACTGAGATTGTAGAAGAAGTCTGCACCAAGCGCGGACTGAATGAAAAGCCTTCCGTTGAAGAAGGCGAGTGGTTAACCCGTGAAGAGGTGTGCGACATGCTGCACATCACTTACACGACTCTCTGGCGAAAGGAGAACGAAGGTGTCATCAAGAAACACAAGATGGGCCGACGTAACCTCTATTCCAAGAAAGAGGTCACGGACATATTCTCTTCCGCTATAGAAGATGGTGACAATAATAATAAATGTAAGGAGGAGAGCCATGGATGAACCAACAAAACATGTGAACAGTATTGCATTGGCCACAATCAATGCAGTACGAGCGGAAGTCGCACACGTTCCTGACACAGGATTACCCTTGGATGTGTTTCCTGCCAAGGTACAGGAAATCATTCTTGACCTCGCAGCTGAGGACAATTTTCCTGTAGAATACACAGCTGTTGCCATGCTTTCTGCTGTTTCAACAGCTATTGGAAACACGCGACACATCCGACTTAAACCCTCATGGGAGAGCAATCCAAGCCTATACATCATCCTTGTTGGTGAGCCAGGACAGGGCAAGACCCCTCCTTTGGACTTTGCTTATAAGCCTATAGAAGACCACGACTATGCCATGTACATTAAGTTCAAGGACGAAATGGAGCTGTATAATGCTTCTGCTGACAAGGGTAAGACTGATTCAGGAAGTGGTAAGGAAAAACCAGTCTTAATACAAACCCTCCTTTCTGACTCAACTCCAGAAAGCCTGTGGAGACTGCATAATGACAACCAACGCGGTGTTGTGCTGTTGATTGACGAGATAATGGGATTCTTCCATTCCGTTTGCCGATACAACGATAATCCTTTCATGAGCCAGTTGCTTACAGCATATACAGGTAAGCAGGTAAAGGTGACTCGCTGCAATAATCCTATACCAGCCATCATTAGAAAGCCATGCATCAATGTCATCGGTACCACCCAGACCGAGCGCATTCATGAGTTCTTCACAGACGAGAATGTCAACAGCGGATTGATTGATCGTTTCATGTTCGTCATTCCCAAAGAGGTGAGACCTGCCCTTTGGACTATTACGGAAAAAGAGAAACCTGCAGGTATTGTCAAAGCTCCTTGTAATATACGATGGAACAATATTCTGACCCGTTTGATTCAGGTGGAATGTCCATTCAGTGAGGATGGCAAGGAACTGGTAACTATAGTCCTTGATATGACTTATGATGCCAAATGCTTGTTTTATAACTGGCGCAACAAACTAAAGGAGGAGGCTTTTGCCATCGGTCGGCAGGGAAGCATGGAAGCAAACCGTTTGGTGCGTCGCACAGCCAAGATGGAGGCGAATGTCGGACGCTTGGCTCTTATCTTCCAGATGCTCCGTTGGGCATGTGGAGAAACAACCGACACGCTTGTTGATGAAAAGTCCATCCGTTGTGCTTTGCGTATGCATGCTTTCATGGAGGAATCATATACGAGAATCTTAGACATAGTTGATGCGCACAGCATAGAACCTGACAAGAAGGAGTTCCTTGACTTGCTGGGTAATTCTTTTACCACAGCTGAAGCAATCGCTGCTGGTGTGGAGGTTGGCATGTCGGCAAGTGGAGTCAAGAAGAATTTGCCTAAGCTGATTCACCAGAAGTATATCTCCAAAAAGGCACATGGGTTATATGAGAAAGTTCCCTCTTGCTCTCTCCAAACTCTTTCCACTTTGGGTACTTTTCCACTTTCAGAAGCTCATGCTGATTCCGAAAGTTCCCAAAGTACCCCAAATACCATAGTTCCAAAGTGTAACGATAATAATCACCAAAATCAAACTCCAACAATATGAACCAGTATAGATTCCATCTGAAGAAATATGATACGAGCAGGAGAAACAACAAGCTCACCTGCCCCAAATGTGGCAAACGTAATTGCTTCGTCAAGTATGTTGACGAGGAAGGTATTATCATCTTCCCTGACTATGTGGGTCGATGCGACCATGAGGATGCTTGTGGTTACCACTATACTCCCAAGGATTACTTCCATGATAACCCAGATGCAAAACCTGATGCAAAGGACAATGACGGTATCATTGATAAGCCACATATGTCACGCAACCCCGAAAAAGTTAAGACCGAACCTTTGGCTCCGTCTTTCATTTCTGAGGAGCTAATGAGAAAGTCCCTTTCACATTATGAGATTAATCCTCTACACCGTTACTTGTGCAAGACGATCGGAAGCAATGCTACGAACCTTCAGTTTGAACGCTATTGCGTGGGCACTTCCAACAAGTGGAATGGCTCGACTGTATTCTGGCAGATTGATGTGAATAACAACATTCGTGGAGGAAAAGTCATGGCATACAATCCGCAGAACGGACATCGCATCAAAGAACCACTGGCATACGTCAGTTGGGTTCACTCCCTGTTGAAACTACCCAACTATAACCTGAAACAATGTTTGTTTGGTGAACACTTGCTTAACTCACATCCAACCACTCCCATCATGCTCGTGGAAAGTGAGAAGACCTGTCTCATTGTGTCACATTTTATGCCAGATTTCCTCTGGTTGGCAACTGGCGGAAAAAACGGCTGTTTCAATGAGGATGCCCTGCAAGTGCTTATGGGCAGAGACGTGATTCTCATGCCCGACCTTGGAGCTACGGAAAAATGGCAAGTGAAGTCTGATATGCTCAACCCTATTTGTCATAGTGTGATGGTGTCTGATGTTTTGGAGAAAACGGCAACTGATGAGCAACGCATGGCTGGACTTGACATAGCCGACTTCCTGTTGATGCAAGAAACCAAACAGATGCTTCTGGCCAGAATGATAGAACTGAATCCTGTTCTTCAGAAACTCATAGACGCTCTTGAACTTGAAATCGTTGAGGACGATTCGTAAGATTCCCCAAGGAAAGCATGACGCATGCTGCAGGGGGATTACGGAATAATCCCATAACATAATATGGACTTTTAGATTC
Source organism: uncultured Bacteroidales bacterium (assembly GCA_902789725.1). Lineage (GTDB taxonomy): Bacteria > Bacteroidota > Bacteroidia > Bacteroidales > Bacteroidaceae > Minthosoma. The sequence continues at coordinate 5,531 of CADAPC010000008.1, forward strand.
GCACGCTCCCTTAAAAAGTCCCATTATGCTCTCCGAGGGTTGAACCACACCTGCAAGCTGTGCCGACAGGCCAAACTAACACAATTAGCCAAGTGGCATCTGTGAGGGAGTGACTCTCTCCCTCAACCCTCCACTTAGGTTCCACCCGAGACCCGATAAACATTTATACATTAACTTTATAACAATAGAATAAAATGAGTAAATCCAGATACAACGTCCCCCGTACTGCCATCCATGTTGGCGCACCAGCCAAGTCCTTTTCTGCTGCTGAAGGCTACGAGCCTGAACGTCGCGGATGGGATGAGAACACCTATCGTCTGAAGAACCAGGACGCCAACAACCATTACGATTTCTCACGCAAGCATCTCAACTTTGAGATTAACAACAAGGGTGAAATCGTTCCCCTTTGTTCAGATCCCGTGCCACTTCACGAACGCTTGCAGAAGCGTCTTGATGAACTCGGTTTCAAACCCTACATGGACAAGAACAATCCTTTGGGAATCTCAGACAACAGTCCGAACTGCACTGTCGGCATTATCGTTGGTGGTGACCATCGGGTGCTAACACGACTCGCCTTCGGTGACCAGGATGTGGACTTTACCCTGCAAAAAAGCAATGCCCATGTCGTGCTGAAACAAGCTATCAAAGATTGGGCATTGGACACCTACCATTGGGCATGTGACCGTTGGGGAGCTGAGAACATCATTGGTTTTGATGTTCATCTTGACGAGACCACACCACACATCCATATCCAGACCATTCCTGTGGCAAAGACCAAAGCCAGAGGTTGTGTATCTGTCAAGTATGTACACAAGGATGACAAGTCGAAGGTACTCTCCCATAAGGAATGGAAGAAACTGCCTGAAGAAATCCGCTCGGACTTCGTAAGAACAGAAGTCGAACGGAGGGAAAAGGAATGTGTATCGTATGCCCGTGTATGGGGCGAGGACAAATATGCAGTAAGGGATACTTATTACCAGATGCATACTGACTACTATAACGAGGTGGGGCATAAGTACGGTTTGGAGCGTGGTGATGACATTGCCATGCTGCCAAGTGAGGAAAGACGTGAGCGAGTCCACAAGAACAAGGCTGTGTTGGAGGCAGAACGTCAGGCCAAGGATGCCATCGTCAGAGTCCAAATGGAAAATGAGCGCCTGGAAGGTCAGAAGGAAAAGATGGCGAGTGAGGTGCAGGACATGAAGAAGCAAAAGGAATGTCTGGAAGAGCATAATGACAAGTTAGAGGGTGAGATACAAAACAAGGAGCAGCATAAGGAAAGGCTGGAGGGCAACATCTCTCAGTTAGAAGATTATGCTGCTGCATTGGACATCAAGGAGGAAGACCTGATAGTACCAACCTTGAACACTAACCCCCTAGTAAAGAAAGCTTGGGATGACATACTGGAAGAACTGGGCAAACCAATACCTGCCTTCGGACAGAAGGAATGGAGAGAGGAACGACGGAAGGCGATAAAGGTCATCCTTACCGAAATGCAGACTGCACTCATGCAAGCCAAGGAAGCCCAGAAGGGGGATATACTGAAACTGGGGAAGGCACTCTATAACAAAGCTATGCAAAATGTAAGAGCCATCATAGAGCAGAACAAGCAGCTGCAAAAGGAGAATGGCCGATTGACTGAAGAAAACGATGTCCTTAGAAAGCGGATAGCCTTGATAGATGAGAATGCTATCATCCGGCTTCGGGAGAAGAAGGATGCAGAAATAAAGGAACTACAGGAACGACTTGGCAAAGCCGAGTCCGAGGCTGTCCGTTCAAGTAATAAAGCATATAGTGAGCATCAGAGAGCCGAAAGCGCCGAAGCCAAAGTCCGGGAAATGCTTGCCATACCAGAAATCAAAGAAATCTGGGAAAGCATACAGCAGAAAAAGGAAGCCTTCTCGAGGCAGATTGACAAATGGATTGAGGATGGTGTTGCAGCCATCAGGGATTATGCAGATGGCAAAGACAATGACTTCCGACCAGAGGCTGGCAATGCTGTTGTATGGGGCATCATTGCAAAAGCATTTGAGTATGGCCTTGACCCAACTGATGAAAAGCAACGCAGGATGGCTGCCGCCTATCTGTTAGAGAAGGTACCGTGGACAGGCATCTCATCAGACTTCAAAATTAGTCTCACCTCTTCTCGTACCCAACAACTTTGCGATGCAATGACGGTTTCCAAAGATTTGATGTCAAGTTTACTCCTTGCTGCTGGTGGTAGAGGCGGTATCAGTACAGGTGGTGGAGGTTCCACAAGTGAATTGACCAACTGGGACGGTACGAAAAAGAATACTGGCTGGGGAATATAAAGTAAAACCTTACTACCAGATAACTGGGGTTTGCCAAAACGGAAAATATCTATTAAACCGCATTCGTAAATCGCGAATGTGGTTTAATAACTTTCAGATAAAAGGGTGTGTCAGTACTTGATGGGATATGCATGTTGCGTTAATGTTCGTACGGCAAACCTGGATTATTCCCTTCGTGAACTAAGAGCAGGCTGCTGGTGAATGAAGTCCCTGTGACAGATGATGGCATCATCTTGAAGGAAGACGATGCCATCAGCTTTGAATAGTATGAAAGGCTCCTGTGAGGGAGCCTTTCGTGTTGTATTTCATTATACTCTTTTCTATTATCTCGTGAATATCTTCTTTGCTTTGCCATCGCTCGTGCGGACGATGGTGATTCCTCGTTTTGGAGAGGCGATGCGTGTGCCGCCGAGAGTGTAGTATGCCTCTGTTGATGATTGAGGCGAGAGTGGGGCGGCGATGGATGTCTCGTAGTCTGTTGGAATGAGTTCGAAAGGGAATCCATAGAGCTGGGTCAGGCTCGTGAAGGTCGTCTCGTTGGAGTCGTTTATCCACCAGTAATACTGGTCGGTGTTGCCAATGATGAGATGCTCGGAGTCTTGGGCATAGGTGGCAGTGAAGCTGCGGAGTTTTACTCTTGACATGGTGCCGTCCTTCTTTATGTAGAGCGAGTCGGCATAGGACATAAGACTGTATTTGGCAGTTGTGCCAGTGTGCTCGATGTACCAGAGCTGGGTGGCAGGCTTTGACTCGTCGAGAGGAAGGAACGAGACTGTGCCGTCGTTGTTGGTGAGGTAAGTGTCGTCCTCAATGCTGCGGAGGCGGTAGCTGCCGTTCTCAACAAGGCGCGAGGCGTCGGCTTCGAGGTCGTTGACGTAGATGTGGAAGGTGCGCCATGTCTTGTGTCCGCCCTGATTCTGGAAGCATCCGCTGATGGTCTGGTTCTTCTTTATGCTTGAAACGGTGATTGACTGGGTGGTCTTGCCGTTGTCCCAGAGGTAGTTGCCCCAGCCTTCGTTGCAGTCGAGCTTGAGGGTGACTGATGCGCCGCTCTTGACTACGATGATGCTGTCAGAGCTTGTCTTGCCTGAGTAGGTGTAGCTCTGGATGACGTTGCTGTCGTGGCAATCGCCAAGAACTGCGATAGGGAAGCAGAGCTGGCTCTGTGCGCCCGAGGCGTTGGTGTAGCTGACGCGGTAGATGTACGAGCTGTCGGCTGTGACGGTGATTTCGCGAGTGGTCTCGCCTGTGCTCCACAGCCACTTGCCTGTGTCTTCCTCTCCCTCAGGAAGCTTAGGGGAAAGGGTTACGACGGTGCCAGCAGCCAAGGCGCGCTTGTTGACGGTCGTAGTCTCGAAGGTGTTGGTGAGTCCGCCTAGGTCGTTCTGCTTGTATGTCTTGCCCCCGTAGGAAAGTGTAGGCTGAAGCTCTGTCGGAGGGTTAGGGTTGTAGATGCCGTTGTCGCCGTGGCTGTATGTGTTCATCAGCACGGAATAGCCGAGGTGGTCGTAGCCGCCAGAAGTGGCGCCTTGTCCGCCCGCATCGATGCCCATGTCCTTGTAAGCCTTTTCAGAGAATGGCATCTTCACGCCCTTGATTCCGCAGTAGTGACCGATGACCGTTCCCCAGTAAGGGCGCATCTGAGTGCCGAGCGCTGGCTCGGTCATGAGCCAAGCACGACTGTCGGAATAGTAGTAGCCGCTTGAGCCGTAGTGGTAGTTGGTCCAAGGAAGGTCGGCAATGCTCTGTGTCTGAGCTGCCACATACTCGATGCCAGCCGCGAGGCGGTGGTCCATGTGCGAGAAGAGGTCGTCGCCCTGGTTCCATCCCTGATGAGCGATGTCAACAGCCAAGCCAAGTGCCATCGAGGCGTGACCGGTGTCGCGTCCGCTCTCGTTCATCTGTCCCACTTTGCCGTATGCGCCCGTCTCCTTCTCCCAAGCGGTTGTGGTGACGATGAGGTTGCCCCAGAACTCTGTGAGACCGTCATTGAGGATTGGGTTGGCTGTGCGTGGGTCCTTGAAGGTGCCGCACTGGTCGTATTTGATGAACGACATACCCTGATTGTATATGAATACATCATCGCAAAGCACGCCTATGCTGATGACTGCCAATGCGTTGCACAAGCCCCAGTTGCTCCAGTAGTGGCCAGGTGCCTGCCACCACTTGCCTGAGTTCTCCCATGTGCCGTTGCGACCTCGAAGGAAGTTGATGCAGCCAGGGTACCAGAGGTCGAGCATCCAACGCTGGAACTTGGCGAAGTCTTCGCGCTTCCAGCCTTCGTAGTCGCGCATCAGCTCGGCAGCTTGAGCGAACTCATAGCCATAGAGACCGAAGGCGAGCCTTGCGTCGCTGTTGCCTGTCACTACTTTAGTGGTGTTGCACCATTTCATCAGCACATCCACTGCGTGATTAGCACACGCTTTGTTGCCTTCAATCTTCCAACGGAGAGCGTTCTGGTAGGCGATGGCAGCGCCACGAGCAGCATGGAGGTAGTTTTCACCATTGCCACCTCCACGCACGATGGTTTCGACAGGGTTAGTGCCAGCGGATGACTGAGCATAGGCAGCTGACTTAAGGACATTGTATGCCTGAGTGACCTTGGTGTTGCCTTCTGCAAGTTGCTGTTTCACGCGGTCAAAGTCTGCCTGTGTGTGAAGACCGCCTGGATGAATGAATCCGCGATCTTGCTGTGCATGCGCAATGCTGAGAGAGAGAACGCATGCGAGGGTGAGAAGTAGTCTTTTCATATTGTGAGTGTTTTGATTCCGATATTTTTTGCGATTTTCCGATGTTTCGATAACTCGATTTTTCGATTAGTCTAATAATCGTTTATAAATGAATCTCGCACCATCCTTTCCTAACCTCTTCTGGCGAAAGGCTGAAGACGCCGTACTTAGCGCCTATCCATTTTCCTTCGCGAGCTTGGAAGCGAGTAGGGAGCGAGGTGTATTTCTTTCCGTCGGTGCTATATGCAAATGAACAAACTGCGCCTTTGTCGCACTTGACGATGAAGGAGATGCGGCATTCGTAGTTGTCGCGCGTTCCTGCATTGTACTTGCAGGCAGGAATAATGGCGATGTCTGTTGCTGGCGACTCGCTCTTGCCCTTGTCGGCGTTCTTGCAGATTATCTGGCGAAGGTGGAAGTTGCCGTCTTTGTAGATTGCGGACAGGCGGCAGTAGTCGCGCCCCATGACAATCATACCAGATTCATGTCCATCGGCAGTGGCGGTGATGGTGAGATGGAGCGTGTCGGCGAAGGTCTCTCCTTCAAACTTCTTGAGGAAGAGGTTTGGCACTTCCCAGCAGTTGGTGTAGCCCTTTGGAAGGTTGAAGCTATAGACGCGCATGCCCTTCGGAGTAGGGAAGCCGAAGGTGTCGCGATAGTTGCTGTGCCACTGGTAACGCTGCAGGTCGGAAGCGCTGACAGCGAGAGGACCAGGCTTGTTGAACTTGCTTTCCGACATTATAGGCCAACCATCCTTCCACTTCACGTCGAGACGATGGAGCACACGTCCGTAAGCGGTGCATTCCTTGAAGCAGATGAAGGCATCATCGACGAGGCCTCCTTGATGTATGCCGTTGTGATTGAACACCTTGCAGCTCTCATAAGGGCCATAGACGTTCTTGCTTCGCAAAGCTATCTGCCATCCCTTCTCCACACCGCCCGCAGGGGCAAGGATGTAGTACATGCCATCGTGCTTGTAGAACTTAGGGCCCTCAACCGTGTGGTTGCCTTCCACCTGACCGTCATACACCATAATTGGGTTGCCTATAACGCGAGAGCCGTCAGCACTCAGTTCGCGCACTGTCAGCACGCTGTTGAATCCGCACCGGCTGGCAGCCCAACCGTTGACAAGGTACACGCGTCCGTCTTCGTCCCACAGGGGAGTGGTGTCGATGACTCCCTTGGCAGGAAGCACAAGCACAGGTTCGTCCCACTTGCCGCGAGGGTCTTTTGTCTTTGTCATCCACACTCCGTAATCGGGATCGCCCCAATATATATAATATGTGTCGCCATGAAGCCTGATGCTCGGAGCCCACACACCGCAGCCGTGGGGCACGCCTTCGCCTGCCTGAGGAGCACCGCCCTCAAAGGTGCATGTGCGTCGCTCTCCCTCTGGAAGAGGCACTGCGTCGATGGCGTAGTTCACGAGTGTCCAGTCACGAAGGTTGTCGCTATAGAGTATAGGCAAGCCTGGTGCGCACTGGAAGGAAGAAGCGGTGAGCCAGTAGCCACCGTCCTTGCCCTTGCACACGTCAGGGTCGCTGTAGTCGCTGTAGAGAATCTGAGCTGATGCCGTGATGATGGTCAGCAGCAAGGTGAAGATTGATATGAGTATTCTTTTCATCTATGACATTTTATAAAGTAGCAGTCAGGAAAGTTGCATTTCCAAAGATATAGAGCACGTTCTCGCATGCAGGCACAAGGATCGTTTCACCTTGGTGGATAGAGACTCCATTGATATTAGCCTCTCCCCACAGACAGACAACGATGACGAACGAGTCGCACTTGAAGTCAATCTGCTGCGCCACCTGCACCACCACTCTGTGCACCGTGAAATAAGGGCAGCTGATGAGTTGGCTCGTAGGTTTGGTGCTATCGTAGCTGGTGCGGTATTCTGGCCACACCTGGTAGTCTATGGCTTCCTTGGCCTCTTCGATGTGGAGCTCGCGAGGGTTGCCATGCACATCCTTTCTCCCGAAGTCGTAAACACGGTACGTGATGTCGCTTGTCTGCTGAATCTCAGCGAGAAAATTGCCTGCGCCTATTGCGTGAAGACGACCTGCTGGAAGGAAATAGAGGTCGCCCTCGTGTGCTTCGTGTGCCACGATGACATCCTGCATAGGACTTCTTCCTGCCACGGGTTCTGCGGTTGCAAGTTGCTCGTACTCTTCGGGAGTGATGCTCTTGTTGAGACCCGCATAAATCTTGCTTCCCACATCGCTCTTGATGACGTACCACATCTCTGTCTTTCCGTTGCAGGAATGACGCTTCTGAGCCAGTTTGTCATCAGGATGCACCTGAACGGAGAGGTCTTGACGCGAGTCGATGAACTTCACCAAGAGAGGAAACTTGTTGCCGTATTTCCTATACACCTTCTCGCCCACCAGCAGTCCTTTGTACTTGTCAATGAGCTGGGTGAGAGTGAGTCCCTCATCAACATCGTCCACCAATCCACGGTGTATAGCCACGCTCTCGTGACCGCTCACACCGCTGATTTCCCAACTTTCGCCTATGTTAGGCTGAGCTGTGTATATGCCCTTGAAAGGTGCTATCTGGTAGCCACCCCAAATGGTTGTCTTGAGATAAGGTTCAAACTTATAAGGTTTCATAGGAATTAAAGATTATGAGCTTTAAGCCTTTTCAACGCTTCTATATAGTAGTAGTCGGCATAGTTGATGCTCGCATCCACCTCGCTACCTGCGGGCATGTTGCCCACGGAGTGAAGGAGGAAGGCTGGCTTCTTCTCACGGCACTGGTACTCTGCCGAAGAAAGCGTTGTGAGAATCGTCTCTGCCTGAGCGAGATATGCCTTGCCCTTCTCGCCGCCCACATAGCCCGAAAGCTCTATGAGTCCGCAGGCAATGACAGCCGCCGCGCTTGCATCGCGGAAGGTGTGAGGAGCCATCGGGTCGCCCATGTCCCACAGCGGGATGCCATCGGCAGGAAGCTGACGCAGCATCACGTCAGTAACCTTCTGCGCAAAGTCGAGGAATCTCTTTTCGTGAGTGTAGCGATACACCATCGTGTAGCCATAGATAGCCCAAGCCTGACCGCGGCTCCAGAGCGTGTTGTCGCCAAAGCCCTGATGGGTGCAGTTGTAGAGGTGCTTGCCGCTCACAGGGTCGTACACCGCCACATGGTTTATCGTTCCGTCAGGACGGAAGTGGTAGCGCATCGTGGTGTCAGCGTGGCTCACAGCGATGTCGATATTCTCCTTCTTTCCTGAAAAGAACAGCAGCTCAAGGTTTATCATGTTGTCAATGATTGTGTTGTGCCCACCGAACATACCCACATTTCTTGGCCAAGAGAGCAGCGTGCCTACACGAGGGTTGAAGAGAGTTGCGAGCGTGTCGGCAGCTGCGAGAAGCACCTTGCGATAGTGCTCTTTCAAGGCACGGTCTTCGTTGTTGTCGTCGTTTTCGTCAACATTATCATTCAACCACTCATATCCCTTCAAGAAACTACCAATCATCTGGAAACCAAGGTCGTGGTCGTAAGCCTTCTGGTAAGCAAGAAACTCCAGTTCGTTTGTATATCGCTTGGCATGGAGAGTGTCATCCACCATCCACATGATGCCTGGCCAGAAACCACTGCACCATTCCTCCGCTGTCTTTGCGTTGCGCAGGTTCCAATGGCATTCGCCAGCACCGATGTTGCGAGGAGAATGAGTGTAGTCAACTGGTGAAAGTTCCTCCATCGAACGCTTCGCCTGATTGATGCAGTACTCAATCTGCGCATCCGCATTCAGCTTTTCTGCCACGAAGGTGGTCTTGACCTTTCCCTCCTCAAAGCGATAGCCATTGCGAGAGATGGTTCCCTTAGGCTCGTATTCGTATGTGATGCCGTCAGGATTGTTGATGTCGCCCACTTTGCGTACAGGCTTCAAGTCCCAGTACTCTGGCCAGCAATCGACGGTGCGAACGAGCGAGAGATGCGATATGCCTTTCATTCTTATCACAGGTTCCTCTGTCACAGAGTAGTCGCGCTTCTCGTTCATGCTGAACTGCTTTGGTGCAGGCACAGGCGATGTGGCATCCACCTCGGTGCCTTGGTAGAAGAGGAAAGTGCCGAATCCGGGGTTATCGCAAGTGAAGCCGGCACCCTCAGGACGCACAAAGTGTCCGAGCACCTTCGCTGTATAAGGCATAGCGAGATGCTTGCGTCCCACATAGTGGTTGTAGGCAATCTCGAACACTGCTCTCCACTGTCCCAAAGCGCCATCGCTCAGACAGGTCCAGTTGCAGTACTTGCCCGTGAGGTCCTTCCATGTGAAGAAAGGTACTTTGTAGCCAAGGTTAGCCTTCGAAGTGTATTCATATCCAGCCATCACCCTGTTGTCGAGTGCGCCATAGAGGTCATCGCCCTGCGACCACGCAACCTCGCAAATCTCAGCCAACTGACCAAGGCCAAGCATCACATGAGCCTGGTCGCGACCCGACTCCTGACACTGACCGCTCTCAGCCACATAGTGAGGCAAGGCACCATCATCGTTGCCGTGCAGGAAATAGTTCGTAGCACGCTGATACTGAGCCTTGTCGTTGCAATACACGCCGATAGCTATGCGCAACTTGCACGCAGCCGCACCCCAGTTGCCGTTGGCATAAGGCGACTTGCGGTCAAACTCATCAAGCACAGGCAAGAATGCCTCGCGAAACATCCTTTCCGTCAGTTTCGTGTCCTCCTTCGTCCATCCCGAACCCTTGGCGTAGCGCATCAGTTCGCAGGCGTTGATGAAGACGAATCCCTGCAAGGCAGCGCAGAGCGGAGCATCGTGACCGTCGATGCGAACGAGAGTCTTGCCATACGCACGGATAATCTCCATCGCCTTCTGTGCGTGAGCCTTGTCGCCATCAATGACATAGAGCAGCGCGTTGTAGTATGCAGCCAGGAAATCGTTCTCGCATGGACCTTTAGTCTTTGCATACTGACCATCGCGAGCGATGATGTCGTAAGGTCCGTTCATCTTATAGCTTGCGCTTGCCTTCGCGTCTGCCACAAGCTTCTGGTACGAGCCCATTGCCACAGCGTTCTCTTCAGCACGAAGGCTTCGCATTCGCTGAATGGATTCCTTCGAATGCAGCAAGCCTGGGTGGTTGAATGCCATCGCAAGACTGAGCGTTGAGAGCAATGATATGAATATGATAAGTCGTTTCATTCTTTATGAAAAGCAATATATAAGTATCTTATTCTAATTCTTGATAAAAACAAAACTCAGTACTTCACCTCAATCTTCTTTCCATTCACACGCACATTCTCGAAGTGAAGGTCGCTGATGGCGTGCTCAGCGTCGTAGCTCTTAAATGTGTTCTGGTGCAGGTGCGACTCGTCGCCGTTGTACGTCACGTCCTTCACCCACACATCCTTTATGTAGTTGCCCGGAGCACGGTTGTACTTCTCTGAGAAGTTCACCTGAATGTTGAAGAGAGCAGCCTTCACCACGTCCTCGATGCGAATGTTCGTGAAGTGAATGTCCTCAACCCTGTTCTTGTCACCGCTACGCACAGCCATGATGCCATCGCAGTCGGCAGACAGGATGTCGCAATCCTCAATCTGCACATCGTGAAGCAGTTCGCCGTTGTCTGAGCGGTCATCGCCGTGGCTGCCAAAGTTGAACGGATGAGCAAGGTCATTGAAAATGGTGGCTCTGCGCACACGTATGTTCTCCGTGCCTCCCCAGTACCACCAGCGGTGATTGTAGATGGCAAAGGCATCGTCATTGTTGCGCAGGAACACATCTTCCACCAGCACGTTCTTGCAGCACATCATATCCACTCCGTCGCTCCAAGGATGACGGGAGAAGCTGCGCACGTTCCTTACCGTAATACCCTCCGACTGACCGCCAAATACCGTGTAGTGCTGAGGGTTGATGACCGTAAGACCATCCACGAGCACATTCTTCGAGTATGTTATCTCCACGCCTCTCAATGGGTTGAGCAACACGCCGCGACCGATGATGCGCACATTCTCTGCTCTGTCCACAATTAGGCGAGCCCTCACCACAGCACCCGGAGCGATGTACACCGTCGCGCCGCTCGGAATCTTAATCTCAGCGCTTGGCAGGTCGTGAGGCTTGTGGATGCCTGGACCAAAGTATATGAGGCGAGGGTTCTGCACGAATACATCGTGATTGTTCGTCGTCTTCCAGTTTATGTCCTTCTTCGAGTCAGAGTCGGGAGCCGCGTAGGTCTCAAGCTCCTTTCCGTCCACGAAGATGTGGAGGCAGTGCTCACGATCGCCATTGATGTCCACCTCGAGAGCGTAGCCCCGATTGTCCTTCACTCCCGGGATGCGGAACTGAATCGTCGAGTCGTTTACCACCTTGTATTTTATGCCCTTTGACAGCGGGCGAACCACAGCGTCCTTAATCTTCTCGCCACATTTCACCACCTGCATCACGGCTCCCTTCTCAGCCTCAAATTGGCACCACGAAGCCTTCTGCACCTTCTTGTGCGGATTGACCTCGCACATATATGTCTTCACCGTTTGCCCATCGGCAGTGACGGAGAAGTCGTTCATAGGAGTCAGTCCCTCCTTCCCCTCGGGATAGTCGTAAGTCTTCACTTGTGCATTGCAGAGTTGCGCAAAAGCGAGAATTGTTGTTAGAAGCAGTATTTTCATATTAGTTTTCATCTTTCACTATTTCACAAACTTTACGTTCTCCACGTGGTTGCCGATGTAGGCTGGTACGAAATCGGCAGTCTTGTACCACGCAGGCTTGTCAGGCATCGTGTCGTATATTGCCTTTCCATTGATGTTCAGACCTTCGAACAGTACGTTCTTCACCATGTGGTTAGCGTCATATCCATTGATGAGCGAGATGTATGGCTCTGCGCCCTTATACGAAATGTTGCGGAAGGTGATGTCCTCAACGCCTCTTCCCGGAGCTGTGCAGTACTTTTCGTTCCAAGAAACCTTTATCTGGAAAAGGCATCCCTGAATGATGTTCTCGATGCGTATATCTTCGAAGAGCACGTTGCGCACAAGGTTTAGGTCGCCGCAGTTGATGGCGAGACAGCCTTGGTAGTCAACCTGAGCCTCAGCGTGGCAGAGGATGTCGAGGTTCTTGTACGTGAGGTTCACGATGCTGTCAGCCTCAATGCCTTTCTCCACGAGTGAGCCTGCTCCGTGAATGCCGATGAAGATAGGATGCGCTACGTCAGCCCAGAGTGTGGAGTTCTGCATGCACACGTTGTTCACGCTGCCACTGAAGCCCTTGCGCGTTGCGTAGGCTGTGGTGCAGTCGTCGCTATTGCGGCAGAAGACATGGTCGTAGAGCATGTTACTCGAAGCAAACACATTCAGTCCGTCGCCCCATCCAGGGTGAGAGATGCTCTGCACATCGCGCAGAGTCACTCCGTCACTGCCTCCAACAGGACAGGTGCAGAGGGTTACGCCTTCCACCAGCACGTTCTTGCTTCGGTGCACATGAACGCCTTCATAGCCATCGGCAGGACGGCAGATGCCGCGTCCGATGATGCTCACGTTCTCAGCATCTTCGATGGCGAGAGTGCCACATACATAAGCGCTAGGAGCGAGATAGATGGTTGTGTTGGAAGGAATGCGGATAATCTTGTCTGACACAGGGGCTGACGAAGGAGTCACGTCCACCTTTGCCTCGGTCTTAACTGCTCCTGCAGCCTTGACAATCAGCTTTTTCAGAGTTTCGAACGATGCTCCCTCGTAATAGCCAGGAGCAATATATACGAACTTGCGCCCCATCTTCTTTGCCGCTTTCTTCGCATCAGCCATTTGCTCAACAGGTCTGTCGCAGAAGAGAAGCAGGTTGTTGGTGATGTCGCCGTTCCACTCCACGCTCACATACTCTGGCTTGTCAAGCGAGAAGAGGGTGGTGGAGTCGTTCAGCATAGTGCAAGAGATGCCTTTCGAATTTGGACGCACGCTTGCTTGTCCGTGAGCCTTTCCCATTAGATGGCTCACCACCTTCACCTTCACAGTCCCTTCAAAGTCGAAACGAGCAAAAGACGTCTCGCACACCTTGTGCTTTCCGTTGCCGATAGGTGCATCGACTTTTGCCATGTAGGTGTCAATCCTTGTCCAGTCTTCCGAACCAGCAGATTGGACAAAGACATCGTAGTCATGCTTCAACGGGGAACCTTCAGGCGCAGGGGTGTTATGTGTCTTTCTGGCTCCCGACATGGATGTGGCGATGAGGCATAGCAGTGCAATGAGGTTTATAGTCCTTATCATAAAGATTTAGTCTTTGTTTTAAGTGGGATTTGTGTATCCGTTGCAAAGATACACAAATCCCTTAATAATTAGAGTCTTTTTCCTGAAAAACAACCCAAGTTCTATTTATTACCTAAACATTATCTTACTTGTTACAGTTCTTCCGTCAGAGAGCTTCTGCACGCGGATGTTTATGCCCTTCTGAGGTGCCGACACCTTTGTGCCAGAAACGGTGTAGTACTGAGTGCCCACAACTGCAGCTGCAGCAGTCTCAGCCTTCACGCCTGTTGCTGTCTCGAGAGTCATGTCTGAGAGCACGAAGATGTAGCTTGGAGTCTTGCTGACGTTAGCCTTGTCGTAAGGACTCTGCCATACGAAACTGCCTGTCCAGTAGCCGCCGTTCTCGTTCATGATGGCGAATACCTCGTCGTCAACCTCCTTCTTGAAGAATCGGAATGCAGGAGCTGCTGCTTCGTTTGAACTTTCCTCAACATAGCCAAGAGTAGTCACGTAGCCATCGTTACCGTAGATTGAAGTCTGCTCTACAGGCACAGTGATATCGTCGCCTGTTGTCTCGTCGTACTCACCTGTTGGAACCTGCTTAGTGATCTTCTTGAAGGTGAATGTCCAGTTGAAATCCGTAGCCTCCATGCCGTTCTTGGTAGCGTCAGCAACAACGCCAGCATAGTCAGTGAAGGCAGCGTAGTAGTTGCTTCCGTTTGTGTTCTTGTTCTTCTGAGTGAGGTACTTCTCTGTGTCAGCAATGTTGATAGCATAAGTGCCCTCGATGAAGAACTCGTATGGCAGGCGTGAAGCCATAAGTGCCTGAGCTGTGTTTGCAAGCTTAATTGCCATCTGGTCCATGTTGTACTGAGTGTCTCCGTTGTTTGCAATCTCTGCAGCGTCGGTGATGAGCTGGTCGAGTTCGTCATAGATATCAGGAGAGTACTGACCGCCCTCAGTGCCGATGTTGCCCTTGCATGAGTCGAGAACAGCCATAGCCTCAGCGATAGCATTCTCAAGAGCTGTAGGGTCGCCTACTGAGTAAGGGTCGAAGAGGTCAGCCTCCTCAGGGATGCTCTCGAGAGAGTACTTATTGTCAGCATCGATGCCAGTGCATACCGAGAGGTGAGTGATCTGAGTGCCTGCGCTCGAGTTGCGGTTTGAAGTGTAGCAGTCAATCTCCCAAGTTATCTTGTCGCCCTGCTTCATGTTTACGTAGTACTCCATGCTGATAGGAGCCTTTCCGTCCTGACCGTCGTTGGCTACCGAACCATACTCCTTAGCGAACATGAAGACATCCTTGTCCTGAGTCTCGGCATCCTTCTCCATGAAGCGAGCACGTACCCAGAGAGGGTTCTCAACCTTTACGTTAGGATCTGGGCGGAAACAGCTGAAGTCCACCTTGTAAACACCATCGGCAGGAGCAGTGAACATAATGGCAGGTGCAAGATTGGTCATAGGGTGGCAGAAGCCGTTATCTGCGATGTAGAGCCAGTCGCCTGTGCCCTTGTACCATGCGTTAACCTCAGCGTTGCCGAGCTTGCTCGATGTGTCGTGGTTGGCAAACTTGTGGTAAGTGCCGTTGCCTACCTCGTAGTAATAGTATCCCCAAGGGGTGTCGCCGTTCGACTCGATGGCATCAGTGTTGCTCTTCACTTCGCCTGTGATAGGGTCTGTGAGGAAGAGGGCGTAGTTGCCTTCAGCATCGTAGTCAACATCCTTCTTCGACTCGATGAACTTGCGCCAGAGGTTCTGAAGCTCCTCAACGTAAGCCTGTGAGTTGAATGCGTGAACTTCGCCACCCTCAACTGCGTCGTAAACGATGCTGATGAGCTCGATGAGCTGGTTGGCAAGTTCTTCGTTGTACTGACCGAATGCGTCGCCTACCTCAGCATCCTCAAGGAATGTCTCATATTCGTCAATCATCTGACGGAGCAGCTCAATGTCGCCGCCTTCGCCGTAAGTGTCGGCAAAGTTCTCGTTCTGACGAGCATAAGCCTCCTCCACCTGAGAAATCTTGAGCGACTGGTAGAAAGTGCGTCCGTAGAAGTCGCGTGCCCAGTTGCTTACGATGTGAGTGCTGTCAGTGTTTACCTCGAACGAGATGATGTCGCCAGCCTTGCCTTCGAATGCCATAGACATATCAGTTGGCAGCTGAGCCGAGTAGCGCTGCTCAGCACCGTTGTTGATATGGGCGTTGCCTCCGTAGCTTGGAAGTTCTTCGCCTTCCTGACCGAAGAGCATGCGGCACATGCCGAACTTGCTGCTTGCATAATCCATGTCGGCTGAACCGCTGTAGCGATAGCGAGGCACGATGCTCAGCAGACCTCTGCCTGCAGGAACGTCTTGGCGAAGCACACTTGCGTCCATCTGGTAGAAACCATCCTCTGGAATCACGAACGAGATGACGCTTGCATACTCGTCGTTGGCATAAACCTCATAGCCGAACTTCTCGTCACGAACCACGTAGCAGAAGCGGTCTTTGCTGTTCACTGAAGTGCCGCCGTTGTTGTACACGCGGTAGTCGCTCCATCCGTTGCGGAGGGTAGAAGCGAAGATGTTGTTCACTTCGCCGCCCTGGTAGTTGCTGATGTCCACCACAAGCTCGCCACCTGCGCGGCAAGGCTGATAGACATCGATGAAGTTAGCAGCATTCGAGTCGCTCAACTGAGTGAAGAGAGAGTACTTGCCTGTGCCGTAGCTGTACTTCTCAAAGCGCCACAAGCCATCTTTCACAGGGTTGTTTGCGAACTCTTCTGCTGTGATGTCCTTGATGTCATACTCAGCGATTGGCTTATACTCAGCCTTAGTCGATTCAAGTTTCCAGATGAACGAGCCCTTGCCTGCATTTGCCACGTCGTAGCATGGATAAGGAGTGGCATCTGCGTTCACTGTCCAGTAGCAGTTCTTTGACCATCCCTGCCACACGAGTTCATCAGGGCAAGTGGCGTTTGTCGCGCGTACAGCATATACATATTCGCCTGCGTTCTGTGCGTCTTCCTGTGCGTACCAAACCTGACGCTCGAAGTCAGGGCGGTCATTCTTGCTTTCAGCCATGCTGAGGTTTGTCTGGCCGTCAGTTGAAGAGTTGCTGCCGTTTGAGAAGCGATACTGATCGTTGTAGCTCACTCTCCAAGCCTCGTCCACGAACTTGGCAAGACCTGTCTTCAGTTCGAAGGTGTATTCGCTCGCAGCCTCCTTGTCGGCAGTGAGCAGCACCTTGCGGTCATCCTGAGTGTAAAGATAATACTTCGTATTTCCCACCTCGGTGTAGATACGATAATTGCCATCAGAGATTGTCTGATTAGCGAGGGTGCGTTCAGCCTCTGTTGGCTCTTCGTTAGCGAGAGCCGTTGTTGGGAAAGCGATTCCCAGCATTGCGATTGCTGAAATGAGAAATGATTTGAGTCTCATAATTAATATTATTTTAGTTGGTAATTTGAATCCGAATTGGTGGCAAAGGCATAGCTGGTGAAGGATGTTTTATTCACAAGGTGCGAATACTCTTATTCAAGCCTTGTGAATAAGGTTATTCATAAGGTGTGAATAACTCAATTCACAAGAAGCGAATTTTTGAGCTCGCTTTCAGCCTTGCTTTTTCGACTGCAAAGTTACGGCTATGCCCGTTCTTTTTTATAATAAATATGTGTAGAAAAGGTTTTGCTTTATCGCAACGGACAAAATGCATTCCCACTCGCTGTTTTTCAACTGATTGAACTAAAAATAAAAGTAGTTCGCTAATTTCGGCGAACTTTGTTGGCGATTTGTTTGGAGCATTTGTAGGCTTTTATTACCTTTGCCCACACATGCGAAAATATACCGATGAATTACAACCAAAATAATATGAAACGCTCGTTAATCTTCTCACTGATGGTTCTGCTCGTTTGGACTCTCGCACCTGCCCAAATACAGGATACATGCAGAATCAGTTCGCTCGACGGTATGCCTGACGACATCGTTAACCGTATATTTAAGGACCACCGTGGATTGATGTGGTTCGCAACCGACAAGGGTGTGACGTGCTACAACGGCGCATCCATAGTGAATTTGGAGTGGGAAGACAGACAATTCCGTCGCGTGGTAGATGTGAAGGAAGATGCCAAGGGACGCATCTTCGCCGCGACGAACGACGGCATATACAAGGTGGAGATGACGGACTTTGTGCTGAAGCGCGTGTATCCTGAGTGCACCGAGATAAGTGCGCTGCAATTCTCTGCCGATGGCAAGCTGTATGCGTGCAGTAACCACGGGCTCTATGTGTGCGGTGGAGAGGCAAAGCCAACGCTTCTGACTTTCGAGGAGAATGTCATGTCGGTGGAGAATGCAACCACTGACATTTGTCTCACGTCCGAGGACAAGCAGCTCATTTGGGTGTGCTCCATCCGCAAACTCTACAGCATAGACATTGCGACGGGCAAGCGCCAATGTTATGACCTCTCTGCCCAATTCGGTACGGCATTGCGAATGACGGCGATAGCCAGCCACAAGGGCAAACTCTACATAGGCACGAAGGACAGTGGCGTGCTGTGCTTCGACATGAAGGCGGAAAAGGCATGGCACTACACAGTTCTGCCCGAAGGCGATGTGCATGACCTGAACGTGGACGAGCAGGGACATCTCAATGTCAGCATGTACAACTTCTACGAGGTTGACATCGACCGCGACTCAGTAGTGCGTACAACGAAATCGCACAGCGCTTATGCCAGTCTGCGCGACACCGATTTAGGCGTGGTGTGGAGAGGTCATTACCTTGAAGGACTCTCGTACAACTATCACAAGCGACAGCTGGTCAATCATTATGAGTTCAATGGCTTAGACTCTCGCACTCTCTTCGTTCGCTCCCTCTCCAAGCATGGTGATGACCTCTTGATTGGCACTCGCGAAGGTTTCTACCACATCAATGAGAAAGCGGGTACATGTCTGTATTTCTCTCCCAAAGAGATAGGGGCGAACATAGTCACCGACATTGCATGGTTCAAGGGGCGTTTCGTGCTTGCCACATGGGAGTTTGGCATGAGGACCTATGACCCTCTCACGCATGCTCTCAGTCTGCCTGAAGCCTTCACGGAACAAGGGCAGGTCTGTCAGTTTAACACTGGCGACTTCTCCAGCTTAGCCATCTCTCACGACAAGCAAACGCTCGTGGCTGTGGGCGATAGAGGATGCTTCTTCTTCGGCGAAGGCATACACTGTCTGCACAACTACAACTATAAGAACTCCAAGTTGCTCAACGAATACATCACCTCGGCGTTCTTCGACAATCGTGGCATGCTGTGGATTGGATCAATGAGCCGTCTCTATATGCTCGATTTGGAAAGCCGAACCTTCATTGATCGCTTCCCTAAGCCTTTCTTTGATGATACGCACTACTTGGCTTTCGACCAAGACGCGGACGGCGATGTGCTTGCTTTTGGCGAGGGAAAAATCTTCAAGTGCAAGTCCGACCTTAGTTCCTACACCACCTACGACCTCAACCTCTCCCCTGGGTGTGGCAACATCTACTTTGTCCGCCCCTACAAAGGGCAGTACATCGTAGGAACATCGTTGGGGCTCTTCCTCTTCGACAGGGGCTTCCAGAACTACAAGCAATTCTCATTCACTGACAATCTCCCTGCGCTGAATTTCAACAAGTCGGAAGTGCAGCAAATGAAAGACGGCTCGCTCTGGATGGCAACGAGTAAGGGCGTCATCTGCCTCTCGTCTGACCAACTCAACCATCTGAACGACAGTGTGAAGGGAAAGGTGGTGCTCGACAAGCTGTGGATAAACAGCAAGGTGATTGCACCAAATGAGTTGTACAACATGATAGACCGTCCCGAGATGAGCATCTCATGGAACTTCGGCAGCGAGGGCATCTCCTTCGTGCCGCTCTTGCTCGACTACTCGTTCAACATAGCAAGGCTTTATGAATACCAGATAGACAATGGCGACTTCCGCTCTTCGCGAGACCGTGAGACCGTCAGCATCAGCTCTCTCGCCCTCGGTTCTCACACCATCACCATCCGCTTGGCAGGTCATCCCGAAACGGCAACGTGCTACAAGGTCACCGTCCTCCCGTCGGCACTCTTCTACTTCGAGATTCTGTTCTTTATCCTGCTGTGCGTGAGCGTGTATGTGGGAATAGACATTCACAAGCGCCGCTTGCGTCACAAGCAGAAACTGCACCTAAAGCATAAGCTCGAACGCGAGATTTCTGCTCAGAACGCCATTGTCGATTTGAAGCGACAACAGCTTGCTGAGCAGGAGGCTCTGGAACATGCTCAGGAGGAGGCTCGCAGACAGCGCACCTCAACGAGAGAATATAAGGAACTGCAGAATAATGTGAAGCAGTACATGGAGATGGAACGACCATACCGTAATGTGAACTTCCGCCTGAGTGACCTTGCAAAGGCTGTCGATTCCACTCCTGCTGCCATTTCGCTGATGCTCAACCAGAACATGCAGACGAATTTCTATGATTATATAAACCGCTATAGGCTTGAGGATTTCAAGCGCAAATACCGTTCGGCAAACTACAGCAACCTCTCTACCTCAGCTCTCTACGAGATGTGTGGTTTCAAGAAGACTACCTTCTTTGCCGCTTTCAAAAAGTTTGAGGGATGCACGCCGCTTGAGTGGATGAAGAAGACGATGCAAATGTAACCATTTTGCCCAAGATATTCTACGTATATGAAAACACTAACGATAAAGTTTTTTGTTGCAGCAGTCCTGATGGTGCTGTGTGCTCAGAGTGCGGGTGCTCAGGGATGGGACGCACGTTTGTATTCCGAGATTGAGGGACGTATTCATGCGCCTGAATTTAGGGATAAGGTGTATGACGTAACTAAGTATGGCGCGTCGGAAGGTGCGAGTGCGGCTAAGAACCAGAAGGCTGTAAATAAGGCGATTGCAGTATGTTCTAAGAAGGGCGGCGGCG
Source organism: uncultured Bacteroidales bacterium (assembly GCA_902789725.1). GTDB lineage: Bacteria > Bacteroidota > Bacteroidia > Bacteroidales > Bacteroidaceae > Minthosoma. The sequence goes on from CADAPC010000008.1 coordinate 25,678, forward strand.
TGGTTCTTGTGCCTAAGGGACAGTATGTTACGGGTGCTATCCGTCTGCTGTCGAACGTAAACCTCCGTGTGGAGGAGGGCGCTACGCTTCTGTTTGCTTTTGAACCTGAACTGTACCCTTTGGTGCGCACTCGATGGGAGGGTTTGGACATTATGAACTACTCGCCTTGCATATACGCGAAGGGAGCGGTGAACGTGGCTGTGTCGGGCAAAGGAACGATTGATGGCAACGGCAGCATGGACACTTGGTGGCCATGGTGCGGAGCAACTAAGTACGGCTTCGAGGCGGGGGTAACAAAGGAGAGTCAGGCAATGCCTTGGAAGGGCGATGATAGGTTCGGAAGGGATGCGCAGGGAGAGGTGCTGTCAAACAGGAACACGCTGCTGCAGATGTCTGACGAAGGCGTGCCTGTGGCTGAGCGCAGGTTTGGCATGGGACATGGAATGAGGCCGCAGCTGGTGAATTTCTTCGAGTGCGAGAACGTGCTTGTGGAAGATGTGACGCTGTTGCGCTCGCCTTTCTGGGTGGTACATCCTGTACTGTCGAGGAATGTGACTGTGCGTCGATGCACTATCGTGAATGACGGTCCGAACGGCGATGGCTGCGACCCTGAGTCGTGCGAGGATGTGCTGATTGAGGATTGTCTCTTCCGTACGGGCGATGACTGTATAGCCATTAAGAGCGGCAGAAATGCAGATGGGCGAAGGGCCGGCAGGGCTTCAAGGAATATCATCGTGAGGCGATGCACGATGCAGGATGGTCACGGAGGCGTGGTTATCGGCTCGGAGATTTCGGGCGGTGTGCAGAACGTGTTTGCTGAGGATTGCAAGATGGATTCGCCTAACCTCGACAGGGTGTTGCGCATCAAGACGAACACGTGTCGCGGCGGTGTGACCGAGGGTGTGTACATGAGGAATGTAGAGGTGGGCGAGTGCCGAGAGGCGGTTATGAGAATCAACCTTGTGTATGAGCCAAAAGAGAGATCGAAGCGAGGCTTCGTGCCTACGGTGCGTAACGTGTATATGGAGAATGTGACGTGCAAGAAGTCGCGCTACGGTGTGTTGCTGAACGGCCTTGAGGAGAGTTGCAATATATATAACGTTGAGGTGAAGAACTGCACCTTCGAGGGTGTAAAGGATGAGCCTGTGAGGCGCACGGGACAAAGCCGCAACGTGAGGTTTGAGAACCTTGTGGTGAACGGCAACTGCATTCTTGCGGAGAGACCTTTCAAGCGCTATAGCCAGTGGATGACATGGAGCGAGATGGAGCGTGTGAAACAGCCTTATTACCTCGATTTCACCGATACCCTGAAGCGCCCCGAGGGGAAGTGGAGCTATGTGATGGGCATTGAACTGGAGAGTATGCTCGATGTGTATAAGGAGTATGGCGACAAAGATGTGCTGCAATATGTGAGTCGCTATCCAGAAAAGATGATTAGCCAGGAGGGAAGCGTAACAGGGTATAAGCTAAAGGATTACAATCTTGACAATGTGCGTACAGCTCACTTTCTGCTAAGGATGAATGAGGTGGTGCCTCGCAATGGGAATGAGATTGCGCTGAAAACCCTCTTTCGCCAGCTTGAGGAGCAACCTCGCACGAAGGAGGGTGTGTGGTGGCACAAGGCAATATACGCAAATCAGGTGTGGCTTGACGGTATTTTCATGGGACTGCCATACTATGTGGCGGCTGCTGAGAAGATGAAGGGAAAGAAGGGTGCAAAGCGGTATTATGACGATGCTGTTGAGCAAATTACGCGCACGTTCAACAGAACGTACGATGCTGAGACAGGGCTGTGGAAGCATGCTTGGGACGAGACGCATTCCATCTTCTGGGCGAATAAGGACACGGGCCTGTCGCAGCACACATGGGCGAGGGCTATGGGATGGTTTGCTATGGCTATGGTGGAGGTGCTGGATGCCTTGCCAGAGGATTATACCCGCAGGAGCGAGGTGAAGGAGATGCTGGGAAAGGTGATGGGTGCGGTGGTACGCTATCAGGATAAGGACACTGGTGTGTGGAGGGATGTACTCGACGTGGTTGACGAGCGTAACTACTTAACGTGAGTTCGATGAAATATAACCCATTGAAAATTTGGTAATTAGCGAAATTTTTAGTAACTTTGTAGTGAATAAAAACAATGAAACTAAAGAATTTCGCTATGATTACCGAGGACAAAGTTACTGAAATTTTCTGTATTGCAGATGATTTTTGCAAAGTTTTTGATGCACAGATGGCAAAATATACGTTTAAGGCAGAAAGAAAGCGCAAATATCACCGTGAAAGCCGCATGTCGAAGGCGGAAATCATGGTGATAATGATACTCTTTCATTCATCAGGGTATCGCTGCTTGAAGCATTTCTATCTCGAAAAGGTATGCAAGCACATGCGCCATCTGTTTCCTGAGGTGGTCTCCTACAACCGTTTCGTTGAACTGGAACGTGAGATTGCCATCCCATTGATAGTGTTCATCAAGAAGGTTCTCCTGGGCAAGTGTACAGGCATCAGCTTTGTGGACAGCACCCCTCTGCATGTATGCAGGAATCAGAGAATCCATATTCACAAGACATTCAAGGGCATCGCACAAAGGGGCAAATGCTCCATGGGCTGGTTCTTTGGATTCAAGCTTCACCTGATATGCAATGAGAAGGGAGAATTGCTCAACTTTATGATAACACCAGGTGACGTGGATGACAGGAAACCTCTTGAATATAAAGCTTTTGTAGAATTCATATATGGAAAACTCGTTGGCGACAAAGGGTACATTGGCAAGCGTCTTTTCGAAAGGCTCTTTGTGGATGGCATACAACTTATAACGAAACTGAAGCGCAACATGAAGGGAGCATTGATGTCCGTATCCGACAAACTGCTTCTCAGGAAGAGGGCTATAATAGAGACAGTGAATGACGAGCTGAAGAACATTGCTCAAGTTGAGCATTCAAGACATAGAAGCTTTGACAATTTCGTCGTCAACCTTCTGGGAGGTATAGCTGCATACTGCTACTTCCCAAAGAAACCATCCATACGAGTACAGACCGTTGATATTTCAAATGACAGACAGCTTACTTTATTCTAAAGTATATTTCGTCGAACTCACGTTATTTAATAATGACAGACTATCCATCTTATCAAGATTGACAACGAAACGAACAACCCCACTGCTTTTTAGAAACAATGCCGATTGTCAGTCGGGTTGTTGTTCCCAAAATGTTCCCACTTATCTTTAGCGTGAGAGATGTCTATTTGGCTCAGTATGCTATGAATAAATTTCTTGAACTCACAAGAAATCACATTGAATTTCGGAAGGTCGCCTAAAGGTCACTTCGGGCTCTCTATGTTCACCTCATGTTCACCAAGAAAAGAAAAAGCACCTACAATATCTTTGTAGGTGCTTGATTTTCAGTGTGGACCAGCTTGGGCTTGAACCAAGGACCTCCAGATTATGAGTCTGTTGCTCTAACCGACTGAGCTACAAGTCCAAAAGTAAGAAGGGGGATACCTTTGTTTGGAGCGAGATGCCTTAGAAGAAGTGCTTATGAGACCTTTGGGTGGTCATAAATGAACCTTAGATACCCTTTTCCCTGAGGTTGTGCTACCAGGATTCGAACCTGGAATGACAGAACCAAAACCTGTAGTGTTACCATTACACCATAGCACAATCCTTATATAAGCGTTCTGCAACATCGAAGCTTTTGTGTGAAAAGAGTCGCTTGTGTTACGAATGCGGCTGCAAAGTTAGTGCTTTTTTTTTATTCTCAAAAGAATTTTCAGGAAAAATATCTAAAAAATTGAGTTTTATTTGTCTTTCTTGGGAAATATCTGTACCTTTGCATACAATAATGGTTGCGCTGAGCGCAAAAGGCGTGGTATTAATTAATATCGTCATGTCGAAAGAAAAACCTCTGATACATAATAAACGTAGAAATAAAATTCGTCTTCATCATGAAGGAACGCATACATTGCTTTATACGGGCATTGTAGCGGCTATAATTATTGTTTTGGCTTGGTTTTCAAGGGACACATTGGTTTGGGGGTCCTATATCGTGATAGCTTTAGTGCTCATTGTGTATGGCATCCTTTTGAACTTTTTCCGTTGTCCGATTCGTATGTTCAATGGACCAACGAATAATTCAGTGGTAGCTCCGGCTGATGGACATATTGTTGTAATAGAAGAGGTGGATGAAGATGAGTATTTTCATGACAGGCGTTTGATGATATCCATTTTCATGAGTCTCACAAATGTGCATGCCAATTGGATTCCGTGTGAAGGCACCATCGTGAAGGTGGCTCATCAGGATGGTAACTATTTGAAGGCTTATTTGCCCAAGGCGAGTACGGAGAATGAACGCTCGATGGTAGTTATTCGTACATATCATGGAGTGGAAGTAATGGCTCGTCAAATCGCCGGAGCGATGGCTCGTAGAATTGTTACTTACCCAAAGGAAGGAGAAGAATGCTTCATTGATGACCACATGGGTTTCATTAAATTTGGTAGCCGTGTGGACGTGTACCTTCCATTGGGGACAGAAGTCCTTGTAAAGATGGGGCAGGCAACCGTGGGAGATGAAACGTTGATTGCGCGTTTGAAATAAGGCGGACAGCTCTTATAGGAATAGGGTACAAAAGAAAGTGAAAAATGTGTGAGGGGAGGCTCACATAAAAGGGAAAATGACAGAATGAAAAAGCATATACCAAATATCATTACAAGCTGCAATCTTATTTGTGGGTGCATAGCTACGTACAGCGCCTTTTATCATGGGTATCAGGCGGCGTTTTTATTTATCTTGTTAGGAGCCGTTTTTGACTTTTTTGATGGGATGACAGCTCGTGCGCTTGGTGTGAGTGGACGGTTAGGTGTGGAGCTGGATTCATTGGCCGATTGTGTGACGTTTGGTGTAGCACCTTCGGCCATGCTCTTTACGTTGTTCAATCATGTGGCTTATCCTGTGTGGATGGGCACCGATTTCGTCTTTCGTGTTATGCCATTTACCGCTTTTTTGATGGCGGCTTTCTCTGCCTTACGGTTGGCAAAGTTCAACATTGACGAGCGCCAGCACACGGGTTTCATCGGAATGCCCACCCCTGCCAATGCCATTTTTTGGGGAGCTCTTATTTCCAGTAGTGAAGCTTGGTTGACAGGTCCTCGTTTCAATGCTTTATTCTTGTTCCTGTTCATGCTGCTGTTTTGCTGGCTCCTTGTGTGTGAGGTGCCCATGTTTGCATTCAAGAGCTTGTCGTGGAAGAAGGACAAAATAAAATTTCTGTTTTTAGGTTTGGCCATCGTTTCGTTGGCAACAGGCGCATTGGCAGGTTATTTCGATGCCGAAGTTACAGTTTGGCAGGGTTTGTTCCGAGGGGCGGCAGCTTGCATCGGTCTTTATGTCGCAATGTCCATTGTGGCATCAATTTTGCCTAAGCAAGAAGCACGAGGAGAATGAGCTCCTCCAACTAAAACGACTGCATAGACATGGAAGCATTCCTTACAGCCATTCTGTTTATCTTTGTTTTCACCGTGGGTCTTGTGGCTCTTGGTGTTTATTTGATGAGTAAACTGGTGGGCGGTTTCACTAATTTGAAATCCCTCTATCGGTTGTTCTCGGGTAAGAAAACTCCAAACGAAAAGCCCCAATCCGCCAAAATGTCAGATTCCAACTCTTCCTCGCGTACATATAATAATGGCCAATCTTCATCTGTCCATTCTCAGGCAGATGGCAAGATGTTCGGACAAGGCGAAGGCGTTTACGTGGATTTTGAGGAAGTGAAAGAGTAGGGCTGGGGAGCGTGCATTTTTTTAGCCGCTCCTGTCCATTCATTTTGGCCGCACTTGTCCGTTCCCTTCGATTATCCACTTGTAGGTGCAGATTTCTTCCAGCGCCATAGGGCCGCGTGCGTGTAGCTTTTGGGTGGAAATGCCGATTTCCGCTCCGAGGCCGAACTGAGCACCATCGGTGAAAGAAGTGGGGGCGTTGTGATAAACGCAAGCGGCATCCACTTGTGCTATGAACTTATTAGCCGTAGTGCGGTTCTCCGTGATGATACATTCTGAATGCCCCGAACCAAACTTGCGGATGTGACAGATGGCTTCATCGGCCGAAGTAACTGTCTTGATGGCCATTGTGTAGGCTTGGAACTCTGTGCCATAGCTCTCTCCCGTAGAAGGCTTCAGCAAAGATTCCAGATAGTTTCCGCTGAGGGCTGCTAAGGCTGGTTCATCAGCATAGATGAGCACATTACTCTCCTTCAATGGGGCGCAGATGGTGGGGAGGTCAGCGAGTCGCTCTGCATGAATAATTGTGCAATCGAGGGCGTTGCACACACTCACGCGGCGAGTTTTGGCATTGTTAATGATGCGTGCCCCCTTCTCCGCATCGCCATCTATGTCGAAATAAGCATGGCAAACCCCTGCTCCCGTTTCGATGACAGGAACAGAAGCCTCCTGGCGCACAAAATCGATAAGACGCTTGCTGCCGCGAGGAATGACCAGGTCAACCCATTCGTTGGCGTGCAATAAAGCTCCAGTGGCTTCGTGAGTGGCAGGGAGGAGCGTGATGGCGTTCTCATTGATGTTGAAATCGTGGAGCACCGATTTGATGAGGCCCACGATAGCTCGATTGCTGTCATCGGCATCCTTTCCTCCTTTCAACACGCAAGCACTTCCAGCCTTGAGGCAAAGTGAAAAGACATCGAAGGTGACGTTGGGGCGTGCTTCGTAAACAATGCCAATCACCCCGAAAGGCACACTCACTCGCTTTAAATCCAATCCGTTAGGAAGAACAGCGTGTTTCAGCACTTTGCCAAGAGGCGAGGGTAGTGTGGCCACATTATGCGTGTCGGCCGCAATGCCCTCGATGCGCTCTTTTGTGAGTTTCAGACGGTCGTACATGGGGTTTGCAGGGTCCATGCGGCTTAGGTCCTTGGCATTGGCAGCCAAAATGTTGTCCGTTTCAGCAATGGCTCGTTCGGCCACTGCCATCAACACTTGATTGATGGTGTCGGTATTAAGCAAGGCAAGGTCGATGCTCGCATCTTTCGATGCCTGAAAAATATCTTCTAACATAAAAATTCGGTGCAAGGTGTATTGTCTCTGTCGTTCATTAGTTTAATGAGGATGTCGTCTCTTTTTCCGTTGGCTATGATGACGCTGATGCCAGCAGCAGCTGTTTGTGCGGCTATGTTCGTTTTGCTCTGCATGCCCCCACGCCCAGCCGAAGACTTCTTGCTTTGGATGTAGTCGCTCAAGTCCTTGCCTGGTTTTACGATGCTGACAAGTCGCGACTCTGGGTTGGCGGGGTCGCCTGTGTAGATGCCGTCGATGTTGCTCAGAATAATGAGCATTTGCGATTGTGTCATGCGAGCTATGAGACCAGAAAGTTCGTCGTTGTCGGTAAACATCAGCTCCGTCACCGACACGGTGTCGTTCTCGTTCACAATGGGCAGCACGCCGTTCTCCAGCATCACACGCATACAGTTCTCTTGATTTTTTCGATGTTCCGAATCGGAGAAATTCTCTTTCGTGGTGAGCACTTGCCCTACTGAGATGCCGTACTCGCGAAATAGTTCGAAGTAGCGGTTGATGAGCTTCGCCTGACCTACTGCGGAAAAGAGTTGCCGCTGATCCACCGAATCGAGGTCGTGCTGAATATGCTTGAGTTCGCTTCGTCCGCTTGCTACAGCACCCGAGGAAACGAGGATGATTTCGTATCCTTGCTTTCGCAAGCAGGCAATTTGGTCAACAAGCGCCGACATGCGCGTGAAGTCGAGCGAGCCGTCTTGCCGTGTCAGCACATTGCTTCCAATCTTGATTGTTATTCTCATGTTTTTAATATAATAGGTGTAAATGTATCTGTCACATGAATTGTGAGGTGTCTCACCCCACTCGCTTCATCCGCCAATTTTGGCGCTCAACCCATGCTTTTGCATTATGCTGAGGGCATGTTGTTGCAGTTCCTCCGACGGAGCTTTCATGGCCAACGTGTCAGGGTTGTATTCAGTGCCCAATCGGGCATGCTTGCCTTTCCCTACATCGTGATAAACCAGCAAGTTCACCACGTCGGGCTTGGTTGGTAAAGAAGCGAGAAATTCGGCTGAAGCGTTCAGATTCTCGTCGTCAGCATTCACCCCCACAATGAGCGGAATGCGAATCCAGAACCGCTTGCCCATTTCGCTCAGCATGCGGATGTTGGCAAGAATCTGCTCGTTCGGCACACGCGTGTATCGCCGATGCTTTTCGCTGTCCATCAACTTCAAATCTACCAGAAAGAGTTCGCACCTTTCAGCCACGCGACTCACCGTTTCAGCCGATGCAAACAGAGTGGTATCTACTGTGCGATGTATTGCTCTTTTGCCCAGTTCGTCAAGCACCTCACACAGATAGTCGGCATGCATCAAAGGTTCTCCTCCACACATCGTCACTCCTCCTCCGCTCTCTTCCATCACTTGCCGCTCCTTCTCCACCACCGCCATCAGGTCGTCCAGCTTCCATTCTTTGCCAGCCATTTCCAGTGCGAGGGTGGGGCATTCGTCTGTGCAGCACCCACAAGCTATGCAATGCCCCAGGTCTTTGATGCCGTCGGGTGTGAGGACGAGGTTTTTCTCTGGGCACACCTCCACGCAACTTTGGCAACCGATGCACTTTTTCTTCGTGTACATCTTCACCGGCTTCTCAGTAAACCCTTCGGGGTTGTGGCACCACACACAGCGCAATGGGCACCCCTTCATGAAGAGTGTTGTGCGAATGCCAGGTCCGTCGTTGATGGCAAAACGTTTTATGTCGAAAATTAGCGCCATGTTTGGAAGTGAAGAGTGAAAAGTGAAGAGTGAAAAGTCTAAGTTACCTTTGGGAGTGAAAAAGTGAACCTTTAGCGGCGTAGCCCAAAAATCTGAGTTACTTTTTCTTGGCTTTCCTTGCAAACTCGAAGAGTTCCACTGGCAAGTGGCAATAGCCGGTGGGGTTCTTGTCGAGATAGTCTTGGTGTGATTCGTCGGCTGGGTAGAAATTCCGGAGCTTCTCCACCTCCACGGTGATGGGGCTGTCCAGCTTTTTCTGCTCCTCGGCAAACACCTTCTGAATGATGGGCAGGTCATCCTCCGAGGTGTAATACACCCCTGTACGGTAGCGTGTGCCTTCGTCGTGCCCCTGCTTGTTCAGGCTCGTCGGGTCGATGGCCTTGAAGAACATTTGGAGCAGGAACTCCACATCCACCACGGCGTCATCAAACTCAATGCGTACCGTTTCGGCATATCCCGTCTTATCAGTATAAACTTCTTTGTAAGTAGGGTTGGTGGTGTATCCGTTGGCAAATCCCACCTCCGTGTTTACCACCCCCTCTATCTGCTTGAAATAGTGTTCGGTGCCCCAAAAACAGCCACCGGCAAGGAAAACCTCTTTTGTCATAGTGCTACGCTAAAATTCTTCGTTCTCCGTTCTTGCAATGATTTCGTTTTGCAGTTGCTCGGTCATGTCGTTGAAGTAGTCGGAGTAGCCAGCCACTCGCACCAGGAGATCCTTGTAGTCGTCGGGCTGCTGCTGGGCATCGAGCAATGTTTGCGTATCGACGATGTTGAACTGAATGTGGTGACCACCCATAGCAAAGTAGGCGCGGATGAGGGAGACGAGCTTCTTCAGGTCTTCATCCCGCTTGAGCAGCGTGGGCACGAAGCGCACGTTGAGCAGGGTGCCACCCGATTTCGTCTGGTCGAGCTTGCCAAGCGACTTGATGACAGCCGTGGGACCGTTGGTGTCGGCTCCATGCGCGGGCGAAGTGCCGTCGCTGATGGCGAAGTGAGCCAAACGTCCATTGACTGATGCGCCGCACACCGAGCCGAAGTAGTTGTGGCAAGTGGTGGAGAGCATGTTCAGCTGCGTTTTGCCGCCACGAGTGTTGGGATGCCCCTCAATGGCCTCCACCAGGTCGTCATACACCTTCACGGCAATCTGGTCGGCATAGTCATCATCGTTGCCGAAGAAAGGCGTGCGGTTCATGATGAACTGACGCATCTTTTCGTTGCCATCAAAGTTGTGGGCGACTGCATTGAGCAGTTCGTCCATTGTGAACATCTTGTCCTCAAACACATGCTTCTTCAGCGTCGAGAGGCAGTCTGTGATGGTGCCAAGGCCTGTACATTGTATATAAGTAGTGTTATATCGTGCCCCACCGCTGTAATAGTCGCGTCCGCGGGTGATGCAATCGTCAATGAAGAGCGAGAGGAATGTGGCAGGTGCGTAGAGCGAGAACATACGCTCGATGTAGTTATTCACCGCCAACTTCATGTTGACGAAGTAGAGCATCTGCTGGTGGTAAGCTTCGTAGAGCTGTTCGTAGGAAGTGAACGTGCGTGGGTCGCCCGTTTCAAGGCCCAGTCGCTTGCCAGTCATGGGGTCGATGCCGTTGTTGAGCGTGATTTCTAAGATTTTGGGCGTGTTCAGGTAGCCAGTCAGGATGTAAGCCTCCTTGCCAAAGGCACCTACCTCAATGCACCCCGAGCAACCACCCTCGTTGGCATCCTCCTGCGTCTTGCCCTGCCGCACCAGTTCCTTCGTGTAAGTGTCGGGGTTGAAAACTGAGGGGTAGCCGTGTCCTTGTCGAATCACTTTGGCTCCTGCCATCACAAACTCGTCGGGAGTCACTTTGCTCACGTGGATAGAGAGGCCTGGCTGCAATTCGTGCAGTTCTTCCTGCACTTCGAGGATGATGTAAGAGAGTTCGTTCACGGCATTCTTCCCCTCGCGGTCAATGCCGCCAATGTTGATGTTGGTGAAGTCGTTGTAGGTGCCGCTCTCCAGTGCCGTCACTCCCACTTTGGGAGGAGCTGGCTGATTGTTGAACTTAATCCAGAAGCAAGAGATGAGTTCCTTGGCTTTCTCGCGGGTCATGGTGCCCTCTTCCACCCCTTTCTTGTAGAAGGGGTAGAGGTGCTGGTCAATGTGCCCAGGGTTCATGCAATCCCACCCGTTCAGTTCGGTCACCGTGCCCAGGTGGACAAACCAGTACATCTGGATGGCCTCCTGCATGTCTCTTGGTGCGTGAGCCGGCACCCAGCGGCACACGTCGGCTATCTTCAGCAATTCCTCTTTGCGTTGTGGGTCGCTTTCTTCCGCAGCCATTTTCTCAGCCAGTTCAGCATGACGCTCAGCAAACAGGATGGCAGCATCGCACGAAATGTCCATCGCCTGCAGTTCTTGCTGCTTGTCGGTGGCTTCGGGGTCGTTAATGAAATCCAGCTCGGCCAGCGTTTTGGCGATGAGTGCTTTCACATCGAGCAAGCCGCGGCGATACATCTTTCCGTCCATGGCCGTGTGGCCACCTGCGCGCTGCTCCATGAACTCTGTGAACACACCGGCATGGTAAGCTTCTTCCCACTCCTTGCTCACGTGGCTGAAGATGCGCTCGCGCTGTGTCCTGCCTTGCCAATAGGGAATCACCTCGCGCTCGTAGGTGTCGATGTCCTGCTGGCTGATGTAATAGGGCTGCAATTCGCGGTCGTTCAGCGTGTGGAGGTCTTCCACTGTGTGGCACGTCAGTTCAGGAAACGTGGGCACCGCTTTGGGCATGGGGCCTCGCTCGCCCACGATGAGTTCGTCCTTACCTATGTAAATGGTCTTTTTCTTGCATATTTCATAGAAGTTCTTGGCACGCAGAATGCAGTTGGGCATCTTGCCATAATTCTCCTTGTAGAACGCTGTCTCGATGAGTGCACGCTCTATGGTGAGGGTGGTGGGGGTGTCGATGCTCTGCTGGTGCAGACGCTTCACGCGATCGTTCATGCCACCCTCATTCTCAGGGTGCTGGAGCGCGTAATTCATTTTGCTGTGCGGCTTGCGCATAGCGGTAGTGGTAGTCATATAGTTAATCTAAAAATGAAGTTGTTAAATTATTGGATGCAAAGTTACGAAATAAAAGTAATATAATGAAAAGTGATAAGTGAAAAATCTAAATTTCTATTCGTTGATGAAAAGTAACTTGGATTTTTTACTTTACACTTTACACTTTTTACTAAAAGCGTTCACTTCTTCATCATTTTATTCAGTACCGGTGAGATACATGCCAATGCCACAGCAGCGATGCCCGACATGGAAACGAAGAGCATGAAGAAGTCGTAGAGCGATCTGATTTCCACCCATCCGAAGAGGCTTTTCGCACTGCCGTCGGGGTAGAGCGTGGAGAGTTGACCTGCCAGCATGTTGCTCACAGCCGATGAGAGAAACCAAATGCCCATCATCAGGCTTGCCAGATGCTTGGGTGAGAGTTTGCTCACCAGCGAGAGGCCGATGGGAGAAAGACTCAATTCGCCCAGTGTGTGGATAAAGTAAAGTCCCGTCAGCCACCACATGCTCACCTTCACTTGTGGGTCCAAATCCTTCACTCCCCATGCAATGAACCAATATCCAAGCGCAAGGAGAGCTAATCCGATGGCTTGCTTCATCACCGACGAAGGCTCCCATCCGTAACGCCCCAACAAGTCCCACATGAGGTTCATCACGGGTGCTAACAGCACCACAAAAATGGCTGGGAGGGATTGGAAGTAGCTGGTGGGCATTTCCCAACCCAAGATGTGGCGGTCGGTTTGCTGGTCAGCAAAGAACGTGAGCGACACGCCTGCCTGTTCGTATGCTGCCCAAAAGAAGATGACGAAGGCGGCGATGATGAAGATGACGGCTATGTGCTGCTTCTCGCTTCGGGACAGTTCGTGCTTCACGGCACGTTGTTGGTGCGCAGGCTTGATGCCCACGGGTTGACCGTCGTGGGTAACCACATAGCGATCTTTCAGCAGATAGAAAGTCAGCGTGGAAATAATCATGACGATGCACGCACAGAGGAATGCCCACTTGAAGCGCGAGGGGTTGAGGTAGTCGCCCTCAAAAATGCCGCATAACAGCGGCCCTAACGTGGCACCCACATTCACGCCCATATAAAAGATGGTGAAAGCCGCATCCTTCCGCTTGTCGTCAGGACTATACAAACTTCCCACCATGGTGGCGATGTTGGGCTTGAAGAAACCGTTGCCCAGAATGAGAAAAAACAAGCCGCCCATCATCAGCAGCACGGCAAGATGGTTGTCCACAGCAGGGTCGATGACTCCATCTGCCTCGTAAATGGCTGGGCGCACACACGAAGCGCTGAGGAACATGAGCAACTGACCCAATGCCATCAGCATGCCGCCCACAACGATGCTTCGGCGATTACCCCAGTAGCGATCAGCAATGTATCCTCCTAAAAGTGGAGTGAGATACACCAATCCCGTGTAGTAGCCATATATTTCGCTGGCACTCTCCATGGTGAAGAGTGCGGCCACCATGTAGAGCGTGAACACCGCCCTCATGCCGTAGTAAGAAAATCGCTCAGCCATCTCTGTGAAGAAGAGTAGGTAGAGCCCTTTAGGGTGTCCTTCCTTCATTGTGAAAAATCAGTTTCTGACAAGCAAAAAGTTCATTAATTTCTTCTTTGTTTTTGTTGCAAAGCTTTGTAAATTTTGCTGGAGCCGCCTCCGGCAATTGCTGCGAAGCTTTGGCGCAAATAGTGTACCCTTTTCTTAAAGGCTGTACAAAGGTAGGGAAAAAACACAACACCCACAAATATTCCTCAGCCTTTTTGTCCATTTCTTTAATTTTCGTGGTTAAAATGTCGGCAGACACACACTTTGTGTTACGCACCTTTTATGGGCAAAAGTTCTACCTGAGAGGGGCGACATTTTGATTTTCGGCGGGTGAACAAATTTTTTCCCGCCGATGAAAAAATAGGAAATGTGTTTGTCCCCTCCAAAAAAACTTTGCTAGTTCGCTTATACAAAAAATGAAAAAGTTGGTGGAAAAAACACGAAAACATTGAAAATCTGTTTTTTTTTGCTTTTTTGTTGTTTTAATACTCCAAATTTTTTGTACCTTTGCAGCCGATTTGGTGTGAAATGTGGGGAGGTATGATAGTATCAATTTGATAATTAACAGAAAACGATAAATTAGAAAACATGTCAGAAGAAAAGAAAATCAGCCTTGACGAACTCGAGAATCTGTTGGACGAGGAAGGCAAAGATGGTGGACAAAACAGTCTTAACTTGCAGAACATCATTGCCATGCTGGTGCTCAATTGGCAATGGTTCCTCTTGTCGCTCATCATTTTTATCTCTGCGGCTCTGCTCTATCTGCGCTATGCCGAGCCTGTTTATGAAGTGTCGGCACGCATGCTCATTAAGGATCAGCAACGACGCAACAACAACTCTGCTCAAATGCTAGCCAACGTGCAGGATTTAGGTTTCTTGACCAATTCCACTGGTATTGACAACGAGGTGGAAGTGCTGAGGTCACGCGTGCTGCTGCGCGATGTGGTTCGCGAACTGAAACTCTACACTGAATATCGTCGCGAGGGACGTGTTCACCATTCCATTGTATATAAAGAGCAACCTGTCAACGTTGACCTCGACCCCATACACCTTGATTCGCTCGACATCAATCTTTTGGAGAAAGAACAGTACATCACCATGAAGATATGGAAGGTGGATTCTGTGATAAAGGTGGAAGGAAACACGGTGGTGAACGGAGCTATAGCTGAAACTTTTACACATGACTGCGTGGAGTTTCCTGACACGTTTGAAACCTCGCTCGGTACCGTGACGATGACTTCGGCGCTGGGCCGACCATGGAAAGAAAAAGAATCATTTTTCGCCACCATCCGCCCCCCCATGGCGGTGGCAACCAATTATTTGGCTAAACTCAACGTGGAGCCAACCTCTAAGCTGACCTCTATCGCTCAGCTGACCTTGAAAGACAACAACTATCGCCGCGCCATGGATTTCCTCTCGCAGCTCACCGTGTGCTACAACCGTCAGGCAAATGCCGACAAGAACGAAGTGGCACTGCGCACCGAGGAGTTCATCAACGAGCGTATGAACAAGATTAATTCCGAACTGGGCATGGCCGAAAGCGAAATTGAAAGTTTCAAGCAACGCAATGCCGTGACCTCGCTGGCCGATGCTTCTCAGTCGGTGCAAATGACCAACCAGATTTCTACTCGTTTGGCCGAAGCCGAAGCCAAGGTGCAAATGCTCGATTATCTGCGCGACTACGTCAACAACCCTGCCAACAATCATGAGGTGATTCCCTCCAACGTGGGTTTGCAGGATGCAGCTTCCATCCAGCTCATCAACAACTACAACAAGGAAGTGCAGGATCGCAACCGCCTCCTGAAGGCAGCCAGCGAACAAGCTCCACAGGTGCTTACGCTCACAGCCACCATCGAAGAGCTTCGCCAATCCATCAAGGTAGCACTCATGCAGGCACGTCGTACAGCTGACATTGAGCGTGCAGGTATCCTCTCACAGTTCTCCAAATATCAGGAGCGTGTGTCGGCAGCACCTGTGCAGGAGCGTGTCCTCACTCAAGTGGGACGTCAGCAGGACGTGCACTCCTCACTCTACATGCTCCTACTCCAAAAGCGTGAGGAGAACAGCATCGCACTCGCTGCCACGGCCGACAACGGTAAACTCATTGATGAACCTCTCGTAGAGGGTCGCGTAAGTCCTAAGAAGTCAATCATTCTGCTTGGTGCCTTGGTGCTTGCATTCCTCATTCCTGGCCTCATCATTTGGATTCTCAACTTCTTCCGCTACAAGATTGAGGGTCACGAAGACGTGGCTCGCCTCACCGACCTGCCCATCATTGCCGACGTGGCCATTGCTTCCGACAACGTGAAGTCGAAGGCGGGTATTGTGGTGCAAGCCAACAAGAACAACCAGATAGACGAAATTTTCCGCTCCATGCGAAGCAACATACAGTTCATGCTCAAGGAAAACCAAAAGGTCATCCTTTTCACCTCCAGTACATCGGGTGAGGGTAAAACCTTCAACGCTGCCAACTTGGCTGTGTCCTTCGCGCTGCTGGGCAAGAAAGTGATTCTCTGCGGTCTTGACATCCGTAAGCCTGCCTTGGGTCGCCTGTTCGGTATTTCCGACCGCTTCGAGGGTATCACGTCGCTCCTCACTCTGAGCAAGGTGACACCTGAGGACTTGGAGGCGCAAATTACCAAGTCGGCTGTCAACGAAAACCTCGACCTCCTCTTGGCAGGTCCTACACCTCCTAACCCCACCGAGCTGCTGGCTCGCGACACCTTTGCCGACATTGTGCAGATGCTCCGCGACCGTTACGACTACATCATCTTCGATACAGCTCCTGTGGGACTTGTTACCGACTCCATCCAGATTGCTCACCATGCCGACCTCACTGTCTTCGTCTGCCGTGCTGACTACACGCCCAAGACCAGTTTCGGCCTCCTCAACTCTTTGGCAAAGGATGGCAAAATGCCCAACCCATGCGTGGTGCTCAACGGTATCGACATGTCGCAGCGCAAGTATGGCTACTACTACGGTTACGGACGTTACGGCCGCTATGGGCGTTATGGATACGGCCGCTACGGATATGGCAAGTACGGTTACGGTCGCTATGGTTATGGCAACTACGGCAATTATGGCACTTACGGTCAGTATGCTGAGTCGCACTATGGCAATAAAAACGATGATAGTATTAAGAAATGACAATAGCAGTAGATTTTGACGGCACCATCGTCGAAAATAAATATCCCGAGATTGGCAAGGAACTTCCGTTCGCCATCGACACGTTGAAAATGCTCCTCAACGACCGGCATCGGCTCATTCTGTGGACCTGTCGCGAGGGGGAACTGCTGGACGCTGCCCTGGATTGGTGTCGCGAGCGAGGCATTGAGTTCTATGCCGCCAATCGCGACTATCCCGAGGAGACAACCGACAACAATCCCCACTTCACGCGCAAGCTGAAAGCCGACCTCTTCATCGACGACCGCAACGTGGGTGGCATGCCCGACTGGGGCACCATCTACCGCATGGTGTCGAAAGGAAAGAAATGGCGTCACCTCATCGATGAGGCATACGCTGGACAAATGGACAGCAGTGAATTGCAACCACATCCCCACCGCAAGAAAAAGCATTGGTGGCAGTTCTGATTTATTCAAATTTCAAATATCAACATGAAGAAACTTACATTTATTAGCGCCCTTGCAGCAGTGGTATTTCTCATTTCATCCTGCGGCAGTGTTGAGAACGTTGCTTATATCCAAAACAGCGACAGCATCAGCTTGGCTAACTCGGCATTCCTCTACGATGCACGTATCATGCCAAAGGACATCTTGACCATCACCGTCAATACCACCAACCCCGCAGCATCGGAACCCTTTAACCTGGTGGTACGCAGCTCGCTGAATGCTGCGGGTAGTAACATCAACTATTCGAGTGGTGCCCTTCAGTCATACTTGGTAGATAATGCGGGTTGCATTGAGTTTCCTGTGTTAGGACAGGTTCACGTGGGCGGCCTTACGAAGTCGGAGTGTGAAAAGAAAATTCACGACAAGATTGCGCCTTACATGAATGCGGCGGAGAACCCCGTGGTCACCGTTCGCATGGCTAACTACAAAATCTCAGTAGTGGGCGAAGTAAACCGTCCGGGTATGTTCAACGTGAGCAATGAGAAAATCAACATCTTCGAGGCATTGGCACAAGCAGGTGACTTGACCATCTATGGTGTGCGCAACAAGGTGAAACTCATCCGCGAGAATGATAAAGGCAAGAAGGAAATCTTCACTCTCAACCTCAACGATGCCAACATCATCAAATCGCCATGTTACTATTTACAGCAGAACGACATTGTGTATGTTGAACCCAACAAGGTGAAAGCCCGCAACTCCAGCATCGGTGCCAGCACCAACCTTTGGTTTACAGGTACCAGTGTGATGGTTTCATTAGCCACTTTGATATATACCATTTTCAAGTAGTATGAGTCAGCAACAGCAACAACAGCATCAGCATCAGCACCACCACCATCATCACCACAAGGATGGGGCATCGCGCTTCAAGGAGCGCAGCCTCAATGCCATTGTCATTCGCAAAAAGGTGGAGAAGTACCTCAAACTTGGGCTTATGGTGCTTGCTGGCCTCATGGTGCTCGCCGTGGGCTTTGCCTATCTTTTCGGATAAGCCACACAACCCTGCAAGTGCTCCCTTGGGGACATTCTGTGTGCAACGGATGTTCCTGTTTTCTCTCCCATTATCGGAACAAACCATCGATTCTTCCCCTTATTTCGATGATTTATTCCGATATTTTTTATTTTTTCCATCCTCTTCCATTTTCTAACTCATGTTTTTTCTTTATCTTTGCAATCAAAACTAATTTGATACTCAGTTATTATGGCTTTGAAAACTTTAATCATCGGCAGCGGACCTGCTGGCTACACCGCTGCCATATATGCCTCTCGCAGCTCGTTGGATCCTGTTCTCTACGAAGGGTTGCAACCAGGCGGACAATTGACCCAAACTACTGAAGTGGATAACTTCCCTGGCTATCCCAATGGTACCACAGGTGTGGAACTGATGGAGGATCTTAAAAAGCAAGCGGAGCGTTTGGGCACCGATATCCGTTTTGGCGTGGTGACAAAAGTGGATTTTTCTAAGGACGGCTCCACACCCCATCGAGTAACGACCGACGACGACACCGTGCTGGAAGCTCACACCATCATCATCTCTACGGGGGCCTCGGCCAAATATCTTGGTTTGGACGATGAAAAGAAATATGCCGGTCTGGGAGTGTCGGCTTGTGCCACCTGCGATGCCTTTTTCTATCGCAAGAAAGTGGTGGCTGTTGTGGGTGGTGGCGACACCGCTTGCGAAGAGGCGCAATATCTGTCAAGCCTTGCCAAAAAAGTGTATATGATTGTGCGCCGCGATGTGTTACGTGCCAGCGATGCTATGCAGCAGAAGGTGAAAGAAGCGGAGAACATCGAAATTCTGTGGAACACGCAGACAGAAGGACTTTATGGCGACAACAGCGTGGAAGGTGCCCATCTGGTTGAAAACAAAGGAAAGGAAGGTGAGCGTCGCTACGATTTGCCCATCGACGGATTCTTCTTGGCCATTGGGCATCATCCCAACAGCGAAGTGTTTCGTCCTGACGTGGAAGTGGATGAGCAGGGATACATCAAGGTGCAGCACCCCACCACCGCTACGAATGTGCCAGGTGTGTTTGCAGCAGGCGATGTGGCCGACCCGCTTTATCGCCAAGCCATCAGCGCGGCTGGAAGCGGCTGTCATGCTGCCATTGATGCCTTGCACTACTTACAAGAAAAAGGGGTGGTGTAGCAGATGGCGAATCAGAACGTGTTAGCGTGTGTTTAGCATCGAGTTTAGTGCATAGCGTATAGCGAAGATGAAACGTTTGTTTTTAGTATTGTTGACCCTTTGTTGCTTGGGAGTGGCAAATGCACAGTTTGTCAAACCCGTGAAGGTGACAACTACCATCAAGGAAACATCGGCCACAGAGGCTGAAATTACGTTCGTGGCCAACATCAATCCGGGATGGCACATGTATGGTTCTCAAGTGGTGGAGAATGGACCTACGCCCACCACGCTCAGCATCGAGAAGATTTCCGGTGCTCAGTTGGATGGAGCGTTGAAGTCGGTCGCACCTCCTGTCAAGAAGTTTGAGGCCATGTTCAATGCCGATGTTTACTTCTTCGAAGGTTCGGCCACCTTCATTCAGAAACTGAAACTTTTGGGTGGCAAGTACGAGGTGGAAGGCTACTTGGAATATGGTGCCTGCGACGACCGAAATTGCATCCCGCCCACCTCGGTCGATTTCAAGTTTAATGGCGAAGTGCCTATGCTGAAGGTAAAGGAAGAACCGAAGGCGAAGGAAGAACCTAAAGCTGAGGAGAAGCAGGCAACTGCTGACGAAGCACCCGCGGCTACCGACGACGAATCGATGCCAATCGACACGGCTTCGTATGACGTTTTGCCCCTCGTAGGCGATTCAGCTTCCGAAGCTTTCGAAACCGACATTTGGGCTCCTGTCGTTGACCAACTCAAAGTGTTTGAACAGGGTGGCAGTAACGACACGTCCGACTCTTCCCTTTGGGAGATTTTCTTGCTCGGGCTTGTGGGCGGCTTGGTGGCTCTGGTTACTCCCTGCGTGTGGCCCATCATCCCGATGACAGTTTCTTTTTTCCTGAAAAAAGGAACAACAAAGAAATCTACTGAGGAAGAGAAGAAGGCAGCGAAGAAACGTGGCATTCGCGATGCAGTGCTCTATGGCATCAGCATCATTGTCATCTATGTCACCTTGGGGCTTGCCATCACTCTCATCTTTGGTGCTACGGCACTCAACAAATTGGCCACTGATGCAGCGTTCAACATCTTCTTCTTCCTCATGTTGCTCGTCTTCGGCATCTCGTTCATTGGCGGCTTTGAACTCACCCTTCCTTCCAAATGGAACACGGCGGTTGACAACAAAGCTAACAGCACCACAGGCTTGTTGAGCATCTTCCTCATGGCCTTCACGTTGGTGCTGGTCAGCTTTTCTTGCACAGGCCCCATCATCGGCTTCCTGCTGGTGCAGGTGGTTACTTCCAGCATCGTTGGCCCTGTCATTGGCATGTTGGGCTTCGCCGTTGCATTGGCATTGCCCTTCACCCTCTTTGCCCTCTTCCCCCAGTGGCTCAATGCTGTGCCCAAGAGCGGCAACTGGATGAATGTGGTGAAGGTAACGCTGGGGTTTGTAGAATTGGCCTTCGCCCTCAAGTTCTTTTCTGTGGCCGATTTGACGAACAATTGGGGACTTCTCGACCGCGAGGTGTTTCTTTCTCTCTGGATTGTTCTTTCAGCCCTTTTGGGCGCCTACCTCATTGGGTGGATTCGTTTCCCACATGATGAAGAGGAGTATGACGAAATGGGCAATGTGATGATGCACACCAAGACCTCCATTCCCCGTTTCTTCATGGCGCTCATCGCTTTTGCGTTTGCCATCTATATGGTGCCTGGCTTATGGGGTGCACCTCTTAAAGCTGTGAGTGCATTCGCTCCTCCCATGAAGACGCAAGACTTCAACCTTGCGCCTGAAAAGGAGGTGAAACCAATGTTTACCGACTATGAGGAGGGTATGCGATATGCTAAGGAGCACCACCTCCCCGTCATGATAGATTTCACGGGTTATGGATGTGTAAATTGCCGCAAAATGGAGGCAGCCGTCTTCACCGACCCCAGGGTGGCTGACATCATGACCAACAAATACGTGCTCATCCAGCTCTATGTGGATGAGAAAACCAAACTCCCTGAGCCCATTCTGGTGAAGGGGGGGGAGGACAATGCAGTGTTGAGCGTAGGCGTGTCAGCCGATGTCAGCATTTCAGCATCGAACGGAGAGAGCAACTATCAGTATGAAAACTCCTACGACAGCAACACCCAAAAGCTGCGCACCGTGGGCGACAAATGGGGTTATTTGCTAGCCACTAAGTTCGGTGCTACTGCCCAACCCTTCTATGTGCTCATCGACAACGAGGGCAACCCCTTGGAACGCTCCTATTCCTACGACGAGGACATCCCCCGTTTCCTCGATTGGCTCAACAGCGGTTTGTCAAGATATAAGTAATTTCACTTCCAAAGGTAACTTAGATTTTTTTTACTTTTCACTATTCACTTTTCACTTCATTATGTTCATCAACAATCATCTTTATATAGCTCATTGCGATGAAGGCCCTATCCATTTGATGGGCAAAATGTGCAACCGTCACGGCTTGATTGCAGGTGCAACGGGTACAGGTAAGACAGTTTCCTTGCAGGTGCTTGCCGAAACGTTCAGTCAGGCAGGTGTCCCCTGCTTTATGGCTGATATGAAGGGCGACCTTTCGGGCATCTCTCAGGCAGGTAGCCTCTCTTCTTTCATCGAAAAAAGGAAGGACGAGTTTGGCGTGCCTAACCCTGAATTCAAGGCCTGCCCTGTGCGCTTCTACGATGTGTTTGGTGAACAGGGCTTCCCCATGCGCACTACAGTCTCGGCCATGGGACCTCAGCTCTTGGCGCGATTGATGAACCTGACCGAGGTGCAGAGTGGGGTGCTCAATATCGTCTTCCGCATTGCCGACGATAAAGAATTGCTGCTCATCGATTTGAAAGATTTGCGCCTCATGCTCGACTTTGTCGGACAGAATACGAGTCTTTTCACCACTGTCTATGGCAACATATCTCCTGCCAGCATCGGAGCCATTCAGCGCGCTGTGTTGGCTATTGAGAGCGAGGGTGGGGACAAGTTCTTCGGTGAACCTGCTTTCGATGTGAACGATCTCATCGACACAGAGGAAGGGAAGGGAGTGATGAGTGTGCTTGCTGCCGACAAGCTGATGCTCAACCCTAAGCTCTATTCCACTTTCCTCCTTTGGCTCATGACCGAACTCTATGCCACACTTCCCGAAGTGGGCGACCAAGAACTGCCTAAGCTTGTTTTCTTCTTCGACGAGGCGCACATGCTGTTCGATGGTACATCCAAGGCAATGATCGATAAGTTGGAACAGGTCATTCGTCTCATCCGCTCGAAGGGGGTGGGTATCTACTTCATCAGCCAATCGCCTTCCGACATTCCCGATGCCATCCTCGGACAGTTGGGCAACCGCATTCAACATGCCCTGCGTGCCTACACTCCCAAAGATCAAAAGGCCGTGCGCGTGGCGGCTCAGTCGTTCAGAGCTAATCCCGCTTTCAGCACTGAGCAAGCCATCATGGAACTGGGCACGGGCGAAGCCCTTGTCTCCGTGCTCGACGAGAAGGGGGCTCCTACCATTGTGCAACGAGCCAAAATCCTCTTTCCACTCAGTCAGATTGGTGCCATCACCGCTGGGCAACGGCTCGACATTCAAAATGCAGCTCCAGAGCGCATCAAGGCCTACGCTGATTACTTCGACCGCGAAAGTGCATACGAAGTGCTGATTGCTCAAAAGGAGCAGGAGGATGCCGAAGCAGCCGAGATGTTGCGTCGTCAAGAGGAAGCCAAAAGGCAGAAAGAGGCTGAAAAGGAAGCTGAACGCCAGCAGAAGGAACAGGACAAACTTCGCCGTGAACAAGAAAAAGAAGCGGAACGCTTGCGAAAGGAACAAGAGAAAGAAGCGGAACGTCAACGCAAGGAAGCGGAACGTCAGGCAAAAGAGAAGTCAAAGACTTCCAGCATGTGGACGCGCACCATCTTTGGCACCCTCATCGGAGCCGTCCTCGGTTCGGTGGGGCATCAGGTGGGCACCTCGGTTGGCAAGAAGATTACGGGCAACACATCTTCTCGCTCATCCTCTTCTTCCAAGAAATCCACTTCCTCCAAGAAGAAAAGCTCATCTGGTTCTGTTATCGGCAAAGCTGCCAAGTCAGCCGCCACCACCGCCACTCGCAAGGTGACTACCGAGATACTGAAGAACATTTTCAAATAAACCTGTCTTCAGTGCTCTGTCCACCTCTCCATCAACCGAATTGCGGCACGAAAACATGTGCCACCTCATATGTTTTTTTTAACAGCAGGTGAAGAAATAGAAGCCCCCTTACTACAGAATAAAATGATGCAGCAACAACGACAAGACAAATTTCTGAGTGGCGTACGGTGGGGAGTTTTTTTTCATCGTCGGAAGAAATTTTGTCCTTCCGCCGAAGAGAAGGATTTGCCCTCAAAAAATGTGAGGATGTTTCATTGCTTGACTGCAAACACCTCGTTTTTGTCTCGTTTCTGCCAATCTTTGCCGAAATTATCAAATAATTGGCACAGAATACTGATAGTTGAAAGAAAAAGTCGTATATTTGCCGCCAAAGCGACATGGTGTTGCTTGTTTTTAACCGAAATGTTTTTTATTACTAACTATTCAAAATCATTTATGATGAAGAAATCTTTACTCTTTCTCGTAATGACACTGATGCCGCTGGCCAGTGTCTTTGCACAGGACGCGGAAGGCGAAGAGGGCGCAGAACAGCAAACTCCAGTTGCCTACACTAAGTCTTTGCAGTCGGTGATTGACGATGCCAAGTTCCTCGTCTCAGACAGTCATTACACCACAGGCCAAAGTGAACTGCAAGCTGCTATTGATGTGGCTGAAGGCAGATTGGCTGAGTTTGCAAACCCTACTTTGGATCCAGACGAAACCACCGCTGAAGCGATGATTCGACTGAACAACGACGGAGTGTATGAGGCTATGAGAACTCTGCAAGCCGCCATCGACGCTTTTGTGTTTGGCAATGGTCATGCCGATGCTACAGAAAAAATACAAAATCCTTCTTTTGACAAGGACAATAACAACAGCAAAACGGTCACCTCGTGGACAGTAAGCAACTTCAAGCAGAACAAGCGCGATGTAAACTACGGCACAAACCGCTTCAACGAGAATTCCGAAGCATACAACTTCAGATATTTTGTTGAGCAGTGGATTGCCGCTGGTAATTCACTTGCAGGTTCGGGCGACATCAATCAGGTGGTGACAGGTCTGCCAGCTGGACACTACCGCCTCACTGCCGACGTGTTTGTGCACAACCAGAAGTATAGCCCCGATAATGAGGAGGCTGTTGGCGTTGAGCTCTATGCCAATGACGCTGTTCGCGAAATTGGTTTCGTGGGTCTTGATGACAATAAGACAGCGGCCTTCAGTGTCGATTTCGACATTACAGAAGGGCAGGACGCTTCCATCGGCCTGCGTTTTGCCGATGTCAACTTCAACTGGTTGGGTTTGGACAACATCACCCTTCTCTACATTGGCGACCCGGAAATCTATAACAACATAGCCAACGCAGAGAAGCTTGCAGCAGCTAAGGAAGCACTTGCCGCATCGCTGACAGCCGCTAGGGAAACGTTGGCTAACGAGGCTGCTCCGCTCTACCGCAACGAACTGCAAGCTGCCATCGACGTGGCCAGCGAGTTTGGCGACGGTGCCACACTTGAAGCCCTTGAAGAGGCTAAGGCCACACTGGATGCAGAAGTGAAGACCTTCAACAGCAACAACAAATACTTCACCGACTTGCAGGCTGCCATCGAAAGCGCAGAGGCACTGCTCAATGACGAGACCATGACTGAGGGCAAGAAAGCCTTCCAGCAAGCTATTGACGATGCAAAGGCTGCATTGGAGTCAGCTAAGGCTTCTGCCGCTGACACAGAAACTGCTATCGAAGTGCTGCAGAGCGCACAGACAGCATTAGGCGAGGGCCAGTCAAACTATGGCATCGTGAATGCAAGCTATGCACATCCAGCTAACGTCATCACGAACGGTAAGATGAGTTCATACGATGGTTGGGACATTCTGCATGCCAGCAGCACCAATCCAGACATCAAGATCAACACCTCAGGCGATTATTCTTTGTTCAGCAAGCCTTTCATGGAGTGCTGGATTGCAAGCGGTAGCAGCTTAGGACAGGAAAATTATGCTCGCCAAACCGTTACGGCACTGCCCAACGGCCTTCCATTGCCAGCTGGCTATTATGTGCTGAAGGCTGCAGCTTTGGCCACTCAGCAGGGCGATGCCGCACTGGATGTGACAGGTGTTACCCTGAAACTGGGTGAGGAAGAGGTGGCAGTTCAAACAGCCAACGGCGTTCCTGAAATGTACACGCTCTATTTCAACAAGACAGACGAGGGTGGTGAACTCACATTTGGCCTCTTCATCGATGCTGCTACCGATGCCAACTGGGTTGCATGGGACGAAGTGGAACTGCAGTATGTAGGGGATAAAGACAAGTACATGAGCGACTACGCAGCAGCCGTGCTGGGTGAAAGCATGGACAAGCTGAAGGCAGCTGTGGCCGATGCCAATGCCCTGCTTGAAAATGTTGACCTGAACGGCGTTGACTTCGAAGGCACAGAGCTAGGCTTTGCTATGGGCGAGGCTCAGTTCTACATTGAGAATCCTACAGACGAGGATGCCACGGAGGAACTCTTCAATCAGTTGATTTCAGACATCAACGAGGGCATGAAGAAATTCTACACAAGCGGTGTGTCGCCCAAGGACGGTCTGACATTCGACTTCACAAGCTTCATCCAGAACGCAGAGTTCGATGTTCAGCCAGGTGAGGAATGGACAGCCGAAGCTGGTGTTCTGCCAGGTGGAACAGATTGTGCTAACTGGTGGTTCGGAAGCAGTGGCCCTTCTGACCTTATTCAGGACTTCAGCCAAACTATCGAGAACATGCCTGCAGGTAACTATCTGCTTGAAGTAAAGGCTGCTGTTCGTGTTGACATGAACTATGCTACAGATAACTACACTGAGGATAATTTGCCAACTTACTTAACTGCCTGCAAGGTGTATGCCAATGCCGACAGCGCAGATGTACACCCCTTCTTCTATGAAGACGAAGCTAAGGGTCTCACACTTGAGAACATGTTGCTGATGACGAATGAATATGACTACCGTCATGGCAACGGCACCCTCATCGATGACATGTTGAAGGGTACGGATTACTTCCGCACTTATATACCATTCACTCTCACCGAGGCTGGTGAAATCAAGGTGGGTTTCCACATTGAACTGCCCCAGAAGGCGGGTCAGATGCCATTCATCGACTACTTCCACCTCTCATACTATGGCAATCAGGAAATCGACATCGAAACCATCACTGCCATTGAAGAGGTTGTAGCACAGGCACCAGCAGCCGACACCAGCATCTACGACCTGCAGGGGCGCAAAGTGGCTGGCAAGTTGACTCCTGGTATCTACATCCGCAACGGGAAAAAAGTTCTGGTTAAGTGAGAGTAAAGAATCAAGTTCGCTTGAATTCTTTGCCGAACGTGAAGAACTTGCGCGAAGCGAACGTTCTGGTTAAGTAAAGAATCAAGCTCGCTTGAATTCTTTGCCGAACGTGAAGAACTTGCGCGAAGCGAACGTTCTGGTTAAGTAAAGAATCAAGCTCGCTAATAGCAAAAAGCGGGAGCATCTGTCGAAGATACTCCCGCTTTTTCTGTCTGCATTTATAATTGCAGCATTAAGAACTATTCCTGGCTATAAATGAAAAATCTCTTTAAGTAACTTAGATTTTTGGCTATGCCGAGCTAAAAGGTTCACTCTTCACTTTTCACTTACTCGTAATGTGCAGGAAGCGAGTAATTTGACTGCTCAGGCTCCTGTCCTTGTTGTCGATGAAAGCATCGAGGATGCGGGTTTTGCCATGAAGGGGCACCACATCGTAATCGGCAATAGAAGCAGGGATGAGTGCACTGTGCCCAGCACGAAGTAGAACCTCATCGCCTGTAGAGCGCATTTTCAAGATGCAATCGCCCTCAATGCACATGCTGATGATGAAACTGTCATACTTGATGAGGTTGCGGTGAAAAGCTCCTGTCATCTCTGTCACTCGTACACTGAAGAAAGGAGAATCAATCACTCGGTTGGCACGGTTGCTTTGGTTGCTGTACTGTGTGCGGTACTCGTCCTGAACATGGAAATCGAGTGCCTGAGCCGCTAGCTCGGTGTGTAATTCACGCGGCTTCCCGTCCATGCCAGGCCGATTGTAGTCGTAAATGCGATAAGTTACATCCGACGACTGTTGCACTTCGGCAAGGAGGATGCCTCCACAAATGGCATGTACACGTCCGGCTGGAAGATAGAATACATCGCCTGCCTTCACCTCGTGTTTGGCAAGCACTTCCGTGATGCTTCCCTCAGCCACTCTACGTTTATATTCCTCAGGTGTGATTTCATGCCGGAACCCGGCGTAGAGGAAACTGCCGGGCTGAGCATCAATGATGTACCAGATTTCGCTTTTACCCATCTTGCCGTGCTCACGCTTCGCCATTTCGTCATTGGGATGTACCTGAATGCTCAGGTCGCGAGCTGCATCAATAAACTTGACCAGCAGAGGTAACTGATTGCCATACTTCTTTGCCACTGCCACACCCAAAATCTGCTCAGGGTGCTGGCTGATGACATGATTGAGATTCTCTCCCTGATAGCACCCATTGCTGATGATGCTGGTGCTGGAAGGCACTCCGCTCACTTCCCAACTCTCGCCTATAGGTTCGTTCGTGGCACTCATGCCTTTGTAGGGACGCAAACGCTGCCCTCCCCACACGATGGTGTGAAGATTGGGCTCAAAAAGGAATGGATATAATGACGCCATACCAATATTATATTTTTCTTATGCGGTTGCAAATTTATACAAAATTTCTGACATTTTTGTTCTGCAGGTAAAAAAACTTCCCTTTTTCACTTCTATTTCCCATTTCTTTCTTACCTTTGCAACTAATGAATATTTCACGATACTTATTCAACAATCTTAAAAACTAACCAACTTTTTATGGCGCAAAGATTTATTCTGAATGAAGTTTCCTACTTCGGTGCTGGTGCTCGCAAGGAGTTGCCAGAAGTGTTGAACCGCATGAACCTGAAAAAGGCATTAGTGTGCAGCGACAAGGGACTCATCAAAGTGGGAACCACAAAAATGGTGACTGACGTGCTGGATGAAATGGGCTTCCCTTACGAGATTTATAGCGAAATTAAGCCCAATCCCACAGTGACCAACGTGCAGCAGGGTGTGGAGGCTTTTAAGCAAAGTGGAGCCGACTGCATCATCGCCATCGGCGGTGGGTCGAGCATGGACACGGCGAAAGGTATAGGCATCGTTTCCAACAACCCTGAGTTTGCCGATGTGGTGAGCTTGGAAGGTGTGGCACCCACAAAGCACAAGTCTGTTCCCATCATCGCCCTGCCCACTACGGCTGGCACAGGTGCCGAAGTGACAATCAACTATGTCATTATCGATGAGAAACGCCAGGCAAAGATGGTGTGTGTCGATCCCAACGACATACCAGCCGTTGCTATTGTTGACCCCGAATTGATGTATAGCCTTCCCAAGGGATTGACCGCCGCTACAGGTATGGATGCGCTGACCCATGCCATTGAGGGTTACATCACCAAGGGTGCCTGGGTGATGAGCGACATGTATGAACTGCAAGCCATCAAAATGATTGCCGAGAATCTGCCTATTGCGGTGGAAGAACCTCAGAATCCTGTGGGACGTGAAGGAATGGCTTTAGCGCAATACATCGCCGCTCAAGCTTTTAGCAATGTAGGCTTGGGCCTGGTGCACGGTATGGCACACCCCATGGGTTCGCTCCACGACATTCCCCACGGTGTGGCAAATGCCCTGCTTCTCCCAACCATCATGGAGTTCAACATGCCTAAGTGCATTGAGAAGTTTGGTGTCATCGCCAAAACAATGGGTGTTGACATCACGGGCATGAGCGCAGAGGAAGCCGCGCAGGCCGCTGTCGATGCCGTTCGCGCTCTCAGCATTCGTGTGGGTATTCCACAGCATTTGAGTGACCTCAACATCACGGAGAAAGACATTCCTGCCCTCGCCGCACAAGCTATTGCCGACGTCTGCACACCTGGCAACCCACGCGACGTGACTGAAGCTGAAATCATTGAACTTTACAAGAAAGTCTTGTAATTTCTTTTATCTGTTTTTTCGTCCACGGATTTAACAGATTTTTTACGTTTTTTTTGAGAATAGATCTTGTAAAAGTTTTCTTAGATTTGACGCCGTCGAGCTGAAAGTTTTTGCGAAGCGACCCAACTATAATTTTATATTTTTATTTTTTAAATTTTCCATTATGGCTTACAAAATTATTGACGTAGAGGGCATCGGCCCCGTGTATGCTGAAAAGCTGCAAGCAGCTGGCATCAAAACAACCGAAGAGTATCTGGAAAAGTGCGCAACTCCCGCCGGCCGCAAGGCTTTGGCTGAAGAGACAGGCATCAGTCCTAAACTCATCCTCAAATGGGCAAACCACTCCGACCTGTTCCGTATCAACGGCATCGCCAGCCAGTTTGCCGAGCTGTTGGAAGCTGCAGGTGTTGACACTGTGAAAGAATTTCGCCATCGTGTCCCTGCCAATCTCCAACCTAAACTGGTGGAGGTGAACAACGAAAAGAACCTTTGCAATCGTGTGCCCAGTGTAACCGAACTGGAGAAGATGATTGCCCAAGCGAAAGAACTAGATCCTGTGCTCACTTACTAAGGAAAGTAGGAAGGTGAGAGCAACATCCTCTTCTTTCCCTTCCCCTTCTTCTTCCAAAAACAAAAGAGAGCCGGGATTGCAAAAAAAATGCAATCCCGGCTCTCATATCATGAAGTGCCAGCACAGCCAGCCACTTCAATTCTTTATAATCTTTTAATTATTCCTCTTTCACCACCCATTCTTCAGGTACACGAGTGTCAGCATTAAACTTCACACCCACCTTCACCACCTTGCGGCCTTCAGTCTTGTATGGGAAAGCATAGCCCTTGTCATTGATTTGCTGCAAAGCTTCCTCTGCCGTTCCGTTCACCTTCAGTTCGAACACATACGTCGTTTCGGGCATCCACACCACCATGTCGATTCGTCCACCCGCCACCTTCACCTGCGTGCGGGCATAGACGTTGAGCATCGAGAAGATAAGGTACATGGTGTATTCATAGAAGCCCTCCGCCGCAGACACCTC
>CADAPC010000009.1 GCA_902789725.1 uncultured Bacteroidales bacterium
GATAAGTGAAAATTCTGACATGGCAAAATCCTGGGCAACTTTTTGTTGCTCAGGAACTTATAAATAAAGTTAAATTATAGTGTTGCGGAATTAAGGTTTAATTTGGATTGTCAACATCCTGTCGGTATTCTTCCTGTGCGTGTTTTTCGCAGGAATCGTGATACCGCAGATTCTGCTCATCGCCTTCCGCAGGCGACTGTTCGACGAGCCGGACGAGCGGAAGATACATCAGTGTGTAGTGCCTCGCCTTGGCGGTATGGCCTTCAAGCCCGTAGTGTTCTTCTCCTTTGTCCTGCTTTTGGCGGTCAATGTCTCAACCGGACATGATGAGCTGCTTAAGGAAATAGGCGCAGAAGCGTTGCCATTGGCATACGCCTTCTGCGCCATCATCATGTTGTACCTTGTCGGCATTGCCGATGACCTTATCGGTGTGCGCTACCGTGCCAAGTTCTTTATCCAGATAGTCTGCGGCATCATGCTGGTGGCTGGCGGAGTGGAACTGTCCGACCTTCACGGAATGCTGTTCATCCATTCCATGCCGTCGTGGATTAGCATCCCTCTCACCGTTTTCGTTACGGTTTTCATCATCAATGCCATCAACCTCATCGACGGCATCGACGGACTGGCCTCTGGGCTGTGCAGCATTGCCTTCCTGTTCTACGGGATGACCTTCATCTGGTTCCACCAGTATCTCTATGCCATGCTTGCCTTCGCTACTTTGGGCGTACTCATACCATTTTATTATTACAAGGAAATATATATCGAAACCGAACGAATTATCATTCGAAATTTCAAACAGAAGGATGCCGAAGGGTTGTTGGAGTATCTTTCCCATCCGCGTGTGAATTGCTTTGCCGGAGACCGCCTTTGTTCCAGAGAGGCGGCATGGGCATATATGCAGTATTCCCCGAAAGACATGCTGCGCTATGCGGTGAGTCTGAAAAAAGATGACTTTATTATCGGTGACGTGTTCGCTTTGCGTGAGAATGAAGACACTTATAATGTGGGGTGGCATTTCAACAAACGTTTTGAAGGCAAAGGATTCGCTTGTGAAGCGGCAGCCGGATTGTTGGATTATCTTTTCCGAGAGGCGGGCGCACGGCGTATCTATGGATTTGTGGAAGATGACAATATCCGCTCCAAACGCTTATGCGAACGTCTTGGTATGCGCCGCGAAGGATGTTTCAAAGAGTTTGTGACATTCGTAAACAATCCTGACGGCTCCCCAAAATATGAAGATACCTGTGTTTATGCCATTCTCGAAAAAGAGTGGAATACCATCCGTCAGTGGTGACACACCAAACCTATTATGAATTAATACAAAACAAGAAGAAAATATGAACAAGCAATTCATTATCACGAATTTCGCCGCATTTGCTCTCATGCTGTTCCTGCCGACCGGATGCAGGCAGGCGGACGGCAAGCAGGATGCGGTGCAGAGTTATCGGGTCATAAAGGTCGCGGCAAGTCCGGTGGAAATCTCCGAGTCCTATTCCGCCGCCATACGCGGACGGCAGGATGTGGACATCCTGCCGCAAATATCCGGGCGCATTATCCGTCTGAAAGTGAAAGAGGGTGAACGGGTGAAGACCGGTCAAGTATTGGCTGTAATTGACCAAGTGCCCTATCGGGCGGCATTACGCACGGCGCAGGCCAATGTCAGCGCGGCACAGGCAAAAGTGGAAACGGCAAGAATCGAGCTGCGGGGCAAGCAGGCATTGTTTGACGAGAAGGTCATATCCGACTACGAGCTTTCTCTCGCCCGGAACCAACTGGCAGTGGCGTGTGCTGAACTCGAACAGGCAAAGGCACAAGAATCGGATGCACGCAACAATCTCTCCTATACGGAAATCAAAAGCCCGAGCAACGGAGTAGTAGGCACATTGCCCTATCGCATCGGTGCGCTTGTCGGTCCCAATATGGCACAGCCTTTCACGGTCGTGTCCGACAATGCGGAGATGTATGCCTATTTCTCCATTTCGGAGAATATGCTACGGCGATATTCGGCTCGCTATGGCTCGATTGACAGCATGATAGCCGGGACGCCGGAAGTGGGCCTGCAACTCAACGACGGCAGCCTGTACAAGGCGAAAGGACGTATTGAAACCGTAAGCGGCGTGGTGGATCCTGTTACCGGAACGGTACAAATCAAAGCCCTGTTCCCCAATCCCGACCGCGAACTGTTGAGTGGCAGCATCGGCAATGTCATCCTTCAAAACCCGAAAACGGAGGCCGTAACCATTCCCATGACCGCCACCGTGGAACTGCAGGACAAGATTATCGCTTACCGTCTGAAAAACGGACAGGCGGAAGCCGCCTATCTCACGGTGGACCGCCTGAACGACGGCAACCGGTTTATCGTAAAAGAAGGTCTTTCGGTCGGTGACACCATTGTCGCCGAAGGCGTGGGACTGGTGAGAGAAGGCATGAGCATAACCCCTAAAAACGAAACGAAATGAACCTGCGATTTTTTATAGACCGCCCGGTGTTTTCGGGCGTTATCTCGGTGGTGATTGTACTGTTGGGCATGATTTCCATGTTTTCCTTGCCGGTGGAACAATACCCCGACATCGCACCTCCGACCATCAACGTATTCGCAACTTATCCTGGAGCAAACGCTGAAACTGTGCAGAAGGCAGTGATAACCCCTCTGGAAGAAGCCATCAACGGCGTGGAAGACATGACCTATATGACTTCCACGGCATCGAATACGGGCGATGCTTCCATCAACATCTATTTCAAGCAGGGAACCAACGCGGACATGGCGGCGGTAAACGTGCAGAACCGCGTGAACGGCGCGCTGAGCCAGCTTCCGGCGGAAGCCACCAAGACCGGTGTCACCACTGAAAAGCAGCAGAATGCCGAACTGATGACTTTCGCGCTCTATTCGCCCGATGACCGCTTCGACCAGACCTTCCTGAACAATTACTTGAAAATCAATGTCGAGCCGAGGCTGAAACGTATCAGCGGCGTGGGAAAGGCACAGATGTTCGGTTCCAACTACAGCATGCGACTTTGGCTGCGTCCCGACAAGATGGCGCAATACGGGCTTATCCCCGATGACATATCCACCGTACTCGCACGACAGAACATCGAGGCCGCCACCGGCTCCTTCGGTGCCAATCATCCTACCGCCAATGAATACACGATGAAATACCGCGGACGCTTGTCCGGCGCGGAAGAGTTCGGTGAGTTGGTCATCAAGTCACTGCCGGGCGGCAATGTGCTTCGGCTGAAGGAGGTTGCCGATGTGGAACTGGGCGATGAATACTACAACTATTCCTCCGAAGTGAACGGGCATCCGGCAGCCATGATGCTCATCAACCAGAAAGCCGGGTCCAATGCTTCAAGCACCATCAAGGAGATTCACGAAGTGCTTGACGACCTCAGCCGGGACTTGCCCGAAGGGACGGAATTCGTGGTGCTTACCGATACCAACAAGTTCCTGTATGCTTCCATCAATTCTGTTATCCGGACACTTATTGAAGCGATACTTCTGGTTATCGTGGTGGTATATGTATTTTTGCAAGATATTAAGTCCACGCTTATTCCTACGATATCCATTTTCGTCTCCATTATCGGTACGTTCGCCGTGATGTCCATGATCGGCTTCTCCGTCAACCTGCTCACCCTGTTCGCGCTTGTGCTTGCCATCGGAACTGTGGTCGATGATGCCATTGTGGTGGTGGAAGCGGTGCAGGCGAAGTTCGACGAGGGCTATCAGTCTGCGGTTCTCGCGGCTGATGATGCCATGAAAGGCGTTTCGTCGGCTATCCTGACCTCTACCATCATCTTTATGGCAGTGTTTTTCCCCGTTGCCATGATGGGCGGGACTTCGGGAGCGTTCTACACGCAGTTCGGTATCACGATGGCTGTTGCCGTGGGAATCTCGGCAGTCAATGCCTTCACACTCTCACCGGCACTTTGCGCGCTGCTGCTGAAACCCTATATCGATGAGCAGGGCAACACCAAGAACAATTTTGCAGCCCGTTTCCGTAAAGCGTTCAATGCCGTCTTCGACCGTCTGAGCCGACGCTATGTACGTGGAGTGATGTTCATTATCCATCGCCGATGGCTGTTGTGGAGCATCATAGGCATTTCTTTCGGGTTGCTGGTGCTGCTGGTCAATGTCACAAAGACGGGACTTATTCCCGAAGAGGACACCGGGACGGTCATGGTGAGCATGAACACGAAGCCCGGCACATCCATGGCTCAGACAAGTAAGGTGATGGAGCGTATCAACAGCCGTCTCGACAGCATCGGCGAGATTGAATACAGCGGTGCGGTCGCCGGTTTCTCTTTCAGCGGTTCCGGTCCCTCGCAGGCGATGTATTTCGTGACACTCAAAGACTGGGAGCAGCGTAAGGGAGAGGGGCAGTCGGTCAATGATGTCATCGGAAAGATTTATGCCGCCACTTCGGATATTCCCGATGCCACGGTGTTCGCCATGTCGCCTCCGATGATTGCCGGGTACGGCATGGGAAACGGTTTCGAGCTTTATTTGCAGGACAAGGCGGGCGGAAACATCGCCGCCTTCAAGGAAGAGGCAGACAAGTTTGT
This sequence comes from uncultured Bacteroidales bacterium, assembly GCA_902789725.1. Taxonomy (GTDB): domain Bacteria; phylum Bacteroidota; class Bacteroidia; order Bacteroidales; family Bacteroidaceae; genus Minthosoma. Next base: position 4,561 of record CADAPC010000009.1, read on the forward strand.
CGAAGCCTTGTCGCAGCGACCCGAAATCGGCGAAGTCTATTCCTCCTTTGCCACGGATTATCCGCAATACTGGGTGGATATCGATGCCGCCAAATGCGAACAGTCGGGTGTGTCGCCCGCAGATGTGCTTTCCACATTGTCGGGCTATTATACCGGACAATATGTTTCCGACTTCAACCGGTTCTCCAAGCTCTACCATGTGACCATGCAGGCTCCGGCGGAATATCGTGTGAATGCGGAATCCCTGCACCACATGTATGTGCGTGCCACCGATGGCGGCATGTCGCCTTTGAGCCGGTTCGTGCGCCTGACCAAGACCAACGGCCCGTCAGACCTCACCCGTTTCAACCTGTTCAACGCCATCTCGATTAGCGGGTCTCCGGCTCAGGGCTACAGTTCGGGGCAGGTGCTCGAAGCCATCGGCGAGACGGCACGTGAAGTGCTTCCGTCAAATTACACATACGAGTTTGGCGGCATTTCGCGTGAGGAAAGCAAGACGACCAACAATGCCACGCTTATATTCCTGCTCTGCATGGTTCTGGTCTATCTGATTCTGTGCGCCTTGTATGAGAGCGTGTTCATACCCTTCGCGGTTCTGTTGTCGGTGCCTTGCGGACTGATGGGCAGTTTCCTGTTTGCGTGGCTCTTCGGTCTGGAGAACAACATCTACATGCAGACCGGACTTATCATGATTATAGGCCTGCTTGCCAAGACAGCGATCCTGCTTACCGAATACGCCGGTAAACGGCGGTCGGAAGGCATGACGCTGGCACAGGCGGCATACAGTGCGGCAAAAGTCCGCCTGCGCCCCATATTGATGACTGTGTTGTCCATGGTGTTCGGTCTTGTCCCGCTGATGATGGCGCACGGAGTGGGTGCCAACGGCAGCCGTTCGCTTGCCACAGGTGTAATCGGTGGAATGATTGTAGGTACTTTGGCTCTGTTGTTCCTTGTGCCGTCATTGTTTATTGTATTCCAATATATCCAAGAACGTGTTAAGCATAATTAAATGAAGAAGACAGTAATATATATCATATTGTCGGGATGGATGCTTGCCGGCTGTGGCACATACAGCCGGTATCATCGCCCTGACCTCTCAACGGAGAATCTGTATCGGGACATGCCGGCGGACATTGATACAATGACCATCGCGTCCCTGTCGTGGCGGGAAATGTTTACCGACCCGAAACTCCAGTCCTTGATTGAAACCGGACTTGAACGGAACGCAGACCTCAATGTGGCACGGTTACGCGTGGAAGCGGCAGAAGCCGTCCTGATGACTGCCAGACTATCATATCTTCCATCACTGGGACTGACTGCCGAAGGTAATGCCAATAAACATGACGGAGCAACGGCAAAGACATATAATGTGGGAGCGTCGGCAAGCTGGGAACTGGACATCTTCGGCAAACTTACGGCGGCAAAGCGTGGCGCAGCCGCCGCATTACAAGGAAGCCGTGCCTACCGGCAGGCCGTACAGACACAGCTTGTCGCCACTATTGCAGACAGTTACTACACCCTTGCCATGCTTGACGCACAAATGACAATAAGTAACCGGACTTTGGAGAACTGGCGGACTACCGTACGCACTCTTGAAGCGTTGAAAAAAGTGGGGAAATCAAACGAGGCTGGCGTATTGCAGGCAAAGGCGAACGTGATGCGACTCGAAGCATCCCTGTTATCCATACGCAAGAGTATTTCCGAAACAGAAAACGCCCTGTCTGCGATACTTGCCATGCCGTCACACTCGATTGGACGAAGTGATCTGGCCGAGGCTGCTTTCCCCGATACTGTCTCGATCGGAGTCCCTTTGCAACTGCTTTCCAACCGTCCCGACGTGCGTCAGGCTGAAATGGAACTGGCGCAAGCATTCTACGCCACCAATGCGGCCCGTGCCGCCTTCTATCCCAATATTACCCTCTCGGGAATTCTTGGATGGACTAATAACGGCGGTGGCGTAATCGTAAATCCCGGACAATGGTTACTTAATGCCATCGGTTCCCTGACACAGCCGTTATTCAACCGGGGCGTAAACATCGCCAACTTGAAGATAGCCAAAAGCCGTCAGGAAGAAGCCAAACTGTTGTTCCGGCAATCATTACTGAACGCAGGAAAGGAAGTGAACGATGCTCTGACCGCATGGCAGACGGCAAAATCGCAAATTGAAATCAATGCTCGGCAGGTTGAAACATTATGCGACGCTGTGCGAAAGACAGAATCGCTGATGCGTCATTCCAATACCACCTATCTGGAAGTGCTGACCGCCAAACAGTCTCTTCTCGAAGCGGAAGTGCAACAGTTACAAACTCGTTTTGAACGCATACAAAGTATAATTAAACTTTACCATGCGTTGGGAGGAGGAATGTAACTTTACAAGAATTATAACCTAATACTGAACCATGTTGTGTAATTTTTATATTTCAGTCGTCATAAACTTATAAATAAGTAATTTAGTATGCAAAAACAAATTAAAAAGTCTTCTCTTTTTTTGAAGAGAAGCAACACCTGACCCACTTCGCTACCGAACAGGATGTAGCAGAAGAATTGTTTGAGTTACTCTTAGAAGCGAGAGAACTCTATCTTCAGGATGTGATTTTGAATGGCAAGCGGTATGACCGCTATGTGGATGACTTCATCAACAGTCATCGGTATATCAACTGCAACAGTGCAATTTGCCGAAACTGCCACGAGATGAACATCCACATCGTCAAGGGACTGCTGAACGAATGCGCCCACCTTATCCAGCCTCTTTTTGAGGCATCCGACTTCTCCTTTGAGAAGTGTATGGAGTTACAAAGGAAGTATGACCGCTCGGAACCGTTGCCGCCATACAGTTGGCACGGAGCAAGGGGGCTTTTGTGTATGGCATCTGCAACGTCGTGGGTGCCTCTATCCCAAGAAATACGGATTCCGGGACATACATCCATGTAGGACCTGAGATAGGTGTGGCTTCTACCAAGGCTTTTACAGGACAGGTAACGGTGCTGATGCTGCTTGCCCTCTGCGTGGGACAGATGCGTGGTACTGTGGATGATGCAACCGTAGAGAGGATTGTCCGGGAGTTGAAGAACATGCCCCTATATATAAAAGATGTGTTGGGACTTGCTGACAAAATCAAGAACTTGTCGAAGATATACACCTATGCCCGCAACTTCCTTTATCTCGGTCGTGGGTACAACTACCCCACCGCCCTTGAAGGTGCGTTGAAGCTGAAAGAAATATCCTATATCCATGCGGAGGGTTATCCTGCTGCGGAAATGAAGCATGGACCGATTGCACTTGTAGATAGCGAGATGCCCACGGTGGTCATTGCTCCAACGGACTCGCTGTATGACAAGATAATCAGTAATGTAAGGCAGGTGAAGGCGCGTGGCGGTACGGTTGTCGCCATCATTACCAAGGGCAATGACGCAATGAAGGACATCGCCGACCATTGCCTTGAAGTGCCCGACGTACCCGAATGCCTTACACCTCTCGTTGTTTCCGTCCCATTGCAGTTGCTGGCCTATTACATCGCCATCAACAAGGATAGGAATGTTGACCAGCCAAGAAACCTTGCTAAATCAGTTACCGTAGAATGAATAGAATATTATCACTTATTGTTACCATCCTCTTTGCGTTGTGCATTGAGGCTGGCATCTTTATGCTTATTGCCCACTGGTGGGGCATGACTGCGGCCATTACCGTGATAGCCATTGAATGTGTGTTAGCCTTATGGACAGTTTACGAAATGAGACATGCGAGTGATGAACCAGTTGATGAATAACATTGCAGGCTGTGGTTAGAACGAAAAAGGCTAAAAACAAAAGGACGGGTCGATGATTCGTCCTATTTTTGTGTCTTTTTGGTGGCAAAATGTAGCGATTTAGCAAAATAAACATAAATTCCAGTGATATTCAGCATGAAAATTCGCCCATTTAAGTGAAAATGTGTAATTTTGCAACGCAAAATTGTGCCTAAGCATTTGCATCAAAACAACAATAGTTCAATCGAGGCTGATATGAAAGTAGAGATTAACAAGAAACGTTTAGAATACCTGCTGGCATTATACAAGATGTCGGTGGATGACTTGTTGTCTCTTCTGAACAAAGGCAGGAAACGGATAACAGGAGCCGCAGACATCAGTGGAGATTCTATTGATTTGGGGGTGTTGAAGCGTATAGGTGAGATATTCGACAAAGAAGTCAGTTTCTTTCAAGACTATTCTAAGTTGTCAACCAATGCAAGCAGCAGTATCTTCTTCCGCAAGACCTCATTCGGAACAGAGCTGAACTTGGAGTCGATCCGTACTGTAAACCGATTCGAGAGTCTGAAAAACGCTTTGGATGCATACAACAAACTGTCGCAACTGGATGTGAAGTTTGACATAGAACACTACACCCTACAAGATGACCCTAAGACAGTAGCCGTACGTGCAAGAGATTTTTTTTATCCCGGGGAAACTGTCAATCATAGGCAGTTTCTTGTGAAGATGATAGAAAAAATCGCCGATCATGGCATTTTTGTCTTTGAATACATAGAGACATGGAACAAGAAAGAGAAAACCAACATTGACGGTTTTTACCTTAAGCCCAATGTGATAGTGCTTAAGCATCATAAGCATTACAAGCGAGAAATATTCACTCTGGCGCATGAATTGGGGCATTGTCTATTGGGGATTGAAGAAGTGGAGTCGGTGGACATGATGGACATCTCGGCACAGACTTCATACAGTGATGTCGAAAGATGGTGCAATGATTTTGCATATCAGTTCATTATGGGACAAGAAGCAGAAACACTTGCTAACATAGCATGTGTAGATTCCCGTAACGACTACTGCATTGACCTCTTCAAGGCTATCAGTGCACGGACGCACATTAGCCGTCTTGCCTTATATACAAGGATGTATATCGACAGGAAAATCAGCTATTCGAGCTACAGCAATGTCAAGAGTGAATTGGCAGAGGAATACAGAAGAAGAGAGGAACAGGAAAAGTTGAAAAACTCTGAGAAGAGAGGCGGGCGAACACCAAAGCCCATCATTTCTCCGCTATTCTTGAAAACCATGCAATATGCCTATTTCAATGGAGTGGTCAACGAGACCACTTTCTGTTCGAGACTCAATGTCAAACCAGCAAATTTTGAGAGGGAGTTATGGCGATAGTTGTTGATACATGCTCATTGGTGATGATTGCCAAGAATTATCTTCCCTTGGATAAGGACGGACAGTTGTACTCATTCCTGGAAGAGGCGTTCTCCCGCAAGGATTTGATGCTACTTGATGTGATTCTGGATGAATCAAAACGCACCTCCAAAGGAATTGCAGTTGAAAAGATGCCTTTCCTCAAAGACAAGAAATTGGTCATTCCGACAAAGGATCTATTTCCATGTGCCCCAGAGAGATTCAGCAACATGATAGACAACAATTTCTGTGTAAGACTGAAGAAGCAGGAACTGACTGAAGAAGAATACATAGAGCAAAAGGAAGAATACCTTAAAACAGGTGATGCTAAGATTATCATTTATGCACTGAATGTACGGCACTCGGACGCTATCCATCTGGAAGAGATGCAAGTAATGACGGAGGAAACAAGGCAGCAGAATGACGGTAAGTTGTTCAAGAAACTTCCTTTGTTGTGTGAGCAGATAGGGATTGGAACACTAACCGTTTCAGAATATCTGCATAGAAACGGGTTCTTTATTGACAAATAGCATAGATATTAGTATCATCTTATGACATCTTTCACGAAATCATATTATATTCGTGAATAAAACACTTGTTTTTCAAGAATAGAAATTGTTGAGGATTAGATATTTAAGACATTATTGCAATGCGGAAGGGGTGATGTGAACGACAAAAGACAAGGCGTTCTATTAGAGTGGATGCTTGATAAGATTGAGAAGAATGGACGGGTCGATGGCTCGTCCTTTTTTTGTGTCTTTGAGTGTGAGGTGCAGGTGGGGACCAGTACTGCGACCACTGTTGCCTGTCAGCGCGATGATGATGCCGGGACGGACGTGGGTGCCTTTGGTGACGAGAGTTTGGGAGAGGTGGCAATAGCTGACGGTGAAGTCGCCGTGACGGAGGGTGACATAGAGGCCTGAACGTTTGTCCTTGCCTACCTTGATGACCTCGCCGTGCATCATGGCGTATGTGGGTTCGTAATTTGCCTTCAAATCAAGCCCGTTGTGTAGGGCTTTTCTTTTTGTAAATGGGTCTCTGCGGTAGCCGAAAGGGCTGGTGACAGAGATATGACGGAGTGGACTGACAAGTGCCGTGTGGCGGTCGGTCTGCTCCGTTTGGGTTTGTAATGGGGCAAAGGCAAGAGAGTCTCGCCGCTGATGCGGCGAGCACGGAGGCAGTTGTTCGGATGTTGCGGACTGCGTCGTTTTTGGCACAGCCTTGCGGTGTACCTTAGTCTGTGTGACGGTATTGAACTGAGCGCATACTGTTGCTGATGAACAGAATATTGCTGCTATTGTGATGAGTAGAAATCGTTTCATGGTGCAAAAGTAACAAGCAATTCTTTGACTGGCATAAAGAACAAAGGGAAGACAAGAAGATTGTAACATAATATAGCAATCGAGTTTGATTTTTGAGCAGAAATCAAACTCAAATAATAATAATCGTCAAAAATAACACGCATTATCTTATGCAATTCTGCTTGTCTCTGAATAGGTATATAACTTTGCATGAGTTTAATTTCAAATTCAAAGTTAAAGTATGAAGCAAGTACGATTTGAAGAGAGCGAGGTGCCTTATCAGACACTGGCTCGTTTTGGTCTCACACAAGAGAAGATTGAAGACCTGCCCATGTGGGCGTTGGAAGATATTGGTCAGGGACGACGTTCACCGTTGCTGCCCATTCAGGTGAATAATGATGAGGGCGAGACATTGAAGAGCCGCACCCGATTTGCGTTGGTCCGTATGGAGGACGGCAAGGTGGATGTGGTCTTCTATCCGCAGTTGGAGAAATCACCATTGGAGGCTTTTACTCAGGAACAGCAGGAGGACTTGCTGGCTGGAAAGGCTATCCTTGCCGATGTTAAGGATGCTGATGGCAGGAGCAGCAAGGCTTTCGTGCAGATTGACACGGAGACCAATCAGGTGATGTCGGTACCTACGCCTGTCATCGGGCGCAACTTGGAGGTGCTGAAGGATGAACTGAAACTGAGTTCGGCAGAACTGACCGTGATGCAGAAGGGTGAGCCGCTCACGCTCATCATGGAGGACGAACAGGTGACGGTGGGTATTGACCTGAACGATAAGACCGGCATAAGGATTAATCAAGGCGACAGTCAGAAGTGGAAGGAGAACACCAAGCGAGAGTGGGACAAATACACCTTCGGGTGCTATGGCTGTTGGGTAATGGGCGATGACGGTAATCTTGACTATGTGCCTGAAGAGGAATACACGGAAGAACTTTGGAATGAGCAGAAGAAGAATGGAGAGCGCAACCGCGCCTCTTTTTCCATGCACAAATAATCTACACATAATATAATAAGTATATGGCATCAAATAAATATTATCCAGAGGATGTGCTCGTCGAGAAGATACAGAGCGGCGAGTACGGTTGGTTGGAGTATGTCAACCATCATTCTGCTGAATGGCAGGAAGAATATGAGAGCTATTGTCTGAACAACGGACTCTGCATTTGTGAAGAGAGTGCGGAGCAGTTTGTCCATCACAAAGATGAGGAACTGGAGAAGGCAATAGAGAACGGTGAAGCATGATAAATGAAGAGTGAAGAATGAAGAGTGAAGAATAAGTATGGCGATAAGAAAGAATACGAATCCCCAACAGATGGACCTGCAACCAGAGATGCGTGACTTGCTCATGCGCAATGGTATGCAGGCTCATGTGGTGAGTAATGGCAGCGGCTATCAGCTTGTGGTGCAAGGGCATGACAGTCCGCTGCTTACCTATAACATCACCGAGAAGCAGATGTTGGCTCTGACCGACTGGGGTACGAATCATGCCAACAAGTTAGCCTACAATACCTTTACGGGCATTGTGGGCAACGACTTCTATATGCCCAAGAACTTCGTTCATGCACGCAATGCCAACGGTCGTGTAGCTATGGGGCTGCACGGCTATCGTGTTGGTATCGGCGAGTATGGACGGATGGGGCGCATCGATATGCCACCACCCTTTTTAGGTTGGACACCACGCAGTCAGGAGGGATTCCATCTTCGCAGAGTTGGAGGACGATTGTTCTTCCCCGAAGCCCCGATTGTGCCTGAACGTTGGGACGGCAGAATGAAGCCTGGCGAATTGCAGAGCGGCGGTTATGGGTTCTATTATAAGGGACAGCAACAGAGTTATAGCCCTCAGCAACAGGATGTGCTGAAAGATTTGGAGGGAATCATAATGCCTTCCATCAGCCGCACGAGAAGCACGGAGCCAGCCAAGCCTTATAAGGAACTGATTACCTCGCCTGTCTATTTCACCAATGAGAAGTGGCAGGAGTGTCTGGCATCGCATGGCATCATCATTGATGAGAATGCGAAGACGCTGACCATTCAGTCGAACAGCGTCAATGCCGACATGGTGTATGACCTGACAGATGAGGAACTGAAGAAACTCACCTCCAACTCCATCAAGGAAGTGCCCGTCGTTCAACGCTTGGAACTGCTGAATGGCATCATCAAGGACGACTTTGCTGACAAAATCCTGATGGACACACTGAATAGCAAGGAGCGCATCGACCTGCATCTGCATCCCGAACTTGAACAGGAGTTGCAGCAGCGTCAGCAACAAGACGAGGAACGGTTGCTTCCGTTGGAAGAGGACGAGACTGTCAGACGTGACGTGTTGCAAGGCGATGCCATGGTGAGAGGTGAAGACCTTGCCTTGATTAATGAGAACAAGGGTTGGTATCGTGAGGGAGCGCATGGGCGTGAAGTGAAAGTCGGTGACATCATGGTGGAGAAAGTGCCTCCGATGGAGGGAGATAAGAAAGGCGAAGATAAGTATCGCATGACCGCCATTATCAATGGAGAAGCCATCACGCACGAAATCAAGCAGAAGGACTACGACAAGTTCTTGGCGGTGGATGACTACCATCGCATGAAACTCTTCTCCAAGGTTTTCAGTGAAGTGGATATGAAGACACGCCCCGAAACCAACGCCGGACTGGGCACGAAGATATTGGCGGCTCTGACGGCAGGAGCAGTCGTTACAGCAGAGGTGGCGCATGACATAAGCCACCATCATCACCATCCAGCCCCGGAGTTCTATGCAGAGCATCATGGCGGTCCACGTCCTTACTTCAAACCGGGAGTGGATTCGCCACAGGAGATTGCGGCAAGGTACTTTGAGGCAGAAGCAAATCATGTTGCCACGGAGATAAGGAGAGGATATTAACAATGTATAATTTACAATTTATAATTTATAATGAGTAGTGAACTGACATACGATGACTTTCTGGACAGGTTGAGCATACAGGAAGTACTGGTGGACGCAGGGTATCATCTGAACAAGAGAGATGGCTTGCGTTATCCGTCGTATGTGCGTACTGACAGTGAGGGCAGACGGGTGCGTGGTGATAAGTTCATTGTCACGCAGAATGGGAAATGTTGCTTCCAACCACCGCAGCAGAAGGTGTATAATGTCATTTCGTTCATCAAGGAGCATCCAGAAATGTTTTCAGAGAACAAGGTGGGAATGTCTCCTGACCGACTCGTCAACCTCGTCTGCAACCGACTGCTCAACCAACCCATAGAGGACAGACCATCGAAGATTACAGAACCAAGAAAGGACGGAAAGCCATTCAACCTGAATGACTACGACATCCACAAGTTCAATCCGCAGGACAGGGAAACGCAGAAAAGGTTTTATCCCTATTTTAAGTTCCGAGGCATCGACCTCTATACGCAGTATGCTTTTCATCGGCATTTCTGTCTGGCTACTAAGCATCGGACGGATGGACTTACCTTTGCCAACCTTGCCTTTCCGCTTGTACTGCCCAAGACACCCGACAAGACTGTGGGCTTTGAGGAACGAGGACGACCGAAGATGGACGGTAGCGGCGGTTACAAGGGCAAGGCAGAAGGAAGCAACAGCAGTGAAGGACTGTGGATTGCCAACCTCACGGGCGAGCCGTTGGATAAAGCAAGCGAAATTGTATGGTTTGAGAGTGCCTACGATGCCATGGCAGAGTATCAGATAAATCCTGTAAAGATGGTGTATGTATCTACGGGCGGCACACCCACCGAGGGACAGATGCGAGGACTTCTGTCCGTTACTCCCAACGCACGGCACTATTTGGGTTTTGACAAGGACGATGCAGGGCGGCAGTTTGTTGCAAACTTCAGGAAGGTGGCAGCAGAGATGGGCTTCCGTCACGAGCATGTGCAAGCCTATCATCCATTGGGTTGCTACAAGGACTGGAACGATGCGCTGCTCAACAAGAAATCAGCAGAACTGATTGCCAAGGGCGAACCAGATACCTTCGACTATGCCGAGTTTATCGCAGCCGGCAAGGCAGAGAAACAAAGGGAAAAAGAAGAAAAGAACACATATCATAGAAGCGTATGAGACAAGAAGATAATAGCATCATCACCTTGTGCCCCAGCATCGGACAGTTTTTCATCAACGAACTGCCTCTGTTGCTGTTGTGCGTGGCAATGCTCCTAATCGGAGGATTGCCCGGTTGTGCATATAGTACCCTGTTGCTTGTCTTCAGCCTCCTGTTCTCCCTCTGTTTACTCTACCGATTCATCTATCTGAGGAGTATCCGCTACCATATCGGGAGCGAGCAACTCATCTGTGAGCACGGAGTGTTTCAGCGGAGCGTGAACTACATGGAGTTGTACCGAGTGGTGGACTTTGCCGAGCATCAGACATTGATACAACAGTTATGCGGACTGAAAAGCGTGACCGTGTTGTCGATGGATAGAACGACACCGAAACTGGAAATGACCGGCATCAGCAACAGCTATGACGTGGTGAGTGTGATACGAACAAGAGTAGAAACGAACAAACGAAGAAAGGGCGTATATGAGATTACGAATAGATAAGATTTGGTTCATTGTCGTGGCATTGGTACTGAGCGTGCCGTCAGCCCATGCACAGATTGTGACTGCCAACCCTTTGGAATGGATGGCATTAGCAGAGGGCAACGAAGCCATCAACGGTGAGATAGAGAAGGAAATCAAAGGTCAGACCAAGACTGCCCTGTTGCAGAATACCATCGCCGCAGAGTTCACCAAGATACACGAATGGGAGAAGAAGTACAACAGTTATCTGAAAACCGCCAGTGGTTATGCCTCTTCCCTCAAAGCCTGTACCTATCTGTACGACGATGGAGTGAAGATATTCATCACCTTGTGTAAGATGCGCAAGGCCATCAACAATAATCCGCAAGGCATCGTTGCCACCCTCTCGATGAACAACCTGTATATGGAGACCGCCACGGAATTGGTGTCCGTCTTCACACTGCTGAAAGATGCAGTCGCCAAAGGAGGCAAAGAGAACATGCTGACTGGTGCGGAAAGGAGCAAGACGCTGTGGGCACTGAACGACAAGCTGAGTGCCTTCAGCAAGAAGCTGCATCGTCTTTATCTGTCTATACGATATTACACCATGACCGATGTGTGGAACGGCGTGACGGCAGGGATGATAGACCGAAGCAATGGAGAGATAGCCACCCAAGCCCTTAGCAGATGGCGCAGAGCAGGACGTATGACCATCAGTGATTAACGATAAAGGAATCAGTCATGAAGTATTTCATATCAATTGCCATTTTTATGTTTATATCATCTTTTGCAGGAGTGCGGGCGCAGAACGACCCGACTCTTGCGGGGATGATTCTGATGTACACCAACAAGGCGGAGAAAGAACTGAAGAATCAGGAGAAAGTGATGCTGCTACAATCCACCGGCCATATCTGGACCAAGGAGGAAGTGGAAGCCACTACCGACCTGCAGCGGGAGTTCAACAACTATCTGGACTCCTTCCGTTCCATCGTCAGCTATGCCGCACAGATATATGGTTTCTATCACGAGATAGGTCAGTTGGTGGACAATATGGGTGGATTGGTGGCGCAGTTGGATGCCCATCCTGCCAACGGACTTGCCGTAGCCCTGTCAGCCAAGCGCAACAAGATATACCGCGAGCTGATTATGAACAGCATCGAGATAGTTAATGACATACGCACGGTATGCCTGTCGGGCAACAAGATGACCGAGAAGGAGCGTGTGGAGATAGTCTTCGGCATCCGACCCAAACTGAAGAAGATGAACAAGCAGTTGAAGCGACTGACGAGGGCGGTGAAATACACCACCATGGGCGATGTTTGGATGGAGATAGACGAAGGGGCAAGACCCACCAAAGCGAACAAAGCCGAGATAGCAGCGGCTGCCAAGAGGCGGTGGAAGCAGGTGGGCAAGAACGTAAACTGATGGAGCAGCGAGAGCAGAGCCGAACTTGTTCGAGCTATGCCGAGTCGTGACAGAAGAAGACGAAGTCAAACCGTGATTAAAAAACGATAAGATATGGGATTTTGGAGTTCATTATTGAAATATGGTGGCAAGGCGGCACGAGGTACTGGCCATGTCATCGGAGTAACTGGAAAGACCTTAGGCAGTGCGGCACTCCACCCGCAACGCACCCTTATGGGAGCCGGCAAGGCTATGCAGACGGCCGCAGTGGGTAGTGCCGCAGGCTATGTGACATGGGAGAAGCTGACCACAGACAAGAGCGTGGCACGCATCGTAGGTGATGCTGTCATCGGCGAGAATGCCACGGAAGCGGTGGCACAAACCGCCAACGATGTGCAACGTCTGACGGGCAAGGCTGGTGAAGCCGTTGATGCGGTGAACACTGTAGCCGGAAAGATGGACACCCAGTTCAGCGGCATCAGTGATTTCTTTAGGAATATGTTCGGAGGCGTAGGATGCGACATGATAGGCAATCTCTTTGGCAATATCGGCAAGGGCAACGTGTCGGGTATGAGCATCGTCGGACTGGTGGCTGCCGCCTTCATGGTATTCGGACGCTTTGGTTGGATGAGCAAGATTGCGGGTGCCCTGCTTGGAGCGATGATCATCGGGAACAATTCTAAGGTGGCGCAAACTCTGCCTAACAGAGGCGGTACGTCTTCACATGGGCAGAACATGAAAGAAGCAGAGACCCAAAGCAGAGGGATGAAACGATAACCAATATACAGTGATATGAGATATACAGAAGAAATGATACTGCGCTCATCGAGCGGCTACTGTATGCCGTTTGAGGAGCCTATAAAGCAGGACGTGCAGATGTCCTTGGGTTACGGAGAGCAGAAAAATCCCGTGACGGGAGAAACATTCTTCCATCACGGCATAGACTTCTCAGTGAACCATTACCTGCTGTCGGCGGTGGCAACGGGAACCGTCTCTGCCATTGGGTCGGACGCGGAGCATGGCATCTACCAGACCATCCGCTACGGCAAATACGAAGTGACTTACAGGCATCTCTCCAATGTCTTCGCCAACTTCTCCCAAAGCGTCAAGGCCGGTCAGACCATCGCCATCAGTGGCGACCTGCTGCACATGGAGGTGAGGTTTGACGGAGAGGAAATCAATCCGTTGGAGTTCCTCACCATGCTCTACGGCAATATCAAGGCATTGGAGCACAATTCCCAAATGGGCATCAATGAACTGGACATGAACATCCCTTCACCCTACGACACCGACCGTCAGGAGATAGAGGCATTGATGCTCCGCTTCCTTCCCTCCTACTTCGAGGACCTTCAACAAGGAGCATACTCTCTGCCCGAACATACGGAGCAGTCGTTGAGAAACATCTTCTCGTTGGGAGCGAGCAAGCATTATTTCTACGAGACCATGCCGAGCATGGCTAATCCCTTGGGCATCGGCAACCGCTGTATGCCTTTGGCGACTAAGGTGCAGAACCTGCTCATTGCCGACTTTCTCAACTATCTTGCCATGCGACATCAGGTATATCTCTCCACGATGGACGAGGTGTTAAAAAAAAACTCCAAGAGCAAGCCCTGACGCATGACGGCATCATCGACCCTCTTGCCGACTTGGACGTGGATATCCAGAGCTTCGACATTCCGAGGATAGTGAGCGTCTATCCCGACCGGGCTGGCGTGAGATGGTGGACAAAGGCATGGTTCAATGGTAAGGAAGAGGGGGAACCCTCCGTGGAGATTGAGGAACGTATGGCCGTGCAGTTCATCCACTGCCAAGTGGACAAGGACGCATGGTTGGAGGAACACTATCCTAAGCAGATGGAGATATATCACAATGCCATCGAGCAGACAAAGGAACAGATATTACAGCAGTATAATATATAAACAAGGTATATGGCAGTTAAGAACAGTCAGCGATTCGCAGAGATAGAGCGTCTGATGGGCGACTACTTCGGGTGTCACCTTGCCCCCGTGATGGGCAGGGTGCAACGGGACTTGTCCAACAGACAGGCAGACGAGATGCGAGCCTACTCCAACAGTACGGCTGGCATCCTACGCTCATTGGCCACTGCCAATATGCCTGGTGATGACCCATACGCCACGCTGAAGATTACAGGCAAGTGGAACAGCAAGACCACCGAAGACTATCTGGCGATGTGCAAGGAGGCTATTGTCGGCAACAAGGATATGCAGCGTGACCTTGCCGTGATGGCTGAGGAATGGCGCAAGGCGGTGGTGACGGAGATAGGACGAGAGCGGTACGATGCACTCTCTAAACAACTCGGTTGTGATTTGGCATACGCCTATATCGATCACCGCATGGAGCAGCTGATGATAGAAAAAATGGTGAAAGACCGTATGCCAACATCTTCTGCCGACTATATCATCCGCAAGGCGGCACAAAGCAGTCTGTTCGGTCTGCCCTACGAACTGAACAAGTCACCCCTTGCCGCAGAGATAGAAGCCAAAGGAGAGGCAGCCTATAAGCCCTCTCGAACAGAGAAGGCAGCGGGATGGGCAGCCGGAGCGGGTGCCGATGTCGTGGCCATGGGAGGGATTGGCTCATGGGCAACCTTCGCCAAGTTTGTCGGTATCGATATGGTGATGAATGTCGGCATGGAGCACCTAAGCAAGAAAGGTAGCAGCCAAGAGGTCTGTGTCGAGGAGTGTATCAGCAAGGGAGTTTTCGGTACGGGCACCAACGTCTTCGCCTCATTCCGCAAACAGGCAAAAGTCATCAAGAACCACGAGAACAGCTATATCAAGGCTACCAACAGCCATTTCAAGAACAAGATTCCCACGAGCAATATCACTTTTATGGATTGGACGAAACAAACCGAGCAGACCTCTTTTCCTTGGAACAAAGGTACGTTCCTTGACCCTCAGAGAAACGAAGCAACCAAACGTACAGGCAAGTACAAGGATGTGCCCTTGATAGTTGCGCCTGGACAGGAAGACGAGTATCTGGAGGTTAAGGCGAGACTGGATGCAGAGGCTGAGAAGGAGAAGAAGGCAGAACCGAAAGAAACTCCTGATTCATCGACTGAAGAGGCAACACCATCTGTAGTCCAGCAGGAGGAAACAGCCTTACAAACAAACGAAAATGGATGGGACGGGCTGTTGCAGAGTTTTGGACTGAACGGCTTTTCAGACATCGGCAAGAACCTTGGTTATGTGTTGGCGATGCTGCCCGATGTACTGGTGGGACTGTTCACTGGCAAGACAAAATCGCTGAATATGGACAATAGCCTCCTTCCTTTGGCCTCTATCGTGGCTGGAATGTTCGTGAAGAATCCTATACTGAAGATGCTGTTGATGGGTATGGGAGGTGCCAATCTGCTCAACAAAGCGGGACATGAGGTGCTGGGCAGGAAACAGCAGGAAGGCATTGCACCTACAGTTAGTCCTGCTGCATCTCGCATTCAGTACCGCCAATATCCTGATGAACCACTCAATCCTCGTATCAGCAACCCGATGCTGCAAGGGCGGTGTCTCGTTGCCAACATTGACCATGTGCCTTGTACCATTCAACTGCCTGACAGTGTGATTGGGGCGCATCAGTCGGGGGCATTGCCGCTGAATACATTGGCTAACGCCATACTTGCCAAGAACGACCAGATGCGACAGATGGCAGCAATGCAGTACGAAGAGCAGGCACGGGAGAGCGTGGTGCGACCGAGGGGAATACAGTGAAGCCCGACAACAAAATTGTCGGGAACGGTGGCTTGGTAAGCCAATTATAGAATGTGATTGAGATAAACAAAAAGATAAAAGCATGAAAGAGAAATCAGAATTTGAGAAGCGGACGGCGGAGAAGCAGGTGTCGCTGCTCACTGAGGCACTGACGAGTGCGGTGGATGCCAAGGGACATTGGTTGAATGCAAGCGGCAAACTCTATCCGAAGCTCTATCCCAAGGGCTTTTCGGTCAGTCCGTTCAATGCCCTTGTCCTTGCCCTTGACTCCGATGCCAAGGGTTGCAAGAGCAATCTGTTTACGCAGTTCTCCGAAGCGAAGGCACGGGGTGAGAGCGTGAGGGAGCATGAGAAAGGTGTGCCGTTCCTGTATTACAATTGGAATAAGTACGTCAACCGCAACAATCCCGACGATGTCATCACCAAGGAGGCATACGCAGAACTGTCGGAACAGGACAAACAGCAGTACAAGGGAGTGAAAAACCGTGAGATCCGTGTGCTGTTCAATATCGACCAGACGCTACTGCCTATGGCTAACGAAACAGCCTACACTACGGCATTGAAGAAGGATGGCACGGTGGAGGATAGAGGTTATGGCGACAAGGAGGACAAGCAGCTGCATGGGTGCGTCAACGGATTCCTTCAGAAGATGAAGGACAACCTCGTGAATGTACGTCAGGACGGCACGGGTGTGGCGCACTACGACACCGAGAAGGATGTCATCTACCTGCCACGGCAGCGTGACTTCGAGCACTACAATGACTATGTACAGGAGATGATGCGTCAGTTGGTGTCTGCCACCGGTCATCAGCAGCGGTTGGCACGTGAGGGCATGGTCATGAAGAACGGCAAAGCCCCGTCGGAGGATGCCGTGAAGAAGGAACGACTCATCACTGAGATAGCTTCGGGCGTGAAGATGCTCGAACTGGGACTGCCTGCCCGTCTGTCAAAGGACAGCCTTAGCATGGTGGACTATTGGACGAGGGAACTGAAGGAAGACCCTTGTCTGATTGATGCCATCGAGAGTGAGGTGAACGGTGCGCTGAAGGTGTTGAAGAAAGCCGAACTGGGTGAAAAGGTGGAGTATGCCACCGACCAGCATCAGCGAGAGACGGCGCAGATACAGGTGCAGTTGCCCAACCACTACTTCGTAGCAGACGAAATCAAGCAGCATCCCAACGAGGAGCAGCGTACTGTGGTCATCGTGCGTGATGATGCCAGCAAGACCGCCGATGTGGTGCTGCCACAGGGTGCATCGTTGGAGGTGAACAACGAGATCAAGGGCATGAACAAGCAACGCTTCACCAATGCCTTGCAGAAAGAGGGTTATGACAACGTGCGTTTCTACAATCCCGACGGAGCCTTGGGCTTCCGTCCCGACGACAGTTATTTCGCCGACAAGAAAATCACGGTATCAAGACTGCGCAACTGGTCTATCGAAGACCTATCCTCGTTGGATGCTTCTGAGGCCGTAACCCACAGCCGTGACATCGGTTTCGACAATGTGCAGTTGGTAAAGGATGACAAGGAGCGGTGGGCATTGTACATCAAGCCCGAAGGTAAGGAGGGCTTTGCCGTCTATCCCGACAAAGGAGACCTCAATCATTTCTTCACCACCTTGAAGCAGTCGATGGACAACATCGAGCGTGTGCGTGAGGAACTGGCACAGAAGTATTATGCTATGGCAGAGGCGAAACCCGACCTGAAGGTGGACATCTTCGGAGGTAATGAGCAGGAGGTTGATTTGAACCGCATCCAGCGTGTGGCAGTATTCCGTGCCAAATCGGGCGAATGCCTGTGTGCAGCCACTATTGACGGCAAGAAGTTGCAGCCGAGAAGTGTCAGTCCGTCACAATGGCAACGATTGTGGGTGGCTCCTGACAGGGATTCCTACAAGCAGAACCTTGCCGCCTCGCTGTTTGCTGATGTATTGCAGAAAGACAACAATGTCGAGCAAAGTACACAAGAGAAGCAGGAAGAAGCGACGGAGGTGAAGCAAGCGGAGACGGCAATTGTCGATAAGCATGATGAACAGAAGGAAGTGGTACTTAAGGAAGATAAAAGCTCTGAACAAAGGGAAGAGAAGAAACAAGAGGAAAAGAAAGAAGAAAAGAAGGATGAAAAGGCTGTCAAGGCTGCTGTCTCTCCCCTTGTCCAACAATATCTTGACTTGAAGAAGAAGCATCCTGATGCCATTCTTTTGTTTCGCTGCGGTGACTTCTATGAGACCTACAAGGATGATGCGGTGAAGGTATCCAAAATATTGGGTATTACGCTGACAAAGAGCAATGGGCGCAAGGATGATGAAGGCAAGCCGTTGGCAATGGCAGGATTCCCATATCATGCCCTCGACACCTATCTGCCGAAGCTCATTCGTGCTGGTGAACGGGTGGCCATCTGTGACCAGTTGGAAATGCCGAAGCAGACAACATCATCGAAGCGTGGAATTACGGAGATGGTGTCACCTGGAAAAGAGACAGGAAAGCAGATGGCACAGGAAAGTCAAGAAACAGAACAACACACCAGTCTAAGGAGATAGGCTTATGGGAAAGAACGCAGCGTATGCCGCACAATATGCGGAGGAAGCCAAAGAACAGATGCGGATGTATGGGATTCCTGCCTCCGTCATCTTGGCGCAAGCCATACTGGAGAGCAGCAACGGACAGAGCCAACTGTCGCGCGAATGCAACAACCACTTTGGCATCAAGGCTACGGCATCGTGGTTGAAGAATGGCGGAGAGTATGGAGTCTATACGGATGATAGGCCCAACGAGAAATTCTGTAAGTACAAAAGCGTGGGTGACAGTTATGAGCATCACTCGCAGTTCCTGAAGCAGAACAAGCGTTATGCGCAGTGCTTCACGCTGTCGCCTGACGACTACAAGGGATGGACGAAGGGCATTGAGCGTGCCGGCTATGCCACGGGCGGCGGTTATGCTGCAAGTCTGCAGCGCATCATTGAAGCCAACGGACTGGACAAGTATGACAGTGAGGTGATGGCTGAGATGCGGGCAGAAGGTCGGTCGTTCGGGGTGGAGAATAATCCTCGTAGAGAAATGCCTGCTGCCCATGTACCGCAGTCTGCCGGGTATTCCTTTCCTGTGGAGCGAGAGGAGTTTCTCTTCATCACCTCGCCTTTCGGCAATCGCCAGGATCCGATGGATGCCACCAAGCAGCAGATGCACAAGGGCATTGACATCAAGACGAACCATGAGGCGGTGTTGGCCACGGAGAACGGCGGCAAGGTGGTGGCGGTGAACCATAATGCGAACACGGCAGGAGGGAAATCCGTCACCGTGGAATACAGCCGTGAGGATGGCAGCAAGGTGCAATGCTCCTACCTGCATCTGTCTGACATAGCAGTAAAGGTAGGTGACGTGGTTAATGCCAGTCAGAAGTTGGGGGTGTCGGGAAATACCGGCACCAGAACCACTGGCGAGCATCTGCATTTCGGAGTGAAGAGTGTATCGGCTGACGGCTCAAAAAGGGATATGGATCCAGCCGCTTATCTGGCAGAAATCGGACAGAAAGGCAACATCAAGCTACAGGCCCTGCATAACGGCAATGACCTGTTGGCAAAATACAAGAGCAATGCGCCACAGGAGCAGAAGGTTTCGTCGGAGGACTGGATGAAGAAAATCCTTTCCTCGGAGGACAGCGGCGTGGGCATTTCGGGAACGAATGACCCTATACTCGACATGGCGATGACCACCTTCATGTCGCTGATGATGTTGGCAGCGCAGATTGACAGCAATGATGAGGAACGACAAAAAGGACTTATCTCTGCCATGGCAGCCAACCGGCTCGTAGATTTGACCTCGCTTGTTCCAGGCATGAGGCAATGCACCATTACTGTGGGTGAGAACGGCAAGACTGTGCTTCATGCAGAGAGCGGTACGGTGAAGATTGACCGTGAACTGACCTCCTCGGAGATGAACCGCCTGTCGCTCATTTTGGGCAATGCCAATCTGTCGGAAGAAAGCAAACGGACGAAGATTGCGGGAATGGTGACAGGCATCGTGGCGACACAGCAGGCTTCGCAGAACTTCGAGCAAGGGATGGAGGCTGAGAGTCAACAACAAAATCTGCAAAGGAAATGAAAAGGATAGCAAGTCATCTGTGTACATTGCTGGTGGGTATGGTAGCTGTGGCAGGACACTTCATGCTTACCCAATGGCTTTTCGGTCAGACCGTGGCCATCATCTATCTCGGCTTCCAACTTATCATAGCAGCGTGGATAGTCTATGAACTGATACGTGCGCTAGTATATGATGATTGAAAAGAGATTATTGTCATTGCTAAGACATTTCACTTGGACGATGGATATGTATAATTCAAATAGTATCGAGCAATGATCAAATGTAATGTAACAGTGTGCGGAACGGTCAGCAAGGCTGCGACCTGCCGCACGAACAAGGAGGGCAAGGCATTCGTGAGCTTTGCCATGAACGTAGTCATTCCAGCGAAGAGCGGGATTAACAAGACCATCGAGGTGTCGGTCATCAAAGATGGGACACTGACGGAGGTGGGCAGCTGCAACATCGGCGAACGCATTGAGGTAGCCGGTGTATTGGTACCAAGAAAATGGGGCGATGTCCTTTATTTCAACCTGTCGGCAAGCAGCATCAGCCACCAGCCTGACGAGGCAGAGGACTGCATCAAGGGCGTGATGGAGTTCCGCGGCAAGGTGGGCAAGAGCATTGAGGACAAGACGGACAAGAATGGTGTGCCGTACTGCCAGTTCTCCGCTTTCAGCGCAGAGAAAGTACAGGACGGATTTGAATACATCTGGGTAAGTTTCTTCCTATTCGATGGCAAATGCGAGGCATGGCTGCAACCAGGCGTGAAAGCGAACATCAAAGGGGCATTGTCTGTCAGTGTCTTCAATGACAAACTGGACTTCTCCTGCCGAGTGTCTGAAATGAGCGAATATGTTCCGCAGCCCTATAATGGTTAATTGACTATGGGAAAGCCTTATGCTAAGGAAGGTCCGAGTGCCGAAGACAAGGCACTCGACCTGTTTGCCGATATGATGATTGAGCGTATTCAGTCGCTGTCGGGCAAAGACGGATGGAAAAAGCCCTGGTTTACTGAAGGTGCGTTGCAATGGCCGAAAAACCTGAACGGACGAGAATATAATGGCATGAACGCTATGATGTTGCTCCTGCATTGCGAGAAGGAGGGTTACAAGATTCCTCGCTTCTGTACCTTCGACCGCATACAGCAGTTTAACAAAACTGGCAAGAAAGACGAGGAACAGAAGCCCCGTGTGTCAGTACTGAAAGGTGAGCATTCTTTCCCCGTGATGCTCACCACGTTTACGGTGGTCAATAAGGAAACAAAGGAACACATCAAGTGGGAGGACTACAAACTGCTCTCTCAGGAAGAGCGCGAAAAGTACAATGTATATCCAAAGCTTCAGACTTACCATGTCTTCAATGTGGCGCAGACCAACCTGAAGGAGGTCAGACCAGAGTTTTGGGAGAAACTGGAACAGGAATACTCGATGCCCAAGGTAGAGAAGGACGAGCAGTTTGCCTTTGAACCCGTGGATAGGATGATAGCGGACAACCGTTGGATATGTCCCATCAAACCGATGTTCGGTGATTCCGCCTATTTCTCCATCAGCAAGAATGAGATTGTGATGCCTGAGAAAAGGCAGTTCAAGGATGGGGAGTCTTTCTACTCGAACCTTTTCCACGAGATGGGACACTCCACGGGTGCGGAGGGACAGTTAGACCGCATCAAGCCCGCTACCTTCGGCTCGGCAGAGTATGCACGCGAGGAACTGGTGGCAGAACTGACGGCTGCGCTGACCGCTCAGCGGTATGGCATGACAAAGCATCTGAAAGGAGATTCGGCTGCCTATTTGAAGTCTTGGCTGGATTCGCTGAAGGAGTCGCCGCAGTTCATCAAGACCACGCTACTCGATGTGAAAAAAGCTACCTCAATGCTCACGCAGCATATCGACAAGATTGCTATGGAGATAGACCAGGAGAAAAAGGCTGAGCAGGAAAACGGGCAAGGGAAAAGTTATCTATCCATAGATGACGGCGACCATGCAGTCTTGGCATATAATGGTTCTGCTGTATATATCCAGCATCATGAGAAGGAGGACTCTGTAAAGATTGCTGTGCCGACGAGTAACGGTCTGGAAGTGAAACTCTCTGTTCCTTACGACCACGGCAAAGACCTTGACACCAATTATCAGGAGGCTTTTGCCCAGTACAAAAGCCTGACAGAGCCTTCACAATCGAAAGAAAACGTCTATTATGCCTCCATCGCCTATCTCCAATCAACGGATGACACATCGGAACTGGATAAGCTAAAGGAGAAAGGTGACTATCAAGGACTGCTGACGCTTGCCAAGGAATACTATGACGGGAACGGCATGGACGAGGAGCAGACCTACAGGAAGCCGTGCCAGAACAGAGGCGATGACCTGCTAATAGAGGACAAGGACTTTGCAGTGGTCTATAACGGGAGTGTCGGCGGTACGTATGAGGTGTTCCTGAAGCATACGGAGCAAGAAGTGCGTGACCATATCACTCGCTATGGCATAGGACGTGCCAGTGAGGACGTGAAGGCTGTGGCGAGGGAGATGACCGCCGAAGAGTTTTCGGAATTGGCGCAGCGAAAAATGCCGATATTCCAAATGCCGAATGGTGGTTTGCTGAACCTGCAATATAACAAGGATAAGGATAGCCTGGATGTGGGGACTGTGACCAATGCAGGACTCTCTGTGAAGCATACCTTTCCTTTCAGCCACAACCATTCTATGGACGCAAACATCAGCTCTGCGTATGAGCAACTGCTTGACATGGAGGAGTACCAGAAGGAAGAGGTACAAGAGGAGCACGTTGCCAAGTCCGCTTTCCGAAGATGAGAGTAGTATCGTAGTATATACTAATCGTAGGCTTTACTACTCATAGTAGGTACTAACAATAGTCAGCCGCAAGGAGTAATGTCCCTGCGGCTGATTTAATTTGGGGTCATTCCATATTATGAAGGAATGCTTGTAAATCCTCGTCTGGAATGCTCTTCAGTTTCACCGGCTTGAAGCCGTCCAACTGCTCCACTTGAAATATCTCGTCCACTCCATATTTGGAGCCATCCACCTTTACGCTCTCCATTTCATTGACGGAGGTATAGCCATACTCCGTTTCATGCAGACCGCATACGATGGTGAACAACGTGGTGTCGTTACCTTCCGGCTGTCCTTCAAGTACGAACCAACGGACGTGTCCGATGAAGAATATTGCCACACAAACGGCATCCTTGCCTTTGCCGTCCTGTGAATACAGAGGATAGGATTTCAGTATCTCCTCCAATACGGGTGTAATCAATCTGCTTGCCATAGTCAATCGTTGTTAAGTGTTCTGTAATACATTCTGTTCTCTACAAGGTGTTCGATGGCCTCTGCTGCCAATCGGCACACCCACTCGTCACGCTGGTCATAACGACCTTTTTGATAGTCGTTGGCAAGGCGTTCCAAGAAGGCAAACACCACCTTGCCCTTTTCGTTGATAAGATAGCGATGGTCATCTGCAAGGGCATTGCCTACCTTGGCGGCTGACCCCATCTGACCGTTTACGAACCGTGAGAAGCACTCGACAAATGCCTGCTCGTTTTCTGATAATCTGTGTAATTCCATACGCAAAGAAATTATTTGTTCAACTTGTTTTTCTTCCCTCCTTTTGAAGCCTTTCGGCTCCTCTTGTCGGGAACTGATTTTTCGTGCATCAAAAGACTGCGGAATGAGGGCGATAAGGCAAGAAAACAGACGGAGGAGTTAATGAAATACCCAAATCTTTGATTTGCGGAAAGCTGTCGTTCAGTCCTCTGCCTGTTAGCATGGCGGTACTTGACCATTCGCCCGGGCAGTAACTTTGCAAAGAAAAATGGGCATCGGCAAGTGGAATAGACACTACAAAACAGGAAAATCATTGATTTTTAGTGCATTTTTCTTTATTTCTTTCTTTGATTTAGGATAAAATATATAACTTTGCCTCCGAAAAAGTGTCACAAGTGACAGTTTTTCGTAAAATATGATAGTAAACAGATATAGATACATAGAACAGTTGAGCCGTTCAAAGAACAACGGGCTCATAAAGATAATCACAGGATTGCGACGTTCAGGCAAGTCGTTCCTTCTGAAGAAACTCTTTCATCAGCATCTATTGGATGAGGGCGTGAGAGAAGACCATATTCTCGTCATCGACATGGAGAGTAGGAAGAACAGAGAGTTCAAGAACCCGGACTACCTGTTGGACTGGGTGGAAAAGATGATGATTGACTATGAGACTTATTATATCATCATCGACGAGGTGCAGGAGGTGGAAGACTTTGTAGAGGTGCTCTCTTCCTTGTCAGTTACCGAAGGGGCGGATGTGTATGTCACAGGCTCCAACTCGCGTTTCCTGTCCTCTGACCTGGTGACGGAATTCCGAGGCAGAGGTGACGAGATACATGTGTGGCCACTATCCTTCAAGGAGTTCATGACGGTGTATGATGGTTCGAAAGAAGACGGTTGGGCTGAATACAGACTGTACGGAGGTTTGCCGCAACTACTTACACAGGTTGGGGATGAGAAGAAGGCTGATTTCCTGCGTCGCCTTTATCGCACGGTATATCTACGTGACATCTACGAGCGGAACAACATAGAACTGAGACCTGAATTTGAAGAATTGTCGAAGACCGTAGCATCCAGTATAGGAGCACCTGTCAATGCACTGAATATAGCCAATACGTTCAAGTCCGTAAGCAATGTGCAGAGCATAACCGACAAGACAGTGTCGGCTTATCTGGAATATATGCAGGATGCTTTCCTTATCGAAAAATCCGAAAGGTTCGACATCAAAGGACGGAAATACATAGGTTCGTTGTCCAAGTATTATTATCAGGACGTAGGTCTGAGGAATGCTATTCTGTCGTTCCGTCAGAGCGAGCCGACACATATCATGGAGAACGTCATCTACAATGAGATGCGTATGCGAGGATGGCTCGTGGATGTGGGTAACGTCTATCATCGAGTGAGGAATACGGAAGGAAAGCAGCAGAGGGTGACATTGGAAGTGGATTTTGTCTGCAACAAAGGGAGCGAGCGGATCTACATCCAGTCGGCGTGGCGTATGCCCGATGCAGAAAAGATGGAACAGGAGAAACGGTCGTTGCGTCTTGTAGATGACTCTTTCCGCAAACTGCTGATCGTGGGAGAACATACCAAGCAGTGGAGCGACGAAAACGGCATACAGATAATGAGTATATATGACTTCCTGCTTGACTGGTCAAGTACTGAGAAACACGGATAAAAAAAAGATATGCGCATAGAATATGCGTTAATACATATATGATTAAGGGAGGGCCTATCCATCACGGACAAGCCCTCCCTTTCTAAAATTTATCAATGAAAAAAAAGTTTTAGTGCTCTTGTTCGGAGCTGTATGTCTGGCTATAGATACAGCAGGATTCTGGTATGGCGGTTCGCCTCATTGGGCGAGTAATCGTCAATGCCGCCATCGAAAATCTGAGAGATGGTGCCATTTTCCATACCACGTTTCATCAGTTCCTCTGCAATGAATCTGGCACGGGAACGGCTGAGGTTATCATTGATGGCTTCACTGCCTGTGGCACTGTCGGCAGCGCCGATGACCTTAACTTTCAAGCCATATTTCTTGGCGATGCGTGCTACTTCGTCGAGATTGACGAGCTGTGACCTGTTGAGCAACCTGTCAGTGCCAAGTTCAAAGAAGAAATAGATGGGCGCACCTATGCAAGCCTTTCCTGAGTGGATGAGCGATAGGTAATCGTCTTCCGGCTCACCTTCAGCATTGCCATATTCTTCTGTACAAGAGGCGGACTCCATGACCTTTGTCTTTTGACCATTACCATACTTGTCTCTCATTCTTGCACGCAGCGAGTTGAGACCGCTGTAGTCGTTTCGAGGATAGCCATTTGTGACGGAAGAAGCGGCATCGTCAGAAAAGAGGTGGCCGTACTTGTCCAGAAGTCCCTCGATGGCAAGAATCTTGCGCAGCTGCTCCAGAGTCTGACAATCTCGATCGTGCTGGGCGTGATAGCGGCTGTTGCTGTCAGAAAGGGATGAGGCGTATGCCGAAAGCCATTCGTTCTGTGCGATGTACGGGCGAGCGTCTATCACTCGCTTCCAGCCAGTCTTGCCGATGCGGACAGAGAGGCCGAGGGATGCGGACAGCAGATGGTCGCCAAGGCGGTGTGCCTTGCCATAGCCGTCAAAATCCTGCATGGTGGTCATGTTGCCTATCTCTGCCGTAACAGCAATGCGTGGGGAGAGATGATACTGCCCCTGTATGCCGTAGGAAATGGCAAAGGGCTTGTGGGCATTCACCTTGTTGTGCAGCATACCCACGCCCACGTATGGAATGACACTCCATCTGGCAAGAGTGTGTACATCGTCCTTGTAGAGGTTGCCGAGGACATTCCACATGAAATCAGCACGCAGGTACTGGTAGTCCTGCGAGGAGTTGTTGCAGTCGTTGAACTGCATACCGCCATAGTTCAGACGACCGCCGACGGAAGGTGTGAACCATTTGCCGATCGACACGGAGAATGCCGGTTTCATGCGACCGAATAGGTCGTTGCATCCGAGCGGTTTGCCGAGGAAGACCGTAGTTCCTCCTGCCGCTTGGACAAACCAGTTGTCCGTCCATGGCGAAGCTACCAATGCCCCTTTCATGTAGGAAGGTTTAAGCGGACGAAGCATACCGTCTGCCGAAAGTCTGCATACAACGGTGGTGGTGTCCGCCGTGCGGTGATAGTCTTTGGCTTGCGCACCCAATGAAAGGGCGAAGCCAAGGGATAGAATAAGTATTTTTCTCATGTTGTTCAATTTAATCTGGTGAATACTATAACAGGTGATACGTGACAGTGCCGCTTATCGTTTCTTCCTTTTGCCGGAAGAGGGGCGCATCATGCGTGCAGCTTTCATCATGCAACGGCGTGCCCAAGCGCGTTCATCCTCGTCATCGTCACGTCCCCATTTGAGGTCGGACGAACTGCCGCCACCGCCATGACCTTCGGCAAAGGTGGTGGCATCATCGACGTAGCCGAGGAATAGAAGCGTGGCACAGTACATCACCTCCGTTCCATTCTCCGCAAAGGCCTGAAGCAGGGAACCGTCAAACACGTCCTTGCCCTCATTGGAAAGCCGTGCCACACGTTCGGAGAACTCGCTGACCATGTTTTCGAGAAGGGCATTTCTGAGAACGGTGTCCGCACCTTGTCGGATAGTATCGGAATATCTGTGTGCCTCCTGCCGCAACTCCTCCGTGCGCTCCTTCATGGCGGTCATCTCCTCACGCAGGGCATCGAGCTTGCGGTCAGCCTCTGAGAGCTTCTCCTGCTTGTCGTCCAGTTTCGACTGGATAGCGGACAGTTCCTGCTCCAGCTCTTGGACTTGCTGACGGAGAGCATCAGGATTGTCGTGACCTGCAAGAATCTGCCGATGCAATTCAGCAAGTGCCGCCTCCTTCTCAGCCTTCTCCTGCAAGAGGTTGTTGACCATTGAGGTGAGTCCTTTTACTCTCCGCTCTGCCAGACGGATGTCCGATTGGAGCGAGGCGAGTGTCCGCTGATGGGTGGCGACGGACTGCTCAATGGTGGTGCACTGTTCTGACAGCTGGCGGCGGTATTCTTCGGTGGTGCGGTGGCGTGCTCCCGTCTCTGAGACGGAAGTTCCGCGCTCCATGCCCCAACGCTTGTTGACATCGGCAAATTCGCTGTGCAGGGCTTTCATCCTGGCAGAAAACTCGTACTTGTCCTTTCCGGCGAATATCTGTTTGTATGCAAACTTGCCGTCCTTGATTGGCAAGAGGGTGCAGTGAACGTGCGGATTGGTTTCGTCCAAGTGTAAGATGAAAGCGACGATGTTCTCCTCACCGTATTTGTCCGCAACAAAGCGGTAAACATCCTTTGCCCATTCCTCAATGTCCTTGCATCGGGTTAGATGCGAATTGTCCGCTCCGTGAGTGAGATTCACCTTCTGGTCACCGAATGCCAATTCTGTCATACGTTCTCGTGAGCCTCCGAAGATGAAATTGACCACTGTGCGGAAGCGTGGCTCTGCCAGTCCCTCGTTGGGGTCTTTGATTCCACGGCTCCGCAGGATGTCTGCCATGCGCTCCGGGATGCTTCGGCTCTTGTCTATAGGACAAACCTTGCCGCCCCGAACCTCGAAGTTGAGCCGCTCACGGCTGCGGTCGTAGTTGCCTGTTGATTCAGCGGATCCCCAACCCTTTTCCGTCCAACGGCGTTGGTGCTCGTTGCTCTGTGCTGTGGTGATTCCCTTAGATGGTCGGAAATCCATAACCTGTTTTGGTGTTGCCATAACCTATTTCCTTTTATGTGTGTACAACTCTCCTGTCTCCAGCTTGCTGCTTGTAAGGACAGCCTCCCGATGGTCGGAGACCAAGAGGGGTATTAGGCTACCCAAATTCCCTCATTTCCGACCAACGGGCAAGCCCGATTATTTTACAGCAATGGCAGACGTGTAAACACTGTGCCAGTAGAAAAGAAGAAGCGTTGTACGGTGATTATTAGAGGTTAATACAGCCTTTTGATGGACAGGAGCCCTCTTGGTTGGCTACAATGGCAAGGAACGGTCGGCAGAGTGACTGAAACTGTGACTTGATGGCTGCGCTTTCCTGATGCAAGGCTGGTGAGCTGCCATCCAATGCCAATTCTGATATTGCCTTTGCCGCCTCGATGAATGAGAGCCAGTCTCCTCCCAGGTCTTTGTAAAAGAAGGGAAGAAGGGAGGTAACGAGGGCGTTATCTGTTTCCTGCGAAAGCACCTGATGGAAGGTGGCTTCGCAGACAGCTGTGAGTGCAGTCATACAAAAGGCGTGTCCTACAGATTCGGGAATGTTTCTTCCGCATGGCACCTTGCCAATTGAATTGCCATTGTCGGCTTTCTGCAAGATAATGGCTACTTCCTCTGTTGCATCTTCGTAGAGTTGTTCACATTCCGAGGCGCAAGCCGATGCGGACATCTTGCCGCTTCGCCATTCGTCCAATGCGGTACACATCTTCTGGCGGAACACATCCAAGGCTGCGTCAATCGGAGAAACGGCAGGTGTCTCAGCCAACATCGGGATGGTGATGATTTGGCTCTTCGTGAGACGGGTGACGGAAATCTGGTTCATCTTCTCCAACTGCTCGATGAAGGTGCGGACAGTGGCGCGGTGCCAATGCCAGCATCCTGCCAGTTCGGTAATGGTGATTACAAACTGCCCGTTGGACAGGCTGAACTCCTGCTTGCACAGATCCTTGGGGATGTACTGTACAGAAGCCTTGTCTACAAGGTCAAGGTAGGCTTCGAGCTTCGACAGCCTTATCCCGGACCTCTCTTTCAAGAACTCCAACAGGGACATCCGTTCAGACATCTTGCCGGAACTCGTTCTATGTTTCTGTTTCTTCATTTCAATAATCTGTTTGGTGAATACTGTTGTTTGTCGCCAGCTCCATTATACAAAAGGAACGGCATGATACAGGTGATACTTAATAGTAGTATATGATGAGCATTTCTGTGTCTTCGAGGAGCATCTTGCGGTCAGCCTTGTTCTTCCACAGCGATATGACTATGCGCGAGGGATAGAACAGTGATGCCAGAAGGACAAAGGAGATGGTGACAGCAAGCGTGAACAGATGAGGAGTGAAGACAAACACCACTGCCGCCAACGCGGCGATGCAGAAGGGTGTCCGCTCCTCGTGCAGACGCTGTAGCCACCTCTCCACATCCATAAAGACAAAGAATATGGCAAACGCTATGGTGGAAGCCACTACGCCTATGTCGTTATAGTGTACACAGAGGTAGAGGAAGTGGAACACGTACAGCAGGATGAGCAGCATCAACCGGTAGAGCTTCCTTGCTGTCACAAGCGCGGTCATGCGCAGATAGAACCGTGTCATAAACTGTCTGCGGCTTCTGTGCAGAATCATCGTCACAAAGAAGAACGCTGACATCAGGATGAGAAACAGTATCTTACTTGTCATAATATGTATAGCATGTGAATAATGGAAGTGGACTCAGGTCGGGCTGGACGACACCGTGTGTGGCAGTGGATATGATACGCTCCACATCCTCCAGTGTCAGTTCTCCCTTGATTATTCTCTGACGGAAAGCTCCGTCGGTTGTCCGAAGGCTCTTGATAGCCTGTTCCAAGTCGTACTCGGCTATCTGCCACACTTGCCCTCTCGTGTAGGGGAAATGATGGTGGATGGCCTTGACCACAAGCACACGGCTGAGGATGTCGGTCATTCTGCCGTTCCTGACTATCGTGTGGTTGCGGACAGTGGCGATGCTCTCAATCTCCAGCCATGTGCGGTGACGGTCGAGAAGATGGATAATCTTCATGTAAAGCGTTTCCTTCATCAGATGGTCGGGAGCTTGTGGCATGACTTTGGCCTTTGTTGTGGACAACAGAATGGAGCGTTGTTGCGGTAGAACAGGACTGTCATCTGGCAAATGTAACTTTCAAATGAAGTCGAGCAGGACTTCCTCCTTGGGCTTCATGTATTTGAAGAACCCGTTCTTGCAATGCAGACTGAGGTCGAGGCATACATCTGCCGACATGTGCTCCAGCGAGTCATAGATGGTCACTTTTATCTGGCTGACCATGCCACGCTCATCTGTGGAGCCGTTGACCTTGAACATCCGTCCGAAAGAAGGGTTGGAATAGGCACAGCAGCTGTGTCCGAACTCCGTATGACGGCTTGGAATGTGGTGATAGAGGATTATCATTTCCATCTCGTCTTCGAGCATATCCATCACCTCCTCTATCGTGAAAGGGGTGTTCAACTGGAAAGTAAGAAGCACGTAATCGTCATACTTGACAGGCTTCTCCATCTTGCGCTTGTCCAGCAGTTCTGGCAACTGCAAAGGCACGACGGCAAGGAAATCATCGCAAAACTGTTCTAACATAATCGTATTCTCTGTTTGGGGTGTTTATAATCTTGTGACATAAATCTTCATCATGAGCATGGGCATATCCGACAGGCGTTGCTTGTCGAGGTGCAGTTTCTTGGCCAGACCGTCCATCTCCTTGGGGAGCGCATCGGCTATTTTGTAGAGGTCTGCCTTGTCCTTGTCGGAGAGCACGCTCACGGAAAGGTCATCCATCGTCATGAACGGCTGCATCATCATCAGGAGGTAGGCGTGCATGGTGTGCTCGTCCTTTACCCTGCCACTATTCAGATCCTCGATAGCCGCTTGTGCGTTGCGCAGCAGACGGTGGTTGGTGCGCATGGAGAGGTATATCATTGCATCCTTGTGGGACAAATCCTTGCGGTCGGCGGCACGGAGTATCTCCCGACAGCAGTGTTCGGTGTTTCGTCTGATGTCACCGATGTCATCGTCAGCAAAATCCGGCAGGTATTGCAGGAAGGATTTGAAATACAAATGCTCTTCCTTGATGAAAGCGAGCAGGTCTTCCTTGCCGTGAATGCCTTGCTTGGCGGATTTTTGCAGGAACAGCAGGTAACGCTTCAGTACCGCCTGTTTACCACCTTTATTATATATAGGCAGGCTATCCAAGGAAGCGAAGAATGGCTGTGCTTCCTTCACGGCTTGCTGTAGTTCCTCATCACCAACATGGGAAGAGGTCTGTTCTCTGAGATAGAGCAGGTCGTGAAAGGTGCGTTGCTTAGACATCGCCATACGGCACAGCTCGATGTGGATGGAGTCGTTCAACTCATGATATACCGTGAACGGGTATGAGTGGGCTTTCCTGACAGTGTCACGTGAGATGCACGATGTCACGGAATCGTCCAACACGCGCCATTCGTTGACAATCTTAACTAATGTCTGAATTGAGACCTTGCCGTTCTGTCGAAGAGTGGTCAGAAAGCCATGATACTCTCTGATGGCTTCATCGCTCGAATGGAACGACTTCGTGCCGTTTCCGTCTGAACATGCTGTCAGCATGACTACGGCAAACGCAGTGGCAATACAAATGGCAAGTCTGATACAGCCATGCGAGTTTGATTTTGCATTATGCAATATTTGCTTCATGCAATGGAGGTTGGTTTGTCCTCCGAAAAGTTGGGTTTCATATTTCATTGTTGTCATTATTTTGAGTCTGATTTTGAAATTGACGGTGCAAAGTTAATGCGTTTCAGCGATATATTTGCAAGAATGACAGTAAGTTTAATCTTATTTGTGTATCATACTTGCGAGTATGATTTTCAATGAAATCAAGTGAAAAGAAAATGGCAAATTATCGTGTTTAAGTATGATTTTTCGTTCAAGTATGATTGTTTCTCGGAAAAATAGTGTACCTTTGCACTTGATTTCATTTAATAGCGTACAACAGTATGGCAAAAGTAGGTTACATCTTTATCGCCACCAATGGCGAAGAGTATGCAGAAGACAAGGCTTGGATGCAGCAATACGGCTGTGTTCAGGTGATAGAGGAACTGTCCGAACACGAGAGGCTGCGCCCGATGTGGAAGCAGCTCATATCGAGTCTGGAGCGCGGCGACGAGCTGGTGGTGTCGAGGTTCAGTAACGCACTGCGTGGCACCCGTGAACTGGCTACATTCATAGAATACTGCCGTGTGAAGGTGGTTCGCATCATCTCCATCCAAGACCGCATCGATACGTTTGACGAACTTTTCCCCGACACCAAGCCCTCACAGGTCATCCGTATGTTCGGGTCACTCTCTGAGGAGTGTGCCGTGCTGCGGAAGGCATCGGCACACATCATCCATCTGCAACAGAATATCCGGCCGCCCAAGAAGTCGGAAAGGGCACTGTCGAAACTGGAGCGTGAGAAGAATATCGTGAACATGTACAACGAGGGGCACAGCATAGATGACATCTTTGCCATCAGCGGCTTCACAAGCCGAAGTTCCGTGTTCCGCATACTCAACAAGCATGGTGTGACGCTGAACCGTGGACCTCATAGTGGACCGCTGAAGAAAAGGAATAAAGAATAAACAAAAAACAGATACAATGAATAAGACATTCAACATCTACTGTGATGAAAGCACCCACATGGTGCATGACGGTCATCCCTACATGCTTTTGGGATGTACAAGTATAGCATACACACAAATCCGCATGGCAAAAGATGCCATAAAAGATATTAAGAAGAAGCACGGCTATAGTGATGAGCTGAAATGGACAAATGTCCACGAGGCCACGTATAAAGTCTATGCAGAGCTTATAGACTGGTTCTTTATGAATGACATGGAATTTAGGGCTGTGGTTGTTGACAAGAGTCAGATTGACGAGAAACGAGAAGACTATACGTTTAATGATTTCTACTTTCGCATGTACTACCAATTGCTGCATCACAAGATGGACATGGATTATACATATAACATATATATGGATATCAAGGACACATGCAGTAGCGATAAGCTGGAGAGGCTCAGAAAAATAATGGAATACAACTCTTCCATTGGCAGGTTTCAGTTTATACGTTCACACGAAAGTGTCTTCATCCAATTGGCAGATGTTCTAATGGGAGCCATCAACTACAACCTTAGATATGAAAAGGGAGAAGTTGAAGGAAGGGTGAGAGCCAAAATGAAGCTGATTGAAAAGATAAAAAAACACAGTAATATCAGTCTCAACACCACAACTCCCAAATTTAGAAAGAAGTTTAATTTGTTTTTTATCGCACTGAAATAGCCAATGAGCAGTTTGAATATTATCAAGAAATACCCTGAGCTGCTGGAACTGGCATATCTCAGTGAACGAGAAAGAGAGCATGATCTTCATGCAATATTCAAGCGTGATATAGAAGATAACTGTCAATTCTCATTCAGAGGGTGGCGCATCTATCCTATAAAGACAGATGGCGAGATTGACATGGCAAGATTGTTCAAGCATCTTACCTGTGAAGAAATCATGGTTGAGAACGAAGACGGTACGACTTATCCAAAGCGAGTATTCGAGATGGCTCGTTCACAAAGGCTTCATTGGATAAATCACCATGTGAGAGAATTGACACCAGACAATCTGGATGTATTTACCATAGAAGAGAGGGACGGCAAAAAGCGTAAGGTCAAGAAAACATACATCTATGATAAAGTGGAAAAGTATGTTATTGTCTTGGAACAACAACGTAGCAACGGATTCTATCTGTTGACAGCATACCATCTTAACAAAGAGTATGGACTAAAGGCTTTGGAAAAGAAGATGAAAAAGAGATTGCAGACACCACTATAAAACGCAAGACCCGAATTGCATCAAAGGCAACCGGGTCTCGAAACTCCTTCTATCTATAGATGAGCGCTGCAAAGGTACGAATATTCTTTGAAATAACGAAGGTTTTTCATTGAATTCTTCTCGATTTTAACATTTGCAGGGCAGTATTGTAAGATAACAGGAAAGAAAATAGCATAATTTTACAGAAAATCGTAATGGAAACATTCAAAGACGTTATATCAAGTGACCAACTTGTCTTGGTCGATTTCTTCGCCACCTGGTGCCAGCCATGCAAGATGATGCACCCCATCCTTGAGCAGGTGAAGGAAGTGTTGGGTGACAGAATCCGCATCATCAAGGTAGATGTGGACAAGTATGGGGTGACTGCAAGTCAGTATGGCATACAGTCTGTGCCCACATTGATGCTGTTCAGACGCGGCGAAGTGTTGTGGAGGACGAGCGGTGTGATGCAGAAATCAGAGTTGCTGGCAACGATTGACCCGTTTTTAAGATAAAAGAGCAGAAATGTCAAAATCTAAATTAAAGTCTGTCCTCATGTCCATGGACAAGAGTGAAATAATAAAAATGGTATTGGAACTTTATTCTGCACGGAAAGAGGCAAAGGAATATCTTGACTTCTATGCAGAGCCGAATGAGGGCCAGAAGCTGGAAGAGTATAAGCACATCATACGGGAAGAGTTCTATCCGAGCAGAAACAGAGAGCCAAAGACACGCTTCTCAGTGTGCCGCAAGGCATTGTCCGACTTCAAGAAACTGAAGCCTTCGGAAGATTCAGTCGCAGAATTGATGGTGTTCTATATGGAGAATGCCTGTCAGTTCACTTATGACTATGGAGACATGTGGGAGCAATTCTATGATTCTGTTGAGAGTAATTTCGACAAGACATTGCGCCACATCGTGCTTTATGACCTTTGGGACAAGTATGATTCCCGAATCAAGCAATGCCTTCGTTGGGCAAGCCCTTGTGGATGGGGATTTCCTGACGCACTGAATGATATGTATGAGGAAATGAAGGCGCAAAATGAGGAACTCCGAAAGAAATACAGGAATTTCAAGATGCCCATCAACGCTGATTATTAAACGAATATACTCAAATGGGGAAACCAAAGAAAAAACATAAGAAAGCGAAACAACTGCCCTTAAGCAAAGAAGAGCAGATTTTTCAAGCGGCAAGAGACCTTGCAGCTGAAATTGGCATATCCTATTCTGAGGCATTAGGGTTTACTTTGGGCATAAAGGACGTAACGTATGGTTGGGAAGAAGACTATACGGAAGAAGAGTTTCAGGCACTGATTGACCACGCTGTGGGAGACACTGATTATGAGCACACCCTCTATTGAATCATCTACACGAGAGGAACGTTTGGATTACGTTCTGAATGAATGGAGATGTCTGCACAACTGTGAGCTGTGCGGTAAGTGCCATATTCTGAAAGGCAGAAGCGAAGAAATACTCTATGCAGACTATATAGACGGCAAGCGGTCATATATGGATATAACATTAGAAATCAGAAGCAACAGATAATGATGTCACAGAAATACATATATCCATCGTTGTTCCAAGAGGAAGAGCCGCAAGAAAGCGTTCCTGGTGATAAGAAAGAGTATGACCTGACGAATCTCTTTGAGAGATTGGCAAAGTCTGATTTTCGCAGCCGGTTCCATCTGTCCAAGCAAGACAGGGAGTATGTAATGGAAAAGGGATTGCCGACGATACGAAAACACGCAGAGGACTTTGTGGCAAAAAGACTTGCTCCGGCTGTCATACCGAACGACGGCAAGCAGACTCCCATGCGTGGGCATCCTGTTTTCCTGGCTCAACATGCCACTGGCTGTTGTTGCCGGGGATGCTTCTTCAAGTGGCATCACATCTCAGCAGGCAGGGCACTGACCAAGGAAGAACAGGAATATGCTGTTGCCGTATTGATGGCATGGATTGAAAAACAGATGAATAAAGGATGAAGATAGAAGAAGCCATAGTATATGTGATGGTAAAGCGAAATGGCGGCATGACAACCGACCAGATTGCCGATGCCATCAATCGTCATAGGCTGCACCTGAGAAAGGACGGTCAGCCTGTGACAAGCAAGCAGGTGTATGCAACAATCTGCCGTTTCCCTGAAATGTTCACAAAAGAAGCTGGCAGAATCATGTTAATGATATGACGTAACGATATGACAATAGATACAACCAACATGTGCTCACACCTTCAGAAGAAGTTGTTTGAACCAGAAGGTGTGTATTATCCTATATGGCAAGCCATGCAGGATGATGAGACCTTGACAGCAGTGGTACGAAGCAGACAGCTGCACATCTACAGAAACGGGAAGAAAATTCTCGTTCTGGCAGGTAAGGCACAACCGAAGATTATAAGGGAAGACAAAATACAAGAGTTAATAACAAGATTATAAACAAAACATCAAATCATCAAAACAATGGACGCAAAAGAAAAAGTATTGGCAACAATGAAAGAGGCTGGTCAGCCTCTCAACGCAGGTAAAATCGCAGAACTCAGCGGTCTCGACCGCAAAGAGGTAGATGCAGCCATGAAGCAGCTGAAAGCAGAGGGTGCAATCGTCTCTCCTGTGCGTTGCAAATGGGCACCTGCAGAGTAAGGTTTATACTGCTGTCTTGAAATATAGGCAGCAGTATCTTTATTTTTATCAAAATGTTAAGGTGAGGAATCTGAATATCCTTGCCTACGGACACAATTATCCGCTGCATCTTTTTGGGGTAAGGTGCAGACGTATGGCTGTCAGCGTATCTTGGTTTAAAGACGCTTAGCGGTCACGGCGGAAGTCGTTTCGTCTCTCTCCGCCGAACAAAGCTCTGAGCACATTGCCCAAAGCTCCGAACACGAAGTAGCAAACGATGATTGCAACAATATCGTCCATAAGCATTTTCTGTTTTATGGGTTATACACTATTATGAAGATTCACTATGTCCAATCCCTGCCTCTTGGCTTCTCTGACGGTGTAGAACGTGCCGCCCTTGGGATTGCCATCGAAGTAGGCTATGAGACGTGAACTGCGGTTGACCATATAGTCGTTGCGCCTCAGAAGGCAGCCATTGTAGTATTGCTCGCTCAATACGACCACGTCATCCACGATGCGCAGGATGGCATCATACTTGGCTTGCTCTTCCTTGCTCCACCGGTCAGACTGACCACGGAACGGCACAACGGCTATCACCTGCAAGTCCTTCAACTCGCATTGCAACGAAAGGGCGGCTTCTGCCGCCAGCAGGTCAAATCCCATTGCCATGCCACAATAGAAATACCGGTAGCCGTCGGCATACGCCTTGGCTATCTCCGATTTGAGACATTGCTTCAACTCCCTCCGCTTGGCGAAAGGTACGCTGCGG
The DNA here is from genome assembly GCA_902789725.1 of uncultured Bacteroidales bacterium. Lineage (GTDB taxonomy): Bacteria > Bacteroidota > Bacteroidia > Bacteroidales > Bacteroidaceae > Minthosoma. The sequence continues at coordinate 42,228 of CADAPC010000009.1, forward strand.
TGTCCGCTGAAGCATACGGACACTGCCTTGTCGTACTTTGTCATACTTTACCTTACTTTATAATGTGTGCGTGCGAGGAACATACCGCCAATAACACATGCCCCGAGCCTTTCGAGTTGGTTGGCATACTTGGCATAGCTGAGACCCTTGGTTATCACATCGTCAAAGACCAACACCATTTTGTTGTCGAAGAACGGCTCATCAAACTCAACGACATTCGCCTTGCGGACTTCATCCTCGTTCTTGCGGTTATCGTGGATGGTCTTACGCTCTCCGCATACCCTCACGTGCTCGTAGCCGTTTTCCGCTCCTGTCAATTCACACACCCTGTGGCAGAAAGCCTTGTAGCGGAGTTCGTTGCTCTCGCTTGTGGATGCTGGAACGGGGGCGAAGACGATGTTCACGCAACCCTTGCCGTAGAGTGTCAGCATATTCTCTGCGGTGCGCTGCGCCACTTCCTCGTAGGCTCTTCCGTCCTTGAAGTCAAACACTAATTGTCTGTCGGCAATCTCCTTCTCACCCACATTGCGGATGCGTGCGGGATAGTATTTGCAGAACCAAGTCTGAGGCTTGTCTAACTGCTTTTGGATTTGATAGTCATTCTTGTGTGCCATTGCTCTTATGTTTTTTCTTCCCTTATTTCGGAGGCTTTTCCTGCCTGCCCAAGGGATATTTTTTGCTTTCCAAGAGTGATGGCGATCAAAAAGCCAAATCGGGAGCGAAAAATACGCTCTGCACGCAGAGGAAGATTTTTCGGTCAAATGCAATGGACGATTTGGTGTTTGAACAATCGCCAGCATTACCTTTGCAAAACAATATCCGCAGCGGCAAGGCAGGCGAAAAGAAATCTGTTATGTAAAAGAGGAAACGGGCGGGATGGCGTGGGGCGAAGCTGTATATGGGGAAGGACGATAGTTGATATGAGGGAAAAAGAGAAAATCTTGTAATAGGGAACGACATTGCCTTTTATCAGCATGGAGACAGTCCTACAAGCAGAGAAAACTATTGCCCTAAAAATGAGTTGGATAGTATTTTCTAAAAGTAGTATCGACTACGAATAGTATAATAGTCGAATAGTTTTTACTACCATACTACGGATAGTAAAGTCTGTTTATAGAAGAGATAGCGGTATCATCGTCTGTTCGGCGATGATACCGCGCGGCACTCATGTGTCATGCCGCTTTAGGTATTCTGTCATTGCCTCATTGACAATATCACGCAAGGACATCCCTTTCTTGATGGCGAGGTACTTCATCCTCGTGTGGATGCTCTTGTTGATAAGGAAATTGCAATGCACCGGCACTTCGGTAGTCTCAGAAACAGACACAGGTGGTGCTGGTGTAGTTTCTGTGACTATCTGCTCCTTACTCGGCTTCTTTGTGGAAGAAAGGAGTCCGTTGAGACCGCCTTTCATTCCCTCTTTCAACATACTGCTCTTGCTCATGGCTATGCTATTTTAAGTTTAACACTTCTTTTGCCAAAGACATATAATCACTGGCACCATTGGATTTGGGATTATACTCAAAGATAGTCTTGCCGTTGATGGGTGCTTCTGCCAAAGCCACATTATCACGGATGACGGTCTTGAAAACCTTCTCGTGAAAACTGTCATTGACGATTTCCCTCACGCTTCGGTTCAACGTCTTGCGGCGATCGAACTGGGTGATGACGATGCCGCCCACTTTAAGGTTGGAGTTGAGCCGCTCCTGAACGATGCGGATGATGTCCATCAACTTTGCCATACCTCTCATGGCAAGGTATTGCGCTTGAACAGGGATGATGATGTAGTCGGCTGCGGTGAGGGCATTCAAGGTCAGCAAGCCCAATGACGGTGGACAGTCGATGATGATGTAGTCGAAATGCTCTTTGGCGATGGCTTTGGTGATAAGTCCCTTCAAGATAAGCTCCCGTCCCGGCTCGCTGATAAGCTCTAACTCAGCCGCAGACAGGTCAAGGCATGAGGGTGAGACGGTGATGCCGTTGTGCAACTTGACCAACGGCAAGGTGTACTGTCCACACATTGCGCCATAGACTGTCTGTTCTTCCTCGATGGACAATCCCAAGGCTTCCGTGAGGTTGGCTTGTCCATCCATGTCAATAGCCAAGACGTTCTTCTTACTCAGTTGCAGAGCTGCCGCAAGGCTTACTGCGGTCGTACTTTTCCCTACACCACCCTTGTGATTTAATACTGCAATTATCTGTGTCATAACATGATACTACTATTAGTGAATACTACTTTACTATTCTACTACTGATAGTACATACTAACCATAGTAAAAGCGGATTTACTACGATTAGTACGTACTACTCTCAGTTGATACTACCCTCAGAAGGGAAGGTCTTCGCTCTTGTCCTGCGGTGCATCGGCTGGCGGTACGGGAGCCTCGCCCTCTGCCTTGGCTGCCTTGCGTGCCTTTGTTGCAGGTGTGTCGGTTGCATCCTTCTTCCCTGCATTGACAAAGGCGATGGAGTCAGCTATGATGCTATGCTGTATGTGGTTCTCTCCGTTGCGGTCTGTCCAAATGGAAGAAGTCAGTGTGCCTTCCACAAGCACCATACGACCCTTGGTGAGGTATTCAGCCAAACGGATATGGTTCTCCTTGCTGCTCTTCACCCTTACCCAAGTGGTGATTTGCTTGCCCTTACTGTAGTCGTCCACTGCGATGTCAACAGCCATGAATGTTCCGTGTGTACCTGTGATGACGCGGCAATCCTTTGCTCCGATGCGTCCGATAGTGTGAGTGTAAATCATAATGTGAAAATGTTATAGTGGCAAGTTGGTTAGACTTGCCGTTACCTTGTTATTTAAATGACTTTTCTTGTTGATTGAACATAAGCTATTGCTTCATTCATAATTTCTGCTCGTGACCTACTCTTGTTATCTTGCATCCACTCATCAATTTCAGATTTGAGGAACATGATACGTTTCCCCTTCTTATGGAATGGTATTTGTTTATTGCTTGTCCAACAATAGATTGTGTGTTCAACTGGATGGGTAGGGAGATACTCACTCAATTCGGAAACACTAAGCCATTCCAATCCCTTATCGGGCTGAATTTGAGTCATTAGTGTGGAAAACTTTTCTTCTAAAATCTCCAGCTTGTTTATTACTAATGACAATGCTGATGGCAAGTCATTAAAACTCAATATTTGCTTTTCCATATCAATATATGTGTGGCAAGTTGGTTAGGCTTGCCGTTACCTTGTTATTAATATCCTTTCTTCGTCTGCCTTGTATTGGCGACAAAAGACTTGTTGCTGCCTGTGAGACTGATAGAGCCGCAATTAACAAACTCTCCGTCGGAATAGACTCTGTACTTCTGTCCGCTTACCTCATGCTTCTGTTTGATGCGCTCTCGCATCCACTTCTTGGCTGCGGTCAATGAGCAAAAGGTCTCGCTCTCCTTGGTCGTCTCGTCATATACGATGCACTGGGTCATACATGCTCCTACTTCATCCATGCACCTATACTCGACGTGACATAGTCCAACTGACCGCCAAATATGTCGCTTGGCTCTATGTCGTATTGTCCATCCCTCACTTCCTTGTCCTCTCCAAGAAGCGACAAGTTTCCGTCGGCATCCAAACGTGCTGCGTCTATGACGATGTCACGAGGCTCGTCAAAGAGATAACCTGCCACGATGGGCTGCTCTCCCTCGAAATGCACCTCAAAGCCTCCGTCCACCTCCGTGCCGTACTTGCGAAGAGCCGCTTTCAGCTCGTCCTGCTCCCGGTGCTGCAATGCCTGGAGTTGTCCGTGGATAGTGAGGTCTTGCAGTTCTGCCTCTCGTTTGGTGTGGGTTGCCTCGCCGGTCTTGCAGTCGATGTCATACTTGTGGTAAACCACTGGGATATGGTCTGCCGATGTGACAAGCCATGTGATGTTGTTCACTGAGAAGCCCTGTCTGGTGAGGAACTCCTCGATGTCTGAGCCGAGAAGGTGGTCGGCTACGTCAAGATACTCGATGCGTGCGTCAGCATCATGCAGGATGATAATCTTCATTGCCTTTCTATTTTTAGTGATACAAATAAGTTTGTCGCCCATGTCGCTGGACTTGTTTAACTACGTTGAAGAAACTTACGCTCAGCATAGTGAATAAATTCCCTCTGCGTTCGCTTAACCGTTTCTTTCTCTTCCCTCCTTTCGAGACCTTTCAGCCTGTGGAGGGATATTTTCTGCTCCCACAAGCCGCAAGAAAAGACATAAAGACAAATTATGTGTGAAGAATACTCTTTTCCGAGGAAAAGGAAGATTGTTCACAGTCACAAGACCTCAAGCAGAATTTGACGATTGTCTCAGACGCGGCTAACTTTGCAGGAAATATGCCTACCACTGCGCTGATTGGAAGAAGATTATTGATATTGGCTGCAAGAGGAATGATGTGTTATATATAAAGAGGTAAGAAGAAAGATTGAAACAGTAAGGGTGGGCAGTGAAGTGTTTGCAGGTCTGCTGTACCGACATAAAGCGAGTGTGTTGGCTGACCGGGATGCAAGTCATCAAAGCTTCAGCCTTGATAGCTTGTAGCACGGACAGACAATTCTCTCGCGTCGGTACTTCGGCATACTGTCAGCTTTGGCTAATAGCAACGTGTTGCCATCAGCCAAGGATGTCTGTATGACGACAGACCATGTAACGCTTCGCAAAGGCGTGGGGCAAAGCAGTATAATTTAGAAGTAGATAGTAACGTATATCAGGCAAGAAGAGACAGTTGCGCAACGGACAAATCGGGCACTCCTGTCAGCATGACAAATGTGCCTTGTCCTTGCCGCAGGACACTGAGGCAGATTGGACGTAGCAGACATGTCTGCCACATTCAATATGCCTGAGTGGACAAGAACTGCCTCTTGTATAGCAGAAGAGAAATTGTAAAACAGTTGATTAGTGGTAAAGGTGGTATGGGTGGGCAGAATGGCATTACACGGACATTGCCGAAGCCCGATAATGGGACAGCCAGACAGCAATAAAGGCAGTTATCAGAAGTGTCAGTTTCTGATAGTGACATTGTTGGCTGCCTGTCACATGGGATTCGTGCGGTGTCCGTACAGTAATGCCGTTCTGAAGGTGTGGGGCGAAGCGATACAACGCACTTGGACGAAACCACCGCTTATAACAGAAAATATTTTGCAGTCAAAGAGAAGAAGAATAGTAAAGCAGGTGTGGGTGGGTAGTGAAGCTGTCGCAAGATTGACGGTCTGAATATCAAGGCGAGTGGATAGCCAGTAAAGGACACAATTATCAGAAGCCTCGGCTTCGGCATCTTGTGGCATAGATGGCAGTCCTCTCGCGTTCAGACCTTGGCATACTGTCTTTCTTGGCTAATAGCGACTTTGTCGCCATCAGCCGGGAATATCTGTATGCCAACCATCTTGGTGACGTTTCGCAAATGGTGAGGGACGAAGTGGTTAGAATAAAGGAAGACGGCGTTGCCGTTATGGTTAATAAATGCACATGGTTGTTATTAGAGAAGATTATCACACGCTATAACAGCAGATTGATGTCCCTGAGCAAAACAAAAGCGACCCGAAGGTCGCCTTGTTATGGAGAGGAAAGGCTATTTCTTGCCTTTCTTGGTTGCTGGCTTGGCCGGCTCTTCCGCAGGAGTCTCCTCCTTGTCGGGACACTCGTAGAACTTGGTTGCAACCATGATGATTCTGGAGTGCTTCACGCCATCCTTGTCTGTCCACTCCTCTGGCTTGAAGAAACCCTCGACGGTGAGCAACGTGCCCTTGGTGAGCTTGTCGAATGATTCGGTGTGCTCGTTCTTGCGCCATGCCTCCATATTCATGAAAGCCGATACGCGGTTGGTTTCCTCGCCGTTCTTCTCCTGACGGCCTACTGCCAATGAGAAGCGTGCTACGCTGGCGTTTGCGAACTGACGGATTTCTGCATCCTTACCTACGAAACCTGAAACTGTGAAGTTGTTCTCGATCTTTTTCATTTTGAATTGAATTTAAAAGTGAAACTTAATTTTTACATGCATTCAAAAGCAGGGATGTGGCACCATGTGGGAAGCACCATGAAAATCGTTCGCAATACTCTTTTTGTCGTTGGCGGTAAGGGAGAAAAAGGAAGATTACGCACTATTTTATTGGTCACAGCGATAGCGGCCACACAAGAAGGAGGAAGTCCTTCGCAGCATCACGCTACCTTTGCATGGTAAAAATAAGTGGCTTTCAAATAGCTCAATTCAGAAAAAGACGGGGCCAAACAATGGAACAAAGGTTGTAAGCAAGGAGGCAATCCGTATGCAACAGACAGGGGCACTGCTATGGCTGTATGCCTGGAGAAACGAAGCGGGAAATCCGACCTTACAGCTGTATCATCAGAAGAGTGAGGAGCATGAACACTGATGCACGATGAACGACAAGCCTAAGGGTCAGCTTAGCAATAGAGGCATCAAGCCAAAAGAGGACAGACATCAGAGGATTGGCGATAGCACTGTCATCATGCTAAGACCAAGTTCTGTGTCCGACAAGGAAGAGTCGCAAAAGACAGACGAGTAAAACCAAAAGGCGAAATGACCATTCCTATAACAAGGTACAGAGACGCTTAAAACGGCGAAGGGACTTTGGCGACGTATCGCTATACAGGTGTCGAAGCATCGCTTCTATAACAGGACTGGAGCAAGTGAGCAAACCGCACAACTTGCTCCCAAGGTATTTCAGTTACAACAGCCATAACCTCATTGGAGGATTGTCCTAAAAGAGTTTTTGCAGTCAAAGGAAGAAAGAGTCTGCAAGCCACATAGCCAACAGACTCTCTCCTGATTATTCACAGATGACAACATCATCCTTGTACTCCGTCACTTCCTTGCCGTTGATGAGCTGGACAATGACCTCACAACCCAAGTCCTCGACAATCGTTCCCTCTGTCTGACCTCTTCGGGGATAAAGCAAGGTGCAGAAACACCCTACAACGCCGTCCAACTGCTCCATGTCTATCGTTGCCATATCCGTTCCTCCTTGTTAGCCGAATGTGATTGGATTGATGCAGAAATTCGTGTCCTCTGCCTCATACTCGTATTCATTGATGAAGTCAATCATCTTCTGTTCGCTTCTTCCGTCCTGTGAGACACCAGTCTTCTCACACCACAACTTGATAGCATCACCAAAGGTGGAGTAAGCACCCTCACAATCCTCAAAGAGTTCTCCGTATGCAGTGACGTAGCACTCTTCGGGGAAGAAGTCGTTCTCATCGTGCGTATAGAAGATGTCGCAACCTGGCTCAACCTCTCGCCAACTGATTGAAAGTTCATCGCCAAGTGCCTTGTTCACCTCCTCAAAGAACAAGTCGCATGAAGACCAAGCACTTTCGGTGTCAAAGGACAAGAGGGCATAATCGTCTTCCACGTTCTCCTCATACTCTGCCCAATAGATGTGTCCTCTCACCGAGATGCCTTTCTTCTCGTAGTCAATGCCATAGTGTTCTGCCAAGAGATACAGATACACATTATTACTGTTCACCTCCAACTCTTGGAGTGTGTTCCAAAGGTCTGCCACGGCTTTGCGTGAGCCTGTCACCTTGTACTGAGTGTCGCAAATGTTAGCCATAAGATAAAATTTTTATTTTCTTCCCTTATGTAGAACCAACTACCATCGGGATTGATTAAAGAATTATGTTGCCCCAAAAGGTGTTATGGCTCATCAATGCAAGGTTTTGCCGTCAAATACTACCTCTGCCACAATCAGAGCGTGGAGATTTCACGGACAAACCACAGGCACCGACCTTGCAGGATGAACGCCATGACAGGTACCTTTGCAACACAATTCTTATCAAAGCCCGATGGGGTGGTACATGGCAGACTGCATGGTACAGCAGTGTGAAGTAAGGCTGATAAACAGCAATAAACAATAATAAGCGAATCGGTGTAACTCATTGAGTTGCACCGATTTTTATTTTGTTAAACTTTGTATATTTGGCTCTGTTTTCGGATTTTTATCGTAATTTTGCATCAAAACGTTCACGCGACACTTTAGTCGGTGATGTTCAACAAACGAATAATACACCTTATTATATACAATAGTATGGCTCAGGCAAAATACGAGATTCGAAGGAAATGTCCTATCTGTGGTGCAGTATTCCAGATACGCACCATCGACTCTGTGTATTGTTCAAAACAATGCTCAGATGTTGCCTACAAAAGGAAGAAGGACAGAGAGGCTAAAGAAGCAAAGTATGAACAGATGGCTAAGGAGATTCCAGACATCAGGGAGTTCCTTTCTGTTCAGGAAGCAGTTGCCATTTATTGCGTTGAACGAGACACCTTGTATCGCGAGATTCGTAAAGGGAAGATTCCAGCTGTCAACCTTGGCACAAAGCAGCTGAGGTTGAACCGTGCAGACCTTGAACAGCGTTATCCAAGAAGAAAGAAGGTAAGGAAGGCTGCTCAGAAGCCCATCCCTAAGACCTATAATATGGAACCAGAGAATTGCTATACCATCGGAGAAATCTCAAAGAAGTATAGAATTCACGATTCGTCTGTATGGGCACATATCCGTAAGTTCTCCATCCCTACCCGACAGATAGGCAACTATGTTTACGCTCCAAAATCAGAAATCGACAAACTATATAAATCCATCAAGTTATGAAGACTCCAATGAAGCGCACGGTATTCAAGGTGATACTCCGCAAATCCGAATACAAAGAGCAGTGGTCATTGCTCATTGAAAGTTTTCCTGTCTTTGAGCCAGGCAGAGACAAACCACTTCGCAAGCATGAACCACTTGGTCGCTATATTACGACTCCCATCTTTGACAAGAATAGTTCTGGAAGAACTCTACCTGATGGGAAAGCCTACTATCGTCCCAAGCGTGACGCCAATGGAATCATCATGTGCCGCTCACAAAAGGATCAAGAGGCTTGCATCTTTGCTGACAAGGTTCGTGACCTTCGTCAGCATGAATACGATAATCAGTCTTTGTACACAGACTCGGAGGCAGAACAAGCAGCTCAAAACGAAAGAGCAAAATGTGACTTCATCAAGTACTTTGAAGAGCTAAAGGACAAACGTCACAAGAACAGTTCCAAGTCAATTCAAGTGAACTGGAAAAGAGAACTGGCATTGATGAAGCTATACACTGGAGGGAAACCTCTTCTATTCGGCAGCATTGACGTGAACCTCATCGAAGACTACAAGGATTACCTTATCAACGCACCACAAGGTGGCAGTAAGACAGGAACCATATCAGCCAATACCGCCTCGACCTATTTCTCGATATTCAAGGCTGGTCTTCATCAAGCCTTCATTGATGGCTACTTGACCATCGACCTTGCAGCCAAAGTTAAGAATATATACTACGAGGAAAGCCAACGCGAGTATCTGACACTGGAAGAACTTAACCAACTGACAGCTACACCATGTGATAGCGAAATCCTCAAGAGAGCAGCCTTGTTTTCTGCCTTGACAGGATTGCGCCATAGTGACATCAAACAACTGAAGTGGCGCGATATTGTGAAAGACAAGGAACATTACCAACTCCATTTTACCCAACAGAAAACCAAGGGTGTAGAGTATATGCCAATTTCTGACCAAGCATATTCCTTATGTGGAGAACGAGGAGATGCAGACCGACTCGTATTTGAAGGGCTACAAGACCCATCATGGATTAACCGACCTGTGAAACGATGGATAGAAGCCTCTGGTATCACCAAACACATCACCTTTCACTGCTTTCGCCATACCTATGCAACCTTGCAGTTGACTAATGGTACGGACATCTATACTGTCAGCAAGATGCTTGGTCATAAGAAGGTGACCACAACCCAGATCTATGCCAAGATAGTAGACGCAAAGAAGGATGCTGCCGCTGATGCCATCCAAATCAATCTCTCTGATGATATAATTGGGACTTCCGGTAGCCCCAAAAGCGAATAGTCCAATTCCGCAATCTTAAGCTTCGTCATACAGCAATATTTATGCTGTTTTCTCCTTTTAGCCATTCACGTTCATACGTGAGTGGCTTTTGTGTATTTGGTCTTTTGATGTCAATTTCGTTATGATAGGGATATGATACCAATCATAACAATGCCATAATAAAATTATTTTTCAACTTCATTATTTTTATTATCGCTGATTGTCAGCACGATACAGACAAGATGAGACCATGCTGAGTATGTTCCTTTTATGCCTCGAATCATACCGAAATCACCATTGCTTTTCACGATACTTTTGCAGTCGCTTTCTTCCCAAAGAGAGTGACTGTAGCATAAGCTGCAGCCAACTTAAAACATCATTTATATGTGTACAACAGTACCATCATTCGATGCAATGCCGCAGCTTATGGCAAGCATTTTAGAAAAGTTGGAGACGCTTGAACAGAAGTTCGACGCTCTGCAGTCAAACAACAATGTAGAGGCTGATGCCTGGTTCTCGCTACAGGACCTATGCAACTACCTCCCCAACCATCCAGCCGAGCAGACCGTCTATGGCTGGACAAGCAGCCGTACCATTCCCTTCCACAAGAATGGGAAGAGCATCATCTTCCGTAAGTCGGAAATCGACAATTGGCTAATGCAGGCGAATCGTAAGTCTGTCAATGACATTTACGATGAAGCACGCGCGTATGTAGCCAATAATCCCAAAAGCAGAAAGGAGGTGACACGAAACCATGTGTGACCACCTTTCTATCTATGAGAAGTTTTTCGGAGTCAAGGAGGGAGAACTACTATCTTTCTCCTTCTTCCGAAAACCTATCCGTAACACGAAACCTCTGCGCAGCATCGGCATTCCTGACATCTACCGCTATATCGTTGGCCCGTATGCAAAGAAGCAAACGGAGATGTTGCGCTCCATCACGAGCAAAGACCAGGCACGGAAGTACAAAGCTGAGAACTTCGACTTTTGCACATTTTCTGGTATCTTCCATAATCGAAACAAGGACGGCCTGTTGCAGCAGTCC
>CADAPC010000010.1 GCA_902789725.1 uncultured Bacteroidales bacterium
GATGAGTCGCGATAGCGGAGGTGTAGCTTGATTCAATTCATTAATGCGTCAAAACACGTTCATTAATGAAAATCGTCCAATTCATTAATGAAAATCATCCAATTCATTAATGAAAATCATCGAATTCATTAATGAACGGTTTTTACCGAACAGGTCCAGGTGTCCACGAACATAAGTGCATTTAGTCAGGGAAGTCCACTCATCATTACAAAAAGTATTTAGGTTTCCGTTGACGTGCTTCTTCGAGACTCAGCATGTCAGATTTCGCATCTGATTGTTCCGAGCGGAGTTCGGCATATTTCTTGTCCAGTTCGGAAGTCAGTTCGGCTCTGGTAGCAGGGTTCAACAGTTTGGCACTGGCAATCACGTTTTGCGAGGCATCTTTCATCCAAAGCACAGGGGCATGATAGACGGGCGCAATCTTCAAGGCGGTGTGGAGTTCGCTGGTGGTGGCTCCACCAATCATGATGGGGATGTTCGCCCCACGCTCTTCAAGTGCGCGTGCCACATTCACCATCTCCTCCAACGAAGGAGTGATGAGACCTGACAAGCCAATGATATCGACCTGCTCTTCAATAGCTTTATTCACAATCTCCTCTGCCGGCACCATCACACCAAGGTCGATGATTTCGTAGTTGTTGCACGAAAGGATGACACTCACGATGTTCTTTCCGATGTCGTGCACATCACCCTTCACGGTAGCCAGCAGCACCTTTCCGGCTTTCTGTACCCCCTCCGATCGGCTTGCCTCGATGAAAGGTTGCAGAATGCTTACAGCTTTCTTCATGGTGCGTGCCGTCTTCACCACTTGGGGGAGGAACATTTTACCGCTTCCGAAAAGTTCGCCCACCGTGTTCATCGCATCCATTAGCGGACCTTCTATCATCTTCACAGGATTGTCGTATAGTTTCAGGGCTTCATACAAATCGGCTTGAAGGTAGTCGCCTATGCCCTTCACCAAAGCGTGCTTCAGTCGGTTCTCCACCGTGCTGTTTCGCCAATCATCAGCAACGCTATTTGGTACAGCCAAACCTTTTTTAAGTATTTCCTTTTCAGTCTCTTTTTCCTCCTTAATTCGAGCAGCAATTTCAATCAGCCTCTCTGTGGCATCGGGGGTACGATTGAGCAGCACATCGTCGATGGCGGTCAGCACATCGTCGGGGATATCGCTGTAGAGCACCTGTGTGGCTGGGTTGACAATGCCCATGTCCTGCCCCACAGCGATGGTGTGGTAGAGGAACACGGCATGCATGGCCTCGCGGATGTAGTTGTTGCCCCGGAAGGAGAACGAGAGGTTGCTGATGCCGCCCGAAACGTGGGCACCAGGCAGATGCTTCCTTATCCATTCGGTGGCACGGATAAAATCGAGGGCATAATTGTTGTGCTCCTCCATTCCGGTGGCCACCGCCAATACATTGGGGTCGAAGATGATGTCATGGGGGTTGAAACCAACCTTCTCGACCAAGAGGCGGTAGGCCCGCTGACAGATTTCTATCTTGCGCTCGTAGGAGGTGGCTTGTCCCTTTTCGTCGAATGCCATCACCACTGTGGCAGCACCGAGCCGCTTGATTTCACGTGCGTGAGCAAGGAAGACTTCCTCGCCCTCCTTCAGCGAGATGCTGTTGACGATGCTTTTGCCTTGCACACATTTCAATCCAGCCACAATGACCTCCCAGTTGCTGGAGTCAATCATCACGGGCACCTTCGATATGTCGGGGTCGCTCATCAAGAGGTTGAGGAAGGTGACCATTTCGTGCTTGGCATCGAGGAGTCCATCGTCCATGTTGATGTCGATAACCTGTGCCCCATCCTCCACTTGCTTGCGGGCGATGGAAAGAGCTTCTTCGTAGTTCTTTTCGTTGATGAGCCGGAGGAACTTGCGTGAGCCAGCCACGTTGCACCGCTCGCCTACATTCACAAAACGGCGTTCGGGAGTGAGTTCCAGCAGGTCAAGTCCGCTCAGCCACAGGTTCTTAGGTTTTTCTACGGGCACATGGGGTTTGCGCCCCTCAACAATGGCGGGATACAATTCGATGAATTTCTCCGTTGTTCCGCAGCAACCACCCAAGATGTTCACCAAACCTTCCTCCACGTACTCACTAACCTGTTCAGCCATCATGGAGGGCGTTTGGTCGTAAAGTCCCAATGAATTGGGCAAACCTGCATTGGGATGGGCTGAAATATAATAAGGTGCTCTTTCGGCCAGCACTTTCAAGAAAGGCTTCAGTTGACGCGCTCCAAACGAGCAGTTCAGTCCTACGGAGAAGAGGTCGGCATGCTGCACACTGGCCAGAAATGCTTCTAAGGTTTGTCCCGACAGGGTGCGCCCGGCTGTGTCGCTCACGGTGACGGAGAGCATCAAGGGCACGCGCCGTTTTACGGATTCCATCGCCACTTCTGCCGCATAGATGGCAGCTTTGGCATTGAGCGAATCGAAGATGGTTTCGATGAGCAGGGCATCCACCCCTCCTTCCAAGAGTGCCTCCATCTGCTCCACGTAGGCCTCGACAAGTTCGTCGTAGGTGAGGCTGCGAAGGGCAGGATTGTTCACATCGGGCGAAATGCTGAGTGCCTTGTTAGTCGGTCCCACGTCGCCCAAGACAAAACGCGGTTTCAAGGGCGTTTTTTGCGTGTATTCGTCGGCCAACTGACGGGCTATCTTGGTAGCTGCCAAATTGATTTCACGACAAAAGTTCTCGACGTGGTAGTCGGCCATCGACACTCGTTGCGAGGAGAAGGTGCAAGTGGTAATGAGGTCGGCTCCTGCCTCGAGGTACTTACGGTGTATATCCGCGATGACATCTGGCCTTGTCAGACAGAGTATGTCGTTGTTGCCCTTCATCTGTCCGGGTATGTGCTGGAAGCGTTGGCCTCGGAAATCGTCTTCGGTCAACCCATATTGCTGAATCATGGTGCCCATTGCACCGTCCAGAATCAGAATTCGCTCTTTGATGATATTGATCATAAAAGTGAAGAGTGAAAAGTGAAGAGTGAAAAGTTTTCACTCTTCACTTTTCATTTTTTGCTTAAATATATTTCTTTTTTGCGCGGTCCATTTCTCGGCGGTCCTCCTTCTCCTTCAACGACTGGCGCTTGTCAAACTCCTTCTTGCCTCGGGCCAATGCGATGACGAGCTTGGCAAGACCTTTTTCGTTGATGTACAGACGCACGGGCACGATGGTGAAGCCAGGGGCCTTGGTGTCGTTCTGCAGGTTGCGTATCTCCTTCTTGTTCAGCAACAGTTTCCTTTCCCGACGCTCCACATGATTGTTGTAGGAACCTTCGGAATAGAGAGCCACATACATGTTCTTCACCCAAATTTCGCCATTGTTGATGTAGCAATAGGTATCGACCAAGCTCGCCTTGCCCGCACGGATGCTTTTTATCTCTGTACCCGTGAGGACAATACCCGCGGTGAAAGTATCGATAAATTCGTAGTCGAACGATGCTCGCTTGTTCTTGATGTTTACTTGCTGATTTTTTGTTATCTTACTCTTTGCCATTGTCTTACATATACTTATCTATATTCTCCACAATCATCTTTGCCACCATCGGGGTGAGTTGCTCCTGATGGTCGTCGAGAAAGTCGTCGCCCAACTCGTTCAAGTCCTCCAATTGCTCGTAGAGAGCCATGAAGTCCTCGTCGCTCATGTCCTTCGACAGTTCCTCCCGATGTCTGTGGTACTCGTTCTTCACTTCGTAGAGCAACTTCGAGAAGTCCTTCATCGCCTTCTCCTGTCCTGCTATGGCTCCCCACTCTTTCTTCACCACCATGGGGAATGGGCCTTCGAGCACGTAGGGGGCGTAACCATTGAGAATCAGTTGAATGAATCCGCCCTCCATCACCTCGTCCAGCACATAACGGTAGCACAACACACCATGTTGGTCGGCACTCAGCATGTCCATATTCTCAGCGGTCAGTCCGCCGCCAATCGCAGCCAGATAACCGTCGGTCAGCCATTCGATGAAGCCGATGCCATCCAGTGCCTCATATTGTTCGCGAGCCAGTTGCTTGTCTAAATGTACCATAATCGATGCTTTTAAGTGTGCAAAGGTACGGAAATAATGTGAAAAGAGAAAAATGCAGGCCGAAAATTCGTGTTTTCCTCTAAAGTTTCTCCTCAAACACCATTTCCGAGGATGGATAAGGAAGGGAAAAGGATGCCTCTATTGAACCTCAACTGAACCGCTATTGAACTGCTATGAAAAGATGCTTTTTATCGAAGCGAGGTAATAGCGAGGTACTATAGAGGTACTATAGAGGTACCATAGAGGTGCTTCGGGGGATTTTTTGCGCGAACGGGATGGAAAACTTTTTTCAACGGGATGGAAAAAGTTTTCGAACAGGTTCCAGAAAAAAGACATTTTCGTGAGATTGATTAGATTCGTTCATTTCGTGGTCGAAAAGGGACTTGTGGAACTTGAATTAACGGTTATTTGCAGAGAAAAAAGGATATTTTCGGCAAGAGCGACTGATAAGTCAGGAATTTTCCGTACCTTTGTGGCGTTTTTTGCGCGTGCGTATGTTTGTGCGCACAGATAGGCGCGTCAATTAATGTACATTTGAATGGTAACAAAAAATTATATCTACCGTTCCTATTCGATGGAATACGGAACGTTTGTTGGACTGAGTTGGAGTGCACTGTTCCTCTCGTATGTGGAGGGCATCAGCTACAGCAACGTGCTGCTCATCCTCTTGTGCCTCCTTTTGTGTGTGGTAGGCTTGTTGCTTCCCTTTATTTTGGGGTTGCGCCTGAATCGGAAAGTGTTTGCGACAGGCGAGAAACTCAGCTATATGCAGGGACTCTTTTTCGCCCTTTCAATGTTCATGTACGCGTCTCTGATGAACGGACTGATTGTTTTTGTTTATTTCCGCTTTTGGGACAACGGTCTGCTCTATGAACAAGTGAACAGTATGCTGACGATGCCGGAGATGGTGACCACCTACCAGCAGTTGGGCATGGGCATGCAGTATGAGCAGATGATGCAGATGGTGGATGAACTTGACAACATGAGCGCTTTCGACAAGACGCTCCTCATCTTCAACAACAACTTTTTCTTCGGCCTCATCATGTCTTTCTTAGTGGCTGTGGTGGCTTCCTACGACTTGAACCGATTGCAGAAACGTCAAAAGGAGTAGGAATTTCGGTTGGGAATTGACAACAAAAAGAATCAGATATACAGTAGAGATAAACAGATATGGACATTTCAGTAGTAGTGCCTCTTTTTAATGAGGACGAATCGATAGCGGAACTGCATGAGTGGATAAAGCGTGTGATGGATGAGCATGGCTTCACCTACGAGGTCATTTTTGTGAACGACGGATCGACCGACCGCTCGTGGGAAGTGATTGAGGAACTGAGCCGTAAGTACCCAGAGGTGCACGGCATCAAGTTCAGGAGAAATTACGGGAAGAGCCCCGCCCTCTTCCACGGTTTTGAGAAGGCAGAGGGCGATGTGGTCATCACAATGGACGCCGACTTGCAGGACAGTCCTGACGAGATTCCAGAACTGTACAAGATGGTGAAGGAGGACGGCTACGACTTGGTGAGCGGCTTCAAGATGAACCGTCGCAAGGGCGACCCACTCTCGAAGACCATCCCCACCAAGCTGTTCAATGCCACCACCCGCATGGTGAGCGGCATCCACAACCTGCACGACTTCAACTGCGGGCTGAAAGCTTACCGTAAGGACGTGGTGAAGCACATAGAGGTGTATGGCGAAATGCACCGTTTCATCCCCTATTTGGCCAAGAACGCCGGTTTCAGCAAAATTGGCGAGAAGCCTGTGCACCACCAGGCACGTCAGCACGGGGTGAGCAAGTTCATGGGGTGGAACCGCTTTGTGAATGGCTACTTAGACTTGATGAGCCTCTGGTTCATCAGCACCTTCGGCATGAAGCCGATGCACATTTTTGGTTTCATCGGCACGTTGATGTTCTTCGTGGGCTTTGTCGCCATCATTGTGGTGGGTGCCCTGAAGCTGGTGGCGCTCTACCAGCATGAGCCCCACATCTTAGTGACTGAAAGCCCCTACTTCTACATCTCACTCACCATGATGATTCTGGGCACTCAGCTCTTCGTGGCAGGTTTCTTGGGCGACCTCATCAGCCGCAACAGTCAGGAGAGGAACAAGTATCAGGTGGAGAAGGAAATTTGAGCCTTCAACGCATTGACTCATCTTACCATTCAGAAGAAAGTGAAAGGATTCTTTAGACATAGAAAAACACTTGGATGGGCAGCGGTGCTGACCATGCTGATGCTGGCCGGATGCTATTCCAACAACTGTCCGTTGGAGAACACCGTCACGTGCAACTATGGGTTTTACGATGCAGCAGGCACCCCCATCACCTACGTTGACACCATCACGGTGACCACCCTCAAGCCTGGCTACAAGACGGTATATATCTATCGGAAGTTGGGCAACGTAACTGTCACCAAGGACTATCCCGACTCCACCCTGACGGCGCAGGGCTACTCAGAGACAGCGGTTCGGCAGCGCAAGGACACCATTTTGCGCAACAAGCAATACGACATCTCAACCCTGAAGGTGCCCATGAGCTTTTACCACAATGCCGACACATTAGTGTTTGCTTACGGACGAATCTCGCTCAGGGACACCTTAGTGATTCAGCACGACAGCTACCCCTACGTGGAACTGCCCGAATGCGGCACCTACCGTTTCCACACGCTGAAATCCATCACCGCCACCGACGCAGCCATCGACCATGTGGAAATCATCCAGCCGAAGGTGAACTATGACGGAGAGACAAACGTGAAGATTTATTTCAATGGAGTGGTTGAATAAACTGATGTACAGAGCATGAACGGAACAATGAAACATATCGCCTTGCTTGCCGTTGCGTTGCTGGCTGCCACCTGCCTCTATGCGCAAGAGCCACAGAACACCCCGCAACCGCTGATGCCTGGTGAAAGTCCCAAGCCGACAAAGTATGTGGCTGTGGAAGAAGAGAAGAAGCATCTGGTCTTCTTTCAGGGTTTCACCTTGTCGGTCGATGCCTACGGACCTATATCCTACGCAGTATCGGATTATGGTACAGCAGAAGGAGCACTTCGGCTCAACCTGAAGAACACTTTCTTCCCCATCATTGAGGCGGGATATGGGAAGTGCACAAAGGACGACTTCAACACGAAGGTGAAATACCAAGTGAGTGCCCCCTTCGGACGAGTGGGCATTGACATCAATCTGCTGAAAAATAAATTTCAGGCCAACCGCCTCTACGTGGGTGTACGCTACGGGCTGTCGGTATTCAAATATGACATGTCGGGACCTGCGATAACCGACCCCTACTGGGGGGGCAGCGAGGCTTTCAACAAAAAGGGCATCAGTTGCACCAGCCACTGGGCGGAATTTGTCTTCGGCGTGCAGGTGAAGATTTTCAAGAACTTCCACATGGGGTGGGCAGTCAGATACAAAAAGGAAATCTCTTCGACCAAAAGCGACTTTGCTAAACCCAACTGCATTCCCGGCTATGGCTACACCACCGACGAGACGTGCTGGGGTGGAACGTACAGTCTGATTTTCGATTTGAACTGGGGCCTGAAGAAAAGCCACAAGCGAGGGGTGAACATCGACATCAGAGACATTCCGCAGCAAAACAACAAAATTCAGCAAACAGAACAAAAAAACAAGAACGAAGAAAAGGAAGGAGAAATAGACAATGAAGAAAGAAATGAAGAAAGAACAGGAGAACCCGGAACTGAACAATCAGCAGAAGAAGGAGGAAAAGAATAAGTTCGACCCCTACACCCCTCACCGCATCAAGTGGTGGGGATGGCCGCTGCTCCTTTTGCTGATTGCCGGCACTGTCTATATCATCAAGACGCACGACCAGGGCAAGCAGACAGCCACCACACCGACAGCAGGCAAAGCATGGGAGGCTCAAGAAACACAGCGGGGCGAAGGCAGCGTGTTTGGCACCTTCTACCACATAACCTACCAATCGGGACAGAACTTGCAGACAGGGGTGGAAGCCACCTTGCAGGAAGTTGACAAGTCGCTCTCGCCCTTTAACAAGGAGTCGGTCATCACGGCTATTAACAACAACACGAGCATGGACACCAACAAGATGTTCACCGACGTGTTTCAGTTGGCTCAAGAAGTGTCGGTAGCCACCGACGGTGCCTTTGACATCACAGTGGCTCCGCTGGTCAATTTGTGGGGGTTCGGCTTCAAGAACATGGACAACGTTAGCGAGGAGAAAGTTGATAGCTTGCTGCAATATGTGGGGTATGAGAAGGTGAAACTTGTGGAGGGAAAGATTGTGAAGGAATGCCCTGAAACGATGCTGGATTGCAGCGCGATTGCGAAAGGATATGGAGTGGATGCCGTAGGTCTGTACTTGGAGAGTCAGGGGGTAAAGAACTACATGGTGGAGATTGGCGGCGAGGTGCGCGTGAGGGGCACAAACCCGAAGGGAGAACTTTGGCATGTGGGCATCAACAAGCCCAATGACGACCCCACCAACATGAACAACGAAATTGAGCAGGTGCTCCAGCTCACCCAAATGGCGATGGCCACATCGGGCAACTACCGCAACTTCTACGAGAAGGACGGCAAGAAATATGCCCACACCATCGACCCACGCACAGGTCACCCCGTGCAACACAGCATCCTCTCCTCCACCGTGTTGGCAAAGGACTGCGCCACAGCCGATGCTTATGCCACCGCGTTTATGGTGCTGGGATTGGAGGAAGCCAAGAAGGTGCTTGCTCAACATCCCGACCTGATGGCTTTCTTCATCTATTCCGACGATGAGGGAGGCACACACGACTGGTGTAGCCAAGGCCTCAAGGAGATGATAAAGTAGAGAGAGGTGAGCTCAGGAGAGAACGAGATAACGTGATAAAGAAACAACAACAAGAATGCGCCTATGGAACTGACTATGTTTGAGCGCTTGCTCCAGCTACCACTATTTCAGGGTTTAACCAACCAGGAAGTGTCGGATGTGATGGCGCATGTGCGCCTGGATTTCTGCAAATACCATCCCGATGACGAGGTGGTGGTTCAGGATGATCCTTGCCGCAAGCTCATCTATATCATCAGTGGGGAAGTGGAAGCACAGTTTAGCGACCCTGATGGGCGGTTCTTTCTGAGGGAATATATTCCCGACGTGAAAGCGATAGAACCTTATAACATGTTTGGAATGTACCAAAAATATTCCCGCACCTACAGGTTCCTCACCGAAGGCACTACCCTCTCCATCGAGAAAATGGTGGTGCTGCGGCAACTGATGGTGAACGACATCATCAAAATCAACCTGATGAACATCACCAGCAATAAGTATCAGCAGACACAACGGCTCTTGTGCCAGTTTCCCGACGACACAACACGCAACAAAATCATCAAGTTCATGCTCGCCCACTCCATCTCTCCGAAGGGGAGGAAGGACTTCAGAATGAAGATGAGAGTCCTGTCGGACATTGTTCACGAAACTCGGTTGAATGTGTCCTCTGCACTGAACGAGATGCAAGACGAAAAGCTCATTACTTTGCAGAGAGGAGGCTTCACTGTACACGAACTTCAGAATATGTATCGATAATCATCAACCTATATAAACTCAGTAAAAAAGAAACTGAAATGAATCCGTTTTACACTACATACGAACACATTCCTTTCGACAAAATTACGGAGGCTGATTACGAACCGGCCATGATGAAAGGGATAGAAGAGGAAGACAAGGAGATTGCGGCCATTGTCAACAACCCGGATGCTCCCACCTTTGAAAACACCATCGAGGCACTTGACTGCACAGGCAAGCTGCTGGGAAAGGTGACGGAGGTGTTCTTCAACCTGCTCAATGCCGAAACCACCGACTTCCTCGACGAACTGGCACAAAAAATGTCGCCCATTTTGTCAGAGCACTCTAACAACATTACACTGAACGAGGGACTGTTCCAACGCATAAAGACAGTGTATGAAGACCATGCAGCTGACCATTTCGGCCGCCTCAACGCTGAACAGAAAATGCTTCTGACAAAGAGCTACGAGGGCTTTGTGCGCAATGGTGCCAATCTGCCCGACGAGAAGAAGGAAGAGCTACGCAAGATTTCAGCCGAACTGGGCGTGCTCTCGCTCCAATTCTCGCAGAACAAGCTGAAGGACACCAACGACTTCTTCCTCCACTTGACGGATATGGCCGAACTGGAGGGACTTCCTGAAAGTGCCATTGAACTGGCTCGCCAGACAGCGAAGGAGAAGAATATGGAAGGTTACGTCATCACACTGCAAGCCCCCTCCTACTCGCCCTTCCTCACTTACAGCGCACGCAGAGACCTAAGGGAAAAATTGTATATGGCCTACAACACGCTCTGCACCCACAAGAATGAAAACAACAACGTGGCGATTGTGGCAAAGATTGTCAACCTGCACAGGGAAATGGCACAACTATTGGGTTTCAACACCTATGCCGACTATGCGCTTGCCCACCGTATGGCTGAAACATCGGAGAATGTATATCAATTGCTATACAGCCTTATTGATTCTTACATGCCCACAGCAAGGACGGAGGTGAAAGAAGTGGAAACGCTCTATTATGCAGAGAACCACATCGACCCCGCCACTCTTTCGGCCGACGACGCTCGCCGATTCAAACCATGGGATTTCTCTTACTATGCCAACAAACTCAAGGAGAGCAAGTTCAACATCAACAGCGAGATGCTGCGCCCCTACTTCGAACTTTCGAAGGTGAAGGAAGGTGTTTTCGGCTTGGCTACCCGGCTTTATGGCATCACGTTCCGCAAGAACGAATACGTCCCCGTCTATCATCCCGATGTGGAAGTTTACGATGTGTTTGACAAGGATGGCTCTTACCTCGCCTTGTTCTATTGCGACTTTCATCCTCGTGCTTCGAAGAAGTCGGGCGCATGGATGACATCGTTCAAAGAGCAGTGGAAAGAAAAGAATGGCACGAACTCGCGCCCGCAGGTGTCCATCGTGATGAACCTTTCGAAACCCACCGACACGAAACCAGCATTGCTCACCCTCGGCGAGGTGGAAACCTTCCTGCACGAATTTGGGCACTCGCTCCACGGCATGTTTGCCAACACCACCTACAAGAGTCTTTCGGGCACCAACGTGTATTGGGACTTTGTGGAGCTGCCCTCACAGTTCATGGAGAACTTCAGCATCGAAAAAGATTTCCTCAATACC
The DNA here is from genome assembly GCA_902789725.1 of uncultured Bacteroidales bacterium. GTDB lineage: Bacteria > Bacteroidota > Bacteroidia > Bacteroidales > Bacteroidaceae > Minthosoma. The sequence continues at coordinate 11,173 of CADAPC010000010.1, forward strand.
TTTGCAGCACATTATCAGACAGGCGAACCAATACCCCAAGAACTTATCGACCGCATTACGGCGAGCCGCAACTTCAATGTAGCCTATGCCTGCATGAGGCAGGTCAGCTTCGGATTGCTCGATATGGCTTTCTACACGCTCACCGACACATTTGAGACTTCCCTGTTCAAATTCGAACGTCAGGCCTGGAGTAAAGCCAAAGTAATACCCGAAGTGGAGGGTACCTGCATGTCCACCCAGTTCTCCCATATCATGGCTGGCGGATATGCTGCGGGGTACTACAGCTACAAATGGGCAGAAGTGCTCGATGCCGACGCTTTCTCGCTCTTTCAGCAGAACGGCATTTTCGACCAAGCCACTGCACAGAGCTTCCGCGACAACATTCTGTCGAAAGGCGGCACAGAGCATCCCATGACCCTGTACAAGCGTTTCCGCGGACAGGAACCCACGATTGACGCGCTGCTGCATCGCAACGGTATTAAATAATAATATGTGTACATCACTCAAAAAACAATAGAATTTCTCAATGAAAAGATTATCTATCATCATCTCTCTACTCATAACTTTGGTTGTGCTCACAGCATGCAGCAAGGAAGATGACCTCGACGAAATATTCACAGGAAAGACCTGGTACATGAACGGGGCCACCATCAATGGGATGAAGCTCAACAGCGACATCAAGAACTTCTACACCGATGCGGGAGCCAGAGCCTACTACATCACCTTCAGCTCCTCCACGTTCCAAGGAATGCTGTCGGAGGGAACGGCCATCTCTGGCACATGGACAGCGGATGCCCATAGGCAAACCATCACGCTCACCTTCAGTCAGAAACCCTCAACATCCGTCATCTTCGATAAGCAAATTTACAACATCTTAGCTGCCACCACCGCCTATCGGAGCGGAAAGGATTTCCTCCAGCTGAAGCAAGACGACGACAACATTATCCTTTTTGGAGACTCCAGAGAGAAAGTATATAATTAATGTATAAGAAGAAATATTCACAGGTTCATCAACAAAAACGTTCTGTATCATGACTGAACAAGAACTAAAACAATATAGACTCGACTGCCGCTACGTGCGCATGGCACGAATATGGGCAGAGAATTCCTATTGCAAACGCCGTCAGGTGGGTGCTTTAGTGGTAAAGAACAAAGCCATCATATCCGACGGGTATAACGGCACGCCATCGGGTTTTGAAAACATTTGCGAGGACGAGAACAACCTCACCAAGCCCTACGTGCTCCATGCCGAAGCCAATGCCATCACCAAACTGGCCCGCAGTCACAACTCCAGCGACGGCTCCACGCTTTACGTCACGGCTTCCCCCTGCATTGAGTGTGCTAAACTCATTATCCAGGCAGGCATCAAGCGAGTGGTGTATTCCGAGCACTATCGCCTTGAAGACGGCATAGAACTTCTCAAACGCGCAAACATTCAAGTAGAATACCTCAATCCAGACGAACAACATGAGCAATAACATTAACCGCAATAACCGTTGGATGCCACTCATCATCGCCATCAGCGTGGTAGCAGGCATCATTATCGGAACTTTTTTCGCCAATCGCTTTTCGGGCAATCGGCTGAACATCATCAACACTTCGTCCAACAAACTAAACGATTTATTACACATCATTGATGACCAGTATGTTGACACGGTCGATATTGCCAACATCGTGGAGCAATCCATGCCCAAGATTCTGGAAGAACTCGACCCCCACTCCACTTACATCGCGGCCAAAGATGCCAAAACCGCCAACGACGACTTGAAAGGCTCGTTCAGCGGCGTAGGCATCCAGTTTGTGGTGCGCGAAGATACGGTGCGCGTTACAGGCATCATCAAGGGAGGCCCCTCAGAAAAGGTGGGCGTGCTGGCTGGAGACAAGATTGTGTCGATTGACGACGAACCCTACGTGGGTGAAGTGGTGAGCAACGAAGAGACGCTCCACCGTCTGAAAGGAGACAAAGGAACGAAGGTGAAGATTGGCGTGCTGAGACACGGACAGAAGAAACCCATATCCTTCACCATCGTACGCGGTGACATTCCGCTGAAAAGTATCGATGCCACCTACATGATCAACAAGGAATTGGGATACATCAAAATCAAGAACTTCGGCGAGACGACTTACGCCGAACTGCTCACTTCGCTGGCCGAACTGGAAGTGGAAGGATTTAAAGGGTTGGTGGTTGACCTGCGCGGCAACGGAGGTGGCTACCTCTTAGCTGCTATACAGATGGTCAACGAGTTTCTGCCCAAGAACCGTCTGATTGTCTATACGCAAGGACGACGCTCAAGACGCGAAGAATACCGAAGCGACGGACGCGGCTCGTACCAAGACCTGCCCATCACCGTGCTCATTGACGAAACCACCGCTTCGGCTGCCGAAATCTTCTCAGGAGCCATTCAGGACAACGACCGAGGATTTATTGTGGGCCGACGCTCCTTCGGGAAAGGACTGGTGCAGCAACCCATCGAATTCGCCGACGGCTCCCTCATCCACCTCACCATCGCTCGCTACTACACGCCTGCTGGCCGCTGCATTCAAAAACCCTACGTAAAAGGGCAGCCAAAGGAATACGAGATGGACCTCATCACCCGCTACGAACGTGGAGAGTTCTTTAGCCAGGACAGCATCCACCAGACGGGCGAAGAGTACAAGACGCAACTTGGACGCATCGTATATGGCGGAGGCGGCATCATGCCCGACTTCTTCGTGGCTGAAGACACAACCGCCCTTTCGCCTTACTATACCGAATGTGTCACCAAAGGCACCATTGCACAGTTCTGCTTCGAATACACCGACAACAACCGCAGCACACTCTCAAAATTCACTAATGCCGCCGAATTGGAGAAACACTTGCGCCGACAAGGACTCATCGACAAGTTCATCCGCTATGCCGACTCCAAAGGCATTGCCCGCCGCAATAACATGATTATACGTTCACAGCACTTGTTTGAGCAAGCCATCTACGGCAGCATCATCTACAACATGCTCGATATGAGCGACTATGTACAATACCTCAATCGGGATGATGCCACGCTGGGCAAAGCCGTACAACTCTACAAAGAAAAGAAAACCCAACCCACACTCGATGACCAAACAGGAACTCCGAGCAATCGTTCGTCAAAGAAAAAAGCAGCATACCGACGAGGAACTTTCGGCATTCAGCCGCTCCATCGCAACTTCATTGCTTAAACGCATTGAGCAAGAAAAGGATTGCCGCACCATTCTTCTCTATCATTCTTTGCCCGATGAGGTCTGCACCCACGACCTCATCCGCACGCTTCATGCAACAGGGAAAAGGGTGCTGTTGCCAACCATAGAGGGAGAGGACTTGTCGCTTCACATCTATGATGGTGAGCGTTCCCTCGTGAAGGGTGCTTCGTTTGGAATACAAGAATCGGAAGGTCCGCTTTTCACTCGATTCGATTCCATCGACCTCGCCATCATCCCAGGCATGGCCTTCACGCTTCGGGGTGACCGACTGGGACGCGGGAAAGGGTACTACGACCGTCTGCTCCCCAAGCTCCATTGCCCCCTCATCGGCATCGCCTTCCCCTTCCAAATTGTCGAGGATATTCCAACGGAAAAGCACGACATACGGATGACAGAGGTTTGCGCAGGATAAAATGAAATGGAAATTAGACGTAAGGTGCTGAAAAAGTGCGTTCAATAGCATAGATAATTAGGATGATTGGTGGATAGTTCGGGATTTTTTCGTACCTTTGCAAAGTTTTTATGGCTACAATTTTACGACATATAGGCTTGTTGGCTTTCCTGTTGATAATCACGATGTCTGTTTCGGCACAGGATTCACTCAAAGAACAGGAAGCGAAAACAGCGTCCAATGCCCCAGTATCAGACTCCATCCAGCCTATTCATGGCTTAGAGTTGCCTGATTCACTCAGCATTTCCATCCTGACGTGTACACCTGGTCCAGACCTCTATTCAAAGTTTGGGCACACAGCCGTGAGGGTGAAGGACTGCGTGAACGACCGCGACGTGGTGTTCAACTACGGATGTTTCGACGGTTCGGCCAATGATTTTGTGTTCAAGTTCCTGCTTGGGCAGACTGACTATCTCTTAGGTGCGGAACATTTCGACGACTTAGTGGCTCGCTACGGTTACATGGGCGTGGGTGTGAAAGAACAAGTGCTGAACCTTTCTCAGACCGAGGCTCGCGAAGTGCTGAACCGCTTGTTAGTGAACATTCTTCCCGAGAATCAGCAGTACCGCTACGAGTGGCTGGGCGTAAACTGCACGAATATGGTGCAGTTCATGATAGAATCGCTGGTAGAAGATGAAGGGGGCAGAGTGGTGTATGATTGGGGAGATGAACACGCAAAGAAAATGACTGTGCGCGACATGCTTCATGAGCAACTCAAACTTTGTCCATGGGTGAGCTTTGGAATCGATATGGTGCTGGGATATGAAATTGATGACTTCACGCTCACAGATGTCAATCCTTATTCCATGCAGCTAAGGAAGCTGTTCTTGCCAGCCTACTTCATGGAGGTGGTGGACCGCTCAAAGATTGAAGATGCTCAAGGCGCACAGCGAAACTATGTGGTGGAGGAGCACGAACTGATTCCGCCCGTGTATGTAGAATCTACTCCATCACATTTCACCCCGAAGGTGGTTTTCCTACTGTTGCTGGCGGTGGTGATGGGTGTGTCGGTGTATGACATGAAGCGCAAGAAAGCATCGCTGTGGATGGATGTTACGTTAAACATTGCGCAGGGGTTGGCAGGATTGCTGGTAGCATTCCTCTTCTTTTTCTCAGAACATCCTGGGGTAGATACCAACCTGCTGGTGGTGATTTTCAATCCTCTGCCTTTGTTTTATGCCGGATGGATGCTTTCCCGCAAAAAGAAAAGGAAGAAGAGCCACTGGGGAGCGGTCAATGCATTGGTGTTAACCACCTTTCTGGTGGCGATGCCTTTCTGTCCGCAGTCGTTTTCCCCAGCCATGTACATACTGATATCGGCCTTGTTGGTGAGAGCAATAGCTTATTGGGCTATTGACGCAAGAGCATACAGACCTAAAGTTTAAGTGGCGATGAACGGAAAAGAATTGATACATTAGCAGAAGAAAAAGATAGATATAAATAAATTGTCAAGAAGAAAACTTATATGAAGCGGCAGATACTAACAACATTCCTCGCCTCCATGACGGTAGTGACAGTGGCACAGACAACCTCTGTGCCTCGATTGGTTGTGGGTATCACGATTGACCAGTTTCGTTCCGACTACTTGAATGCCTTCATGCCGCTCTACGGTGAAGGTGGGTTCCGACGACTCTTGGAGAAGGGGCAAGTCTATTCGAACGTGCAGTATCAGCATCTACCCATCGACCGCGCATCGGCCATTGCCTCGATTGTGACGGGCACGGTGCCCTACAACCACGGCATCGTTGCTGAAGAGTGGATGAACCGTGCGGAACTGCACACCAACTTCTGTGTGGATGACCATCAGCACAAGGGGGTGGACACACAGGATTGTTCGTCGGCCAAGAATCTGCTGGCCAGCACCATCGGCGACGAACTGAAGGTGGCCACGAAAGGGAAAGGGTTGGTCTATAGCGTGGCTCCTTATCGCGAGGCGGCTATTCTTGCAGCAGGTCATGCAGCTGACTGGGCTATGTGGATTGACAACCAAAACGGCCGCTGGGCTGGCACAACCTACTATGGAGAGATGCCTGCCGGACTCAGATATCTGGACAGAAGTTCGCTCTCCAGCAAAATCTCCACACTGACTTGGAAACCAACGAGCGACTATGCCGGCACCTACAACTACTACCTGCTCACTGGACAGAAAGCTTTTACCCACAATTTCACTGGTGATGGTCGCTACCGCGTGTTCAAGACATCGGGTTTGGTGAACGAAGAGGTGACGAAGGCGGCACGAGCTTGCATGGAGAGTGCACAAGCAGGCATAGACGAGGTGACTGATTTCCTATCTGTATGCTACTATGCTGGTGATTTTCACGATGATAAGAACACTATTACTACAACCGAATTGCAAGATACCTACGTGCGCTTGGACAATGAGCTGAGTATCCTCTTGCAACGGATTGACCAGTTGGTGGGTTTGGACAAGACACTGGTTTTCGTCACTTCGACAGGTTACGATGAAGTGGGAAGCACAGACGAGCTATCCCAGTACCGCATTCCTACGGGCGACTTCAACCTAAGCCGATGCGCCACTTTGCTGAACATGTATCTTTGTGCCATGTATGGCAATGAGCAGTATGTAGAGAGTTTTTTCAGCAACCAAATCTACTTGAACCACAAGTTGCTGGAGCAAAAACAGCTCAAGATAGCCGAAGTGCTGGAACATTGCGAAGACTTCCTCTTCCAGTTCAGCGGCGTGCGCGATGTCTTCACCTCTCACCGAATTACGCAAGGTGCTTGGACACCGGGCATCAGCATGATTCGCAACGGTTATTGTCCAAAATGTTCGGGTGACATCATCATAGAGGTCACCCCGGGATGGAACCTCGTCAACGAAGAGCGCGGTACGAAGAAAATGCAGCGCGACTCATTTTTTGAATTTCCACTTATTTTCTTTGGATATACCATCCAGGCAAAGAAGGTGGATACACCGGTTACGGTTGATTGCATCGCCCCCACCGTGGCCCACCACATCCGCATCCGCGCTCCAAACGCATGCACAACTCCCCCACTCTTCTGAACAAAGCATATCAACCAAAACTAATCAAAATAACGAAACTATACATTATATTATATATGGGATTTTCATTAAACAAGATTCTGAGTGCGCTCTTTGGCAACAAAGCTGCTCGCGACATCAAAGAGATACGTCCAATAGTGGAGCAAGTGCTCGCTAAGGAACCCGAAATACAAGCACTTTCCAACGATGCTCTTCGCGCAAAGGTGGATGAAATCAAGGCTTTCCTTCAGGAAAAAGTGAAGGATAAGCGCGCTGAAATCGCTGAACTGAAAGACAAGATTCAGAAGACAGAGATTGACAAGCGCCAGCCCATCTTTGAAGCTATCGACAAGAAAGAGACTGAGGTGCTCGACCTTTTTGAGGAAGGTCTGACTGAGGTGCTGCCTACAGTCTATGCCATTGTGAAGGACACCGCCCGCCGCTTTGCTCAGGCAGAGAATGGCGACATCATCGTCACGGCCACCGACTTCGACCGCGAACTGGCAGCAACCCACGACTTTGTAGATATCGATGGCGATCAAGCCGTGTGGCACAACCACTGGGTGGCTGGTGGCAATGAAATGACGTGGGAAATGATTCACTACAACGTGCAGCTCTTCGGTGGCATTGTGCTGCACCAAGGCAAAATTGCTGAGATGGCGACAGGTGAGGGTAAGACTCTCGTAGCCACGCTGCCTGTGTTCCTCAATGCACTTTCGCGCAACGGTGTGCACGTGGTGACGGTGAACGACTATCTGGCCAAGCGCGACTCTGAATGGATGGGACCACTCTATATGTTCCACGGACTGAGCGTGGATTGCATTGACAAGCACCAACCCAATTCTGAGGCTCGTCGCCGGGCTTATCAAGCCGACATCACATTCGGTACGAACAACGAGTTCGGTTTCGACTACCTACGCGACAACATGGCCATGGCTCCCAAGGATCTGGTGCAGCGCATTCACAATTTTGCCATTGTCGATGAGGTCGATTCTGTGCTCATCGACGATGCCCGTACGCCACTCATCATCTCTGGTCCCATTCCCAAGGGCGATGTGCAGATGTTTGAGGAGTTCTGCCCCATTGTGGAGCAACTGGTGGAGGCTCAACGTCGCCTAACACAGAGCTATCTGAGCGAGGCAAAGAAACTCATAGAGTCGGATAATAAGGACGACGTGACAGCTGGTTTCCTCTCCCTCTTCCGCGCCTACAAGAGCTTACCCAAGAACAACGCACTCATCAAGTTCCTCTCGCAGCCAGGCATCAAGACAGGACTGCTGCAGACCGAGGAAATCTATATGGAGAACAACAACCGCCGCATGCCAGAGGCCGTAGAACCCCTTTTCTTTGTGGTGGACGAAAAGCTGAAGTCGGTGGAGATGACAGACAAGGGTAATCAGCTCATTGCTAACATTGTCAAGGACGACAAGTTCTTCGTCCTGCCCGACATCACCACCCAGCTGTCCAACCTGGAAAACGAGCATTTTGACAGCGAGGAAGAGAAACTCAACAAGAAGGATGCTCTGCTACAGGACTATGCTTTGAAAGCCGAACGCGTGCACACGATTCAGCAGCTTCTGAAAGCCTATACCATGTTTGTGAAGGACGATGACTACGTCATTATGGACGGCGAAGTGAAGATTGTCGATGAGCAGACAGGCCGCATTATGGAAGGTCGCCGATGGAGCGACGGACTGCACCAGGCTGTCGAAGCCAAGGAGCGCGTGAAGGTGGAAGCCGCCACACAGACCTTCGCCACCATCACGCTGCAGAACTACTTCCGCATGTACCACAAGCTTGCGGGCATGACTGGTACGGCCATCACAGAGGCTGGTGAGTTCTGGGACATCTACAAGCTGGACGTAGTGGAAATTCCCACCAACCGCCCCATTGCCCGCATCGACATGAACGACCGTGTTTATAAGACTAATCGCGAGAAATACAATGCCGTGATTGAAGAGATTGTGAAGATGCGCAACAGTGGCCGCCCTGTGCTGGTGGGTACCACATCGGTGGAAATCTCCGAGCTGCTCAGCCGAATGCTTAATATGCGCAAAATTCCTCACCAAGTTCTCAACGCCAAACTCCACCAGAAGGAGGCCGACATCGTGGCACAGGCGGGACAGAGCACCATGGGCGAAGTAGTGAACGAGGACGGTACCAAGGAAGAAAAGCTGCTTGGAGCAGTGACCATCGCCACCAACATGGCTGGTCGTGGTACGGACATCAAGCTTTCGGACGAAGTGAAAAAAGCAGGCGGTTTGGCCATTATCGGCACTGAGCGGCATGAAAGCCGCCGAGTGGACCGCCAGTTGCGCGGACGTTCTGGACGTCAAGGCGACCCAGGATCCTCAGTCTTCTTCGTTTCGCTCGAAGACAAGCTCATGCGACTTTTCGCTTCCGACCGCATTGCTAAAGTGATGGACATGCTCAAGCTGGAGGAGGGTGAGGTGATTGAGCACCCGATGATTAACAAGAGCATAGAGCGAGCCCAGAAAAAGGTGGAAGAGAACAACTTTGGCATCCGCAAACGCCTACTCGAATATGACGACGTGATGAACAAGCAGCGTAAAGTCATCTACGAGCGCCGCCGTCACGCCTTGATGGGCGAAAGAATCGGTATGGACATTGCCAACATGATTTGGGACCGTGTGGTACATATTCTCAGCAACGGTGACTATGAAAGCTGCAAGGAGGACTTCCTCCGCATTCTCGGCATGGAGATACCCTTCAGCATGGAGCAGTTTGAGGAGAAAACTCGCGAACAGATGGAGGACGAAGCCTTCGACCTGGTCATCGACTCCTTCAAGAAACGTTCTGCCCGCCTCGCCTCTACAGCATACCCTGTCATCAAAGACGTGTATGAAACCCGAGGACACATGTACGAAAACATCCTCGTACCCATTACCGATGGGCGCAGAATCTACCAAATCAGCATACCCCTCAAGGAGGCTTACGAAACGCAGGGCAACTCCATCCTCGTCGCCTTCGAGAAGGCCATCCTTCTCCACACCATCGACGATGCCTGGAAAGAGAATCTCCGTGCTCTGGACGAACTGAAGCAGTCAGCTCAGAATGCATCCTACGAGCAGAAAGACCCCCTGCTCATCTTCAAACTCGAATCGGTCAACCTCTTCGACAACATGGTCAACGAGATTAACGATGGCACCATCTCCGTGCTCATGCGCTGCTCCATTCCCATTGCTGAAGAGCGCGACGTGCAACAAGCACCTGCTTCTTCGATGGAAGAACCCAAACAACACCTCACCGAGCATCACCAAAACCTTGACGAACCCAGTGAGACACAGCGTCAGCAGGCACAGGCAGCACAGACCGACACTCGCGCACGCCAACCGATCCAGCCCATTGTCAACAACGGACCGAAGATTGGCCGCAACGATCCTTGTCCGTGCGGCTCAGGGAAAAAATACAAGAACTGTCACGGAAGAGGTATCTGATAGGAGCATTTTCACACGCCTCCCCCTTTGATTTTTGGGACGACCACGAACTTTTTCAGATTGAAAAGTCAATAAAACGAATCTCCACGAACGCAATGATAACTTTTATTGCATTCGTGGAGATTCGTCGATTCGTTAGATTTACTCTGTTGAGCTAAAAGTTCGTGGTCGAAAATTCTGTTCACCCTTGCTTGTGGTTGATGCAGATGCCCTGCAAATACCACTCGTAAAGTTTGTGGATGCCCTCGTCAATCTCAATCGTGTGGTGCCAGCCCAAGCGGTGTAGCTTCTCGGGATTGGTGAGTTTCTTCAGCGTGCCATCAGGTTTCGATGCGTCCCAACGCAGCTCACCCTTAAAGCCAATCTCCTTCATGATTTTCTCTGCCACTTCCTTGATAGAAATTTCCTTGCCCGTACCCACGTTGATGTGGCAATTGCGAATCTCCTTGATTCCATCACGGTTCACCGTAAAGTCACTCTTTTCCACCACGTCCTTGAAATCCACGTTCAGCAGACAATAAACACTTGCATCGGCCATCTCTTCGCTCCAGAGGAACTCGCGCATTGGAGCACCCGTACCCCATAAAGTGACAGCCTCTGGCGTGATGCCATAGTGACGCAACACTTGCAGAATGGTGAACTCGTCACTCATTGCCGTAGCCATGATGGTTTGCGAAGCAGTGGCTTCCTTACGAGCCTCACCTTCATCGGTCGAGCCAGCACCCTGTCCGTCCACCATCTTTGGCACCTTCATCGACACAGGACGCAACCCCAAATCCTTCCTCACAGCCTTCCAATCGCCCTCGTTCAGGCACTTAGCCAAATGAATCTTCCTAATCATAGCAGGCAAAACGTGCGAATTCTCCAAATGGAAATTGTCGTTCGGTCCGTAGAGGTTGGTCGGCATCACAGCGATGTAGTTTGTGCCGTACTGCAAGTTGAACGACTCACACATTTTCAAACCCGCAATTTTGGCGATGGCATAGGGTTCGTTCGTGTATTCCAATGGCGAAGTGAGCAAGCAGTCCTCAGGCATGGGCTGGGGAGCTTCGCCAGGATAGATACAAGTGGACCCCAGAAAGAGGAGCTTCTTGACTCCATGCTTCCAAGCTTCTCCGATAACATTCTGCTGAATTTGCAGGTTTTGATAGATGAAATCGGCCCTGTACTGCAAGTTGGCCATGATACCGCCCACATGAGCGGCGGCAAGCACAACGGCATCGGGCTTCTCTTCGTCGAAAAACTTCTTGACGGCTACAGGGTCGAGCAGATCTAACTCTGCATGCGAACGACCCACCAGGTTTTCATAACCGCGCGCTTTCAAATTGTTCCAAATGGCCGAACCCACCAGCCCGTGATGGCCGGCCACAAATATTTTGCTATTTTTGTCAAGCATCGTTCTTTCCTTTCTTTTTCTGAAAACAAATGAACAAAAGTAAAGAGCGAATGCCTCCGCTCTCCACTTTTTCCTTTTTTATTTCACCACACCTTTCTCCAAGTATTCGGCCAAGTTCGTACGCATCACCGATGCCACATGGTCAGCAGCCACCTTCTCCATGTCGTGCTTCACCATGATGGACACCAACTGTTCGAACGACGTTGTCTGCGGATTCCAGCCCAGCTTCTCCTTTGCTTTGGTGGGGTCGCCCCAAAGGTTCACCACATCGGTGGGACGATAAAAGTCGGCACTCACCTCCACCAGCGTCTTGCCAATCAGCTGGTCGGGACCTGCTACGCAGATGCCCTTCTCGTCCATGCCCTCGCCCTCAAACTTCAGCTCGATGCCCGCAGCACGGAAGGCATAGTAAGCAAATTCGCGCACAGAATGCTGCACACCCGTAGCAATGACGAAGTCCTCTGGCTTATCCTGCTGCAGAATGAGCCACATGCACTCTACGTAGTCCTTGGCATATCCCCAGTCGCGCAGCGAAGATAGGTTGCCAAGCAAAAGCTTCTCCTGCTTACCCTGAGCAATGCGGGCTGCAGCCAAGGTTATCTTGCGAGTGACAAACGTCTCGCCTCTGCGCTCCGACTCATGGTTGAACAAAATGCCCGAACAGCAATACATGTTATAAGCCTCACGATATTCCTTCACAATCCAGAAGCCGTAAAGTTTCGCCACTGCATAAGGCGAATAAGGATGGAAGGGAGTCTGCTCATTTTGCGGCACTTCCTCCACCTTGCCATACAGCTCTGAGGTTGAAGCCTGATAGATGCGGCACTTGTCGGCCAAACCACACAGACGCACAGCCTCCAGCACGCGGAGTACGCCCACAGCATCCACGTCGGCTGTGAACTCAGGAGAGTCAAAACTCACCTGCACATGCGACTGAGCTGCCAAGTTGTAAATTTCAGTAGGCTGTACCTTGCTCACCACCTGCAACATCGACATTGAGTCGCCCAAATCGGCATAGTGAAGGTGGAAATTGGGTGTACCTTCCAAATGAGCAATGCGCTCGCGGTAATCGACTGAAGAACGACGAATAGTGCCGTGCACTTCGTAGCCCTTTGCAAGAAGAAACTCAGAAAGGTATGAACCGTCTTGCCCGGTGATACCTGTAATTAATGCAACTTTTCTTTCCATAATTATAAATAATGTGGTTCTATATCGGTTTCAATTTTCCCCTTGGCAATGCACAAGCGCATCAGATGTTCACTTCGTCAATGGTCACCAACTTGTTTACTATGGCATAAATAGTGATGCCCGCTGGCGAATGTATCTGTAACTTCCTCGCAATGTTGCGGCGATGTGTAGTCACCGTATTCACCGATAGGCACAGCTTGTCGGCTATTTCTTTGTTCGAAAGTCCCTTGGCTACACACACCACAATTTCCTTCTCACGTTCAGACAGTTGGTCTTCCTTTGTCATCATTTCATCGCTCTCTTTCTCCACCTCAGGACAGTTCATTTTCACCTGATGCTCCAAGCACTTCACCGCAGGCAAGAAGATGTTGTCCTCCACCATGCTATGGATGCTCAACTCTTCCTCGGCCTGGTAGATGGACACAATGACGGCATTCAACTTCTCGTTGATGTCGGTTTGCGGATAATACTGCATGAACAAGTTCTTCAGTTCCTTCAACTTGCTCTCGATAGCCTCGTGGTGGCGAGAAAGGAGGTGGCTGCTATCTATGCTCACAAACTCGCCTCCGACAAGCTTTTCCACGTAGGTATAGACTGTTGTCTCCTCATACTCCATGTGCTTGCGCACCTCCTCCACATACTCGTCGAAGAACTTCAGCACAAGAAAAGGCAACTCGTTCTGGATGGAACAGTCGATGGCATTGAGCAGGAGGAACCTAATATTCGGGAACAAATAGCCAAGGAAATAAGCATGGGTGCGCTTCAGATAGGCCAGCACAGAATCGACCTTTACCCGCTCCACGCGTTGAGGACTGTTATCGGCACCGTCTTTCACGTAATTGATGACGGTCAGAAACGTGTCGGCATCTATCCCGAACTGCCGACACACCTCATTAATACTCTTTTCGCCAAAGCCAAGTGGAATACCAAATCGGCTCATCACTTGTAGGAGGCGATAATCATTAGCAATAACAAAACTCAATTTGTCTGTCAATCTGTATTGACCTGCCATATAATTCTTTCTTAATACAATCATAATTCCAAGTGTTCTCGATAAGTGATGGAGAAAATAACATTCGGAATTACGTAAACCATTATCAAATTACGCTACAAAGGTACGGAATAAATCCGACATATCGGAATAAGAATGGTCATAAAAGCAAAAAAAAACGACAAATACTAAGTAATGAGTATTGTTTTCTTAGCAGAAAGGTCGTAACTTTGCAACGTTTTTGCTGATGGAAACCATCAGTAGGGCTGAAAAAATGAGATAAATAATGAAACTTTCAGAGTTAAAGACTGGAGAAAAAGGAGTCATCGTCCGTGTGAAAGGACACGGAGGTTTTCGCAAGCGCATCGTTGAGATGGGATTTATCAAGGGCACAGGAGTGGAAGTGTTGCTCAACGCTCCATTGCATGACCCTGTGAAGTACAAAATCATGGACTACGAGGTGAGCCTTCGCCGAGCAGAGGCCGAACTTGTGGAGGTGGTGAGCGAGGAAGAGGCCAATGACTGGGAGGCGAAGCACCCCGAACAGAAGAGCATCCCTGTCAACAAGAATGAAGATATTATCTACCGCTTAGCTAATGAGAAAGAGCATGAACTCACCGTCGTTTTCGTGGGCAATCCCAACTGCGGCAAGACCTCCCTATTCAACATTGCCAGCGGTGCACACGAACGTGTGGGCAACTATTCGGGTGTCACTGTCGATGCCAAGGCCGGACACTTCGATTTTGAAGGTTATCATTTCAATCTGGTTGACCTGCCCGGCACCTATTCCCTCTCGGCCTACACGCCTGAGGAATTGTATGTGCGGAAATACATCATCGAGCAACATCCCGACATCATCATCAACGTGGTGGATGCCAGCAACTTGGAGCGCAACCTTTACCTCACCACCCAACTCATCGACATGGACGTGCCGATGATTATGGCTCTAAACATGTACGACGAACTGCGCGAGAGCGGAAACTTGCTCGACCGCCTTCAGCTCGGCACCCTGCTGGGTGTGCCCATTGTGCCCACTGTGGGTCGCACGGGCGAAGGGGTGAAAGAGCTGTTCCACCAAATCATCATGATTATTGAAGGGAAGCAGAAGATTGCAAGGCACATACACGTAAATCATGGAGCATTACTTGAGGAGAATATTGCCAAGGTGGAAACCCTCATCCGCAAAAATCCTGAACCTCACCAAAACTATTCGGCACGTTTCCTCGCCATCAAACTTCTGGAGAACGACCGCCAGGTGGAGGGCATCATCCGCCAGCTTGACAACAGTACCGCCATCTTGGCCGAACGCAATGCCTGCCAGCGCACCATCCAACAGGAGATAGACGAAGACAGCGAGTCGGCCATCACCGATGCCAAGTACGGCTTTGTGCAAGGAGCGCTGAAGGAAACCTTCCAAAAGGTGCATCGCTACAATCGGCTGATGACCAAGCGCATCGATGCCGTAGTGACCCATCAGGTGTGGGGCTACCCCATCTTCCTGCTGCTCATGTACCTCATGTTCTTTTGCACCTTCAACATTGGACAGTACCCCATGGACTGGATAGATCTGGGAGTGGAATGGCTTGGTGGACTTGTTGGAGAATGGATGCCCGATGGTCCGCTGAAAGCTCTGCTGGTCGATGGCATCATCAGCGGTGTGGGGGGAGTGATAGTCTTCCTGCCCAACATCATGATTCTCTATGCTTTCATTTCGTGGATGGAAGACAGTGGCTACATGGCCCGTGCCGCCTTCATTATGGACAAAATCATGCACCACATGGGCTTGCACGGCAAGTCGTTCATTCCCATGATTATGGGCTTCGGCTGCAACATCCCAGCCATCATGGCCACCCGCACCATCGAAGACCGCAAGTCGCGTCTCATCACCATGCTCATCACCCCCCTCATGTCATGCTCAGCCCGTCTGCCTGTCTATATCATCATCATCACAGCCTTCTTCCCCCACAACTCCGCCCTCATCCTATTCTGCATCTATCTCATCGGCATCCTGTTCAGCATCTTGATGGCCAAACTGTTCAGCCGCTTTGTGGTGAAAGGTGAAAGCAGTCCCTTCGTCATGGAACTCCCCCCCTACCGTATGCCATCGGCCAAGAGTGTGGGTCGCCACACTTGGGAGAAGGGAAAACAATACCTGAAGAAGATGGGCACTACCATTCTCGTGGCCAGCATCGTGGTGTGGGCACTCAGCTACTTTCCCCACCATCCCGAACTGAGCGAGGATGAGCAGATGGAAATCAGCTACATCGGCCAAATCGGCAAGTTCATCGAACCCGTCATCCGCCCCTGTGGTTTGATGTGGAAAGAAGGCGTGGCACTCATTGCAGGTGTGGGAGCCAAAGAAATTGTTGCCAGCACCATGGAAGTGCTCTATCATGGCGACATCAGCACTTCGGGCATGAGTACTTTGACCGCCTTCGCCTTCATCCTGTTCGTTCTGCTCTACATGCCCTGCATCCCAGCTTGTGTGGGCATCAAGAACGAGTCGGGTCAATGGAAATGGGCAGGCTTCACTGCCCTCTACACCACTTTGCTCGCCTGGCTCACCTCCATGACGGTCTATCAAATAGGTTCCCTATTCTGAACACTCATTTTGTAGAAGAAGACTCATTCCAACAACTTTATTCACATGAACATCCAAGACATTATAGTTTATCTCATCCTCATCGTAGTGGCTGGTGTCATTGTGCGCTATGTCTATCGGCAAGTGACAGGCAAAGGTAGCGGCTGCAACTGCTCCTCCTGCCCCAAGCATCCGGGCAAGGAATGCCATTGCCACGACTGTCAACACTAAATCAGAAGTCGGTACACACCACCCGAACAACTTTCAAACCAACTACGCCATACAGAGCGTGAAAAGCATGTACTCATTTTTGGGTATCATGCTTTTTTCTTTAGGTATCGACACATTAGAAATTAGTATTCCTACTATGAAAATACTCATCCGCACAGGGGTGTTTGGTAAAATTTAGGTATTGCGACTTCTGAGAAAACCGCGTAACTTTGCACTCGATTTTGGATTTTAACAGAAATTATCATAAAAACATCTCAATATGTATATCAGTAATATTCGTAAAAAAAGTGCTTTAGTAATAGGTACGCTCATTCTCTCACACGCTATGTGGGCACAATCCTCACAAGACAGCATCCAGTATGGCGGATGGAGCAAGTTCCGCATTGGTGGCTACGGAGAAATGGTTGCCGCATTCAAGAATTATGGTTCCAATCGTTTCTACGGAGGTGCCGAGGGCAATGCCAAGGAGCATCGCAACACCATCAGCATTCCTCGTTTCGTGTTGGCTGGCGACTACAAGTTCACCGACAAGTGGATTTTAGGAGCTGAAATTGAGTTCGAGAGCGGAGGCGTGGGCACAGCCTACGAACTGGAGAACACCGAAAATGGCGAATACGAAACCGAAGTGGAGCGCGGAGGCGAAGTAGCCTTGGAGCAGTTCCACATCACCCGTCTGATTGACCGTGCATTCAATGTTCGTGCAGGCCACATTGTTTTGCCCGTAGGACAGAACAACGCCCATCACGAACCCATCACCTTCTTCGGCACCGTTCGTCCAGAGGGCGAAACCACCATCCTGCCCAACACTTGGCACGAGACAGGATTGGAGTTCTTTGGCACCTTCGGCAGGAAGTACGCCACCTTCGACTATCAGGTGCAAATTGTCAACGGTCTCAACGCCAACGGCTTCGACCGCAACACTTGGGCAGCAGGGGGCAAGCAAGGCATTTTTGAGGAAGAGAACTTCACCAGCCCAGGCTACGTGGCACGCATCGACTGGCGCGGTGTGCCAGGCTTGCGCTTAGGAGCAGCCTTCTACTATTGCGCCAACGTGGGCAAGAATGCCGACAAGAGCCAAACCTATGACGGACTCGGCAAAATGCCTGTACGCATCTACAACCTCGACGGACAATACCGAAACAAGTGTGTGGAGGCACGCGCCAACTTCCTGTGGGGTAATCTGACCAACTCGCAGGTCATCAGTTCCAAAAACACCAAGCTCTCCAACAAGTCACCCTACTCCCGCCTCACGCCTGTGGCACACAAAGCAGTGGCCTTTGGTGGCGAGCTGGGCTTAAACCTCCAAGGCATTCTGAACGATGCCCGCTTTCCACAAATCATTCCGTTCGGACGCTATGAATACTACAACGCCCAGCAGGATGTGCTTGCACCCTACGTGGCTGATGACCGTCTGAAAACCAGCATGTGGGTGATGGGCGTGAACTGGCGCATTTTGCCGCAACTGGTGGTGAAAGCCGACTACACCCTTCGTCGCATCGGTGGTGGGAAATACAACAACGAGAACGAGTTTGCCCTCGGTGTGGCATGGGCAGGATGGTTTTGGAAGAAGTGAAAAGTAAATAATCAGTAATCAATAATCAATATAAAAAACAGATTGAAATGAAAAAGAATTTTCTTTTGATGGGTCTCTTCACACTGGGACTCGGCATCGCAGCTACTTCGTGCAGCAGCGATGATGATGACAAAAACAATGGCGAGAACACAGAACTGACTGAAGAGCAGGCGCAGAACCTCGACTACACGTCGGACAACGCTGCCGCCTGGGGCAACTATGCCGTGTATGTGTCGCAATTGCTGACCAACGACTCGCAGACCCTCTACGACGAGTGGAACAATGGTTTCGCAGAAGCCTTCAAGAACCACACCCCTTCATCGGGCTACACTTCAGCTGTAGGTTGCGTGGAGCAAATCATCGACGGTTGCATCGACATTGCCAACGAGGTGGGCACAGCCAAAATAGGCGAGCCTGTCGATTACTGGACATCGAACCAGAGAAACAAAGCACTCTATGCCGTGGAGTCATGGTACTCTTGGCACTCGCGCGATGACTACAAGAACAACATCGTCTCCATCATCAACTCCATCTGCGGTGAACGCTTTGAAGGCAATCCCAACGAGATTAACTATCACGCTTTGACAACCCCATCCATCATGTACACCCTGATGGCTAAAGGCAACGACGATTTGCGCCAAGCCACAGCCGCTGTCTATCTCAACACCCTTGCTGCTTGGAATGCCATCGATGCCATTCCCCAGCCCTTCCGCAACAACATCGGTTCAGCCGAAGCAGCAAAGGCAATGGAAGCTTGCGCCACCTTGACAACCAGCCTTGAGGCACTGAAGGGGCTCATCGAGAACAACCTCTCCGAGGAGGATGCGCAGAAAATTGTCAACCAATTCGTTGATGTAGTGGCACTGCCCACCTACAAGGACTTGGTGGAGAAGAACAACACCCTGCTTTCCACCGTGAAGGCATTACAGGCCAACCCTACTGACAAGGCATTTGAAACTGCCTGTGCCGCATGGATTGATGCACGCAGACCCTGGGAGTCGTCCGAGGCATTCCTCTTCGGCCCTGTGTCGGAGTTAGGTCTCGACCCCAACATGGACTCTTGGCCACTCGATGCTGTGGGCATCGCCAACCTGCTCAAGTCGCAAAAGTGGACGGAAATGGAGTGGAGCGGCGAATATGACGAGGAAAGCGAAGCCATTGAGGCAGCCCAGTCGCTCCGCGGTTTCCACACGCTGGAGTTCCTCCTCTACAAAGACGGACAGCCACGCACAGCGAAATAACTTTACTACACATTTCATAAAAAGCTCTGTTAGTTATCCAGAAGTGAAGGAGGAAAATAACCACATTTTCCCCTTCACTCTTGTAGCATACAGAAAAGAGCAAAGTCTTTACACACCCCGTTTGGGGGCAATACGCAATTCTAAGAAGCAATACGTAATTCTAAGAAAATGAGTAAATCAACCAACCTTATCGCATGGATGATCTTAAGCATGGGGCTTGCGTTGGTGTCCACCTCCTGCGAGGACGATTCGGAGGGAGGCGACACCTTTCTTGAAACCCACTCGCAAGAACTGGAGGGTTACGCACTCTCAGCAGGTACATCCACGATATTCATGAACTCGTCCAAAGCCTTCGACACTGATGCTGAATGGCTCGAAGGCACTTACGCCAAACGTTTCAACACGGGCGACCGCCTCTATGACAATGTCACAGACCACTATGGTCCCGTCTATGCTGGCTATTCGTGCGGAAGCTGCCACATGAATGCCGGGCGCACCTCGCCAGGGGTGTGGAACCGCATAGGCACCGATGCCGACGGCACACCCATCTATGGTTCGGGCACCAACGGCATGTCGGCCATGCTGGTGTATGTGGCACGAAAAAACGGTGTCTTTTTCCAAAACTACGGACGTGTGCTCCATGACCAGACCATCTACGGTGTAACTGCCGAGGGCAAGCTGCAAGTGCGTTGGAACTACGAGAAGGGACAGTTCCCCGATGGCGAGGAGTACGAACTGGCTCACCCCAACTACACGGTGGTGGCGTGGTACAAGAAAATGTGGGACGACGTGAAGAAGGACTCAGTGGAAATCAAGCCCGAAGACCTCTTCTGCACTGTCCGCATTCCCCTGCGCCATGTGGGCATGGGGCAGATGATGGCCATTGACCGCAACGAAATTGAGCAACTGGCAGCCAAGAGCAACTACCCCGAGTATGGCATTTCTGGCAAGTGCAACTACATCACCGAAAAGGGAGTGAAGGGCGTAGGACTTTCGGGCAACAAGGCACAGCACCTCGACCTGACTGTGGAACTGGGTTTTTCGTCCGACATGGGTGCCACCAACTCGCGCTATCCTGAAGAGATTTGCGAAGGACAGTACCAGATGGTGGAAGGTTCGATGATGGGACTCACCTATGACCAGCTAGACGTAACCACCGAGGACATGGAGTGCGTTGACCTCTACCTGCACGGCCTTGGCGTGCCCGCCCGCCGCTTAGGGAGCAAACACACGCAGGTCACATTCATGAAGTCCGACGGCACCACCATCAGCATGAGCGAGCGAGAGGCTGTGGAAAAAGGTGAACAGGCTTTCTACAATGCCAAATGCCACCTCTGCCATGTGACTACCCTCCACACACGTCCCCGAGGAGCCACCCTGCTCAACGGCACAGAGCTGCCTTGGCTGGGCAATCAGACCATCCACCCCTACTCCGACTATCTGCTCCACGACATGGGTTCAGAAATCATGGGCGTGGGACTAAACGACAACTATGTGAGCGGACTGGCTCGCGGCAACGAGTGGCGCACCACCCCCCTGTGGGGCATCGGCTTGCAGAAGAAGGTGAACGGACACACTTACTTCCTCCATGACGGACGTGCGCGCAACTTCACCGAAGCCATCCTCTGGCACGGAGGCGAGGGCGAGGCCAGCAAGAACCTCTTCAAGAAGATGGATCGTGCCGACAGACAAGCTCTGGTCAAATTCCTCGAATCGCTCTAAAGACTCTTTCGCAAAAAACATCAGACATTCAAAACTCAGATTAATAATCAATATATTACCCACCAAGAAACAATGAAAACACTCTATATCGCAGCCATCGCTGCACTCAGTTCGCTCTCGGCCGCAGCACAAACAGCAGCCACTACCTACGATGCCGACAACGGCGTGGTGACCATCGGTTCCGACCGCATGTTCCAAATCGAAAGCAAGGACGGCAACTTCTCTTTCAAACCATACCTGATGCTGCAAACCACAGCCAATTTCAATTACCACGACGATGAGGGGCTGGACAAGGCCTACAACCAGGACAACGTGTCGAACTCAGGCTTCTCCTTCCCTTACGCCGTGCTGGGCTTCACAGGCAAGGCCTACAAGATTGTCACCTACAACCTCTCCATCAACGCCTCTCAGTCGGGTGGTGCCCTGCTGCAACAGGCATGGTTCGATGTGCGCCCCACACGTGCATTCGGCATCAAGGTGGGTAAGTTCAAGACCCCCTTCAGCCACGCCTACCTCACCACGCTGGGCGAAACGCTCATGCCCTTGCTGCCCACATCGCTCACCGCCACCACCATCATGCCCCATGTGCTCAATGCCGTCACGCCCAAGCTGGGCACAGGGTTCGACCTCGGCGTGATGGCTCACGGACAGATTGGCAAATGGTGGGGCTACGAGGCAGGACTCTTCAACGGCACAGGTGCCAACATCAACACCGCCACAAAGACTCTCTCCGACGATTGGCACATTCCCTCTCTGCTCTATGCCGCCCGCTTCACCTGGGCACCAATGGGAGCGATGCCTGCCACCCAAGGCAATCCGAAACTACTCAACGAGAACAAGCTCCAGTTGGCCGCTTCAGCCAATCTGAACGTGGAGAGCGAGAGCGAAAGCACCAACGATGCCCGTTACGGCTTTGAAGCAGCCTGGCTCTACAAGAAGCTCTACCTCGGAGGCGAGTTCTACTACATGCACGTAGGCTTTACCGACCGCCAGAAAATCAAGGACAAGTTCGACTACTTCGGCGGCTACATTCAGGGTGGCTATTTCGTGGCTCCACAAACTCAGGTGGCTCTGCGCTACGACTTCTTCGACCGCAACGGCAGCGGCAAGGACGGTGTGCTGAACATGCCAGCCGTGGGTGTGAACTACTTCATCAAGAACACAGGACTGAAAGTATCGGCTATGTATCAATACATAGGGCGCACAGGACACGAAACCCAGCTCGACCGCGACAATGATGACCTCGGCGTAGCCAAGCACGCTGCCACCGTTATGCTGCAGTACACTTTCTAATCCACACAATCTCCCCCCCAACAAACAAAACAGAACATGAGATGATGAAACATCCTTACAGAATAATCATGCGCACCGTCCTCTGCGCAACAGTGGCGTGGAGCATGTGCAGCTGCGACGATGGCCATGTGGACGATCCAGTGTTTGAGAACACAGAAGACTCCTACAACGTAGAAATCACGGGCAAATTCCAGTCGCTCAACACATGGAGAGGTACTTACTCCGTGGCTGCCGCCTGCTTCAACGATGAGAGCAACTACTCACTCATCCAGAAGGTGCTGCCCTCCTCCACCGAAGACACCGTGCAGGTGCTCAAACTCTCCAACGTGCCCACCAATGCCAAGACGGTGGAGATAGCGGTGACCAACACCCTGCGCAAGCGCATCGCCACCCTCTACTCCTACCCCATTCCATACAACCAGCGCTACAGCGACACCATCAAAATTGACGTGGGCACGCTCAACGTGGGCATGTTCGGTTCCATCAACCAATTCATTTTCCAAGGCACAGGCACCAACTGCGCCCGCTGCCACTCGGCCGAACGCCCCACTGCCAATCTCGACCTTACCGCTGCCCATGCCTACAACAGCCTGGTGAATGCGCCAGCAGAGAAAGACCCCTCAAAATTGCGCGTGAAGCCAGGCGATGCAGAAGGTAGCTTCCTCTACAAAGTCATCAGCGAGGGCGACGAGAATGTAGGCTACTCCCATGTAGGACTTTTTACCGACGACACCTACGCCCCCTTCCTCGACATCATCAAGGCATGGATAGACGGAGGAGCAAAAGAATGAACCACGAAAGGATGAGAAGGAAGCGTTTCCGCATGCTGTGGAAAGGGCTGCTCTGGCTCACAGTCGTTGTGTGGGCCACACCGCTCAGGGGTAGCATACGCGTGGTGGAGCGGGCACAGGCCGACTCCATGCGCACGTTGCAAGTGGTGTATCACAACCGAGTGTGTCCGCTCAACACACCAGCCACCCAGTTTGTGAAGCAACTCACCGGCAACCGAAAGTGGAAAGGACTCACGGCCGAACAGGTCATGCTCTCCTGGGCACTCTACCCCGAGGACTGGAAGGACGCACAGATGATTCGCATCAGCGACCCTGCAGTGACAAAGATGCTGGGCATTGAGGGCGAGGAGGCACGCTTCAGCGACTTCTTCGACCAGCAAGGCAACTACCGTCTGCCCGAAGGGAAATTTCCCGACATCGACCAGCGACTCACCCTCGTAGCCCTGCTCACCAAGGGAGAACTCTACCGTCCCCTCTCACCCAACGACGAACAGCTCTCTGACTTGCGACTGTACATCGAACTGTTCCTGAACAACATTCCCTGGGACATCCTCCCCCTCTGTCTCTGCATGGTGCTCACACTCATGCTTTTCCTGCCCCGATGCAAACGGTGGGCCACTCCCATCATCGCAGCAGACATCCTCATGCTCGTGTTACACCTCACTTGCCACACCTGATGGGTGGTTCCGCTACCCAAAAGTGAGGATTTTCCCACTCGGAAGCAATGAAATGCAACATTCCTTACACAAGATTCCCAATTTTTCACTACCTTTGCACCCATTATGGAATATAAGTCAAGAAACATAAAAGAAATAGGAGCCAGCATCCAGTTCACGCGCTTCTCGGCTGGAGAAGTAGAGGAAATCCATGCCATGCTCCACGTAGAGGCGCGCGGCGAAATTTTCGAAACCCAGCTGGAGCGCATTCAGAAAGCAGAGGCCGAACTGAAGGATATGGCCGAAGTGAAAGGGGCACGCCCCGTATTCAAGCGCTATTTCCTTAGCGACGCTACCAACCAAGTGCCACTCATTCAGCAGGAGGACACTTGCACCATCAGCTACATCCAGCAGCCACCGCTCGACGGCTCCAAGATTGCCATTTGGCTCTACCTGCAAAAAGGCACCGAAGTGAGTCAGATGAACGGCTCCACCGTAGTGACTCACAACGGTTACCAGCACATCTGGACCATGGGTCTGCTCGACACTTCTTGCGACACCTCATACATGCAGAGCTGGAACACGCTGCTCGCCTACATCAACACGCTCAAGCTCTTCAACGCCACGCTCGAAGCTAACTGCATACGCACCTGGTTCTTCGTGCGCGACGTCGATACACAGTATGGCGGTTTGGTGAAGTCGCGTCGCGAATGCTTCATGGAGCAAGGTCTCACGCCCGAAACCCACTACATCGCCTCCACCGGCATCGGCGGCACACCTGCCAACCCCAAAGCACTGGTGCAGCTGGGCAGCTATGCCATGACAGGCTTCCAGCCCCAGCAGCAACGCTACCTTTACGCACTCACCCACCTCAACCGCACCATCGAGTATGGCGTCACCTTCGAGCGCGGCACCCTCATGCAATATGGCGACCGCAACCACATCTACATCTCGGGCACGGCATCCATCAACAATAAGGGTGAAGTGGTACATGTGGGCAACATCGAGAAGCAGACCTACCGCATGTGGGAGAACGTGGAAGCACTCCTCAACGAAGGTGGCATGAGCTACGACGATGTGATGCAAATTGTAGTCTATCTGCGCGACCTTGCCGACTACGACTTGGTGAAGCGCCTCTTCGACCAGAAGTTCCCCAACATGCCGCTGGTCATCACCCTCGCCCCCGTATGCCGCCCCACCTGGCTCATCGAAATGGAGTGCGTGGCGGTGCAGAAGACCGACAACTCACAATTCAGAAATTTCTAAGACTCCACTTTACTCACAACGGCGCGTTCCAGTTCCAGTTGTTCCAATAAAAAAATAGAGGAACAGCACCTCTACTAAGTACCATATAAACACTTAATATATAAGTGTTTATATAGTATAATAGCCATATAGGGAACAACTTTAAAATAAATGGAACAACTGGAACTGGAACGATCGCCGCGTTTGTTTCACCTTAAAAGAATGAAAAACAATAAAATACAATATCAGCAAAACTACTGCGCCCGCCGTGCCGGACCTTGCTCTATTGGAAAATAACCCAGCCTTATTGCTAATTAACCCTGCCTTTTTGCTAATTAACCCTGCCTTTTTGCTAATTAACCCAGCCTTTTTGCTAATTAACCCTGCCTTATTACGTTTCCCTCATATTTGATACGAAGAAGAAATAAAGCAATTATTGAATGCTATTTATTATACCGAACTGACGTTATTAATAGCACAAGGAGGGTGTGTCGATTTGACACATCCTCCTTGTGCTGATATTTTCTAAAGCGTGATTACTTGTTTACTTGAAATTTGGTGATACCATCCTTGATGTAACCTACAATCTGGTTGGCGGCTGCAAGGCCTGCATTAGTGTTGGCCTCAGCTGTCTGGGCACCCATCTTCTTGGGAGTGCAGTAGTAGCGACCCTCGAACTGGGCAAACTCAGTATCATCAATAGGCTTGATATCGGTGATGTACTTCAAGTCGGTACGTTCCTTGAGGAGTTCAATGAGTTCTGGCTCATTGATGACCTCCTTGCGGGCTGTGTTGATGAGAATAGCACCTTGCTTCATGCTGCCCACGAGCCTCTTGCCGATACTCTGCTTAGTTTCATCTGTGGCAGGGATGTGGAGAGACACGATGTCGCAAGTATTGAAGAGTTCTTCCTGCGAAGCGGCAGCGTGAACACCAGCAGCTTCAATAACCTCAGCCGGGCAGTAAGCATCGTAAGCAGACACTTCCATTCCGAAACCTTTGGCGATGCGAGCCACGTTGCGACCCACGTTGCCGAAAGCAAGGATACCCAATTTCTTGCCCTTTAACTCTGAGCCAGCTTTTCCGTTGTAGAAATTGCGAACGGTGAAGACGAGCAGACCGAGCACAAGTTCAGCCACTGCGTTGGCGTTCTGACCAGGAGTGTTCATCACCACCACCTTGTGAGCTGTAGCTGCCTCTAAATCTACATTGTCGTAACCAGCACCGGCACGAACAACAATTTTCAGTTGCTTGGCTGCATCAAACACTTCTGCATCGATAACATCTGAACGGATGATGATAGCATCCACATCGGCCACTGCCTCCAAAAGCTGAGCCTTCTCTGTATATTTTTCCAAAAGTGCCAGTTCAAACCCCGCACCTTCAATGATTTCTTTTATTCCTGCAACCGCAGGAGCTGCAAAGGGCTTCTCAGTTGCAATTAAAACTTTTGCCATAGTCTTTAATGTTAGAGATGATAAATTAATGCTGTGCTTCAAACTCTTTCATGCACTTCACAAGAGCCTGAACGCCTTCGATACTCATAGCGTTGTAGCAAGAAGCACGGAAACCGCCTACGTCGCGATGACCCTTCACGCCTACCATACCTTGGCTGGTGGCGAATTTTAGGAACTCGTCTTGCAGATCCTGGTATTCGGGCTTGAGCACGAAGGTAATGTTCATGAGCGAACGGCTGTCCTCCTCTGCTGTGCCTACGAATAGCTTGTTGCGGTCTATTTCTGCATAGACAATTTCTGCACGCTGTTCAGCTAACTTTTGCATAGCCTCCACACCTCCATGCGCCTTCATGTAACGGAGGTTCATCAATGCTGAGTAGATAGGCACTACAGGAGGGGTGTTGAACATAGAACCTTTCTTAACATGAGTGCGGTAGTCGAGCATTGTGGGGATGTGGCGTGACACCTTGCCCAGTGCGTCTTCCTTCACGATAACGAAAGTGAGACCAGCCATAGCGAGGTTTTTCTGAGCGCCACCATAGATGAGGGCATATTTGCTCACGTCAACGGGACGACTGAAGATGTCGGAAGACATGTCGGCTATCAATGGAATGGGAGAGTCGAGGTCTTCGCGAAGTTCTGTACCGTAGATAGTGTTGTTGCTGGTGATGTGAAGATAGTCAGCATCAGTTGGAATCTCAAAATTGCGAGGGATGTAAGTAAAGTTTTTGTCGGCAGAAGAAGCCACTTCCACCACTTCACCAAATGCCTTTGCTTCCTTCTCAGCCTTTGTTGCCCACACACCCGTGTTCAGGTAGGCAGCCTTCTTCTCGAGGAAGTTGTAAGGAACCATGCAGAACTCAAGACTTGCACCACCGCCAAGGAAGAGCACGGAGTAACCTTCTGGAATATTGAGAAGTTCCTTGAAGAGTGCTACTGCCTCATCAACCACTGGCTGGAAATCTTTAGCGCGGTGGCTGATTTCCATCAAAGAAAGCCCCGACCCATTGAAATCGAGACAAGCCTGTGCAGTCTGTTCAATCACTTCGCGGGGAAGGATTGATGGTCCTGCATTGAAATTGTACTTTTTCATTTTGTTATTATTGTTAGATAAACGATATTGCCACGTTATGTTAAACGCTCTCTTTTTATCAAAAAATTCGTTGCAAATTTACTAATAAATAGCCAAAAAGATGGCATCTTGACAGCTTTTTATGCTCGAAAACATAAAAAAGGACATACACAACGAAAAATTGGTACGTCCATGTTACATTTACATCCTTCTGTTTGCGAGTAATCGAACTTCCTTCCTCTTCACTTCCCTTGCGCGTTCACAACCAGTTCTTCTTCCTGAACCACAAAAGCGACACAGCTGTACTTGCCACGCAAGCGATGATCGCAATAGGGAATCCCCATCTCCACTGCTCCATTCCATTGATAAGGTTCATTCCAAACATGGAAGTGATGAAGGTTGGGAAAAGGATAATCATGTTGAGCGAAGTGAGCAGTCGCATTACTGTGTTCATATTATTATTAATAATGTTTGCGTAAGTGTCCATTGTTGAATCAAGGATATTGATGTAGATGGCGGTAGTCTCACGCGCCTGGTTCATCTCAATGTTCACATCTTCAATCAACTCAGCATCCAATTCATCGACAGGAAGCCTGAACTTTAGCTTGCTAAGCAGCGATTCGTTGCCACGAATTGAAGTACCGAAATAGGTGAGCGAATCTTGCAGGCGCGACAGATTGATGAGGTCCTTATTGTCGATATGCTTGTCAAGGTCGCGCTTCGCCTGCTCTATGATGCCGTTCACTTGCTTCAGATACTTCAAATACCACACAGAAGCACTCAGAAACAGGCGGAAGACTAAGTCGGCAGCATCGGTAAATCCTTCTGCACGCCGCATCTGGTGATTGACGAAATCAAGCATCATACGCGTCTCCTGATTGCAAATAGTGATGATTTTGTCACCTTTCAGCACAATTCCCAAAGGGATGGTGGTGTAGGGGCTGCGCGAGGTCACGCTTTTCAGGTGCGGAATGCGCAATATAATCATAAGCCACCCTTCGTCCATATCATAACGAGCGCGCTCATCAGCATCCGCAACGTCTTCCATGAAATAGTCGGGCATACCCAATTCTTTCTCCAGAAAAAATCTGTCATCATCAACTGGGCAGGTAACCTGTACCCAACAATTTGGCTCCCAAGCGTCAATGTGCTTGATGCCGCCATTAAAATTCCAAAATGTCCGCATTGTTGTCTGAACTTTTGCTTTGTCAATAAGAGAATAGTAAAATCGGGGCAAAGGCTCATGTCAACTCCGCGTGAGAGGTGAGTCTTATCCCAGGCACATTGTACTATTCGCCGGATAATCGTCCATAGTGATTTCTAATTAGTGAATACTCTCAATTTTAATTACGTTCCAGCATGGAAACTGAAATCGGCTGCAAAGTTAAGGATTTTTTTCGGAAAAAAGTGCTTACAACCTAAAAAGTTGCAAGCACTTCATATAAATTTCTTTGTTTAATGCAGAGAAGCAATAGAAGTATAGCGCTTCATGACGCGCTGATAGTAACCTTCTGTCCGAGCTTTACGTGTCATACACTTTAAATCTCCCGAATTCCAAAGACGGATAGCACGTTCCATGTTGCCGTCTGGATTGTAGTGTTCTTGGTAGTCTATGAACATATCAATGCTCTTCTGTTTGTCATAACGATCTGCGTAGGTGTACTTCTTATATCCGACAATACGATTACACTCTCGCACAAGAATTTCGGAAATCTGTAGATAACCGACGTAGAGACCATTCTTCGATACTCTGTTGGGTTGGCATTCACTTTCCACCATTGCGATAGCCTGTATAACTGCCCCCCATTTCTTCTGAAGATCCACCTCGGGAGTTGTCTTTGCAGCAACTGTGAGCGAGATTGTCATCAGAGTCAATAACAGTAATTTCTTCATACGATCTTACATTTGAGGTTCTTCAATTCTTACAATTCATCTCTGAAAATCTGCTGCAAAGTTATGACTTTCTTCTGTAACGACCAAACTTTTTATGCTTTTTAGCATGTTTTTGACAAATGTTTTATGTTATTTAGCACATTTTAGCATTATTACAGCATTATTGAAATCAAAAAACAGAGGACATCGGCTTTTGACCGACATCCTCTCCATTTTACATACCTCATAGAAATGATCATTCCACTTGGTTATGGCCGATAGACTTTTTTTCCATCTACAATATACAATCCAGGTGTGGACATTTGGAGAGCCTTTGTACCCTGTAATGTAAAAATGCCTTTAGACATAGGCACAGACTCCATTTCAACATCCGTAATGGCATCAGCTTCCTCGATGATATCTGCGATGGTCTTCACATACGTTAACTTGAAATCATCCACCTTATACCATCTTCCAGCCTGTACACCAATCGTAAGCGAACCTGTTTCAATGCCATCGGTTGCTTCAACCAGTACATCGTTGATGGTTGCTTCTGTCAAGTATAAACCTCCAAAAGCATGTCCATCCACTGTTGTTGTTTTGTCGCCTGCAAACAAGGTGACAGTTTCACTTTCATCAGTAGCCACCAAAGCTGTTAACTTGTAATAGCCAGGAGTCAGGCCTTCGACCACTTGAGAGATGCCCACAGAAGTAGAGTCGGCTTTGGCTATGAAGCTTTGAAACACGTAGGTTCCATCAAGACCTACTGCACGATTATTGTTAGCTGCAGTTCCATTCACCACACCACCCACAGCGGCATAGCCCTCTTTCTTACCGAGCGTCCACCCTTTAGTGGAGTTAGTCTCGAAGGAAGGATTGACTATCAAATCTGTAAAATCGATTTCCATATTACCAAGACGAGCAATCTGCCTCATGTACTTATTGCCCTCGTAAAGCAACTGATTTGCATAATTCTTCACCAGGGTTGCCGATGACAACATCGTTTCATTTTCACCCCTGTGAGAAAACTCATGTTCCGCAGCATGGATTTTTTCTAAATAGGCATTGTATGCTGCACGTCTGGTCACCTTGCTGTACTTGTCCAATTGCAGATAAGCCTGTTCAATGTTCTCAGCCAAAGTCTGATAGGCGGGGTCAAGCAATATACTGGGATAAGCCCGAAAGGATTTCTTCAAGTCGCTGGCATACCAATACCCACGCAAAGCCTCTACAACAGTACCTTCTTCGACCGGAACAAAAGCTGGCTTATCCATATTCTCTATCAACTGAGCATCTGCCGGTGTAGCTGTATTGATGAAAGTACCCACCACAGCCTCATCGGTATTGGCCACAGGAGCTGCAAGAACCTTCACATTTTCAGCAACAAAAGTCACATTTCTGGAAGAAGAAGTCATAACGAGATACGTTTTACCTGCCTCCAGCATCTGTACATCATTCGTTGCATTAGATATACCTGTTGTACTATGTTCCATAATTTCGCGAGCAATGATTCCATCGGGCACAGCCACTTTGAAGGGTGAAGTAAGCAGCACCCATTCTGCTGGCTTGGCTTGCAAAGAAATCTTTGCTTTCTCTGCCACAAATTCCGTTCGCGGAGTAAAGTCATAACCTGGTACGAGAGAGAGGTTGGCGCATTTACCCGCACAGATCACGTTTTCCCCATTCGCCTTACTGTCGTCTGCCACATAGATGAGTGCATTGGGATTGACCGTTTGACTGACATGATTGATATTGGTACATTGAGTTAAATCATAGACCGTTGCTCGTTTATATGAGGACTTGTTAGCAAAGAGTGTGGTGTTGAATGCCGTATTGTCAAAACAACCTTTCAATGTCAGACAGCCTTCGTCGTAATCAACCACCTCCATATCGTTTTCCTTGAAGACAAAAAGAATATTAGCCTCTGCCGCTGTACCATAGTCAATAACATCGTCTGAATTGGGTATAGGATTAACCAATTTCCCCATATAGTACTTCCCCAATTCAAATGGGCAGTTTGTTGTGCTGGTGACATTGAACTTAGCTTCGCCCGAAGCAAGAGGGTCAATCTGAATCTGCCCTGTTTTGTAGCCTAATTCGTCCCATCCTTTCGTGATTTCGTTGTAAGAATAAAATTGCATGCGCAAAACACCCTCATAACCTTCCAAAGACGCATTCGAAAGTGTAGCACTGGCTGTTGTCTTATCATGATAGACAATCTGAAACTCCTTCCCATCAAGAGTTTCTTTATCAGGACTTCCATCAAGCGAAAGACTTTCGAAATGGAGTGCTGCTTTAGTTATCGCAGGAGTCACCGTTGCCTTTGCCAATACGTTCAGATTGGCATCTGTAATGGTAATGTACCAATCCCGTTCGGTGGTTGGCTTCATGGACAAAGCAATTTCTTTTGTCTCACCTTTAGCAATCACAGTTTCTGTATCATTCGATTTGGCAGCAGTCAATTTTGCCGGCTTTGTGTTGGAAGTAGCGGCAAAAAGGTAGATGCCACTCACATCAAACGTAGAATGATTGGTCACATTCACCACAATCTGAGCCGTCCTGTCCACATACACCTTCTCTGGCAATTGAATACTCGCTTTCACATTAGGCGTAAGAGGGTGAATCTTGTAGGTAATTTCTTGATAGACATGAAAGCCATTCATTCCCGTTTCATTATCGACGGTGTACCATCCATCACCTTGGCCTCCCCAGCCGAAATTAAAATGGAACAAGCCGGTTGAGGATTGATACCCATCTAACACCACCGCATGCCCCTCATTGTCATCATTATGTCCTGAATAGACCATAGGATGGCCTGCGGTCAAATCGTCGTAAATCATCTTCTCCCAAGTAGCTGTTGAGCGATTGTCTTTGCTGACATATTCACTGTAAAGGTTGAAGAAGGATTTTAGGGGGTTAACCAAGTCCCAAATCTGTGCGCCTGAGCCATTGGCACTATAACCCATGTGTGCCATCGTACCAATGCCATACACCAAATCCGCCACAGCTGAATGGTAATCAGCTGGCTCACTGCCACTATACCTATCCAGCATCAGTCCCCATTTGAGAGGTGTACCTTTCTTAATAGACTCAGTCACAGCTATCTCATGCCATTCATCTGTCCCATAGGTAGGAGTATTGGCATTGAAAGCTGTGGGATTGTCGTTGCGATAATAATAGATGACCTGAGAAGCTGCCGTTGCTACGCATCCGCAAACGGCACGATTGTTGGTGCCTGGAATGAAAGGACAGCGGTCATTATATGGGCTGTCTTGATGCCAATGGGATGTCAGGAGTGGAGCAATGCTCGGACGTTCGCTGGCTCTGCGCTGTGCTTCACGACGTGAAAATGTAGAACGAGCAGCATTCTGCCCAGTTTCCTGAGCTTTTTCTACAATACTCTGCCAAACATCCAACATGTCCTGGAGTCCATCGGGGATATTCGACTCATCGAAATCGCCCTGTTCTGTATAGCCCAAAATTTCAGGCAGACAATCATCACCTGCCACAATCACATAACCTTGATTTGCACCACGACTGATGACATAATAGGGTGAAACGGGTTCTGAAGCACCTTTCACACGGCGCGGTTTGGTAGGCATAGTCAGTTTCATCGCATGCCCTGGCACTTCAAAGTCTTGCGCTATTTTTATAGCTTTGGCTGGGGTGACAGGATTTGCCACAGCACTTGCACAAATAAGCAAGGCAGCTGGTAAGGTTAATAGTCGTTTCATTTATGATAATAGTTAGAAGTTACTTAATCGTCATCCAATTTTAATACAGCCAGGAATGCTTTTTGCGGCACACTGACGTTGCCAATCTGCTTCATGCGTTTCTTTCCGCGTTTCTGCTTTTCCAGCAACTTGCGCTTTCGCGATACATCACCGCCGTAGCACTTTGCCAAAACATCCTTACGCACTTGCTTCACCGTTTCACGCGCTACAATTTTACCGCCTATAGCAGCTTGAATGGCAATGTCGAATTGCTGGCGAGGCAACAAGTCCTTCAGACGTTCACACATGCGCCGTCCTAATGTGACTGCATTGTCCACATGTGTCAGGGTGGAAAGAGCATCTACCGATTCACCATTCAACAAAATGTCCAATTTCACCAATTTGCTCTCACGGAAACCTGCTGGATGATAATCAAAGGAAGCATACCCTCTCGAAACACTCTTCAGTTTATCGTAAAAATCAATTACAATCTCGCCCAAAGGCATCAAGAATTCTATCTCTACCCTGTTGCCGGCAATGAAGTCTTGCTTTACTAATTCAGCTCGTTTTCCTAAACAAAGCGTCATAATAGGACCTATGTAGTTAGCCGTTGTGATGACAGTGGAGCGGATATAGGGTTCTTCCACATGGTCAATGAGTGTAGGGTCAGGCATTCCACTCGGATTGTGCACTTCCTGTGCTTCGCCGTGCTTGTCATAGACCATATAGCTCACGTTGGGAACTGTCGTAATGACATCCATGTTAAATTCTCGATCCAGACGTTCCTGTACAATCTCCATGTGGAGCAATCCCAAGAATCCGCAGCGGAAGCCAAAACCCAGTGCGGCTGAACTCTCATGCTGGAAAGTAAGTGAAGCATCGTTCAATTGCAGTTTTTCGAGCGAAGTGCGCAGATTTTCATAATCCTCCGTCTCGATGGGATAAATACCTGCAAATACCATAGGCTTCACCTCCTGAAAACCTTTGATAGCTTCAGATGAGGGATTGGTCAACGACGTGATGGTGTCACCAACCTTCACTTCTGTGGCATTCTTGATGCCCGTCACAATATATCCGACATCCCCTGTACGAAGTTCTTTCTTTGGAACCATGTCCATTTTTAACGTACCTATTTCTTCAGCCAGATATTCCTTCTTTGTGTTGATAAAACGCACCTTTTCCCCTGGACGCATTACACCATTAATAATCTTGAAATAAGCAATCACACCTCGGTAGGAGTTGAAGACTGAGTCGAAAATCAATGCTTGTAGAGGAGCACTTTCATCACCTACGGGATGAGGTACACGCTCTACCACTGCATTGAGTATGTCCCCAACTCCTTCGCCTGTTTTTCCACTAGCATAGATAATGTCCTCAAGGCTGCAACCTATCAAGTCGATGATTTCATCGGCCACTTCCTCGGGCATAGCATTAGGCATGTCAATCTTATTGATGACAGGGATGATTTCCAAGTCGTGGTCTATAGCCATGTAGAGGTTGGAGATTGTTTGAGCCTGCACACCTTGCGTGGCATCAACCACCAAGAGCGCACCCTCGCAAGCGGCAATGGACCGACTCACCTCATACGAGAAATCGACATGTCCCGGGGTATCAATCAAATTCAGGATAAATTTCTGTCCCTGATACTCAGAATTCACACCATCATACTCATGTTCCATCTGAATAGCATGACTTTTAATGGTAATTCCACGCTCCTGTTCCAAGTCCATGTCATCCAACATCTGCCCTTGGGTAATCTCTATCGTTTTGGTTTTCTCCAGCAGTCGATCTGCCAAAGTTGACTTGCCGTGGTCAATATGTGCAATGATGCAAAAGTTACGTATATTTTTCATGAAAAACAAATTTGTGGCAAAGTTACGGAAAAACGAGTGAAGTGCCAAAGGAAAATTTATTTTTCTTTACACTTCCAAGTGAAAGTAACTTCGGTGTAGCTATTGCCACAAAAAAAATGCGTTACTCAAAGAGAGTAACACATTTCTATAATTTGAAGTAAACTATTGCTTGAGAAAAGTGCCATCAATTACTTGAGAGAGTAAGCGTATGGATCTTTCTCGTCACCTGTTTCAACAGCGTTCACTTTGTCCTCGCGGAGCAACCAACCAAGACCGAGGTTGAAATCCTTCTCTGCAAGTTTAGTGTTTTTTTTGATTTGCTTGAATGACTGTGCAGACTCTGCTGCTGAAAGTGCATTCCAGATGATACCAGCAATGTTTCCTGCTTTTTCCTGTAACATAATCTTAACCTTACCTTTAATTTGTTAAACTTATTTTCTGGATGTAGGTAGATTTCAATCATTTCATTTCCTAAATCCGATGCAAAGTTACAATTTTTTAAGTGAAATAAACAAATAAATTCAAGAAAAAATAAAGAAAAAAGCACTTAAAAAGAAGAAATTACGGAA
Source organism: uncultured Bacteroidales bacterium (assembly GCA_902789725.1). Lineage (GTDB taxonomy): Bacteria > Bacteroidota > Bacteroidia > Bacteroidales > Bacteroidaceae > Minthosoma. Next base: position 46,746 of record CADAPC010000010.1, read on the forward strand.
ATTAGGGCATTTTGAAGTCAAATTCTCTGTGTGCGCACACAGGGTATGTCATTCCGATTTAGAAATGCTGAAAAAAGGACTACTTCATTTGTAGTCCTCTTTCGTGAAATTATACTCCGCAATCTTCTCCTTTCTGTTCTTGTCAATATATATATAATTGAAGTTCACGCCCGCTTCCTTATGCTTTGCCAAGATGACAGAACTACGTAGGGTGGATAGATTGGCATCGCCCAGTTCACCCAACTTGTTCATCATGTTTTCGCGCTCTTCATCAGTCAATACCAAGGAATAGAACATTTTGAGGGTACCCACACCTTCTTTATCGAACACAATGCTGTCCAACGTGGTCACACCATCGCCGAGGGGTTGAGGACAGTAGGTAGCAGTATATTCTTTGGCATCACGTTCAAAAAAGTCAGCCTTTTTTTCTTGACAAGAAAAAAATAGCAATGTCACTACCGAAATAGATAATAATATAGGTTTACGCGCGTACATATATATATTGATTGATTAGACTGAAAAGTGAAGAATCCTATGCTTACAACAATACTCAGAAGAGTCAATTCCTTACCATTTGCTTGAGCGCCGTAGCTAATTGATCAGGGCAGCTGGTAGGCTTCATTCCACAGCGTATTCCTTCTAAACGAGCAATCACATCCTCAACTTTCTGGCCCTTCACCAATTGAGCCACGCCAATGGTGTTACCGGGGCACCCACCCACAAAATGAACGGAGTTGATGACACCTGTGGCATCATCAACATCCAGTTCTATTGCTTTTGAGCAAGTCCCTTTTGTTTCAAAAACAGTTTTCATTTTGAACAAAAATGGAGGTCTATTACTTCATGTTGGTATAAACGTTCTGAACATCCTCAAACTCCTCCAGACGTTCCACCATCTTTTCGATGGTCTCACGCTGCTCATCAGTCACCTCTTTCAGGTCGTTGGGCACGTAGGTGAACTCAGCACCTGTAATTTCAAAACCATTGTCCTCAAGGTATTTCTGAATCTGAGCAAACGATTTTGGGTCGCCATAGATGGTGATGGTCGTTTCATCTTTGTCCTCGTCGTACTCTTCGTCATATTCATCGTTCACACCGTATTCAATAGCTTCGAGAATGAACTCGTCCATATCGAGGTCGTCCTTCTTCTTGAAAGTAAACTGACTGTAGTGGTCGAAAAGGAATGAAAGGGAGCCCGTAGTACCCATGTTGCCGTTGAACTTATTGAACACAGAACGAACATCGGCCACTGTGCGAGTGGTGTTGTCAGTCAAGGTGTCAACAAACACCGCCACTCCATGAGGTCCATAACCTTCATAAGTCACACTCTTCCAAGCTGACTTGTCTTTGCCGATGGCATTCTTGATGGCACGGTCAATGTTTTCCTTCGGCATGTTTTCGTGACGGCAAGTTGCAATCACGGCACGAAGGTGTGCATTGTTGTCGGGGTCAGGACCACCTTCTGCCACAGCAATGGCAATCTGCTTGCCCAGCCGTGTGAAAGTCTTAGCCATGTTACCCCATCTTTTCAGTTTTCTCGCTTTACGGAATTCAAATGCTCTTCCCATAATTTTGTATTTACTATTTTTTATTGTTTATTTTATTTCCCTCGAACCGCAGCCCCTGTTGCCTTGCAGATGTTTTGCTCTATCTTACTCATGATGGCCTCAATCGCTTTGTCGTTCAATGTCTTTTCTTCACTTTGGAGGGTGAAGTTGACAGCATACGATTTCTTACCGGCTTCAAGGTTCTTGCCTTCATACACATCGAAGAGTTTCACTTCCTTCAGAAGTTTTTTCTCTGCCTGATAAGCCGCAGCCTCAATCTGGGCAAACTCTACACTTTCGTCCACCAGCAGTGCCAAGTCACGGCTCACAGCAGGGAACTTTGACAAATCGTAATAAGTAACCGTCACCTTCTTGATGAGCTTCATCAGGTTTGTCCAATTGATGTCAGCGAAATAAACAGGAGCTTCCACATCCAGTTTCTTCGTCACCTTCTTGGTCACAATACCAAACTCAGCAATACGCTTTCCTCCACGTTGCGTGATGGTGGTGGCCACAGAGAAGACATCGTTTTTCTCTTCGCCAAACACGAGAGCCCCAAATGGAACACCCAGACGCTTGAAGATGTTCAGCACATAGGCTTTCATTTCATACACCGAACTCTCCTCGTCGGCATGAGCCCAATTGCCGTTCACCCGTTTACCTGTCAGCCAAAGCCCCAGATGATAATCCTCACTATAAGCTGCCAGAATCTTCTTAGAAGACTCAGCACTGGCTTTCAGGGTTTGACCATTTTCGTCCACCTTCTCCAGATTGTGTTCAGGAGAGAAATAGTAGCAGTTACCAAACTCAAAGAACTTCAGGTCAGGCATGCGGCGGTTGCTGTTCCTGGCTATGGATTCCAAACCGCCAAAGAGCAGGGTCTGGCGCAATACGCCCAAGTCTTGGCTGAGCGGATTCATCAGTTTCACACAGTTCTCTAACTTGTAGGTCTCGCCCTCTTCGTAATAAGACATCTTCGTCAGCGAGTTGTTCAATATTTCGTTAAACCCACAGCCCACCAACTGTTCAGCCACATGGTTCTGCAGTTTATTGCTCTTGTCCAATTCGCCCTTCACGGTAAGCGATGAGCGCACCTGAGAAGGAATCTCAATGTTATTATAACCATAGATGCGCAGAATTTCCTCCACCACATCGCAAGGCTTCTTCACATCCACCCGGAATGCAGGTGCCTTCACTTGCATCTTCTCAGCATTGCATGAGAGAATTTCGAAGCCCAAATTCTTCAAAATGCTTTGTTGCGTTTCCGCAGGCAATTCCTTGCCGATGAGGTCGGCCACATACTTGTACTCCACATCAATAATGGCATCCTGAGGCAGTGTGTCGTTTTTCACATCTACGATTTCCATGCTCACCTGCCCACCTGCCAATTCTTTCGCCAACATAGCTGCACGCTTGATGGCATAAATCTGTCCTGCAGGGTCTATGCCACGTTCGAAGCGGAAACTGGCATCGGTCTGCAGTCCATGACGGCGAGCACTCTTCCGAATCCAAGTGGGGTGGAAATAAGCACTCTCAAACAACACGTTCTTCGTCGTCTCGTAAGTTCCGCTACCCTTTCCGCCAAACACACCAGCGATGCACATTGGCTCTTCCACATTGCAGATAGCCAGGTCGCGGTCAGAAAGTTTATGCTCTTCACCATCCAGCGTAACAAAGGGTGTTCCCTCTGGCAACGTCTTCACCACCACCTTTTGTCCCTTCACCATATCGGCATCGAAACAGTGTAGAGGCTGACCATAAGCCATCATGATGTAGTTAGTAATATCAACGATGTTGTTGATGGGGCGCAGACCGATGGTGGTCAGTCTGTCCTTCAACCATTTCGGACTTTCCTTCACTTCGCAATTCTTCACCGACACGGCGCAGTAGCGTGGGCAAGCCTCCTTTGCTTCCACCTCCACCTCAAACGTCAGGTCGTTCGATTCCACCTTGAAATCATCCACGCTGGGACGATGCAAGGAAGTTTCGTAGCCGTTCTGCTTCAGGTAAGCATAGAAATCGCGAGCCACTCCCCAGTGCGAGCAAGCATCGGAGTGGTTGGGAGTGATGTCCACCTCAATCACGTAGTCGCTCTCCAATCCGAAATACTCAGCGGCAGGAGTGCCCACCACTGCAGATTCGGGCAGCACGATGATGCCGTCGTGACTGGTGCCCACACCAATTTCATCTTCAGCACATATCATGCCGTTCGACTCAATACCACGCAATTTGCTTTTTTTGATGACAAACTCCTTGTCGCCATCGTAGAGTTTGCAGCCCAACTGAGCCACAATCACTTTCTGCCCTGCTGCCACATTGGGAGCGCCGCAGACAATTTGTTCCACCACTCCATTGCCTTCATCCACAGTGGTCACATGCATGTGGTCGCTGTTGGGGTGAGGTTCGCAGGTGAGCACCTGACCCACCACCAATCCTTGCAGACCACCCTTAATGCTCTGCACTTCCTCCACGGCTTCAACCTCCAGCCCTATACTGGTGAGCGCTTTGCCCACCTCCTCGGCCGACATGTCAAAGTCAACGTATTCCTTCAACCATTTGTAAGAAATGTTCATATCGTAAAGTTTTAATTATTGAATCTTTTTACCACAGAAAAAATATGCGCATAACGCACGCACACGTAAAAACGGTGCAAAGTTACGGAAAAACGAGTGAAGTGCCAAAGGAAAACTTATTTTTCTTTGCACTTATTTCTCATATCGTTCGCCCCACAATTGCTTCATGCGCTCATGCAACTTTTGTTCAGCCGCATTTTCCTGCGGATGCCAAAAACGGGCATCGGTCGCTCCGTCGGGCAGAAACTGCTGTTGCACAAAGTGCCCCTCGTAGGCATGAGCGTACTTGTAGTCCTTGCCATACCCCAACTGCGACATCAACTTTGTGGGCGCATTGCGGAGGTGGAGCGGAACGGGCAAATTACCAGTCTCTTTCACGTATTGAAGAGCCGAGCCAATGGCCTCGTAAGCCGAGTTGCTTTTGGGCGACGATGCCAGATAAACCGTAGCTTCAGCCAAAGGGATGCGTCCTTCAGGCATACCAATCTTCGACACGGTGTCGAAGGCAGCATTGGCCAGCAAAAGAGCATTAGGATTGGCCAAACCGATGTCTTCACTGGCTGAGATGACCAGCCGGCGAGCTATAAAGACAGGGTCTTCCCCACCCTCTATCATGCGCGCCAAGTAATAGATGGCCGCATCGGGGTCGCTACCTCTGATGCTCTTGATGAAGGCCGAAATGATGTCGTAGTGCATCTCGCCATCCTTGTCGTAGGCCAAAGGATTCTGCTGAAGGGTTTCGGTGACAATCTTGTCGTTAATCACCGACGACGATTCTGTTACCAGTTCCAATATGTTCAGAAACTTTCTCGCATCCCCACCGCTGTAGCGCATCATGGCGGTTGTCTCCTCCACATCAATCTTACGCTCTTTCAGAAATGCATCCGTCTGCAAAGCATGATCCAGCAACCCCAGCAAATCGTCCTTCTCCAAACTCTTCAGCACATACACCTGGCAACGGCTCAGCAACGGTCGAATCACTTCAAAAGAGGGATTTTCCGTGGTGGCACCTATCAGGGTCACGATTCCCTGCTCCACTGCCCCAAGCAGGCTGTCTTGCTGCGATTTGGAGAAGCGATGAATTTCGTCAATGAACAGGATGGGCGACACTCCTCCACGCACATTGCCGAAAAAACTGCTCGCCTTAGCCTTCTCTATCACCTCCCTCACATCCTTCACGCCCGAGGTGACAGCACTCAGGGTGAAGAAAGGCACATCAAGCGTCTTGGCAATGATATTGGCCAGCGTAGTCTTCCCCACGCCTGGAGGTCCCCAAAGAATGAACGAAGCCACACGCTTCTGTTCAATCATGCGCCGAATCACTGCACCTTCACCCACCAGGTGCCTTTGTCCTATATAATCGTCCAGCGTCTGCGGACGCAATCGTTCTGCTAAAGGTTGCATGCTGTTCACTTCAATTAAAAAATCCGAATGCAAAGTTACGGAAAAACGAGCGAAGTGTCAAAGGAAAAACATTTTTTTCTCTGCACTCCCGAGTGAAAGTAACTTCGGCAACGCCAACGTTACGGGAAAAGGCTGGAACCGACGGTCAATATTCGGAAGATTAACGCAGAATGACAGTAAATCCGACCATGCGCATGAATAAAACCAATCATACGCATGAATAAATCTGGCCATGCGCATGGTTAAAAAAGCTAATGCGCATTATCGAGGTCAATAATGCGCATTATCACATCGAATAATGCGCATTACGGAGGCAAATAATGCGCATTATTCGAAAAGGCCATGCGCAAGAGCTATAAATGACGGATTCAAGTTTCGCAAGCTCTTAATACCATTGGCTTCTAGGTCGCTTCGCTCAAAATTATACAAAAATTTATTCAAAAAATTAGATGAACTGCCGGGATGGCGTAGCCTTTTGATAATTTTCTTATTCAATTTTCTTTATCATAACCACAAACCTCTAACACTTTTTTCGACTCCGTAAAATATTTTTAACATTTTCGCCGAAGAAATATCCATATCCGTCTCCTAAAAAATCATCGTCAAAGACGATTGGCGGAATAGACACCTTCGTTCTCAACTTTCTTGTAGGCTTTCAAGCTCTTTCCTGAAAATGGTACGCACCACCCCCATCACTTCAAGAGCATTGCGCATTCCAATTACCAAAGCTCCCTCATCTGAATAATAAAACTCGTATGAGGCAGTAACATACTTGAATGTGTGATCGACAAACACCTTCACCACCTTCAAGTCGCGAGTCATCTTGTTGCAAGCAACCATGAAGGGCAAGTCCTCGCCTTCTTCAATTTCTCGAAACTGAGGCAACAGCATGCAGATGTACTGTTCCTCTTCGATGCCTACCAACACATAGATGGTCTTCATCTGAAAGTTGAACTTCACGTCACCCGCTTCATCCAGTTCTGGCACAAACCCCAGCCTTTCCACGGCTTCCATAATTTGTTCTGTCTTAGTCATCGTTCATTCCTCCTTTTTTTGACACATGATTACTTGTTCCCCTCTTCCTCAGTCACGCCATCCTCGTCTTTCGTTTCGTCATCGAAAGTTTTGGCTGCCTCATCTTCTGATGCCGTGTCAGAATCGTCCTCTGCAGAGGTTTCTGCCTCACCATCCGAGATAGCCTCATCCTCAACGTTCTCCGATTCGTCGTCATCCGAATGATGGGCCGCCTTCAAGGCATGTTCAAGATACGCTTGACTCCCCTCCAAATGGAGCACCATCCTGCGGATAAGTGTCTGAAAGTCCTCTTCTCCCATAAGTTCTCGTTCGTAGAAGAGCCACAAACTATCATGGATGTCGTAGGCCTTGATATACTTCAACTTAGAGTTGAGCATTTCCTGCAGGTGCAGAAAAAGGACTGCGTCCATTTTTTCCTTTTCAATTAGGGAGGGAATGGCGATGCTGAAGAAATCCTCATCCTCCACATTGTCCATATACAGAAAGTGTCTGCCCTCATAATCGAAGCCATGCCCTAACCCTTCTACTTCACGCATTTCAAAGCCCAGCGCTTTGAAAGCCTCCAATATTTTTTCCCTCATAATAATTTGATTTTGAAATTTAACATATATCAGCAATTCATTTTGTTCAGTTACTTATAAGTGAAATCCAACAACGGAAGACTTCGCCTCCCCATCTTTAGGTGAAAACTCACTGCGCAACCGCTCCATATTGCGCAAATCCTTCCCACTTACTGAGGGTGACTGATGAGCGATGGCATCTTCAAGCAGTTCTTGCGTAATCACCTTATAAGGCTTGTCCTTTTCCTTGACACTGTCGTTGAACGACTTCCTCGAAGCCACCTTCACAATGTAGCTGATGTCGCTGCAATTGTAGCCCTTCGTCAAGTTCGACAACTTCTGGTAATCAATATCTTCTGCCGCTGGCAATTTAGAGAGTGACAGACGGAACAAACTCTCGCGGGCTTTCTCGTCAGGCATGTCCACATAAATCATTTCGTCAATGCGCCCTGTCCTCAGCACAGCCCTGTCAATGCGCTCAGGATGGTTCGTAGCCGCCAGCACATACACTCCCCTCTCTGCCGCATTGTTCAGCATGCACAGAAACTCGTTCGTCTCACCATTCTGATAGTTGCGGTCATCTGTAGAACGACGTGGAACCATCTCGTCAAACTCATCGAAGAAGATAATCGTGGGAGCCTTTCTCTGTGCTTTACGGAACACCTCGCCTATTTTCTCCTGCGTCCCATGCACCAAAGTAGAAGCCAAGTCATCGGGCACCACTTTCATGTAGTTGATGCCCACCTCCTCGGCAATTTTCTCTACAAAAAATGTTTTACCGCAGCCACTGGGGCCATATAGCAGCAAACTCGGTGGCGTAATGCCAAAGGCCTTGGCACACTCCTGGTTCTTCAACACATTGATAAACCCCTCAGTAATTTTTTGCTTCAGATCTTCCATACCTGCCACATCGGCAAAACCATGCCGTGCCTCCTTTTTCTCTTCGTTCACCGTCGGCTCTAACGCAGTGACAGTTGCCGGAACATCCTCTCTTTCCGCCTCAGTCAAATGACGCGATGTCATCTTGCGAAGCCATTCCTTTTCACGGATATCACATTGTCTTTTCTGCTCTTCAAAACTCATACAGGTTTGATTCTCAACTTGCTTTCCCTTTTTCCCAGCATTTGTCTTAGTTTCCATATTGCCTCCTCTCTTTATCATTTATATTGTTATCATTGAAATCCACTAACCTCATAGATGCCATTTCCACATCTAATCTATCAAAGAAAAACAACTTTTTATCATAAAAATAGCCTATAGCTTATTCAAAGGGAGGTATCGCCCAAATTGGGAAAAATTCATCATAATGTCTCCCCCGCGGAGAAAAAATTGTTGGTAGGCGGACAAAATTTTGCTGGATGCCTATGAAAAAAATTTTCTATAGGCATCCAGCAAAAATTTCAAGCGGGTGAATAGGGAAATTTTCACGTCCGACAATCATGATGGCATTTGTTTTCTCTTTATTGTCTTGCCATCGCACTCCATCTTTTCTGCCCCTTCAAGCTGTTTCCTGATTTCATCTGTTTCCAAGAAGTGTACCTTTAGAGCTGAAGAATTAGGATAACGGTTGAAGAACACGTTGTTGCTCATGTATAGCTGGATGTCCTTGATTTCCTTGCTGGCCAACACATTATTATAATAATAGAGGATGCTTCTGAGTACGCGAGGCAGCACCTTGATGCCTGTCCTGCCATCTTGGAAATTTACTACGGCGATGACATGGTAGTGGCTACGCTTGTCCTGCAGTTGTTCCCGCTGTTCTTTGGTACTCTTGTGCGACACGGTGAGGTGCCTGCCATACTTGCGGTTAATCTCGTTCATGATTTGCAGGAAAACCTGCCCATGTGCAGAGGTATCCTTCAGTTGATGATATCCGATGTAGTAGTGAATCATCTCATGGATGATGATGTCCTCCACCTCCCGTTCCGGCAAGTCCACGCGAGTATTGATGCGGAGCCTAAAGTCGTATAGTTCAGCCTTGCCAAAAGGTCTTCTCCGCTTTTTATATACACATTGCCCCAAGAATGTCTTGGCATCACTCAACTCCACAGGAATCTTGGGGAGTTTGCCAGCAAAAATTTGGCGGTTAAACTCATCAAACTTTTGTTCTATGTATGGAATCGTTGCCTTCACTTATTCTTCCTCCATTTTCTTGCGTAATTTCTCCACTTTAGTTCCCTCTTCCGCAACAGTTCTTTTTTAGGTATGTTCTAAAAATTAGCTTTCAATTGTTTTTAGTTGATTTTGGAGCAGATTTGGGTGCAAGACCGCAGGGGCATAGCGAGCTATGGCCCAAGGGATTAAGCCCAAAGATGCCCAAAAGCAACAAAAACAATGGAAGATAATCATCTTTATTGTTTCTATTCTCTTCAGTCAGACTTTAGCCTGCTTTTGGCCTCCTTTCTGCCAGCTTCTATGCGCGTGCAAAATGAGATGCCCTCTTTGCCAATTAAAAAGCCCACCCTTCGGGTTACGGTTGCAAAGTTAGTGATTTATTATTTTTCTCCATACCTTTTTTGCAATTTTTGATTAAGTAATGCCCCAAAAATCTTGTGCCTACAGGAGTTGGTGCCTCCTGCGTCGCAAAGGATGACAAGTTTTCCGTGTGCCCCACCCAAAAGAGCAAAACTATAGCAGAACTCTAGCAGAAGTCTAACATTTGTGTTCATTTGTTGTCACCTCGTCTAAAGTATAATAGAATCCGTATGCCACAATGTGTAGATTACTGACGCTTATGCTTGGTCATTACTAATGCCTATGCTTGGTCATTACTAATGCCTATGCTTGGTCATTACTAATGCCTATGTTTGACCATTACTAATAACAAGTGGGAGACATACATATCTCACACTACAAGACGCTATACTTCACGATGAACACGCTCATAGACCAGCTGCGGCTGGTACAGCTGGAAGGGCGTGAGACAAACTTCTTCCGCAAGCTCTCCGCCCACGACCTGCTCATCATCGACGACTTCGGCATGGTCAGGCTCGAAGGGCAGATACAGCACGACTTCGAGCAAATCATCGACGACAGGTACAACCGCAAGGCCGCTCATCCTGGCAAGCCAACTGCCTGTTGCTGACTGGTATAACGTATTCCAGAGCGAGTTGATTGCCGAGGCATACCTCGACAGATTAGTGCATAAATCGAAAAGATTTGAGCTGAAAGGCGAGAGTTTGAGAAAAAAGTATTAACTTTGCCGCCGATAGAGTAAATCACCAACCGAGTGAACGGATATCATCGGAATTGGTGAACGGCTATCGCCGGAATACGCACCATTTCCTACCACTTTTTGCAATCTTGTGCGACTGCGAAAACAAGTCGTTTGAAACCGATAGGGTTCTGACAACAATCCATCATTCTCCGGAAAAGTATTCCTTTGCCAAGTCAATGGCATCCAAGCGGAGGTTTTCATCTTCCTCCTTCAATGCAGCATACACTCCATCGGCCAACCAGAGTGTCATCAGCTCCTTTACGTCAACCTTATACAGCTCTGCCAACTTGGGAACCTGGTCACGTCTTACACGCCGTGCTCCCAACTCCATCTTGCTGTACATGGGCTTGTCAGTCCCCAGCAATTCAGCCAGCTGCCGTTGCTTCAGCCCTTGCTCCAGCCTCATGGCCTTTATCTTCGGGCCAAACATGCCGTAAATTCTTTTATCCTTCATATTTTTGTATTGTTTTTAGTATTCAATTAGGCTCAATAACCTGGACTTGTCCCGAGCTTGTCCTGGACTTGTCCTGTGGTTCTGTCATCTCCAAACGAGATTGTAATTCCGCTTGCCAGAAGCCTATGTGGCATCATTTCACTATCTCTATTTTCCAGCCCATGTTAAGAGTCTTGTTGATTTTATCCAACATCTTCTTTTTGTCTTTGGTGCAACTATGGGTAAGTACATAAAGACCTGGTGCTGCTTCGCGTTGAGCATGACCATACTTTTTGTCCTTGGTAGTAGAGACAACATTGATGCGGCAAGAATGGCAGGAAATGGCAATTCAAATTGTGCAGGCGTTGACTGCACAATTGCACCTCCTTCACTTTGTGCAGTCACTGACTGCACTATTTCATT
>CADAPC010000011.1 GCA_902789725.1 uncultured Bacteroidales bacterium
GCCGATGGTACTGCACCGCAATGCGGGAGAGTAGGTCGCCGCCTTCTTGAGGAGGACGCTTTCCGGAGAAATCCGGTGAGTGTCCTCTTTTTGTGTGTGCTTATGGTAACTTGGTACAAATGAAAGGATGAAATAAATGTTGCTTTCTTAGAAGGAAAGGGGCGCATGCAGTGGTTACAACTGAGCAATGGTGTTGACACAATAATTGGGGTACAGTTTTCGTTATTGGTTATATGCAGATGTTTGAGCGCATACGTAACATTAAATATGTATTGTTCCTGTTTGCTATGGTGATAGCAATTGGGTCGTTGCTTGCATCTAATTATTTGATTCGAGATTTGGAAAAAGAAGAGACTAATCGTATGGCTGTTTGGGCGGAAGCGATGAGATCGTTGAATGCTGCGGATGAGAATACAGACTTGAATTTGGTGTTGAAGGTTATTAATGGTAATCATACCATTCCAGTAATTATCATAGATAGTGAAGGAAAAGTGTTATCTTCACGGAATATTCAAAAATCTTTTGCATTTGATGATGACTCTCTTCCGTATTTGTCTGCGTTAGCTAAGTCTTTTGCGGTTGATGGTCATGTTATTAAAATTGATGTCCCTCATGAATATGGTGTGAATGATTATATAAGTATCTGCTATGATGAGTCGTTGATGTTGAAAAGGTTGGCTATTTATCCTTATGTTCAGTTGGGGGTAGTTGTACTATTTGTGTTGATAGCCATTTTTGCTTTGTTTTCGGCGATGCGTGCCGAACAAAATAAAGTGTGGGTGGGTCTATCAAAAGAAACTGCTCATCAGTTAGGAACTCCTATTTCAAGTTTGATTGCTTGGCATGAAGTGTTGAAAGAAACTTATCCAGGCGATGCGCTTTTGCCAGAGATGGAAAAAGACATAAAACGTTTAGAGCGAATTGCTGAGCGATTCTCAAAAATAGGTTCTGTACCGAAACTTCAGTCTGTTGATGTAGTTGAAGTCTTAAAAAGGGTCGTGGGCTATATGGATAAGCGTACTTCCAGCAAGGTGGTGATTGCGACTCATTTCCCCAATGGTCCTGTCATTGCAAATCTGATAGAGAGTCTTTTTGAATGGGTGGCTGAGAATTTGTGTAAGAATGCTGTCGATGCAATGGATGGATCTGGAAGAATTGATATTCTGTTGGACGAAGATGATAAATATGTTTATGTGGAAGTGAAAGATTCGGGTAAAGGTATTCCAAAGTCCAATTTTACGTCAGTATTCAAACCTGGTTTTACTACGAAACAGCGTGGCTGGGGACTTGGTCTTTCTCTTGCTAAGCGAATAGTGGAAGAGTATCATAATGGAAAAATCTACGTGAAAGACTCTGAGCTTGGTGTGGGTACAACGTTCCGCATAGAATTGTCTAAAGGTGCTTCCGAAGCATAAAATGGAGGAACAAATATGAGATTTTATAGTTATGAAGGAAAAAGTTTTGTTAAATTCACCATTGTTATGAAATAAATTTGTAACTTTGCATCCCGAATGCATAAAATGGATACTTATAAGATAGATTTGTTAAGTTCTGGACTTGGAGGTAAGACCTTTGAGTATGAAATTGGCGATGATTTCTTCGCTGATGAAAATGGACTTATACAACGTGGCAGCATCCACACTACAGTGGCATGCATAAGTGCGGGTTCTGTCTTTAAGTTCCAATTGCAGAGTATCGGTACAGTCATTGTTCCATGTGACCGTTGTTTGTCAGATCTTGAATTGCGGATTGAGACATCTGACCTGCTCAGCGTAAAGTTTGGAAATGAGTATGCCGATGATGGTGAGTGCGTGGTAGTTCCTGAGTCGGAAGGTTATCTTGACCTTGCGCATTTCATCTATGAATTTATCGTGCTTAGTATGCCAATTGCGTGTTGTCACGAACCTGGGAAATGTGACGAAGCGATGATGCAAGAACTCAGCAGGCATCAATCCACCCGAAGTGGAGTTTTGGATAATGAGGACGACAATTCAACCGTCAGTGCTGATTTCGCTTCAGACACCCCCTGTGAAGTAGGCTCTGAAGAACCTATCGACAGCCGATGGGAAGCACTAAAAAAACTGATTAATAAACCATAAAATTATAAAAGAAAATGGCACATCCTAAAAGAAGACAGTCAAAGACTCGTACAAGAAAAAGAAGAACTCATGACGTTGCAGTAGCTCCAACATTGGCGGTATGTCCAAATTGTGGTGAATTTTATGTTTATCACACGGTTTGCCCTGCGTGCGGTTACTATCGTGGAAAAGTGGCTATAGAAAAGGAAGCTGCAATTTAACGAAGGCTCTCTTATGGGAAAAATCAATGCTGTTATAACAGGTGTAGGCGGCTGGGTTCCTACTTATATCCTTGATAATGAGGAGATGTCCACTATCGTGGAAACAAGCGATGAGTGGATTATGGAACGTATCGGCGTGAAAACTCGCCACATTCTTAAGCCTCAGGAAGGGAAGGGTACCTCATTTATGATGACGAAAGCAGTCAAGCAGCTGCTCGACAAAACTGGTGCTGATCCTGATTCGATAGAGGCCGTAATTGTGGCAACCACAACACCCGATTATCATTTCCCATCAACAGCATCTCTCATCATTGGTAATCTTGATTTGAAGCATGCTTTTGGCTTCGATATGGAAGCCGCTTGCGCAGGTTTCCTCTATGCTTTAGAAACAGGCTCCAATTTCATTCGCAGTGGGCTCTACAAGCGCATCATTGTTTGTGGCGGTGATCACATGTCTTCCATGACCAACTATCAGGATCGGAATACCTGTCCTATCTTTGGCGACGGTGCGGCATGTGTGATGCTTGAGGGCACAGAAGAGGAGGTGGGCCTTGTGGACAGTTACCTGCGTGTGGATGGCAAGGGTTATGACAACCTCCACATGGCAGCAGGTGGTTCGGCCAATATGCCCAGCCATGAAACCGTTGACCAGCGTCTCCACTTTGTTTATCAGGAAGGTCGTGCAGTGTTCAAACATGCGGTGACCGATATGTCTGACGCAGTGGAGCTGATTGCCCAGCGTAACAACCTCACAAAAGAAGACATTGCTTGGGTGGTTCCACATCAGGCCAATGTGCGTATTGAGAGTGCTGTGGCGCGTCGGATAGGCGTAGAGGAAGACCATGTAATGATTAACATTGACCACATGGCCAACACTTCTGGCGGCACATTGCCGCTTTGCCTTTGGGAGTATGAACCCCGATTGAAGAAGGGCGACAAAATTATTTTTACCGCTTTTGGTGCGGGTTTCACTTGGGGCGCAAGTTACCTCATTTGGGGTTACGATGGCAGCAAGTTTGCTGATACACCTGCTGAGTTCTATAAGGAAGGAACAATCAGCCGTGAAGAGTGGTATGCCAAGAGAGGCTGGAAATAATATTTGTGTAAAAAGTGAAGAGTGAAAAGTGAAAAATCTAAGTTACTCCTGCTTGAAAGGATGTAAAATAGATTTCTCACTTTTTCTCTTCTCTTTTTCTTCAACTATCCTTTTTACTTATTTTTATTTACGCTTTTACGTTCTGAAATTTATATGCACAAATCTGGTTTTGTAAACATTGTGGGCAACCCAAATGTTGGAAAATCCACTCTCATGAACTTATTGGTGGGTGAACGAATTTCTATAGCCACATTCAAGGCTCAAACCACTCGTCATCGTATCATGGGTATCATTAATGATGAAGATGCTCAGATAGTCTTTTCTGATACCCCCGGTGTGTTGAAACCTAATTACAAATTGCAGGAATCGATGTTGGCTTTCTCTGAGAGTGCGTTGGTCGATGCCGATGTTTTGCTTTATGTTACCGACCCGATGGAGAAAGTTGACAAGAACGAAGATTTCTTGTCAAAAGTTGCTCAAATGAAAGTTCCTGTGTTGGTGCTTATCAATAAAATAGACCTGACGGATGAAAAGAGTTTGGTCAATTTGGTGGAACAATGGCACAACTTGTTGCCTAAAGCAGAAATTTTGCCTATTTCCGCTTTACACAAGTTCAATGTGCAGCCTGTTCTGAATCGCATTAAAGAACTTTTGCCTGAATGCCCGCCTTACTTTGACAAAGATCAGTTGACGGATAAGCCTGCTCGTTTCTTTGTTTCTGAAATAATCCGTGAGAAAATACTTCTCTATTATGACAAAGAGATTCCTTATTCAGTAGAGGTTGGGGTGGAGAGTTTTCAGGAAGACAAGACCCACATCCACATACGTGCTGTTATTTATGTGGAGCGCGATAGCCAAAAAGGAATCATCATCGGACATGGTGGCAAAGCCTTAAAAAAAGTAGGCACAGAAGCACGAAAGAGCCTTGAGAAGTTTTTTGGAAAGAACATCTATTTAGAAACTTACGTTAAGGTTGATAAGGATTGGCGTAATTCTACTAAAGAACTGAATTTGTTTGGATATAATCCTGAATGAAGGTGAATGCGTTGATGCGTTGTGACTCATTGGGATGTAGCGTTTCCGCATTACAACTATGCGCTGTTTTCATGTGGATAAATATGTGTTTGTGGTGAAGGCCATGATAGTCGTATGCTGTATGCAGTCAGGCTTGTGGGCGCATGCACAGTTTTCGATGACTGATACAGCAATAATGGAACGTCCAAATCGTTTGCCACATTGGGGCTATGAAGCAGAATTTCAAGCAGGGAGAGTGCTTGTGTTGGATAAATATCAAAAGAGCTATATGAAAGATAAAGCAGTTTATGCGGCCTCTTTCAAATTCACGCATGTAAGTTTGCCTTCTGATAACGATGCGTATGCTCATGACTTCCATTACCCCACTTTTTCTATTGTTGGCCGATTCTGCAAAAACGATGGGGCCACCATGTATCGTAGCGCAGATTATCCCCATTGGAATGACAAATCGGACGATTATTATGAGCTTGCTCCCTACAATACTCATTTGGGAAATTCCTTCGCTATTTATGGCGCTTTTTCTTATCCCCTGTACCGAGGCAACCGATGGGAATTAGCTGTTAGTGCCAATTTGGGATTCGCGTATTCGGCTACGAAGTATGACCGCCAGACGAGTGTCGATAACGACATGATTGGCGCACATTTGCTCTTCTATGCTGGTGGAACTGTCAGTGCCACCTATCGTTTCGCTCCCTCGTGGGGCATTAAAGGAGCTATTGACTATTGGCACATCAGCAATGGCAGTACTCGTCAGCCTAACCGTTCCGCAAACATCTTGGGACCTACGCTTGGAGTGGTTTATTATCCGTATTACGAACAGCTGTTTCGGCAGACTGGCACCTTCACACCTTCTGCCTTCCATCCGTATTTCTATCTGAATTTTAAGGGTGGAGTAGGGGTACAGACCCGAACGGAGGACTGGGATAGAACGCAGTACAAGCTTACGAAGGACCACCCCGACTTTCGGCGTGAGGATTTCACACTCTTCTCTGTCGCATCCGTCCAGACTGACATCATGTATCGCTATGCTCGTATTGGCGCATTTGGTGCAGGAGTTGATGTGCAGTATTGTTCCTGTTACTCGCATATCCGGGATATTGACAAGGAATTTGGCATTGACACTTCGCATAATCCTTGGGCTGTCGCCTTCGATCTCAAGCACACCTTCTTTTATGGCAATGTATCCCTTGCTTTGGGTGCTGGGGTATATCTGTTCCGTCAAATGGGCGATTTTTCCCGTAGGAACGACCCGTTTTATTTCAATCGGATTGGAGTGCATTACACGATACCCAAGCTACACCATCTGACGGCTGGAATTGAAGTGAAAGCACACTTGACCAAGGCTGATTTCACCGAACTGGTCATAAGCTGCCCACTCCGTCTGAATAGGTAACTTTGATTGTATTCTGAGCCTTTGACAAAGGCGTATTTGGAGAATCTTACATGTAAGATGGAAAACTTTCACGGAGAGAGGGATTTGTTTCTGGTGCGGAGGATTCTGACAATAGCCATAGAGAGATCATTTTACCTTCAACGGTCTTCTTTTCCTTGAGACCTAAAAGAATTTTGTCGGTTTTGGACGAAGTTTGCTATGTAATTGGTTAATTTTCCGTATCTTTGCACCCAAATCAATATTTATGGCAAATTTAGTGGCAATTGTGGGTCGTCCTAATGTGGGAAAATCGACCCTGTTTAATCGATTAACGAAAACTCGTCACGCAATAGTGAGTGATGAGGCAGGTACAACACGTGACCGTCAGTACGGTAAGTGCGAATGGGGTAACAAGGAGTTCTCTGTAGTAGATACAGGCGGCTGGGTGGTGAATTCTGATGATGTGTTTGAGGAAGAGATTCGCCGTCAGGTGCTCATCGCTGTCGCTGAATGCGATGTCATTCTCTTCATGGTTGATGTACGTACAGGAGTAACCGACCTTGACCTGGAGGTGGCTGACATCTTGCGACGTAGCAAGTTGCCCGTCATTATGGTGGTCAACAAAGTGGATAGCAACGAGTATCGCTACGATGCGGCTGAGTTCTACAGCTTAGGATTAGGTGAACCCATGTGCATCAGTTCGCTTACAGGTAGTGGAACTGGCGATTTGCTGGACGCTGTGGTGGGTAGTTTTACGAAGGAGATGGACGAACCGTTTGAAGAAGACATTCCCCGCATTGCAGTGGTGGGGCGGCCAAATGCAGGAAAGTCATCCCTTATCAATGCTTTTCTTGACGATAACCGTAATGTGGTGACAGACATTGCTGGTACCACGCGCGACTCTATCTACACGAAATACGAGAAGTTTGGCTTCAATTTCTACTTGGTCGATACGGCCGGTATTCGCAAGAAGAATAAGGTAACAGAAGACTTGGAGTACTATTCCGTTATGCGTAGTATTAGAGCCATTGAAAACTCGGATGTGTGTGTGCTCATGGTGGATGCCACTCGGGGCATTGAAGGGCAGGACATCAACATCTTCCAATTAGTGCAGAAGAACCAGAAAGGATTGGTGGTGGTGGTGAACAAGTGGGACTTGGTGGAGAATAAGACCAATGAAGCTATACGTTATTTTGAGAAAGCAATTCGCGAACGATTTGCACCCTTCACTGACTTTACTATTATTTTTGCTTCAGCAGTAACTAAACAGCGCATATTCAAGGTGCTGGAGGAAGTACAGAAAGTTTATGATGCGCGCACTAACAAAGTCTCGACGGCTAAGCTCAACGAGGTGATGCTGCCCATTATTGAGGCCACTCCGCCCCCATCGCTGAAGGGGAAATACATCAAAATTAAGTACGTGATGCAGATACCCAATACAAGGGTGCCTTCTTTTGTGTTTTACGCCAATCTGCCGCAGTATGTGAAAGAGCCGTACAAACGTTTTCTGGAAAACCAGATTCGCAGTCACTGGAACTTTAAGGGAACCCCTATCAATGTGTATATAAGGCAGAAGTAGGAAACGATGCGACGATTGCAAATCTTTCTTTGTGGAGTAGCCTTGCTTGCTTTGGTGGCTTGCCACGAACCAACAAGCGAAGAAGCGGCTAAAGCAACCTTGAAGGCTGCTCTAACTGCGCTTGATGAGGGCAACTATGATGCCTACTTGCAGCATGTGGATTTGGGAATGGAACTTGATTCAGCGCGCAAATCATTCATGGACAGCTTATTGAGGCAACATGTCGGGTGGCGACGAAGCGAACGTGCTGCAGTGGTTGCTATCGACATGGTGGACGCTACGATGCAAGGTGACAGCATTTGTACGGTGTATTGCCAATACACGTTTGCTGACAGCACGAAAGAGGTGCTGTCGCAGAAAATGGTGAAGCAGGGAGAGGCTTGGAAAATAAGGCTTCGCAACTGAGGCACCGTTGGCAGAAATTATCATCAAGTATGGACAATAATCGGAATATCTTTGCGTCTAAAATTGGGGCAATCCTTGCTGCTGCAGGTAGTGCGGTGGGGCTTGGGAATGTGTGGCGTTTCCCCACTGAGACAGGTGAACATGGGGGAGCGGCTTTTATCCTTATCTATGTGAGTTTCATGCTCCTTTTAGGAGTGCCTATCATGGTGACAGAATTTGCTATAGGCCGTCATGGGAATGGTGATGTGTCGGGTGCGTTCGTGAAGATAAGTGGTGGAAAGAAAGGATGGCGATGGATGGGACTTTTGCCAGTAGTGAGTGGCTTTTTGGTGCTGAGCTATTATGCAGTTGTGGCTAGCTGGACGCTCTATTATGCATACGAAGCATTGCTGAATGGCTTTGCAGGGAAAACTTCTGCGGAATTTCAGAAAGATTTCGAAGCTTTTTCTTCAGATTCAGTCACTCCCGTCTTTTGGACGGTGATGATTATCGCGCTGACTTGCGGTATTGTGGCTCTTGGGGTGCAGAAAGGCATCGAGCGGGGTTCCAAAATCATGATGCCGCTCTTGTTCATCTTCATTTTTGTGTTGGTGGTGTGTTCGCTCTCGCTGCCTAATGCCGATTTGGGTTTGAAATTTCTTTTGTTGCCCGATTTCTCTAAAGTAGATGGTGGCGTGATTCTCAGTGCAATGGGACAGGCTTTCTTCTCTCTGAGTGTCGGCTTAGGTTGCCTGTGCACTTATGCCTGCTATTTCCGTAAAGACGTGAATTTGATGAAGGATGGGCTCAGCGTGGCCAGTATCGACACATTGGTAGCTCTGCTCAGTGGGTTGATTATCTTTCCAGCCGTATATTCTATTCCAGATCTTCGTCCCGATGCCGGCCCTTCGTTGGTGTTTGTCACTCTGCCCAATGTCTTCCAGCAAGTTTTTGGTGACATTCCTGTGTTGGCCTACCTCTTCTCCCTTTGTTTCTACTTGCTGTTGGTTATGGCCGCTCTTACCAGCAGTATCTCCATGCTTGAAATGTCGGCCGCATATTTCCACAGGAATCTCCATTTGCCTCGTTCATTGTCGGCCATTGTGGTCAGCGTGGTGTGTGTGGTGCTGGCTACTTTTTGTTCGTGGTCGTTTGGCGATTGGCGTGAAGTGAAGATTTTCGACATGGGCTTTTTCGACCTTTTCGACTTCCTTGTTGCCAAGTTCATCATGCCCATCGGTGGCTTGATTATGTGTATATTCCTTGGCTGGGTGGTGGACGAAAAAGTGCTCCGTGCCGAATTGACTAACAACGGCACTTTGAAGAGTCCTCTTTATCCGACTTTTCGGTTCATTATCCGTTATGTTGCGCCGCTGTGCATTTTCCTCATTTTCGCCAACGAACTGGGTTTGTTCAGTTATCTATTTTGATTTTGAAAGTTGCAAAATAAAATTCAAAACTTTGAAAAAATATTTTGAAACTTTGAAATTATTTTTTGCAACTTTCAAAATATAGATGCGTAGGGGAGAAAAAATAGATGGATAGAGGAGGAAAATCTTTTTTTTTCTTGCTTTTGTGCGCTCACTTAATTGTAGTGTTAGCTTTGCTGAAGTTACTTGCGTTCATCAAAAGCAGCAAAAAAAATCTTTTTTTCTTGCATTTGTGCTCACATAATCGTAACTTTGCAGCCGATTTTGTATTGTTGGCAGCTGATGACAGCGATTCGGTTGCCTAAAATAGGTGTGAAAATATTAACAAGGTAATAAAAATATGAATATTTCAGTAGAGTACATTGACAAGGTGAACGCGGTCCTCACTGCCGTGGTAGAGCCCGCCGACTATACAGATAAGTATGAGAAGGCTATCAAAGATGCAAAGAAGAAAATGAATATGCCTGGTTTCCGTCCAGGCATGGTACCTGTAGGCTTGATTAAGAAGCAGTTTGGCGTTTCGATTTTGGGCGATGAGGTGAACAAACTGCTGCAAGAGAGTTTGTTTGACTACATTCGTGAGAGCAAAATTAACATGTTGGGTGAGCCCCTCTCGAAGGAGGAGAATAATGAGGTGAACTTGAAAGAGGGAGAAAGCTTCACTTTTAAGTTTGATATTGCCGTTGCTCCCGAGTTCAAGATAGAATTGGGCAAGGATGACCAAATTGACTATTACAATGTCGATATTTCGGACGAGATGGTGAATCGCCAGGTAGATTTGTACCGTCAGCGTGGTGGAAACTATGAGAAAGTGGATTCCTACGAGGACAACGATATGGTGAAAGGTGCCATTACAGAGTTGGACGTCGAAAATCCTGTCAGTGCCGAGGACGTGGTGATGCTGCCTAAGTATTTTAAGAATGAGGACCAGAAGAAACTCTTTGAAGGCATGAAAGTCAACGATGTTGTGACGTTTAACCCATCGGTTGCTTACGATAATAACGAGGCAGAATTGACTTCGCTACTGAAGGTGGAGAAGGAGGATGCTTTGAACCACAAGGGCGAGTTCAATTTCCAAATAACAGAAATCACTCGTTTTGTGCCCGGCCCATTCAATCAAGAACTGTTCGACACCGTGTTCCCAGGCGGTGAGGTGAAAAGCGAAGAGGAGTTCCGCGCAAAAGTGAAAGAGCTGATTGCAAATCAGTTCCAGAAGGACAGTGACTACAAGTTTGTTCTGGATGTGCGCAAATATGCCACAGAGAAGGTGGGCAAACTCGAATTCCCGGAAGAGAAGCTGAAGAAGATTCTTCTTGCCAACACAAAGGGTGACCAAGAGAAGGTGGACGCTCAGTTTGCCAAGAGCCTTGAAGAGCTGACTTGGCATTTGATTAAAGAGCAGCTGGTGGAGCAGAATGGGGTGAAAGTGGAGGATGAGGACGTGAAGGAAATGGCCAAGGAGGTGACTCGCATGCAGTTTGCCCAGTATGGCATGCTGAACATCCCCGACGAGTATCTTGAAAACTCTGTGACTGAAATGCTGAAAAAGCGCGAAACGGTGGACAACCTCATCGACCGCTGCATTGAGGTGAAACTGGGTAAAGCTCTGAAGGAAAAAGTGGCCTTGAAAGAGAGCACTGTTAGTGCAGAGGAGTTTAATAAACTGTTCGAATAATAAACTTTTTGTCATTATTCATAAAAAATGTGGTAAGAATTTTGGTTCTTGCCACTTTTTTTATACCTTTGCAAAGGATTAGCGCAAAAGGCAAAAAGATAGCGCGTGGTTAATGCAATTCACTGTTCTCAATTTGCATAAGCTAATATTTGATACACAGACTTTTATAGGAGTAAATTGTTTTATGATGACCGATTTTCAGAAGTATGCCACCAAGCACCTCGGCCTAAACAGCATGGTGCTTGACGATGTGATGAAAGCCCAGGCAGGGTATCTTAACCCCTACATTTTGGAAGAAAGACAGTTGAATGTGACCCAGTTGGACGTGTTTTCACGTCTGATGATGGATCGAATCATATTCTTAGGAACAGAAGTGAACGATTATACGGCCAATGTGTTGCAAGCCCAAATGCTCTATTTAGACAGTGTGGACAGTGCCAAAGACATTAGCATATATATAAATTCGCCTGGTGGAAGCGTTTATGCCGGCTTGGGCATCTACGACACGATGCAGTTCATCAACAGTGATGTGCAAACAATTTGCACAGGCATGGCTGCCAGCATGGCCGCCGTGTTGCTGGTGGCTGGCAAGGAGGGCAAGCGCAGTGCATTGCCCCACAGTCGCATTATGATTCATCAGCCTATGGGTGGTGCGCAAGGTCAGGCCAGCGACATTGAAATTACGGCGCGTGAGATACAGAAACTGAAAAAGGAGCTCTACACCATCATCAGCGAGCACAGCCATCAGCCCTTCGACAAAGTGTGGGCAGACAGCGACCGCGACTATTGGATGACAGCTCAAGAAGCGAAGGATTATGGCATGGTGGACGAAGTCTTGATAAGAAAAGCGTGAAATGAAACTTAATTCAAGAGATTAAAGGATTTTTTAGAAGGAAACGTGGCGAAATTAAATAAATGCTCTTTTTGTGGGCGCACGGAGAAAGAAGTGCGCTTGCTCATTTATGGCGTGGATGGCTACATCTGTGATGAATGTGTGGAACAAGCAGCGGAGATAGTGCGGGAGTCGAAAGCCTCGTCGGCTCACAAAGACCCCGATTTGGAGAATCTTCCCAAGCCCAAAGAAATCAAGGCCTATCTCGACCAGTATGTCATTGGACAAGATGCCGCAAAGATGACGCTTTCCGTTGCAGTATATAACCACTATAAGCGGTTGAACTATCATGGAGGAAGCAATGATGTGGAGCTGGAAAAGTCGAACATCATCATGGTGGGCAGCACGGGTACGGGCAAAACATTGCTGGCGCGCACAATTGCCAAAATGCTGCTGGTGCCTTTTGCCATCGTCGATGCTACGGTGCTAACCGAAGCCGGCTATGTGGGTGAAGATGTGGAAAGTCTTTTGGTGCGTTTGCTTCAAGCAGCTGATGGCGATGTGAAACTGGCTGAGAAAGGCATTGTGTTTATTGATGAGATAGACAAAATAGCCAGGAAAGGAGACAACCCCAGCATCACTCGTGACGTAAGTGGAGAGGGTGTTCAGCAGGGATTGCTGAAACTGTTAGAAGGTAGTGTGGTGAATGTACCTCCACAAGGAGGACGTAAACATCCTGAGCAGCAATTCATTCAGGTTGATACGCGTAACATCCTTTTCATCTGTGGCGGAGCGTTTGATGGAATTGAAAAGCGAATCGCTCAGCGCCTGAACACCCATGTGGTGGGCTTTGATGCCTCGAGGAATGTGGCCAAGATAGATAAGGCTAACATGATGCAATACATTGCGCCGATGGACTTGAAATCATTTGGCTTGATTCCTGAAATCATTGGCCGTCTGCCAGTGCTCACCCACCTTGAGCCATTGGATCGCACCGCTCTGCGCTCCATCTTGACCGAACCCAAAAACTCGATTGTGAAGCAGTACATTAAATTGCTCGAAATTGATGGGGTGAAATTGACATTTCAGCCAGAAGTGTTGGATTATGTGGTAGATAAGGCGGTGGAATTTGGACTTGGTGCACGTGGCCTTCGCTCACTGATAGAGGTCATTATGATGAATCCCATGTTTGAAGTGCCTTCGCTTGGTGTAAAAGAATATGTGGTGACACTCGATTATGCACGCCGTCAGGTGGAAAGTGCCAACATTGCAGTACTAAAAGAAAGTTCAGAAGACAAATAAATAAAAAAACAACGTAAAAACCTAATTTTTTTTGTTGTTTTCTTTGTCAATTAAAAACAGATTTATAACTTTGTTGGATGAATGCACATGTCCCACATTTTTTAATCAATACGTTCTAACATTCAATGAAGAAACCTGAAACACTCCAGCAATCGCTGAAATATTATTTTGGCTTTGACACATTCAAAGGCGATCAGGAAGCTATTATCCAGAACCTTCTTGACCGAAATGACACCTTTGTGCTGATGCCAACTGGTGGCGGTAAGTCGCTTTGTTATCAGTTGCCTGCATTGCTAATGGAGGGTACAGCCATTGTAATCTCCCCACTTATTGCATTGATGAAGAATCAAGTGGATGCCATCAAGCATATCAGCGAAGATGACGGTGTGGCGCATTTCATCAATTCCTCGTTGAGTAAAGCGAACATTGACCAGGTGAAGTCCGACATCATGTCGGGTAAGACCAAAATGCTTTACGTGGCTCCTGAATCGCTGACAAAAGAAGACAATGTGGATTTCCTGAGGCAAGTGAAAATCTCTTTCTTCGCCATTGATGAGGCTCACTGCATATCGGAGTGGGGGCATGACTTCCGTCCAGAATATCGCAAGATTCGTCCCGTCATCAATTGGATTGCAATGGCGCCGGTGATAGAACTTTTCTTGCCAAGGGAAAAAGCTGGAATGATTAAGAACTTGACAGATGCATATCGGGAGAAGAAACAGAAATACGATGAAATGAACAAGGAGTTCAAGCAGTTCCCCGACAGGGTGCACAAGAACGAATTGGACGATTTGGCAAAACGTGTTGCAGGATTGGGCGAATTTATCGCCTTCATGGCTGAGATGAAGGACGAAATCAAGGAAAAGTCGGATAAATGTCCGCGACTTGACCAAAAGTTTGTCGATGCGCTCATCGGTATAATGCCTTCCATTCGCAAAAATTATACGGCACTGCGTACTCGTATGGCCGACGAACCTACAGTGATGGCACTGCCCGAACTGCCAACAGATAATGCCATTCGCGAGGCCGCCTCCAAAATATATGACGCTCCTGTCATTGCGCTGACAGCAACGGCAACAGACAAGGTGCGCAACGACATTAAGAAAAATCTTGGCATTGTGGGCGCACAAGATTTCAAGTCTTCATTCAATCGCCCCAATCTATATTATGAAGTGAGACAGAAAAATGCCGATGTGGAAAAGGATATTATCCGCTTCATTAAGCAGAATCCGGGCAAAAGTGGCATCATTTATTGTTTGAGTCGAAAAAAAGTGGAGGATTTGGCAGAAGTGCTACGAGCCAACAATATCAAGGCTGCAGCTTATCATGCAGGCATGGATACAAAAGACCGTAGTGAGACGCAGGACGACTTCATCATGGAGAAGGTGGATGTGATTGTAGCTACAATAGCATTTGGTATGGGTATTGATAAACCCGATGTGCGCTATGTCATTCACTACGACATTCCCAAAAGCCTGGAAGGTTACTATCAGGAAACAGGGCGCGCAGGCCGAGATGGAGGCGAAGGCAAGTGCATCACCTACTTCTGCAACAAGGACCTTGAAAAGTTGGAGAAATTCATGAAGGACAAAACCCCTGCCGAAAAGGATATAGGAATCCACTTGCTAAGTGAAACAGCAGCCTACTGTGAATCATCAGTATGCCGGCGCAAAATGCTCCTGCACTATTTCGGTGAGGAGTATGAGAAAGAAAATTGTGGAAATTGTGATAATTGTTTACATCCAAAGATGAAAACGGAACAGATGGAAAACTTACTGCTTGTCTTGCAAACCATCCTGGCAGTAAAAGAGAATTTCAGAAAAGAGTACATTATTAATATATTACGAGGAGAGGAGAACGAAACCATCCTGAGTCATAACCATGACCAGCTCGAACAGTTTGGAGCGGGAGCTGATGTGGAAACAACCATGTGGGAAGCCATCTTTATTCAGGCCGCTCTTCAAGGCTATATAGAGAAGGAAGTGGAGAGCTACGGAATCGTCAAACTGACCAAGGCTGGTAAAAAATTCATCAAAAAGCCCGTCTCGTTCATGGTGGTGGAAAATAGTGACTTCAGCGATGATTTTGATGATAGTTCCGAACAAGGAGGAACGGGAGTCGCCGACGAACAGCTTTATAGCATGCTTTTGGATTTGCGTAAAAAGATAGCCCAAAAATATAATGTGCCCCCTTACGTGGTGTTTCAGGATGCCTCTCTTGAATCCATGGCCACACTATATCCCATTACCGAAGAAGAATTGCAAAATATTCCAGGTGTAGGAGCTGGAAAAGCAAAGCGCTATGGCGAGGAGTTTTGCAAACTGATTAAGCACCATTGTGAGGAAAATGACATCGTAAGGCCAACCGATATGCGTGTCCGTACAGTGGCGAACAAATCTAAGATGAAAGTTAAAATTATTCAGGCTATTGACCGTAAGGTGAGTCTTGAAGAAATTGCCAAGAGCACTGGACTTGATTTTGATGAACTGCTCGACGAGATGGAGGCAATCGTTTATAGTGGTACAAAGCTCAACATCGATTATTATTTCGAGGACATTGATATAGATGAAGATGTCATTGATGATATTTACGACTATTTCCGTAATAGCGAAACAGATGACATTGACACTGCGCTCGACAATCTCGATGGCGATATTTACGAAGAAGATGTGCGGTTGGTGCGCATTAAATTTATCAGCGAGATGGCAAACTAAGCCATGCTTGTGATTTTTGACTCTCAGCTTTGAGATTTTAGCGCATTTTTTTTGCCATGTCGTGAAAAAGCCATACCTTTGCATGCAATAAAATCAAATCATTATGTCATCATTTATTGCAGATAAAGTTGTGATGGAAGGATTGACATTTGACGATGTGCTGCTCATTCCAGCATATTCGCAAGTTCTTCCTCGCGAGGTTTCCCTCACTACACGTTTTTCACGTAACATCGAGTTAAAAGTTCCTTTCGTGACAGCCGCTATGGATACTGTCACAGAGGCACCAATGGCTATTGCCATTGCACGTGAGGGCGGCATTGGCGTCATTCACAAAAACATGTCCATTGAAGATCAGGCACGACAAGTGGCCATCGTTAAGCGTGCAGAAAACGGCATGATTTATGATCCTGTTACTATCAAGCGTGGCTCCACAGTGAAAGATGCGCTCGACATTATGTCAGAGTATCATATAGGTGGTATTCCTGTAGTTGATGATGTGAATACCCTTGTAGGAATTGTGACGAACCGTGATTTGCGTTTCCAAACAGATTTAGGTAAGAAAATTGATGACGTTATGACAAAGGAAAACCTTGTGGTAACTCATCAGCAGGCTGATTTGGAGAGTGCATCACGCATCCTTTTAGAGCACAAAATCGAGAAGCTGCCAGTGGTTGATGGCGACAATAAATTGATTGGACTCATAACTTATAAAGACATCACTAAGGCGAAGGACAAGCCGATGGCTTGCAAGGACTCAAAGGGACGTCTGCGTGTGGCTGCAGGTGTGGGTGTGACAGCCGACACTTTTGAACGCATGGAAGCTTTGGTGAAAGCAGGTGTGGATGCCATTGTGATTGATACAGCGCATGGTCATTCTAAGGGTGTAATTGACAAGGTGCGTGAAGCTAAAGCGGCTTTCCCTAATGTTGATATAGTGGTAGGAAACATTGCTACAGGTGAAGCTGCGAAAGCGCTTGTAGAAGCGGGTGCAGATGCCGTGAAAGTAGGTATCGGACCAGGCTCCATTTGCACCACTCGTGTGGTGGCAGGTGTGGGTGTTCCTCAGCTTAGTGCTGTTTACGATGTGGCTCAGGCACTGGCTGACACTGATGTACCTCTCATTGCAGATGGAGGACTTCGCTACTCTGGTGATGTTGTGAAGGCTTTGGCCGCTGGCGGCTACAGTGTGATGATAGGCTCCCTTGTGGCTGGAACAGAGGAGGCTCCTGGTGAAACAATTCTCTTCAATGGACGCAAATTTAAAAGCTATCGTGGAATGGGTTCGCTCGAGGCGATGGAGAATGGCTCGAAAGACCGTTACTTCCAGGGTGGTGTGACAGAAACCAAGAAACTTGTGCCGGAAGGTATTGCTGGACGCGTGCCTTACAAGGGAACGGTGCAGGAGGTTATCTATCAGCTTGTGGGAGGTCTCCGCTCCGGTATGGGTTACTGCGGTGCTGCCAACATAATGGATCTTCACAATGCGAAGTTCACTCGCATTACTAATGCAGGTGTGCAGGAGAGCCATCCTCATGAGGTTATCATCACGAGCGAAGCACCCAATTACAGTCGTCCACAATAAAAAAGGAACTACGGAATTGTTAAAAAAGTATTATGCAAGCGATTACCATTCTTTGGTGGTCGCTTTTCTCGTTTCTTTTTCGTAACTTTGTCCCCGATTTTGTAATAAGAAAGCTAATTGGAATTTATGAACAAAATATGTTTGTTTGCTCTATCAATGGCATTAGGCCTTTCAGCTGTCGCACAGACGGAAGACCCTGTCATCATGCGAGTGAATGGAAAAACCATCACTCGCAGCGAGTTTGTTTATTCGTTCAGTAAAAATAATTCAGAAGGAGTGTTGGACAAGAAAACGGTAGAAGAGTATGTGCCGTTGTATGTGAATTTCAAATTGAAGGTGGCAGAGGCTGAAAACCAGTGTATTGATACGATTCCTTCCATTAAAGAAGAATTGTACGGTTACAAAGAGCAGATTGTCTATCCACTTATCAAGTCGCCAGAATACGACTGTGAATGGTATGTAGAGAAAGTAGCTCGGGATACATACAATCGAACTGCATCTTATTATGGAACTGATGATTTGCTGACCGTGAGCCATATTCTTATACCTCTGCGCCAAGATGCCACCTCCGAACAGAAGGCTGCGGCTAAAGCACGAATTGACTCTGTGTATTCTGTCCTAAAAGCTGTTCCTTCTGCTCAAATAGAAGAAGCGTTCTCCGAATTAGCTCAGAAAGTGAGTGGAGACCTTGGTAGCGCAAAGCAGGGTGGGGCATTACCGCGCTTTGGAAAAGGACGCATGATTCCTGATTTCGAAAATGCCGCTTATGCATTGAAGGAAGGTCTGTTGTCTTCTCCAGTAGAGACTCCGGTGGGTTATCATGTGATATATATGAAAAAACGTGGACCTTTCGAACCTTACGAGTTTCATCATGATGATATCATACGTTTCCTTCAGCAGCAACCTGCATTTCAAGATCAGTTAGCCAAAGCTTATGTGGATTCTATCGCCCAGCAACAAGGCAAAAGCCATGCGGATGTTGTCGAAAACCTCTTTCAGCAAATCATTGCAAAAGATGCTGATTTGAAGAATCTTTCACAAGAATATTATGATGGAACCTTGATGTACGAGGTGACGAAAAAAGATGTATGGAATAAAGTGCAGGATGACATAACAGGCCAGGAGGCTTACTTCAAAGCTCACAAGAAAGATTATGCGTGGAAGTCACCACGCTTCACAGGCATTGTGATTCACGCTAAGGATGCAGTGACGATGGCAAAGGTGAAGAAGCTGCTGAAAGGTGTGGCAGAAGAAGATTGGGCTAAGACAGCCGTCTCGCTGAATAATGATTCTGTGAAGTTTGTGCGTGTGGAACGAGGCATTTTCGAACAAGGTGTTAATTCTAATGTGGATAAACTCGTATTCAAGCAGAATACGGAACTGAAACCCATGAAAGACTATCCAGTGACGGATGTGTGGGGCAAAAAACTGAAAGCTCCACGCACAGCGATGGATGTGAAGGGAGTTGTGATGGCCGACTACCAGAATGAACAGGAGAAACTCTGGGTGGAAAGCCTGAGAAAGAAATACCCTATTGAGGTGTTTGAAGATGTTGTGAAGACGGTGAAGAATTAGCTCCTTCTGGAATTTGATTGAAAGAATGATTGAAATGAACAATGGTCATAAAATGAAGATATGATGATTCGTAATATTTTTGTAGTGCTTTTGTCTTTTATCGCATTGAGTACAGTAGCTCAGGTGCAAAAGAATGTAATTGATGAAGTGGTGTGGGTGGTTGGCGATGAGGCTATCTTGAAGTCGGACGTGGAAAATGCTCGTATAGAAGCTTTGCACATGGGACAAAAATGGTCTGGCGATCCCTATTGCACAATTCCAGAACAGTTGGCTGTCCAGAAACTCTTTTTGCATCAGGCTGCGATTGATTCAGTGGTGGTGTCTGATGCTGAAGTTTTCCAAGACGTGGATGCTGATATTCAAAGACAAATAATGAATGTTGGTTCTCGTGAGAAGTTGGAGGAATATATGGGTAAGTCACTGAGTCAAATTCGTGAACTGATGTTTAACAATTACAAGGATCAGATGATTGTGCGCGAAGTGCAGATGAATTTGGTGAAAAATTTGAAAGTGACTCCTGCGCAAGTGCGTCGTTATTTCAAAGATTTGCCAGAGGACAGCATACCTTTTGTCCCGACAAAAGTGGAATGTCAAATTCTTACTCGAAATCCTAAGATTCCTCAGGAAGAGATTGACCGTGTGAAAAATCAATTGCGCGACTATACGGAGCGTGTCAATAACGGTTCTGCACAGTTCTCGACATTGGCCTTGCTCTATTCAGAGGATAAAGAGTCGGCAAGGCAAGGCGGTGAACTTGGTTTTGCTGGCAGAGGAAATTATGTTCCAGAGTTTGCGAATGCTGCCTTCAACTTGACCGATCCCAAAGCGGTGTCGAAGATTGTAGAAACGGAATATGGTTTCCATATCATTCAGCTTATTGAGAAACGTGGGGATATGGTGAATTGTCGTCACATTTTGCTGAAGCCTCGTGTGTCAACCGAAGCATTACAAGAATGCATCAACGTTTTGGATACTATCCGCACGGAAATCCTTAACGGAGTTTTCACTTTTGAAGAGAGTGTGTCGAGCCTTTCTTATGATAAAGACACACGCAATAATTATGGATTGTTGTTTAATAAGAACACCAGTGAATCAAAGTTCGAGATGAAGGATTTACCTTCTGAAGTGGCGCGTGCGGTGGCAGGTCTGAAAGTAGGGGAATTGTCTCAACCTTTCATCATGGTGACCCAACAGGGTAAGGAAGTTGTGGCGATAGCTAAATTGAAAAACCGTATAAATGGGCATCGTGCCACTATGGCGGATGACTATCAGGAATTGCAGAATGTGGTTCTTGAAAAATTACGTGAAGAAAAGCTGGAATCTTGGATTCGCGACAAACAAAAAAACACTTATATCCATATTAATGATGATTGGAAAAATTGTGAATTCCAATATCCAGGGTGGATTAAATAGATTGATTAATCTTTAAGATAGTCGGTTCTGAGAAAGTAGAAGGTGTTAGCATGCGGAAAAGACATGGCATCATATTTGCAAGGATTCTGATAGGCACGATGTGTCTATCGGCGTTTTGTGTGCTTTCAGCGTCGAAACCAGAAGATAAGTCGCGGAAACAATCGACTGAAGAAGTGAAGTTAATCCATAGCGATGTGCTTTATAAGAATCCTCGCGATGTTCAGGCTGATGTGTTGGTTGGGCATGTAAAGCTTTATCATGATGGCATGTATCTTGATTGTGACAGTGCGCGGTTTTATAAGAATGAGAACACTTTTAAAGCTTACGGACATGTGAAAATGGTGCAAGGCGATACTTTGACATTGACCAGTGATACGTTGGAATATAGTGGGCCAATGATGCAAGCACATGCTCAGGGCAACGCAGTGCTGATACACAGGAATACAAAACTGGTGACATCGGTGATTGACTATGACCGTCTGGAAGGTGTGGGTTTCTACCCTGTACACGGAATTTTGTATGACGAGGACAATGTCTTGAACTCTGATTATGGTCAATATACTCCAGCCATCAATGAAGCCATTTTTAAGGATAACGTAGTGTTGGAGAATCCAAAATTCAACCTGAAGACCAATGAACTGTATTATTATTCCGACACAAAAGTGGCAAAAATCGTGTCTGAGACTAATATTGTATCATCAGACAGTACCTTTGTTTACGCCTTGAGAGGTGATTACAATACGCAGACAGGTGTGGCGAGTCTGATGGATCGTTCTCATGTGTATAAGGATATGCGTGATATTGTAGGGGACAGCTTGTTTTGCGATAATGAAGCAGGTGTGAGTGAAGCTTTTGGAAGCGTGGTGTTGACCGACGTGGAAAATAGGTGTATGCTGACAGGTAACTATTGCCGATATGAAGAACAGACGGGTATGGCCTTGGCTACGGATAGTGCCGTCTGCTATGAATTTTCAGAGGCGGACACTTTGTATGTTCACGGTGACACGCTGAAGATGCTCACTTATAATCAGAGGACGGATTCCGTTTATCGGGATTTATTTGCTTATCATAAGGTGAGAATGTTCCGTCGGGATTTTCAGGGTGTGTGCGACTCTTTAGTATCTCATGAGTTGGATTCCTGTACTTATCTATATGGCCAACCCATTCTTTGGAATGAGGGACAACAAGTGTTTGGCGAAGAAATTCGTGTGTACAATAATGATAGCACAGTGGATTGGATTCATATTATCAACCAAGCTATGACTATCGAACAGCTCGATTCGGTTTCCTATAATCAGGTGGCTTCAAAGGAAATGTTTTGCTTTTTTGAAAATGGCGTAATTGAACACAATAATGCGAAGGGAAATGTATATGTGAGCTATTTTATGGACGAAGATGATGGCGGTAGGATTGGTTTGAATTATACAGAAACTCCAGAGTTAAATCTTTACATGAAAGATAAAAAGGTCCACAAAATTTGGATGTCAACAGCTAATGGAGTAATGTATCCTCCTTTTGCCATTCCTGATGATAAGCGTTACCTGCCCGGCTTTGCATGGTTTGACTATATCCGTCCGAAGGATAAGGATGACATTTTTGACTGGCGCGATAAGAAAAAAGAACAAGTGTTGCAGAAAACGGAAAAGAAAGTGGTTCCTAAGCAAAAATTGGACGACTTGTGATGGTGCTTCTTTATGGTTGATTGATTTTCCAAATTTCATCAAATACACATTTATATATAGAGAGAAACTTTATGGGAATGTTTACAGTCAGAAAACCGCGTGGTTTTCATCATAATTACATATATTACGACCCTCGGAAAGAAAAACTGAAGGAGATTGATGAACGGGCTAAACGAGAATTAGGTTTGCTTCCCCCAAAAGAATTCACCCCCGAAGATATCCGAGGGAAATTTGTTCAAGCCACAAAACATGTGAAGCGACGTAAGGAGAGTGGGCGGAAACCACTATCGTATGGCGTGCTTATAACGGCTATCGTACTGCTGCTGATATTAATGCATTATCTTTATACAGGCAGGATATTTTGAATACGAACTTTTTAGAGTCATCATTTTTTTCATAAAGAAGGGAGGAACTTGTTTTGAACGATATCATACATCTTTTACCTGATGCCGTCGCTAACCAGATAGCTGCTGGCGAGGTGGTACAACGCCCTGCTTCAGTGATTAAGGAGATGGTGGAGAACTCGATTGATGCTGGAGCTAAAAGTGTGAAAACTTTAGTGACTGATGGCGGTAAGACGACGATACAAGTCATAGACGATGGAAAAGGCATGTCTGAAACCGATGCTCGTCTCTCTTTTGAGCGTCATGCTACATCTAAAATTCTGAAAGCCTCCGATTTGTTTAATTTGACAACAATGGGATTCCGAGGAGAGGCTTTGGCAAGTATCGTGGCTGTTGCTCAGGTAGAACTGAAAACACGGAGGGCTGAGGATGAATTGGGTACTATGATTCAGATTGCTGGTTCTAAAATCGATAAGCAAGAACCCGTGGCATGTCCTGTGGGTTCAAACTTTTTGGTTCAGAATCTTTTCTTCAATGTCCCAGCCCGAAGAAAATTCCTGAAATCAAATCAGACAGAACTGACCAATGTGGTTGCTGAGTTCCAACGCATTGTTTTGGTTCATCCTGAAATAGCATTTTCTCTATATAATAATGGTGTGGAAATGTACAATCTTCCACAGGCTACAGTCCGTCAGCGCATACTTGATGTGTTTGGAAAGAAAATCAATGTCGATTTGTTACCTGTTGAGGTCGAAACATCTTTGGTGAGTGTTTCAGGCTATGTGGGCAAACCAGAGTCTTCAAAAAAGAAAGGTCTTCACCAGTTTTTCTTTGTGAATGGGCGCTATATGCGTCATCCTTATTTTCACAGTGCCGTTATGAAGGCTTACGAGAACCTGATACCTGTGGGAGAACATGTGTCCTATTTCTTGTATTTTTCCGTAGAGCCATCGGCAATAGATGTCAATGTGCATCCTACCAAAACAGAAATCAAGTTTGACAATGAACAAGCCATTTGGCAGGTATTGTCGGCTGCTGTGAAAGAAACAATAGGCCAGTTCTGCAATGTCCCCATGATTGATTTTGATGTAGAGGGTAAGCCTGATATACCCGTGATGGGGGGCACTACAGCAATACCTCGTCAACCCAAGCCTTCCGCCACCACATATAATCCATTTAAGGAGGGGAAAGAACAAACGTATTCTCGGTCTAATGGTTGGGAAAAACTTTATGATAAATATACCATTTCTCGTATAGAGGAGTTGTCTCGAGATTCGGACAGCGGAGGTGAAATTGTGATGCCTTCGTCGGAATTGAATTTTGAAAACTTTGCAAATTTACCCGACAATGGAAACCTGCAAGGTTCCATCTGGAATTCCATCGGGAAAAAACAAGGTGCATCATCGATGGAATTTGATGCGTCTGTCCAAAAAATTCAATATAAAGGGAAATTCATTGTACTGCCTTGCAGTAAGGGCCTCATGGTGGTGAATCAGCATCGGGCACATGTGCGTGTATTGTTTGAACAGAATATGCAGTGCATGACATCTATCAACCGACCGTCACAAAAAGAACTTTTCCCCAATATCGTACAGTTCGACAGAGAAGAAGCTTTGTTGGTGGAAGATTTGATGGGGGATATAAGCAGCTTAGGCTTTGAACTCTCTAATCTTGGTGGAGGATCCTACTCCATCAATGGTATTCCGGCAGGTATCGAAGGTGTGGATGTGGACAATTTGCTTCATGAAATGGTGGCATCCGCGAAAGCGCAATCCAATACGATTCGGAAGGATGCTCAAGAGGCTTTGGCTCTAACTATGGCTGAAAATGCCGCTATTGTTTATGGACAAGTTTTGTCAGTAGTAGAGATGGAACGCCTATTGACGGATCTCTTTACATCTCCTTCTCCAGCTCGTACTCCCGATGGTAAATTGATATACATGATTATCGAGGACAAAACATTCGAAGAAATCATATAAAAAGGGTGTAAATGGTCCCTTCATGTACTCAAAAGGTGAAAAAAACATAAAAAAAGTATAAATAGAGATTTTTTTTTATATTTTTTTTGTTTTTTGTAGTGATGGAATAAAGTAAAATGTTTACCTTTGTACCGAATTTAGTGTCTAGTGCGCCGTCTAATGTGAGAAATCACAGCAAAAATGGGCATATAATGTTAGGCACTCATTCATAACAGTAAAATTTATTAAAGAAAATATTAATTATTGTTTTACTAAAAATTGTATTTATGAAAAAGTTAATGATGGCGTTGGCCTTTTTAGGCTTTAGTGCTGTTGCAGCAAACGCACAGTGCGACGAATTCGCAACTCCAACAACTAACAAGTACAGTGTGGCTACCAACTCATTCTGGTCTAACTGGTTTGTTCAGGCTGGTATTGATGCTAATATTTCTAGCATCTATGGTCACGGTAGCCTTCTCAAGAAAGACTGGCATGATGGTCGTACTTACGGTTTTGACCTTGCTGTTGGTAAGTGGTTCACTCCAGGTATCGGTACTCGTCTGAAACTGAACTGGGAGAACGGTGCATTCTACAAAGCATTCCGTACTTATCAGCACGCTTATGAAGCTCCAGACGGTGCTAAGGGCGGTTTCGGTGCTATTTACTTCGACACCGAGTTCAACATGAGCAACATCTTCTGTGGTTACAGCGACACTCGTGTTTGGAATCTTATCCTCTACCCACGTATGGGTGTTATCCGCAACTTCGACGAGAGCGACTATGTTCCAGCTCTTGGTGCAGGTCTCGAGTCTTCTTGGAAGATTTCTAATCGTGTGAGCATCTATGCAGACATTGCTGCCATATTTACAACTGAGGGCTTCAATAGCAAAGTTTCTATGGGTCACAAGCACAGATGGTACAGAGCTAACAACGTTGTTTCTTTCGACCTTGGTGTTACTTACAACATTGGTAAGACAGGCTGGTCTAAGGCTGTATCTCTCGAGGACTACGAGGCTCTCTCTTCTGAGGCATGCGCTAAGCTCGCTGCTCTTCGTTCTCAGCTGAAGGCTGATCAGGACGAAAACGCTCGTCTGCGTTCTGAGCTTGCTAAGTGGAACAACCACAAGTGCGATACTGGTGCTCCAAGCAATGTTGTAGTAGGTGCAGCTTCTGTATTCTTCGATCTCAACTCTGCTAAGTTGAATTCTAAGAAGGATCTCATCAACATTGAGGCTGTTGCTTCTGCTGCAAAGAACGCAGGTGCAAAGGTTGTCGTAACAGGTTCTGCTGATAGCAAGACAGGTTCTTCTGCTTACAACCAGAAGCTTTCTGAGGCTCGTGCTCAGGCTGTTGCAGACGAACTCGTTAACCTTGGTGTAGATCGTTCTAAGATTGAAGTGAAGGGCATTGGTGGTGTTGATCAGGTTGCTCCATTCAACCTCAACCGTCGTGCTGTTATCCAGCTCAAGTAATTAACGACTTTACACGGTATTTATAATAATGGGGTGTGTCTTTTTAGATGCGCCCCATTTTTGTACTCTTTTTTTCTGTTGAAAGTAAAAAAAAACTTCTAATTCCTTTGTCAATTCAAATAAAAGCCGTACCTTTGCAGTGCTTTTTGAGAAAGGCAAGGCTGAAAGGCCTGTGAAATCGGGATGTAGTACAGTTGGTAGTATACTTGGTTTGGGACCAAGGGGTCGCACGTTCGAGTCGTGTCATCCCGACCGACAAAGGGCGCTTAGCTCAGCTGGTTCAGAGCGTCTGCCTTACAAGCAGAGGGTCGGCGGTTCGAATCCGTCAGCGCCCACTCAAGGAGATGACGGTTCGTTGAAAACAATTTGTCAGCACTCACATAAAAGGAAAGGAGAAAGAATCCTTTCCTTTTTTTGTACTTGCCTGATAAAAAAATAAAAAAACATGAAACGTTCCACGGCTTTTTTGTTGTTGTTCCACAGAAAATGCGTACCTTTGCACTCAGAATTGAATGAAAGATAATGCTTTTTAGATGCATGGAAATAAGCGATGTGTTCTTGATACCGTGTATTTATGAGTGTTACCAACAATAAATGATTATGATATGGGAAAGATTATTGCATTAGCCAACCAAAAAGGTGGTGTGGGTAAAACAACTACAGCTATCAATCTTGCGGCAAGTTTTGCTGCATTAGAAAAAAAAGTACTTGTGGTCGATGCCGACCCTCAAGCCAATGCCTCTTCTGGATTGGGTGTGGATATACAACAGGTTGATACATCTATTTATGATTGCATCATTAGTGCAACCGACCCGCATGAAGCCATCTATACAACCGATATTGAAGGATTAGATGTTATCCCCAGTCATATTGACTTGGTCGGAGCTGAGATTGAGATGCTAAATATAGAAAAGCGTGAAACTGTCTTGAAAAAAATTCTTGACCCATTGCGTGCGGAATATGATTATATTTTGATAGACTGCTCTCCTTCTTTAGGCATCATCACCGTTAATTCTTTAACATGTGCTGATTCTGTTATTATTCCCGTACAATGCGAGTATTTCGCACTTGAAGGCATCAGCAAATTGTTAAATACCATCAGAATTATTAAATCGAAGTTGAACCCACACCTTGAAATTGAAGGGTTCCTCCTGACAATGTATGATTCTCGCCTCCGTTTGGCCAATCAAATTTATGGCGATGTGAAACGTCACTTCCAAGAGTTGGTGTTCAAGACCGTGATACAGCGTAATGTGAAGTTGTCCGAAGCCCCCAGTCATGGGATTCCTTGCATTTTATATGATGCAACTTCTAAAGGGGCACAGAACCATATTTCTTTGGCAAAAGAAATTGTGGCACGAGAATCGAAATAAGAATTGAAACCATAAATAGAAAATAGGAAAATGGCGGTAAAAAAGAAATTCGGATCAGCCTTAGGGCGAGGTTTGGATGCTTTAATCTCCACAGAAGAAGTGCATACAGAGGGCGCATCTACTATCAATGAAATTGATATTCAACTTATTGAGCGAAACCCCAATCAGCCCCGTAGAGAATTTGATGAAGAGGCATTGCAAGAATTAGCCGATTCCATCAACATTCATGGTGTCATCCAGCCTATCACTGTCCGCGAACTTGAAAACGGACACTATCAAATCATAGCAGGTGAACGTCGTTGGCGTGCTTCCCAGAAAGCAGGTTTGTCAAGTATTCCAGCCTATATCCGTACGGCGAATGATGAGACGATGATGGAGTGGGGACTGATAGAAAACATTCAGCGCCAGGATCTTAATTCCATCGAGATAGCTTTGGCTTATCAACATTTGATAGATAAATACGAACTTACCCAGGAGCAGCTGAGCGAACGAGTGGGGAAAAAACGGGCTACAGTGGCCAATTACCTGAGGTTGCTGAAATTGCCAGCCCCTGTGCAAGTAGCCATTCAGAATCATCACATCGACACGGGGCATGCACGCGCTCTGTTGGCATTGGATGATCCTAAAGAGCAGGTCAAGCTCTTTCAAGAAATCCAAAACAAAGGTTATTCCGTCCGCCAAGTGGAAGATATCATCAAGAATATCAATTCTGGCAATTCAAGTCAGCCTTCGCCAAGCACTCTGGCTCCCTCCCGGCAGTTGACTGAGGAGATGGTCGGCTTACAAGAAGAGCTCTCCCGCTTAATAGGCACAGCTGCAAAGATATCCTGCACCACAAAAGGCGGTGGCAAAGTATCTTTCTCCTTCAAGGATATAGCCGATTTGCGTCAAATTGTTTCTTTGTTACAAAGGTAATGTGTAAATTGAACTTCAGTAGTCATACATATAGGTTGTTGAGTTCTATTGCATTGTTTCTGCTTTTTGCTGCCGATGTTTGGGCGCAAGAAGTGAAAGAAACGGGTGCCGTTCCGCTGGCGCGTGCTCGCAGGGAAGGTTATTTGCGTCAAACGTCTGATACTTTGACTGCCGATTCGATGAAGATGGGGGTAGAACGAGTTGAGAGTGGGCAGGCTGCTTTTGCCGAGGACTCTTTGGCAAACAGCGGTGTCGATGAAATGGTTCAAGGTTTAGACACAACCTCTGTGCATATTCATCTGACTGCCGATTCGTTGCTGAAGATGGTCAACACCAAACCCAAAGGGCGGTTTATTCCTGACCCCAAAAAGGCATTGTGGCTGGCTATTGTGTTTCCAGGAGGAGGGCAGATCTATAATCGCAAATATTGGAAATTGCCCCTTGTCTATGGTGGTTTCTTGGGATGTGTTTATGCGATGACTTGGAACAACACCATGTATCGCGACTACTCTCAAGCCTATATTGACATTACAGATAGTGATGAAAACACGAAAAGCTACGAGAATTTCATCCCTGCCCACTATGATGTCAACGGTAACATAACCCGTTTGCAAGAACTCTTCAAGAGAAAAAAGAACTATTATCGCCGTTATCGCGATTTGAGTATGTTCTTTATGATAGGAGTCTATGCGCTGTCGATTGTCGATGCATACGTCGATGCAGAGTTGTCGAGTTTTGACATCAGCCGCGACCTGTCGCTGAAGGTTCATCCTGCTGTCATCAACGAGAAGCACTCCACCCTCAAGGTGCAAGGTATGAATGCCAATTCCTACGGCTTGCAATGCAGTTTGGTCTTTTAAGATTAAAAGATTAAGGAATTAAAAAATTAAAGGATTAAAAGATTTAAGAATTAAAGGATTTACGATATGAAGAAGAAAATTGTTCTGATTAGTCTTTCAGCCCTCTTCGCGCTTGTGGGGCATGCTCAGGAAGTGACAACTTCAGAAGATAGTGTCCGTACTGAAATCAATGCCGACGCTGTCGATATGCCCGAAAGTATGTTTGTCAGCGAAGATGTGCTGATGACCGACTACAACAACAACTCCAATCTGACACCTGGCAGTGGAACTGCTCGTGTGCTTTCTTACGACGATTCTGTGCTTGTCAGCCGCCTTTCGCGCATCCCCACCACCATCGAGATGCCCCTCAACGATGTCACCCGCAAGTTCATCGACAATTATAGCAACCGCATGAAGGGCTCCGTTGCCATTATGCTTGGAGCTTCCAACTTTTATAATCCCATTTTTGAAGAAGCTTTGGAACGTTATGGCTTGCCTTTAGAGCTAAGGTATCTCCCCGTGATAGAGTCTGCCTTGCGTCCTACAGCCACATCCAGAGCGGGCGCTGCAGGGCTTTGGCAATTCATGATAGGAACAGGAAAACGTTATGGACTGGAAGTGAATACCTTGGTTGATGAACGACGCGACCCCATCAAGTCCAGCGAAGCCGCTGCTCACTACCTGAGCGACCTCTATGATATGTTTGGCGATTGGAGTTTGGCCATTGCAGCCTACAACTGTGGCGAGGGCAATGTGCAGAAAGCTCTGACTCGTACGGGCAATCAGGAGGGGAGCGATTTCTGGTCCATCTATAACCGTCTGCCTCGCGAAACCCGTGGTTATGTGCCAGCCTTCATCGCAGCCACTTATATCATGAACTATTATTGCGATCACGGCATTGTTCCCCACGAAGCCAGCCTCCCGTTGGAGAGCGATACTGTCGTCGTTCAGCGCGAAGTCACTTTCGCTCAGATTGTATCTAAATGCAATGTCACAGTCGATGAACTTCGAGCCATCAATCCCCAATACCGCAAAGACATCGTGCCAGCCAGTTACACACTGCGTTTGCCAGCCAGTGCCATTGAGGATTTCATTCTTTATGAAGACAGCATTTATGGTGTCAGTTCTGTCAAAGGAGCCGTAGCTTCATCCACTCGCCGTGTGGTAACAGATGATGTGGAGACCTCCGCTCAGACGGAAGTAAAAAATGCCACTGCTCAGAATTCCACCCGTTCCACTGGGCGGAGATCTTCTCGCTCACGCCGTCAGCAAGCCACTCGTAGCGTATCTGTTAAGAGTGGCGACACCTTGTCTGCTATAGCCAAGCGAAACGGTACGAGCGTGTCGAAGCTGCGTCAGTTGAATGGCATCAAAGGAAACATCATTCGTCCAGGTCAGAAGATACGCGTGAAGTGACGAAGTGCCGTTTCTTTTCAGAAAAAGTGGAAGAGCGTGGTGAAGGGATGTCATAAATTATTGT
This sequence comes from uncultured Bacteroidales bacterium, assembly GCA_902789725.1. Taxonomy (GTDB): domain Bacteria; phylum Bacteroidota; class Bacteroidia; order Bacteroidales; family Bacteroidaceae; genus Minthosoma. Next base: position 30,352 of record CADAPC010000011.1, read on the forward strand.
CAACAAAAAACAACGAGGCTTTATGGATGCGACGATTATAAATACAGAGCTTGAGGAGCAAATTGTCAACGAGGAGTTCCAAAAATTGATAGACGCCTATCTGGCCAGTAAACATCGGAAGAAAGTAGAGATTATCACCAAAGCTTTCAACTTTGCTAAACATGCCCATAAGGGTGTGCGTCGTCTGTCGGGTGAACCCTACATCATGCACCCCATCTCCGTAGCCCAGATTGTGTGTATGGAGATAGGCCTTGGCTCCACCTCCATTTGTGCCGCCTTGCTCCACGATGTGGTAGAAGACACGGAGTACACCGTCGAGGATATCTCAAACATGTTTGGTCCTAAAATTGCCCAGATAGTTGATGGGCTGACCAAAATTTCGGGTGGCATCTTTGGCGACCACGCTTCGGCTCAGGCTGAAAACTTTAAGAAACTGCTTCTGACCATGAGCGAGGACATCCGCGTCATCCTCATCAAGATTGCCGACCGCTTGCATAATATGCGAACATTGGGCAGTCAGGCGGTTAACAAGCAGTACAAGATTGCAGGCGAAACACTCTATATTTACGCCCCCCTTGCCAACCGCTTGGGCCTCAATTCCATCAAGACCGAGTTGGAAGACCTGAGCTTCAAGTTCGAGCATCCCGAGGAGTATGAGGAAATAGAGCGCAAACTGGCAGCTACCAAACTGGAGCGCGACACTGTCTTCGACGAGTTTGCCGCTCCTATACGTGCCCAGCTCGACGAATTGGGATTGCGCTACGAAATCAAGCAACGCGTCAAGTCCCCCTATTCCATTTGGCATAAGATGCAAACCAAGCATGTCACTTTCGAGGAAATATACGACATTCTGGCTGTGCGCATCATCTTCGAGCCGGAAGATGTCGATACCGAGCTGAACGACTGTTTCGACATCTATGTGAAACTCTGCAAAATCTACACCTCCCATCCCGACCGCACTCGCGATTGGGTGAGCCACCCCAAGGCCAACGGCTATCAAGCCTTGCATGTAACGCTGATGTCGCAAAAGGGCGAGTGGATAGAGGTGCAAATCCGTTCGCGTCGCATGGACGACATAGCAGAGAAAGGTTTCGCAGCCCATTGGAAATATAAGGATGGAGACAAGACAGAAACGGCTTCCGAACAAGAACTGGACAAGTGGCTCGCCACTATCAAGGAAATTCTCGACGATCCCCAGCCTGATGCGATGGACTTTCTCGACACCATCAAGCTCAATCTCTTCGCTTCCGAAATTTTTGTGTTCACGCCCAAAGGCGAAATTCGCACAATGCCTGCAGGAAGCACCACCCTCGACTTCGCTTTCAGCATCCACACTTTCGTGGGAAGCCACTGCATCGGGGCAAAGGTGAACCACAAATTGGAACCCATCAATTATGTCTTGCAAAGCGGCGACCAGGTGGAAATCCTCACCTCCAAATCAGTCCACCCCACACGCGAATGGCTCAATATAGCCACCACCGCCAAAGCCACCACCAAAATTCTCTCCATCCTTCGCAAGGAGGAGCGTGAGCTCCGCAAGCGTGGCGAACTGATGATGGACGAGTTCCTGGCCAGCAACGACCTGCTCAAGGAAACCTCCATCATCGACAAGTTGACTCACCTGCACGGATTCACCAAGTCCGACGGACTTTTCGTGGCTATAGCAGAAGGCAAGGTGCAGCTGGGACGCACCGACCTCGACGCTCTGAAAGGGAAGGAGGAGACCCGTTGGAAAAAATTATTCTCCTTTGGCAAGAAGAATGTCAAGCAAGCGAGCCCGAAAGAAACCGTTGGCTCCAACTTTGACAAAAAGAAAGCCATCCTTCTCAATGAAGAGACCATTCAGAGCAAATATACCCTGTGCGAGTGTTGCAAACCCATCCCTGGCGACAAAGTGATGGGCTACATCGATGATGACAAGCACATCCAGGTGCACAAATTGCAGTGTTCCACTGCCGAACGCCTCAAAGCCAATCATGGCAATCGGGTGCTGGCTGCCAAGTGGGAGATGGGCAAAGTGCTTCTTTTCCCCGTGTCCATCTATGTGAAAGGTTTCGACAAGTTAGGTCTTCTGCACAAGATGACACAGGTCATCTCCCAACTGCATGGCATCAATATCCGCAAGCTTGAGGTGGAGTGCGAGAATGGCATTTTCGAATGCAACATCCAAATGTTTGTCCACGACACTAAGGAGGTGGACGAAACTGTATCCAGCTTAAAGGAAATCCAAGACGTGAAGGAAGTCTCGCGCGTGTAAAGCACATACTTTTCCCAAATAGAGTTTAAAGAGGGTGGGGGGCATAACTGTGCTCCCCACCTTTGTTGTTATTGCGTCTCTTGCTTTCAGACATTTTATGTCTCCGCTTCCTCTATACTCTTTCTTTGTTATTGGTAGCGCATTTCATTCTTTTCAGTAGCCCTTTTCTTTTTTTCTCCTTGTGAAAATCAATTTTGAAACTTTGGAATTATATTTTGCAACTTTCAAAATATTTTTTCAAAGTTTCAAAATATTTTTCCAAACTTTGAAAAACTTTTTTGTTAACTGAATAAATCAGCTTTCCCAACTGAGTAAACTGATTTTTCCAGTAGAGTGAAACCGCTTTCCTTACAGCGGAAATTTTCTTTCCAGGTCAAGGACATCAATGTTCATAGTAGCATTATTTGTTTATTGCCGTAGAGTTGATGCTTTTTATAAGCCATTTTGCTACAAAATTATCATAAAAGTGCTACAATTTTGATTTGTTCTGCCTAAAATCGGTGGAAATATGCGCACAATGTTGCCGTATATGGCTAATTAATATTTTTTAACATACATATTTTTTTTGTTAACGGATGTTTGCCTACCTTTGTATTGCTTTGTTGCCTCTGCTGCCAATTGGTAGCATAGTAATGATGATGATGACTTCAATATTAACTTATTAAAAAACAGCAATGCTAACAACCATTATTTCAAAATCGAATGCTAAGAAATGGAGCGAAAGACAAGGTTTTCCTCTCAATCTAATTGTGCGAAAACTGTTCTTGGCCACCATGCTTGCTTCCTTTTGCCAAACGCTTCATGCTCAACAGCCTGTGTCGTATGGCGATGGTTCAGCCGAAAGTATATTAGTGAACTGCAAGCCCTCGAAAGAAGTGAAAAAGGAAGCCAAGGAGATGATGAAAGCAGGGTGGGGAACAGAAAAGGGCAGTGCTCCGATGGACGAGCAGTTGATGCGCAGCATTTTGCTGCAAAACGTGATGATGGACGATGGGGAGGGTGGAAGCACGTCGCGCTACATCATTGCTACTGCTGAGGCCAAGAACAAAAGCGAAGAAGTGGCCCAAGCCAGAGCCAGAGCCTTCTGCGAGGCTCAAATTGCGCAATCGTTGAATGTAGCCATTACTTCATTGATAGAGCATGAAGTGAATATTCAACAACTCTCTGCCATTGAAGCACACACTCAGGAAGAAATTCGGCAGCGCACAGAAAGCATGTCGCAATCGTGCTTGCAGATGTGCTCAAAAGTGTGTTGCTTTATCAGGAAAGAGAACAATGGCCAGTCTTCTGTACAAATGACCTTAGCATTTGATAAGGCCAAGCTCAAGAAGAAGTGAACAGTAACGTGTGGTTGGACATCATCGGTACAACAGATGGAAAGGTGGCTTAAATTGAATAGAATAGATTGACTTAACTTTAATAATTAACTGAAGAAAAATGAAAACATTCATGACGATTGTCGCCTTCATGGCGATGAGTTGCACAATTGCAGCACAAGATTACAAGCATCTTTACCAAGAGCAAAAGGAACTGAACAAGGTGACGTTGAAGGCACGTATGGCGAAAGCTGGCAAAGATGCCATCAAGGAAGCCAAGAAGTACGAAAAGCAGGGGTGGAAGCCAATGCCTGGGAAATTGCCACTTTCTCAGCAGTTTGACAAAGCCTTTAATCGGCAAGTGGAGTTGAGCGAGGATGGTATGTTGAAGTATATCTATGGAGTGGGAATGTCCACAGCTGCCTCCACAGCGGCTGCACAGATGGCTGCTTCGACGGCAGCTCGTGAAAATATAGCCAGCGCGATGGGAGTGTCGCTCACCACTCTGATAGATGACCGCAAGCAGCAACAGCAACTGTCTGCTATCGAGGCCTCTACGCTGGATGAGATTGCACAGAAAGGCAAGCAAATCTTCACCCAAGACTTGGGCAAGACAGAAACCGTGGTGGAGGCTTATCGTGTGTTGGACAACAACAACTTTGAGGTGATGATAGGCATATCCTACAGCACCCATGAGGCCGCCAAGCAAATGGGCGAAATCGTCAAGAAGTCCTTTGTGGAAAAAGGGCTGCAATCAGCATCGGTAGATATTAATGACAAATTAGGCTTGAAATGAAAACTTCCCCTTCTTTTCTTTTGCTCGTCTTTCTGGCTTTGCCGCTTCAGGCCCAAAATAACAATTCGTTGAAAGATAGTTATGAGGGTTTTAAGCAAGAAGCATTGAAAGAATATGCGGATTTTCGTCAGCAATGCAATCTGGAGTATGCCGAATTTATGAAGCAGGCTTGGGCAGAATATGGTGCCAAGCCTCCAGTTGCCATTCCTGAAGAGAAAAAAGTGCCTATGCAAGTCTTTAATCCTCAGGAAAAAACAACAGGCAGTTTGGCAACGGAATTGGAAATTGAGGTGGTGGAAGAGCCTTTCATCCCAATGGACATTGTGCAGCCAGTGCCTCTGTGCCGTATTCCAGAAGCCCGACCTGCCGATTTGTCGCAGGTGTCCTTGGACATTGACTTGAACATAGGTGAGGAGGCATTGCAGAAACTTCTCCCTCGCATGAAGGTGAAGAAACAAAAGGACAAAATGCGTTTCTATAAGAAAAAAGAAAAGAAGGGTGCTGAAAAAGAAGTTCAAGTAGCGAAGGAAACCGAAGCAGCCATTCCAGAAGAACTGCTGACTGAAGACGTTGAACCTGTCTTCAAGGACCTGACCTTTACGTTTTTTGGCACGGAGATGAAAGTCCGTGTGCTGGACGATTATAAATTCACGCTGTCTGGTTGTGATGACGAGACGCTGTCGAATGCGTGGAAGCTTCTCTCCACCCCGCGTTTCAACAACACCATCCGCGACTGTCTGGAACTGCGCTATGATTATAATATGTGTGACTGGGCCTACGTGGAGATGTTGCAGACGATGGCAGAGACGTATTTGGGCAAAGGCACCAACGAGGCTGTTTTCTTTGCTGCTTATATTTATTGTCAGTCGGGCTATAAGATGCGCTTGGCTCGGCATAAGGGACAACTCCTCATTCTGGTGGCCAGCAAGCACTTCATGTATGGGCATTCATTCTTTGTAATTGATGGGCAGGAGTACTTTACACTTGTGAAGTTCGACCCGTCGGAGCGTGCAGAGGTGTGCAATGCTGCTTTCAAGAACGAGTCAGGGCTTTCGCTCTTCATCCCGAGGAATGTGTCGCTTGCCTGCGATTATGGTGAGGCGCGCACCATCAAGTCAACGTTCTACGATGCGATGTCAATGACAGTGCGTGTGAACAAGAATCTGATGGAGTTTTATGAGAAATATCCAGTGTCTGAAGTGCAGGACAATTTCATGACCCGCTGGACCATGTATGCTAATTCTCCGCTCAGCAAAGATGTGAAAGAACAGATTTATCCTGGTTTGGCGAAAGGGCTGGAAGGCAAGTCGCCAGTGGAAGGGGTGGAAATGCTGCTGCACATGTTGCAGACGGGTTTGGAATATGCTTACGATAATGATGTGTGGGGGCAGGACCGCATCTTCTTTGCTGAGGAAACGTTGTTCTATCCCGTCTGCGACTGCGAAGACCGCGCCATCTTCTTTTCTCGTCTTGTGCGTGATTTCTACCACTTAAAGACTTTGCTGGTGCATTTTCCTGGCCATTTGTTGGCTGCTGTGCATTTCGATGAGGAAGTTGAGGGCGATTTCTGTATGCACAACGGCGAAAAGTACATCTTCTGCGACCCCACCTATCGTGGTGCGGGAATGGGACGTATTTACTCACAGTACCAGAATACAAAACCGACTGTCATTTTGTTAGGGGAATAAGAAAAAACATAGAAATGTTGATGCGTAAGATTAGACATACGCTCAAGAAGATACTCGCCACTCGCCGAGGGGCATGGGTGTATCTGCGCCATGTGTGGATTGCTTTGCTTTCCTTTTTGAGTGTTGGTGTCTTTGCATTGATTGCCGTCAACCTGTCTTTCCTCAATCCCATAGCGCAAGCTGTGCGGACTTTCTCGTTGACCGACATGTATTATCAGGCGCTGATTGAAAATCCTGATACAAGTCGTGCCATCACGGTGGTAGATATGAGCGAACTATATACCCGCTCGGAAGTGGCTGCATTGCTCTATGACATAGAAAATGCTCACCCCAAGGTTGTTGGTGTTGATATCACTTTTCAGGACAAACGTACTGATTTGCAGGGAAATGATATGCTGGTTGACATTGCAAAAACCTATAGTAATATAGTCTTTGCGTTTTATCGGCAGAACATCCAGAACAATGAGCAGAAGGAGGTTCACAGTTTCTTTGCTGACAGCATCCACGTGACAGAAGGCTTTACCGATATGCCTCGCGGCTTGTATGGTGTGATGAAGAGGAAAGTTCCGTTGGCTGGCGAATCGGAGGGTAAGCTGTGCCATTCGTTTTCGTCGGCTGTTGTCAACAAGTTTGAAGATAAGGATATTGTTCCCTTGCAGGCGAAAGAATTGAACATCAATTACCGTCCTACATTTTTTAGGATTGTGAAGCATGACGAGGTGTGGGCGCATCCAGAATACCTGGAGGGGCGTATTGTGCTGCTTGGAGGAACCAATCGGCTTGAAGATATGCATGACACACCTTTGGGCAAGATGGCAGGCACCGTTTTGTTGGCTTATTCCATCCAGACTCTTTTGGAGAACAAGGAGGTGGAACCGCTGCCTGTCGGTTGGCTCGCCCTTATTTCTTTTCTTATTGTGGTGGCTACCAGCTATGGTTCTTCGGCTTATATGGGGTGGGTTCAACGTCGTGCCTCGAACAAATTTGTCAGGGAGATGCTCTCGTCCGCTTTTGTGAAAGGATACCTCATCTTCCTGTGGACAGCGTTTTTGCTGGGCGTTGCTTTTGTCATTTTCTATAAGTGGAACTTGAACGTCAATCTTGGATGGACTTTTGCAGCCATATCCTTTATATCGAGTAGTGTGAGTTTTTATGAAATATTGTATGATACAGTGATTCCGACAAAGAAAAAGATAACGAAGAAATGAAGATTGTAAGACTAAAATATAGATTATTGATGATGATTTGTTTGTTGCCCATCGCCCTCTGCGCCCAAAGTTATATGGTGACGCGAACTGTTGGTAGTGTGACGAAAGTGGTGGGAACAGGCAAACAAACGGTGAAGGTTCGCCAAATTCTGAAAGCTTCAGATGTGGTGAACATTGGAGCATATTCTATGTTGGAACTTCTGGACGAGAAGGGCATGAAGAAAATCAGCATCAAGAGTCCTGGGCAGGATAATCTGAAAAACATGATGAACTCCAAAAGTAATTCTGTTGTAGAAATATCTGCTCAGTACATCGAGTATCTGAAATCACAAGTTGCTAATCAACGTCAGATTGCTATGAGCGACCCGGCTACCATTACGATGCAGGGGCTGGACGAAGACTCGTTGCAGCAGCTGCCTGATGGTGCAGGAGTAGCGAAAGAGAAAGAACCACAAGGATTTCGCCAAATGGCCATGAAGGAATATGAGGACTTTCGCAAGCAGTGTATTGCACAGTACATTCAGTTTGTGCGAAATGCCTGGCAACAGTATGATGGACGTTTGCCTGAAATGCTTCCTCCCATGAAAGAGGTGCCTCCAGTTGTTTACGATGCTGAGAAGGAATCTCAAAGAGAAGGAAAGAGTGCCCCCCTACCTTTCGACAAGATTATTGACAAGCCGCAGGTGGAAGAACAACCCAAGCCAATGGCGCGTATTCCTGAAGTGGTATCGTCCGACATGCATTTTTGCGCATTTACATTTTATGGAATTCCTGTAAAAGTGCGTGTGGGCAATAACTTGAAATTCAAACTGCGGGGGTTGAGCGAAAAGGACGTGGCCGATGCACTGAATGAGGTAAGTGCTGATGTGTCGGACAATACCATCCGCGATTGTTTGGAAATTCGTTATGACTTGCAAATGAGTGACTGGGCCTATCTGCTGTTGCTTCGGAAAATGGCAGAGCAGGCATGTGGCGAGGGAACCGATGAGGCTACGTTGCTGACAGCGTATGTGTTTATGCAGTCGGGGTATAAAGTGAGATTGGCCTCTGACAGATTGCGGCTCTATATGCTTTGGGCAAGCAAGCATCACATTTACGGAAAAAACTATTTTGATGTGGATGGAGAGCGATATTACGCATTGGAAGAACTCCCTATGAGTCTGCAAATCTGCAAAACCCCGTTCCCTCAGGAAAAATCACTTTCGTTGTTGATTCCTATGGAACAAAAGTTTGGAACAAGTGCCACTGGAGAACGAACCATCCATTCTGCACGCTTTCCCGAACTCTGCATTACTTATAGGAGTAATCAGAATTTGATGGATTTTTATAGCACTTATCCTACCTCAAGATTGGGTGCCGATGTGATGACACGGTGGAGCATGTATGCCAACACACCTATGCAAGCTGAAATGAAGGAGCAAATCTATCCTGCGCTTCGGAGTGCTATCGAAGCCTGCGATGAACATGAGGCGGTGGAGAAGCTTTTGAACTTGGTGCAGACGGGGTTGGAATATGAATATGATGATAAAGTATGGGGGGATGATCGTGCCTTTTTTGCAGAAGAAAGTCTTTTCTACCCTTTTTGCGACTGCGAGGACCGAAGCATCCTGTTCACCCGTTTGGTTCGTGACCTCTGCGGACTTAAGTGCATTCTGGTGTATTATCCTGGTCATCTTGCTGCAGCTGTGTCGTTTAAGAAACCTGTTGAGGGCGATTACATTAGTTTGGAAGGTGAACATTACACAATTGCCGACCCTACGTTTATAGGAGCATCCCTTGGCCGAACGATGCCAGGAATGGACAATGCGTCGGCAACGGTTATACTTTTGGAATAGAAAATTAAAAATGATTGACGATATGAATGGAAAATTATTGATATTATTAGTAGCAGGAATGCTCATGGGCAATGCCGCTGTGTTCGCACAGAAAAAATCGAAAGATCCGTTTGCCAAGGAGATTGCTGCAGAACAAAAGAGGCTTGAATCGGATGGTTGGAAGGTGTGGAACAGCACTGAAGTGTTGCAGCAGCTGCTTAGGCAAAAGTATGTCATGCAAAACGAACTCATGGTCACGGCTGACGGAGAGAAGAAGAATCGGTACATCGTCAGTAAGGCCACTGCTCAGAATCGCTCGTTGAATACTGCCATTTCATTGGCTGAAACGAAAGCGAAAAGTGATATTGCCAGTAAGCAAAAGGCGGTGGTGGATGTGACCACTGTGCAGTTGAACAGTACAAAAAACACCGACGGCAATGTGGTGGAATCGGCAGATAGGACGGGAACCTCCATCAGCAAGCACAGTAATGTGAGGATGAATAAAGTGGAGCGAGTACTGACGCTCTATCGAGAAACGGCTCAAGGGCAATACTGTGTGGAAGTGTGCATGGCCTTAGACTTAAAGAATTAAAAAAATTAGAAGATTTTAATTTGAAGGATTAAAACTTTATAAGAAGATGGAAAAAGGATTGAGTTTGGTGTTGTTTTTTCTTCTCTGCCATATAGTTACCTATGCGCAACGCGAAATGGAAGTGCATGGAGTGGCTACGGTGAGGATGGATGAAGACATGACGTTGGCAAGCGTGAAAAGGAAGGTGATAGATGATGCTAAAAAGGAAGCTGTGAAGGAGGCATTCGGTACTGTGATTACACATAACGTGGTGACTCAAACTACAGTGGAGGATGGCGTGGAGAAATCTAATTTTGTAGAACGTGCAGGCGAAAAGGCGAAAGGCCGATGGTTGGCTGATACTCAACCTGCAAAATTGAGCGTGAATTACGATGGTACATCTTTGACTTTCACTGCAGAAGTGTGGGGAAAAGCCAGGGAAATTGTAAAGGCGGAAGCCGATTTGGTGGTGGAAGTGCTGAATAGGCCAGCTGCCGATGCGAAAACAAATACGTTTAATAACGGTGATAATGTTTACCTCCATTTTAAGTCGCCCAGTGCGGGCTATTTAGCCATCTATTTGCTCGATACCAAACAAGTGTCGTGTCTGCTGCCTTACAGGCAGATAAAGCAGGGCACATTTCCAGTGGAAGCAGGAAAGGATTACATCTTGTTCGACCCTGAAACTGACAAGAATTGTTTGCGGCCCTATCGTCTGACTACGCGCATGAGTGTGGAAACGAATGAGATAGTGGTGGTGTTCTCACCTCATGTATTTTACAAGGCCAATGACAATAAAGGCGGATTCAATCAACTGAACACGTTGGATGTTGTAGCGTTTAACGAGTGGCTCCTGAAAAGCCAGGAGCAGGACGGCGAAATGGTGGTGACCCCCATAGAGATAAAGATAATCAATAATTATTAACTATAAAAATACCAAGCGTTTATGAAAAAGATTTACTTATTATGTGTGCTGTTATCATGCAGCAGCATGGGTTTTGCTCAGGACGATTATGTGCCTGAAGCAGTTGACAGTTATGTTCCAGAAGTGTTGTCCGATTCGACCGATGCAACTCCTTCGATTGCTGACATCATTAAAGAGCAGACAGGGCGTAGTCAAATTACTTATACAGACTCCCATTACGAGAAAGTGTGGGGAAGAAACACGTATTTTAATATTAGCTACATCAACACCAGCTTCGAATCAAAGCAATTGCCATCGGCTACAGAGGATGGGGCATTGGCCACGTTGACGGGAAAGTTTGAGAACAGTTTTGGATTCGGCTTGCAGTGGGGGCATACGTACAATTTCCACAAGAAGCCAATTGGCGATGTGCTGTTCATCGGGTTGGATTATTCTTGGTTAGATCTGAACGTGAATAAGTATAAGGAGGAAAAGCTGGAATTGTTCAATTGGGCGAAGATTAATGAAAACGGTTGCTACCCACTTCCATGGGGTAACGAAATGTGGATGTTTGATTATGGCATGTCGTTAGGCCCTTCTCTAACATTCTATCCTTTCACGGCGTTACGCCGAAGCGGTACGGATGAAATACGCATTCAGGCCTATTTCCATGTGGGTTATAGTGTTGGTATGGCTGTCATCAATGATGTGCCCGATGTCAATACATCATATTCTTCTTTCACGTCATCTTCTAATGAAAAGACGAAGACGGAAATAGCTTGGGGACATGGTCTCTTCACCAGTTTTGGATTTAATGTGACTTGGAAATTCGTGGGTTTGGGCTACGAGCATCGCAGCGGTACAAACTTTAAGTATAAGAGTGTGAATAGCGACTTTAGGGCTAATGACCCGAAGTTTGAACAGACAATCAATCGCTTCTACCTACAGTTCCGCTTTTAAGGATTTGTGTGTTTAATTTTTTGTTTTTCTAATTTTGATACTTTTTACTTATGATACGTAAATTTTGGCTGATTGTTCTTGTCACGATGACAAGTTCTTTGGCTGTATTAGCTCAAAGAGCTGTGACTGCCCAAGGTAAATGTGGGAAAGATACCGAATGGGCGTTTGATGGCAGTACGCTACACATTCAAAAATCATCGGAAAGGGTATTGTTCTATAGCATTCCTGATTATGATATGGAAAAGAACGTGGCTCCTTGGATAAAGCAGAAGTTGCCTATTAGCAAGGTGGTTTTTGGTCTTGGAATTACTCGTATAGGCTCTTGTGCATTTGCAAAATGCACCCAACTCAAGGCGGTGGAATTTCAGGGCGATAGGGAGTTTGAGTCGATAGGGTGGGGCGCATTCTATGAGTGCCGTAATCTCTTCAATTTTTCCATCCCCACAGGTACGAAGAAGATTGAGACCATTGCTTTTGCCAATTGCAGCTCGCTGAACTCTATCAAAATTCCTAGTAAGGCGACAGTAGAGGATATGGCTTTCCTATCTTGTACTAACTTGGCCTCGATTGAAGTGGCTCCTACTGTGGTGCTGGGACGTCTGGTGTTTGCCACAGAAATGTCGAATGGCGGTGTTCGTTCACACAAGTTCTACAATAAGACCATTGCGAGTCTGCCTGCCAATATCACTGTGACAAACAGTGAAGCATTCGGTTTGTCGAAGGAAGCGGTGGAACATTACTTGGGCGGCTCTAAGGATGCCGACAATAAGACGGAAGATGCTGTAACATCGAATGTCGATACAAATATTCCCGATAGCTACACGAAGCGAAATGACACTTACGCGCTTGTAATTGGCAATGAGCAATATCGCTATGTGCCGAGTGTGCCATACGCCAAGCATGATGCGAAGGTGTTTGCTGAGTATTGCAAGAAGACCCTTGGCATTCCAGCTGAAAATGTGCATTACTGTGAAAATGCAACTAAAAACATGATTTTGGACGAAGAAATAGGTGACTGGCTGACCAACGAAGTGCAAGGTCGTGAGGACAAGAAACTAATAGTGTATTATGCCGGTCATGGCGTACCCGACATTCAGGATAAAAACAAGGCTTATATCCTTCCTACCGATGTGCGTGGAACGAAGCCGCAGCAAGGTATTGCGCTGGACGATTTCTATGCCTCTTTAGGCGATTTGGCTTTCGCGCAGGTTTCAGTCTTTTTGGATGCTTGTTTCAGTGGCATTACTCGCGACAACGATGGCGTGAACGAAGGTTTGCGTGGTGTGGAGATTGATGCCGATCCGGGCAGACTCTCGTCGGGCAATGTGGTGGTGTTCTCTGCTGCGCAAGGCAACGAAACGGCTCAGGGCTATTTGCAGGAAGGGCACGGACTGTTCACTTACTATCTGCTGAAGAGTCTTCAGGAAACATACGGTTCTGTATCGTTCGGACAGTTGGCCAATTATCTGCAAGAGAATGTGAGTAGCAAGGCACCGCAATTGAATACACTGCGCAAACGACAAACTCCTTCAGCAACGGCATCTGATGCTTTGACTGATAAATGGCAAAACCTCTATTTCTGACGAATTTCATGAATACGAAGCATTTATTGATGATGATGGTAGCATGCGCAGGTATGCTACCATCTTTTGGGCAAACGCCTAAACTGAAACCCCTCGACGAAAAGGAACTCTTGGAAGAGCTGAAGCCACAGGAGAAGAAAGGTTCCTGGGGATATGCTAATGCTGAGGGAAAGTTCCTCATTAAAAATCACTTTTCTGAGGCTCGCCCTTTTGCGAAGGAACGAGCCATTGTGCGCTATGGAAATAAATATGGGTTATTGGACAAGACTGGTGTCTTTCTGCTTGAACCCACATATGACGAGATGCGTGATTTTCATGGCATCTATAGCATCGTGCGCCTTAATGGACTGTACGGGACAATAGGACTGGATGGTAAACCTATCACCGAACCTCAGTTTGATGCGTGTAAGTATCGCCGTGGGTTTAATATTCTGTTGGTGACTAAGAATGGTGTGACAGGGGCAATAGAGAGGGATGGAAAGGTTTCTGTAGAACCGTGTTTCACCACGATTGACGACGTGAAGGATGGTGTGGCCATTGTGCTGAAGGATGGGCGCATGGGAGCTGTGGATAAGAACCTGAAGACGATGGTGGAGCCGAAGTACGACTTTCTTGAATATAGTGGTGCTGGGAACTTTTTTGCCAAATTGGACGGAAAGGTGGGCATTGTTTCTTACTTGGGCGAGGAAAAGACTCCGATTGAATATGACAATCTGATGTACCAAGAGGTCGGAAAGTTCTGCATCTCAGAACGCGATGGTCGTTATGGCGTGATTAGTCCTACGAATACAGAGGTTCTTGCTCCTGTGTTGCAAATGAAACCAACGTTGCATGCGGGCAACAATCTCATTTTGCAAGATGACAGGCTTTTTCTGGTGTCGGAGCGTGGTGCAAGTTGGTGGTGTGTTGACCAACATTTCGATTTGTCGGACGGTGAGTCGGCTGCCATTTCCGACACGCTGTCGCTACAGGCTCTTCCTTTGGGTACAGAGATGCAGCTGATTTATCATGAGCATACTCCTTTGTTCATAACGAAGGCGGGCCGGGTGTTGTGGGCCATCAATGCTGGAGTGAGAGAATGGGCAGAGCGTCCGGTGGATTATGACCTCGATTGTGAGAATGTGAGCCGCAAGGGTTACATGACAGCGGTGAATGCGGCAGGGAAACCAGTGCAGATAGAGCAGTCGTTTGACTTGCTTTGGCCTGTTGCGGCAAAGGATCCGCGTGTGGATGTGGCTTTGTGCCAGCAGGGTTTGATAAAATGCATGGCGAAATCGCTTTATGGGGAAACAACCGACTTGTCGTTTGAAAACATAGATGAGTTTCTCACCTATGCCACTACGCATGCTTGTTTTTCCGATGGTTTGAAAAATGTGCGCAGCGTGCCAAAACCGAAAGGAAAAAACATGAACGAGGGAGGCTACACGATGTTATATACTGGCAATTTCGTGGGCGATAAATCCCTTAGCGACGCGGCCTACGATTTTCATCCTAACATTGACAAGTATGGGGTGAACTTTCAACAGAACAAGCCCAATTACGTGCATTTCAATAAAGAGACGGGAGACCCGTTTAAGTTGGATGATCGCTATTCACGTACTGCTCAAGCCAAGATAGTCAATATGATACGTGGAGGAAACGTGATTTGTGACACACCAGAGGAAAAGGAAACCTTCCTGAGCGTGAAGGAAGCCTGTGCTGATATAGATGATGAGAATTTCTATTCAAAAGGTGATACCGTCTATTTTTACAAGCGTCCTTTTTCGTCGTGTCCACCTATGCACATCGGCGTGCGCCAACCTCGTGATGTGCTCGCCGGAAGTGGAGCTGCCAGACGTCAGCTTTATACGGAATATGTGTTCAATAGCCATGACCTGAAGTTCATGGACCTGCGCGACCATGTTGAAAAGGTCACCATACAAACAGCTGTTGAAAGCCATACTTATCGCTTCAACATCAAGGGAGAACTAGTTGAAATCGATGGCTATGACCCCTTTGCAGCTACGTTGGAAGAAGGTCAAGTGAGAATGGAGCGTGATAAGAATGGACATCTTAAAAATAGTGATGCTTCGGTTGAATCGTCCTCAGCTTATCAGTATTTGGAATATGATAAGCATGGAAACTGGACCCGGCGTAAACTAAAGCAGGTGGATGATGCTGTGGAGGAGACTCGCACCATCACGTATTTTAATTGATGTGTGCAGATGCACCAGCCATCCATTGAAATCTTATGTAATCAAACAGCCCGAGGGATGCTCTATTTACCCTCGGGCTGTCATTTATTTGCGGGTGCATTTGCGGCGCAATGCTCACATCTTACTCACCGTAAAATCTTTGCGATGGCCCTTTACGGGGGGGTTACACCAGTCCGCCCAGATTTTTCCCAATGGCTTGGAGTTCGGAACGGATGGATTTGAGGCGTTCAATCACCTCGATGTCTCGGTTGACAACTCCTCCCTTGTCGCGTTTGATCATGTCGCGGGCTCCTTGCAAGGTCATGCCGCGTTCTTTCACTAAATGATAGACTTGGCGCACCTGCTCAATGTCAGCCTTCGTGTACTGCCGGATGCCTCGCCCCACCTTTTGGGGGTGGATGGTGGGGAACTCTTTCTCCCAGAAGCGTAGCAGGGTTTCGGAAACCTTGAAAATTTGCGCTACTTCACTGATGCTGTAGAACATTTTCAGGTCTTTGTTCTTGTTGAGAGCCATAGGCGATTATTTTTTTGGAATGTTCTTGAGAATTTCAAGGGTGTAGTTGTAGAATTTCTCTACCGTGGGGATAAGGCAGGCCTCGTTGGGGGTGTGAGGACTGACGAGGGTGGGACCGTAGCTTATCATGTCCATGTCGGGATAATTGACTCCGATGATGCCACATTCCAGACCTGCGTGACAAGCGCAAACATTTGGTTTGGTGCCGTACATTTTTTCGTAGATGTCAGAAGCCATTGCTACCAAAGGGCTGGATGGGTTGGGTTGCCAGCCGCTGTAGCCACCTTCCAACTTCACTTCCATGCCCGCCATAGAGAAACAGGCGATGTATTGGTTGCACAGATACTGCTTCATGCTATCCTGTGAAGAGCGTGCAAGCGTGATGACTTCAGCCTTTCCGTCAGCTATGTTGATGATGGCGAGGTTGCAAGATGTCTCTACCAGTTCAGGCATTGAGGGGGTGAAGCGCAACACGCCGTCGTGGGCTGTCAGGATGGCGTTGATGAGATTCTCCTGAATTTCTTGTGGCACAGCTTTCTCTGGAACATTTTGAGAGAGGGTGGCAGTTAGGTGGAATCCGTTGGTTTCGATGTCCTTGAACTCTTCGAGGAAGATGTTCTTGCACTTTTCAACCAGAGCCAGAAATTCTTCCTGCTTGTCTTTCGGCACCACAACGATTGCTTCGCACTCGCGAGGAATGGCATTCCGCATGTTGCCTCCGTGCCAGCTGCACAAGCAAGCCAGATTGGTGTTGACTGCTGCAAACAGGATGCGTGCCATCAGCTTGTTGGCATTGGCGCGACCTTTGTGTATCTCAATGCCTGAGTGTCCACCCAGCAGTCCCTTGATGGTGATGGTGTAGGCGAGCATTCCTTCTGGGTTCAGGTTCATTTCTTGATACGTCATCGTGCAGAGGATGTCCATTCCTCCAGCACAGCCGATGGTGATTTCACCCTCTGTTTCAGAGTCCATGTTGAGCAGGTATTTGCCGCTCAGTTCGCCAGCTTTCAGTCCGAATGCCCCTTCCATTCCCGTCTCCTCATCTTTGGTGATGAGCACTTCGATGGGGCCATGCTCTACGGTGTTGTCCTCGATGATGGCCATTGCAGCGGCCACACCCATTCCGTCATCTGAACCGAGGGTGGTGTTGCGGGCGCGTACCCAATCGCCGTCGATATAGACATCTAATGGGTCTGTCTCAAAGTTGTGCTGACAATCTTTCGTCTTCTGAGGCACCATGTCCATGTGTGCCTGTAGTACGGTAGTTTCTCTGTCTTCATATCCAGGCGTGGCTCCTTTCTTCATGATGACGTTGCCTGCCTCGTCTATAAAAGCCTCTGCGCCGTTCTTTTGGGCAAAGTCAATTAGAAAATTTGCCACTTTCTCCGTGTAGCCTGATGGGCGTGGAATCTGTGTCAAAGCATAAAAGTTTTTCCACACAACTTTTGGGGTAAGTTCTTCAATAGGATTCATGATGTTTTGTTTTTTTGTTGATATTATATATAATGTATAGTCAATATAATCTCTTTGCTTGCCTCATGCCCAAAGCCGTTATTGAGTAGATGCCCAGGATGGGCACTAAGGCTGTCTGGATGGTGTGGACGATGAGGACGAAGGTGATGGCATCGGTATCGGTTAAGCCGTAGAGGATGAGGATGGTTTTTACGGCAAAGTGCCAAGGACCAGCACCGTTTGGGGTGGGCACAATGACGGAGATGCTGCCGATGATGAAGCTGACGATGGCGGCAGTGAACCCCAGCTCAGCCATGAAGTCGAAACTTTTGAATGTGACCCAATAGTGGAGAAAGTAGCTGAACCAGATGGCAATTGTGTAGAATGCGAACAGCCACTTGTTTCTCACGTCTTTCAGCGACAGCACTCCTTCCTTCAAGTTCTTGACCATCTCCCTCAGGCGAGTCATGAACGTGAATCGACGCATGGCATACCAGAGGAAGAGGATGGTGATGATTAGGCAGATGGCGGTTACCATATAGCCCATGGTGGTGAATCCACGAAGGAAATCGGCAAGATTAGTGCCTGTATTGTGAAAGAAGGAATTGAACACAGTCACTTGCGAAAGGAACACAATCAGGGTGATGGTTAAAAGGAGCAGCGAATCGATGATTCGTTCAGTCACAACGGTTCCCAGCGATTTCAGAAAGGGTGTACCATCGTATTTCGCCAAAATGCCGCAACGGCTTAGTTCACCGCTGCGAGGGATGATGAGGCTTGATGCGTAGGAGATGAACACTGCGTGGATGCAGTCGATGGTGCGTGGATGCTCGTCTAATGGCTCCAGGGTCTGCTTCCATCTGATGCCTCGGAACATTTGGGCGGTGACGCCAAAGACCAGCGAGAAGAGCATCCATCCCCAATCCATCTGGTGCATGAGGGTGTCTTCCATCGCCTTGAAGTCGGTGCCGCGATACATCCACCATAAGATTCCGCCTCCAAGCACAAAAGGAAGGGCTATATTGAGTGCCTTTTTGAAAGTTTTATTGTTGTTCATCAAAAAAAGTCGTATCTTTGCAATGATATTCGATACAAAGGTACAAAATAATTCATAAATCCTCATTCATAAACTGCATTTTTTTCATGAATGTCGTAAAACCAAAGAAATTTTTGGGTCAACATTTCCTCACAGACCTAAGTGTGGCACAGCGCATTGCCAACACCATTGATGTGTGTCCCGAACTTCCTGTGCTTGAAGTGGGGCCAGGCATGGGAGTCCTGACGCAATACATACTGAAGAAGAGCAGGGAGTTTAAGGTGGTAGAGATTGACTTCGATTCCGTGCCCTACTTGCATGAGCATTTTCCTGAGTTGGGCGACAACATCATTGAGGGCGATTTCTTGCAGATGAACCTGTGCGAAGTGTTCGATGGACGTCCTTTCGTGTTGACTGGCAATTATCCTTACAACATCTCGTCGCAGATTTTCTTCAAGATGATAGAACACCGTGACCTCATCCCTTGCTGTACGGGCATGATTCAAAAGGAAGTGGCAGAGCGGATGGCTGCTTCACCTGGCAGTAAGACATACGGGGTGTTGAGTGTGCTCGTTCAGGCTTGGTATGACGTGGAATATCTGTTCACGGTGCCTGAAACCGTCTTCAATCCTCCTCCAAAGGTGAAGAGTGCCGTCATTCGTCTTATGCGCAACGAAAAGAGTGCTTTGGGGTGTGATGAACAGCTTTTTCGGCGCATTGTGAAGACTGTGTTTACTATGCGGCGCAAGATGATGCGTAATGGCATGAAGCAAATCTTGGGTAAAGACTCCTCGTTGTTAACCGATTCAGTCTTCACCCAGCGCCCGGAACAATTGTCTGTGCAAGACTACATCGACTTGACCAATCGTGTGGAGGCTGAACTGCGGAAAAGTCCATAGGGACTGTCATCGTGCAAACGAATATACAGCAATGTTTTTTATTCTTTCACCTTGCCCTGCTTGATGAGTTCATCGCGGATGCGGAAGGCCAGGTTGACCTGTCCTGAGAAGGTGCGGTTCTCGCGTTTTGTTTGGGCTATGTGCAACATGTTGGGAAGTGTTTTCTTCAGGTCGGGAATGTTGATTCCACTTCCCAAGTCTATCTGGTTTTCAAATTCGTGGGTGGAAAACCACTGCACCAGGTCGTCCACCTCTTCTTTTGTGTATGAAGTTTTGTATTCCATGATTAGTGTTATTTATTGATCTTTTTTCAGCAATGCTACCATTTCGGCTGCAGCCCTTCTGCTGGCACCAGCACCGCCCAACACGCGGTTCATCTCTTCGTAGTTGTCCAGCATCTGCTGACGGCTTTTGCCATTGGGCAGAATATCGCCCAGATATTTAATGATGTTCTCTTTGGTCATGAGGTCGGCCACCAGTTCTGGCACAATCTCTTGGTCCACTATCAGATTGACCAATGAGATGTACTTCACCTTCAGAACTTTACTCCTCAGCCATGAAATGAATTTGCCCACAGGGGTAGCGTAGCACACAACCTGAGGCACCCGCAGGATGGCTGTCTCCAAAGTGGCAGTGCCTGACGTGACTAATGCCGCTGCCGATTCGCTTAAGATTTGGTAAGTCTCTCCAAACCGAATCTCTGTCTCAATGTCCTTGGGTATGTACTTCTTATAATACGATATGTCAATATTGGGAGCACCAGCAATCACCAAGTGGTAATCTCGGAAGGTGGATGCACACACCAGCATCATTCGCAGATTGTCCTTAATCTCCTGTTTCCTGCTCCCCGCCAAAATGGCAATCTGTTTTTCTTTCTTCGGTGGGGGAGGAGCTGTCGCCTTCCACTCTTCCACAGCATCCACACAGGGATTACCTACGTAATGTACCGTATAGCCTCTGTCTTCAAACCACTTCACTTCAAACGGCAAGATTGAAAAGAGCGCATCTACATCTCGTTTGATGTTCTTGATTCGATACTCTTTCCAGGCCCAGATTTTGGGACTGATGTAATAATAGACTTTGCTGATTCGCTCTCGATGCACAAACTTGGCGATGTCAAGATTGAATCCGGGATAATCAATTAGGATGACCACGTCGGGCTTCCACTGTGCGATGTCTGCTTTGCATTGCCGCATGTTTTTCAGGATGACAGGCAAATGCACCAGTACGGGTATGAATCCCATGTAGGCCAACTCGCGGTAGTGCTTCACCATTGTGCCCCCTTGAGCTGCCATCTTGTCGCCACCGTAGAATCGAAATTCGGCCTCTGCATCCTGCTGCTTTAGTGCAGCCATCAAATTGGAGGCATGAAGGTCGCCCGAAGCCTCGCCTGCTATCAGATAATACCGCATGGGAATTTGAAAAATAAAAAAATGAAAGATTATAAGATTAAAAAAATGAAGAACCTTTAGCTTTCCGTCAAACAATTAAAGCTATTGAAGTGCAGTGGCTAACTGCTTCATGGTCGAGTAGGCGGTCATGTCCAATTGTAATGGTGTCACTGCTACATATCCATGCTCAAAAGCCCATGTGTCACTCTCTTCGTCGTTTTTATCGTGAGGAGCATAATAGCCAGCAATCCAATAGTATTTACCACCTCTTGGATGATCTCTTTCCTGCCATTCCTCATGCCAGTCACCCATCCCCATCTTGCATATTCTTAGTCCTTTCGGCTCTTTGACATCTGGCACGTTTACATTCAGGCACACTTCTAAGGGCAATCCTTCTTCCAATACCATCCGAACAATTTTCTGCACATAACCTCTCATGTAACTGAAATCAGCATCAGCCGTTATTCTTCCGCTCGAGAACGCAATGGATGGCACATGCTTGATGCACCCTTCCAAGGCTATCGACATCGTGCCAGAATAGTGTGCGTTCACCGCACAGTTTTCACCATGATTAATTCCGCCCAGAACCAAATCGGGACGGCGAGGAAGTAGTTTCTCAAACGCCATTTTTGTACAATCGTTCGGAGTGCCCGTGCAAGCCCATACGGTCAGGCTTCCCCTGCTTTCTGTACCATCCTCATGCTTGACAAAGTGGTTCATCACGGGAGTGTGACTACTGATGCTCATGCTTGCGCCACTTCTACCTCCATCGGGTGCCACAACAAACACGTCACCAAATTCTCTTACCATCTCGGCTAACTGCTGGATACCGCCAGCCGCATAGCCATCATCATTGCTAATAAATATCAGTTTGTTCATCAATCTTGTCTCTTTTCTGGTACAAATTTACGCATTTCTTCTGGCTTTCTATGCCTGAAATGTTGAAAAAACAACTTTCACTGAAAAAAAAATCAAAAAACCTTTGTCAGTTTCTGAAAAAGCACTACCTTTGCATCGCAATTCAGAAAGGGGGGTGCTCATTCATGAGTTGCTGGAATAAAATTGGGATATGGTGTAATTGGCAACACAACAGATTCTGGTCCTGTTATTCCTGGTTCGAGCCCGGGTATCCCAACCAAAAGCAATCCGCTAAGTAACTGCATTCAGTACTTAGCGGATTGCTTTTTTATGAGTACAGCTGTTTCATCAATTCTTGATGGAGGTCATGGGGTGGGGCCTTCAAATTACAAAGAATTCACCATAGCACCAAATATTCCCGGCTCTCGCCATTTTTCAGTCCAAACTCTATACTTTACACAAATGTAACTCTTCGGTGAACCCCGAAAATAGGGAGCAGCTTTTTTCCGTGGCAATGAGTATGCCTCTATACGTGGGGGCAACAACAGGAGAAAACCCCACATCCTTGCTGATGACTTGTTTGTATTGCTGAGGCGCCTCTTTTAATCTTTTCCGTCCTTTAATCCTTTAACTTTTTAACTCTTCAATTTTTAGTCTTTTAGTCTTTCACCCTCCATTCCTCAGGTACACGAGTGTCAGCATTAAACTTCACACCCACCTTCACCACCTTGCGACCTTCTGTCTTGTATGGGAAGGCATAGCCCTTGTCATC
>CADAPC010000012.1 GCA_902789725.1 uncultured Bacteroidales bacterium
TTGGCTGAGAATGTGCTCGCCAATCATGGCTCGTAGTTTCATCGTTTCCATGTTTTGATTGAAGAATAGTTCCAGTTGCTGGCCCGTAACCCTCAGTACGCGACTGGGCGCCATAGCCTCAATTGTGGCCTGTGCCGGACGGCCATAGAGAAATGTGGGGTAGTCACATACGAACTCGCCCTCAAACGAGAACCACGTGATATGTGCCTTGTCATCGCTCATACCATATTTAACATATTTGAAACATCCTTCAGTGACGAAGGCACACCACCGTGCCGGATCACCCTCTCGTTCCAGTTGGTCACCCTTGCGGTAAGCAATTTCCTCACCCTCCCGTTCGCAGAACTCCCGAAGTATCTGCAAATCCAAGCGCTTATTGTTGAATTTCTGTTCCATCGTCATCGAATTTGTTGGCAAAGGTAATGAATTTTACCAAGAAAACGTTTCTTTATATTATAAGTAAGGCTTACTTTAGGCAAAATTTGCTTAAATTACGCGCGAAATGATGAACAAACTCCTTACTTTCGAAAAAAATTCTCTTTGACAACAAAACATGCCGTCGCTGATTTGCTCACCTACTATTTCTAAAGGCTCATCAAAAATGCCGAACACGCTCGAACCGGAACCCTACGGCTACTACATACTTGCATCATCATTTTTGCCTAAGCCCAGCAAATTATCCGAAAAGGATAATCTTTTTTGGACAAAAACTTGTCGGGGGCGGAAAAAGCCGTACTTTTGTGGCAGAAAAACTGCTTTTCATTTTGTATTGTGCTCACTTAATCGTACCGTTCGCTCCGCGCAAGGTACTCTCGCTCGACAATAAAAATGAAAAAAAACTGCTTTTCATTTTGTATTGTGCTCACTTAATCGTACCTTTGCAGCCGATTTCGAATCCGAGTGCCTGATTACCTCGTCAAAACAGGCGTGTACTTGTATTAACCACGTAAAAAACAAGCGAGTGCTTGACGAACCTCGTAAAAAACAAGAACTACATGAAAGCGAACAAACAAGTGAGCGTTTCCTTCATGATTGCAGGAATCGTGTTCTGTATCTGCCTGGTGGCAGCAAATCTTCTCGAAACCAAAGTGTTCAAAGTGTGGGGACCCGTGTCTCTGACCTGCGGTTTCATCGTGTTTCCCATCTCTTACATTCTCAATGATGTCATTGCCGAAGTGTGGGGCTATCGAAAAGCGCGACTCATCATTTGGATGGGCTTCCTGATGAACTTCTTCGTGATGGCACTGGGCGGAATCGCTTGCATCCTGCCTCCCATTGAACCAGAAGCCGACGAAGCCTTCAAGCAAGTGTTCACCTTTGCCCCGCAAATCGTAGTGGCAAGCCTCATCGCCTTTATTGTGGGTTCGTTCCTCAATGCGCTCATCATGAGCAAGATGAAGCTGCGCGACCGACACAAGGGGCACTTCTCCTTCCACTTCTCAATGCGAGCCGTGCTCTCCACCATCGTAGGGGAAAGTGCCGACAGCATCATCTTCTTCCCCCTCGCCTTCTACTTCTTCCCCCTCATCTTCTTTGGCAAGCCTAACCTCACTTTCGACATCATGCTGGGCCTGATGGTCACACAAGTCATAGCCAAAACGCTCTACGAAATCATTGTGCTGCCCCTCACCATCCGCATTGTGCAGTACGTCAAGAAGAGAGAAGGCACCGATGTGTATGACGACAACATCAGCTACAACGCATTCAAAATTAGCGAAATATAAAAAATGGAAAATCAGCGTCAAAACGAAGGACTTGAAGTCCTCGGAAAGAAAACCACCTACCGTCAGGACTATGCGCCTGAAGTGCTGGAGAGTTTTGAAAACAAGCACCCGGAGAACGACTACTGGGTGCAGTTCAACTGCCCAGAGTTCACCTCACTTTGTCCCATCACTGGACAACCCGACTTTGCAGAGATTCGCATCTCCTACCTGCCCGACCTCCGCATGGTGGAGAGCAAATCCTTGAAGCTCTACCTCTTCTCCTTCCGCAATCACGGCGACTTCCACGAGGATTGCGTAAACATCATCATGAAAGACCTCATCCGCCTCATGAACCCCAAGTACATTGAGGTCACAGGCATCTTCACTCCACGAGGCGGCATCAGCATTTATCCCTATGCCAACTATGGTCGCCCAGGCACCAAGTACGAGGAGATGGCTCACTACCGGCTGATGAACCACGGAATGAAATAAGACCTTGTGCTGAAAAGAAAAAGGCGATGAAACTAAGCACGACTTCAATGGGCGTTTTTCTGCATTGTGTTACTCTCAACTGAAAAAATTTGTTTTTCATTTTGTATTGTGCTCACTTAATCGTACCGTTGGCTCTGCCGAAGGTACTTGCGTTCGACAATAAAAATGAAAAAATTCATTTTTCATTTTGTATTGTGCTCACTTAATCGTACCTTTGCACCATGATTGAAAAACATATAGTTTTGGAGGACATTGATTTGGTCACCTTCTATGGGGTGAACAATGTCCACTTGCAGATGATCAAGGCGCTCTACCCCAAACTGCGCATTGTGGCTCGTGGCAACATCATCAAGGTGATGGGCGACGAAGAGGAAATGTGTGCTTTCGAGGAGAACATAGAAAAGATGAGGGAGCACTGCGCCAAGTACAATTCCCTGAATGAAGAGGACATCCTTCAGATTGTGAAGGGCGAACTCCCCAGCGGACATGCAGTGGATGGAAATGCCATCTGCTACAGCGTGACAGGAAAGGCCATTGCCCCCCGTTCAGAGAACCAAAAGCTGCTGATGGATGCCTATCGTGAGAACGACATGATTTTTGCTGTCGGCCCAGCCGGATCGGGCAAGACATACGTATCCATCGCGTTGGCGGTACGTGCCCTAAAGAACAAGGAAATACGCAAAATCATCCTTTCGCGCCCTGCGGTGGAGGCCGGAGAGAAACTCGGATTCCTGCCTGGCGACATGAGGGACAAGATTGACCCTTACCTGCAACCGCTCTACGATGCCCTGCAAGACATGATTCCGGCACAGAAACTCACGGAATACATGGAGCAGAACGTAATCCAGATTGCCCCGCTCGCCTTCATGCGAGGCCGGACACTGAACGATGCCGTTGTCATTCTGGACGAAGCCCAGAACACCACCACCCAACAAATCAAAATGTTCCTTACCCGCATGGGGCAGAACACCAAAATGATCATTACGGGCGACATGACGCAGATAGACCTGCCGCGCAACGTAAAGAGCGGACTGAAGGAGGCGCACGAAGTGCTGAAGGACGTGAAGGGCATCGCCTTTGTGGAAATGGATGAGAGGGACATTGTGCGCCATAAACTGGTGACAAGAATTGTGAATGCCTACCACAAGTATGAAAGCGAAAAGAAGTACCCACTTTTCAACGAAGAGAAGAACAATTTATAAACACATATATTTATTATGGCTAAAGCTTTAACAAGAACAGATTTCAACTTCCCAGGACAAAAGGAAGTGTATCACGGCAAGGTTCGTGACGTGTACAATATCAACGACGACCTCATGGTGATGGTGGCCACCGACCGCATCTCAGCATTCGACGTAGTGCTGCCTAAGGGCATTCCTTTCAAGGGACAAGTGCTCAACCAGATTGCAGCCAAGTTTCTCGATGCATCGGCCAACATCGTGCCCAACTGGAAACTCGCCACTCCCGACCCAATGGTGACGGTGGGATTGAAATGCGAGGGATTCCGCGTGGAAATGATTATCCGTGGCTACCTGACTGGCTCTGCCTGGCGCGAGTACAAAGCTGGCAACCGCACCCTGTGTGGCATCACCTTGCCAGAAGGCATGAAGGAGAACCAGAAGTTCCCCGAACCCATCATCACCCCCACCACAAAGGCAGATGAGGGTCATGATGAGAACATTTCGAAAGAGGAAATCATCGCCCAAGGTTTGGTGAGCAAGGAGGACTATGAGGTGATGGAACGCTACAC
This sequence comes from uncultured Bacteroidales bacterium, assembly GCA_902789725.1. Taxonomy (GTDB): domain Bacteria; phylum Bacteroidota; class Bacteroidia; order Bacteroidales; family Bacteroidaceae; genus Minthosoma. The sequence continues at coordinate 3,946 of CADAPC010000012.1, forward strand.
GCGTGCCCTCTTCGACCTCGGTACCAAGATTGCCGCAGAGAAAGGTCTCATTCTCGTTGACACAAAGTACGAATTTGGCAAACGTGACGGAAAGGTCTATCTCATCGATGAAGTTCACACACCCGACTCCAGCCGCTATTTCTATGCTGAAGGCTACAAAGAGAAATTTGAGAAGGGTGAGCCTCAGAAGCAACTCTCAAAGGAGTTTGTGCGCCAGTGGCTCATCGACCACAACTTCATGAACCAACCAGGACAGGTGATGCCTGAAATCACGGACGAGTATGCAGAGTCGGTGAGCGACAGGTATATCGAACTGTATGAGCATATTATCGGGGAGAAATTTGTGAAGGCAGAAGGCGATGAGGACATCGCAAAGCGCATCGAAAAGAACGTGTTAGCGTATCTTGCTAATAAATAATCATGTACGAGCAGGAGCAGATTAAGCCATACGGCGAGGAAGGGACGAAGCGTGAGCAAGTGGAGCGGATGTTTGACAACATCGCCCACTCGTATGACACGCTCAACCACACGCTTAGTTTTGGTGTTGACAAAATTTGGAGGAACAACGCCATTGACTTTCTGCTCAAAAACAGGAAAAGCACGGATAGCGTACTCGACATTGCTACAGGCACTGGCGACTTCGCTATCCGTGCTTTTCAGAAACTACACCCACAACACATTGTCGGCATCGACATCAGCGAGGGGATGATGCAGATTGGCAGGGAGAAAGTGGCGAAACTCGGACTTTCTGACCGCATCACTTTCCAGAACGAAGACTGCGCTGCCCTCTCCTACCCCGACAGTTCCTTCGATGCCGTCATCTCCGCTTTTGCGTTAAGGAACTTTCAGAACCTTGATGAATGTCTGAAGGAGATGCATCGAGTGATGAAAGAGGACGGGCACTTGTCGGTTGTGGACCTTTGTACCCCTGTCTCTTTCCCTATGAAGCAATTCTTCTTTATATATAAAAAGGTGGTGATGCCTATATTGGGGAAACTCTTGTCGAAGGACAAAACCGCTTATTCCTACTTGCCCGAAACGATGGATGCCGTACCCCAAGCAGAACGCATGCAAAGCATCATTGAGCAGGCAGGTTTCCACAACGTGAACTTCCGACGCCTTGCCTTCGGCATGTGCATTTTATACACAGCAGAAAAATGATGGAGCCATGAGCGAACAGCATGAGACACACCGCATGGGACGCCGATGCCAGAAGAAGAATTACCGCTTGCCTGGGACTTACCACATCACCGTCAATGTGGCAGAACGAAAATGGCAACCGTTGGGGCAGGTGGTAGGAAATCTTGACAAGCCTGATGGCAATGCTGATGCGCCAAGAGTGGAATTGACGAACATCGGGAAGATGGTGGAAGAGGAACTAACGAAAAGCATCACGGCACACTATCCCATGATTGAGGTGCAGGATTATGTGGTGATGCCAGAACATATACACTTCATAGCTGTGGTGCATCATGACATCATCAGCCGAAACGGAAGAGAGACCCACCTTGGACAGGTCATCGCAGGCTTTAAGAAAGGCTGCAACCGCCGCTATTGGGAGATGGCGGGCATGACTGCCAATGGACAGCAAGGGAAACCAGCTGACACAAGGGGGGAAGACGCACAACGAATAGCGACACAGGAGCGGCAGGGCAACCCTGCCGACGCAAGCAACCCACAAGAAGGCGCCCTCAGCCTGCGCCATGCGGTTCACCTGCATGGACAACGCCCCCCTTCCACCGGCACCACCAACCGCCCGCCCCTCTTCGCCTATGGCTATGTTGATGTCATGCCACTCCAACCCGGCCAACTCGACACACAGCGCCGCTACATCTACAACAACCCTCGCAGCCGCCTCATGAGGGCCACCAACCACACATGCCTACACCCCCAACGTAACAACATCAACACAGCAGTTAAACTCCCTGCCCTTAAAGGCTACCTGCAGCGTGAATGCGGTTCCTCACAATTTGACGAAGAAAGATGGGAAAAAATACAAACCAAACTGCACATCGCTAATGACTTCGTGATTTGCGACAGTTATGGCAACCCAGAACTGCTGAATCGCAAACTGCTCCCAGTTGTCTGCCATAGAAAAGACAAGCACCTGTTTGCCCAACAAAAACAGCAATGCCTCTCTGCCGCTGCCGAAGGAGCCGTCCTTGTCTCTTCCCGCATCGCCAAAGGCGAACAAGAAATTATTGACACAGCCATCCAACAAGGGTTCCCTGTCATCACCATCGAAGACAATGGCTTGACAGACCTCTACCACCCCTCGGAGCGACGCATAGAACTCTGTGCCACCAACAAACTGCTCATCGTCACCCCTTGGCGTTACATCTATCGACATACCCACGAACCCATCTCTGTGGCAGAATGCAAAACCATGAACTGCATTGTTCAGGCATTGTGCCGCACGAAGGACTCATGGTGGATTAACAAAGCAAAAATATGAGACCAAAACATTTCTATCAAAAAACCTTCATTACGGCACTGCTCACCCTCGTCAGCCTCGTCGCAAGCGCAGCCGTACCTGACAATATCAAGAAGGGCTTGGAGGACTTCAAAGCCGTTATCCATCTGGCCGAGTACGACTATGCTCCGTTCAAATTCAAAGTGACGAATAAGAACAAAAAAGAGTACAATGCTTTGAAGAGACGGCTTATGAAAGACCTAACGAAAGGCAGACGGTCTTGGCAGGATGTTGTTTGTGCATACGTGGGATGGTTTGGAGATTTCCATTTTGGCGTATATGGTAATAATGAAATCGCGGCAAATTACTTTAAATATACAAGGAAACGCATCAACTACCATGAGTTGATGGAGATTTACGACCCCAAGATGTTGTCATGCAAGATCAACGAGGACACATGGCTCATCCGCTTCCCATCGTGCAACGGAACCCAGGAATTGGCTGAGAATTTCGTGCGGGAATACAAAGCCTCGGGATGCCCCAATCTAATCATCGACATCCGCGGGAACATGGGTGGACAGGACGAGAGCTTTGAGCCATTACTGAAATTGCTGTATGATTATCCCGACGGAAAGCGAGATGGCACCATATTTCGCTATACTAAGGCTAATATTGAACGGGCAGGCTGGACGTTAGAGGACCTGGAAGACTTAGGCTATCCAACAGACATTGAACACGCTCCCGAATATGTCGTCAAAATAGCAGACGGTGCTCATATGACGTTCGATGCCATCAGTGAATACCCCAAGAAAGCGGCACTCATCATCGACAATATGGTTGCCAGTTCCGGCGAGCAATCAGTCTTAAACACCAGATTGGTTAGCCACCGAACAACCATCTACGGTCGAGACAATACGATGGGCTGCATTGATACGGGCAACTGCCAAATCTTTGAGTCTGCCCGAAAACCGCTTGTCGTACAATACTCAACGACCTATTCCATGCGCTATGAGAAAGGTACTACTGTTGACCTCACAGGCATCGCCCCCGATGTACGCATCACCCTCCCATATCCCAAGCGCCTCACCGACAACATCGACGAGTGGGTGCTGTGGGTAGCTGATGATTTGAAGAAACAATAAAAAACAACTAAAAGAAAAATGAACACATACGGATTGATTGGTTACCCATTAGGACACTCGTTCTCTCGCAAGTTCTTCACGGAGAAATTTGAGAAGGAGGGGATTGATGCACAATATTTGAACTTTGAAATTCCAAGCATCGAGGAGTTTCCTGAGATTATCAAGAACAACCCAGAGTTGAGAGGGTTGAACGTGACGATTCCTTATAAGCAGCAGGTGATGCAGTATTTACACAACATCAGCGAAGAGGCTTCGGCTATAGGAGCCGTCAATGTTGTGAGAGTGAGAGACGGACATCTGACTGGTTTCAACAGCGATGTGATTGGCTTTGTCAACAGCATTCGCCCATTACTAAAACCGCATCACAAGAAAGCACTCATCTTAGGAACAGGAGGGGCATCGAAAGCGATTCATTACGGATTGGAGAAGAAGTTGGGGATGGAGACACTGTTTGTGAGCAGAACTGCACGGGAAGGGATGATTACCTACGATGACATCACACCCGAAACCCTACAGGCATACCATGTCATTGTCAACTGCTCGCCCGTCGGCATGTACCCGCATGTGGATGAATGCCCTGCCCTGCCCTACGAAGCCATGAACGAAAACAACCTTTTGTATGACTTGGTGTACAATCCCCTTAAAACGCTCTTCATGAAGAAGGGGGCTGAACAGGGTGCAACGGTGAAAAACGGATTGGAAATGTTACACTTACAAGCCATTGCTTCGTGGAAATTCTGGGGAACGTGATTTTTTCACTTGGTTTGATTCACTTTTCACTTTATTTTTGTACCTTTGCCCCATCGAATTACTAATCATAAATAACCTAAAAAGATGCGGGCAATACTTTTGACAATCATTCTTTGGGCGTGTGCGCTCTGTGGCATGCAGGCTCAGACCATCAAGAAGGGCGACAAATTCTTCGATGGCATATCACTCTATACCGTACAGGAAGTGCGGATGGGGAAAATTGTCTATATGACCAGTAACGACGGTGACGAACTGACCCTTGAGAAGGTAGATGGCAAGGAAGGTGAATACACCCTGCAACCCAGTCGTCAGGCAGACGAGCCTCCCTTTGGGAGTAAATGGGGAGGACGGGTGCAGTACATCCATCATGAAGAAAGGAAACTCCTTGCATTCCGCAAACCCAGCAACGGCGAAGTGATGTGGACAATGAATTGGACACGCAACTCATACGACAACTGTATCATGATGCAGCAGATGATGCAACAAGAGGAACCAGAGAATGCTGGTACTCTTGCAATTAACCGATACTATCTTCAAGACATTTCCAAGGCGGATTTGCGCCTAATGCGCAACCGTATTCTTGCCAATCACGGCTATCGCTTCACGTCGAAAGACCTCCAGGAGCACTTCGGCAAATACCGCTGGTACAAGCCTGTTGATGACAACAGCACCATCAAACTCAACATCATCGAACAAGTCAACCTTGAACTCATTAAGAGCGAGGAGGCGGAAAGATAACCCATCAATCATGTACACAATATGAAAAAGATTACACTATCACTTATCTTGAGTGCGTGTGCCCTTGGCATGAACGCACAAGCATTGAAGCAGCAAGGTACATCAGCTGAGCAGATTGTGCCCAAAGGATGGGAACACGAAGAAGCAATAGGCGACTTGAACAAGGACGGGATAGCAGACTTGGTGATTGTGGCCACTCCTAACTTCAAAGAGAACATGAAAACCCGTGACGACGGCTACGTTTACAATTTCAACAAACCCATCCTCGCCATCTACTTCGGAGGAACGAGCAACGGATTCCAGCTTTGGAAACAATACAAAGAAGTGATTCCGGGACAAGAAGATGAGTACAATTTCCCTGAATTCAGCATCAGCATCAACGACCGGGGAGGATTAAAAATCAGCACGGGATCCTTCTCCAGTGGTGGCAGCTGGGCAAACGAAAACTACGACTACATTTTCCGCTACCAAAACGGTGACTTCTACCTGATTGGCAAGGAGTACGAAAGCATGATGCGCAACACTGGAGAGATAGAAAAAGTAAGCGAGAACTATCTGACGTGGAAACGCCAAATCACAACGGGCAATATTTCAGAAGATGTGCTGCAGACAGAAAAATGGGAGAAGATGGAGAAGCATCCCTTGGAAAAATTGGGCGACAGAGAACTCTAAACATCCCTCACCTTTATTCTGTACCTTCCGACACAGAACCTGGCATTGGAGTGGCATTCGTTTCACTGGCACTACTCTCGCTGTTGGTTCCACTCTCACTTTCCTCCCCACCTTCGTTTTCACCATCTTCTGAGTTGGAGTGCGGAGACACATAGACAGAAGGACCTATATAAGTGTTGCGAGGAATATCTTCTTTGACAGACGGGTACTTTCCATGATACTGAGGAAAGTTTTTGTCTGCCAAAACTTTATCCATAAAGTAGCCAAAAATGGGGAGTGCCGTCCGACTGCCCTGACCCAGTGCTCCTGTGCGGAAGTGGATGCAGCGATACTCTCCACCCACCCAGGCTCCACCCACCAGATTGGGAGCACAGCCAACGAACCAAGCATCGGAATGGTTGCTGGAAGTTCCTGTCTTCCCCCCGAATTCAGTGTCGTAGCAATGAATGTATTCCCACAAGGCTTGTGTAGTGCCACCAGGTTCGTGCATACCAGCATAAAGCAGACGCTGCAGATAGAATGCCGTCTTGTAACGAATGACGGATTGAGGAGCTGGCTCGTCTCTTTCACTGTCATAAATGACATCACCATCGCGGTCAACCACTTTTGTCACAAGAATGGGCTTACGCTGGTTGCCATCATTCATTGCTGTACAATAGGCATCGACAAGTTCCAAAAGATTAACATCTGACGAGCCCAAAGCCAACGACGGAGTGGCATCAAGTTTACTCTTGACCCCCATCTTATGGGCAATATCAACAACATTGTCAATCCCTGTATCCTGCCCCAACTTGACCGCAATGGTATTGACCGACTGAGCAAAAGCCGACTTCAGCGGAAGGTTTGCCCCCGTGCAGTAACCTCCTGAATTATGCGGTGTCCAAGTGACCATACGCTGAGGATCATGTGCATCTGGCACTTGCAAAGATATGAGCTGGTCGCGATAGCAAGTAGTGGGCGTGATATCATCATCGTTCTCAAATGCAGAAGCATAGACAAAAAGCTTGAATGTGGAACCCGGCTGGCGCATAGCCGTTACCTTATCGTATTTCCAGCTGTTGAAATCCACATCGCCCACCCAAGCACGTACATAACTCGTCTGAGGCTCCATCGCCACAAAGCCACAATGCATAAATTTCACCATGTAGCGGATGGAATCCATCGTACTCATCTCTTTCTCTGCCAAATGATTCGGACTGCTGTAATCAAAGACTTTTACGGTATGAGGCTGATTCATATAATAATCAATAGAATCAACGTTACCATCAAATTTCTTATCCAGAAGACGATAATAATCACTTCGTTTGGCTATATCTTCAATAAAATTGGGAATTTCTTGCCCACGCTCATCACGCCAAGGAGACATGCTCCCCCAATGGTTGTTAAACCGCTGCTGAATGGCATACATCTGCTTCTGCACAGCTTGCTCAGCATAGCGTTGCAAGCGGGTGTCGAGGGTCGTATAGATTTTCAACCCATCCGAATAGAGGTCAACGTTATTCTGTTCTGCCCAGTCTTCCAAATAATCCTTCACAGCTTCACGAAAATAGAGCGCACCACCATCGTATGATTTCTCGATAGTATAGTTCAGATTAATGGGAATCTGTATCAAGGAATCCAGTTCGTGCTTTGACACCTTTCCGTGTTGGTACATATTGTTCAACACCACGTTGCGACGTGCCAAACTATTTTTGGGGTTGACCTTCGGATTATACGTTGTTGTTGCTTTCAGCAGACCCACCAACACAGCAGCCTGCTCTGCTGTAAGGTTTTGAGGAGTTGTCTTGAAATATGTCTTGGCAGCTGTCTTAATGCCGAAAGAATTGCTTCCAAAATCGACCGTATTGAGATAGAGCGTAAGAATATCTTCCTTGCTATACAAATTCTCAATCTTAATTGCCGTAATCCACTCTTTCGACTTCATCACGAAAATGCCAAATCCGGGCACTTTGCCTAAAAGGCCTGTGGAATACTGCGAGCGAATCTTGAAGAGGTTCTTCACCAACTGTTGGGTGATGGTGCTGGCACCTCGCGGATTACCTTGCACAATATCTTTCATCGCCGCAAAAAGTCCCTGATAATCAATCCCATGATGCAAATAGAAGCGCTCGTCCTCTGTCGAAATCAGAGCATCAATCACATATGGGGAAATCTCATCGAACTTGACAGGTGAGCGGTTCTCGTTGAAAAACTTGCCAATCAACACACTGTCAGCACTATAGACAAAGGAAGCATCGTTGGTGACAGGATTCTGAATCACCTCCATCGTGGGTGACACACCAAAAAGACCGAAGAGATTCACATCAACGGCTCCAAGATAAAGATAAAAAAGTACAAATAAGGAAGCTATCGGGGTTACAAGCCTCTGATACCATGTTCCTCTGTATTGGTTAGTGTACCATTGCAGTGCCGACTTTATCGTCAATAGCACTTTACGCAAGATTGATTTCATTTTCTATCGCTTTTAGCATTTCCTGAACACTCATTTGGTCAGCATCCAACCAATGAATGTCAGCATCGTGCTTATACCAGGTCATTTGTTTCTTAGCATAAACGCGCGTATTCTTCTTAATTCGCTCCACAGCCATCGGCAATTCCCATTCATCATCAAGCACCTTGAAAAGTTCTTTATACCCCACGGTATTCAACGAATTGAGGTTTTTAAGGGGATATACACGCTTCGCTTCTTCCATCAACCCATCCCTCATCATTTGATCCACCCGCTGATTGATGCGGTCAAAAAGTTTTTCGCGCTCACGCCGCAAACCGAACTTTACAATACGGAAGGGGCGACATTTCTGACTATTGGTGCGGAAGGACGTATAGGGCCGCCCCGTCATATAGCAAATTTCCAGTGCATGCACCACACGTTTGTGGTTTTTCTTATCAACAATGTTGTAATAATCAGGATCAAGGATTCTCAGTTCCGCAAGTAATTGGTCAAGCCCCTCCGTTTCAAGGCGTTGTTTCAACAACCCTCTGGTTTCCTCATCCACTGTGGGAATATCGTCAATCCCTTTCGTCACCGCATCGATATACATCATGCTGCCACCCGACAAAATCACATTCTCATGTTCTTTGAAGAGGTCTTCAAGCAGTTGAAGCACATCCTTTTCATATTCTGCTGCACTATAATATTCGTCCAACTGTAGCGTATGCACAAAAAAGTGTTTCACGCGTGCCAATTCTTCAGCGGTAGGGGCAGCGGTTCCGATTTCAATGCCCTTGTATATTTGCCGCGAATCAGCATTGATGATGGGAGAGCCAAGACATTCAGCTAACCGAAGACTTAATTCTGTCTTACCCACCCCGGTAGGTCCCAACAGTACCAACAGATTATTCACGCATTCACACTCTTAGCTTATCCAACTGCACCTACAAAACCCAACTTGCCTGATTCCAACACATGCAAGTCAAGCCTTATTGTATATTTCACTCCATAATCCATCAGAATTTGGACATCGGCATAAATTTCATCCTTGTCAAGGTTGCAGCAGGTCTTCTTCACCTTCATCGACTTGATGCGGTCAAGTTCAGGAGTAATAAAGTAAAACCCTTTCTTGTACTCACCAGCCAAAAATTCTGCCACAAACTGCTCTGTGCGGCCTTCCAGAAAACTATCATGCTGCTCAGCCACATAGTCGGGGTCGAAAAACTTTAACGTCCCCTTCACATCTTTCTGCATCAGGGTGGCTATGAAATTGTTGGCAAAGCTCTTCACTGTCGCCTTGGTATATTCCTGTGCATTGACTTCCAAGACAGCCATCAGCATCATACCGATAAAAAATAAGCTCAGTTTTCTCATCATTCAGTCTTCTATCAAAATAGTTTCGTAGGGTAGGTTGTATTTCTTTTAGTACTCATCGCTGATGTCAAATCCTTCCAAGTCAATCTCACTGCTATCAATCTCCGAACCATACATATCCTCACCATCCATGATGGAACTATCATCCACTACAGGATTGCGAGCAAACATTTCATCAAAATCCAAAGTCTGTACAGGAGGTTCACCTAAGGAACGAGTAATTTTACCCTCTTTCAAATGCTCCCCTGTCTTAATTCCCGACAGTTCGATAAAGAAAACACGGTCGGCCAGCGGATCGAAGGTGTAAAGCATGTGCTGCTTCTTGTCTTCAAGAAACTCGCTAAGCTCAGTTTCTGCCATGATGTAGCTGTCCTCGTCTGTAGAAGTGTCCATTTCCTCCAGCGTAATCTCCTGCCCTTTTTCCCATCCATTTTCACAAATAATGAAAGAGGTCATCTGGTTATCCTCGTAACCACACGCCTCAAGAATCAGTTTATGCAACTCCAGAAATTTTGCATCAGCATCAATCTGGAATTCTCGCATGAAGCCATCCACTTCATCAGAGATCATAGTGAATCTGTAAATCATAAGTCAGAATATGTTAGGAGTTGAATAAAGTCGTACATTTTCGCTTACTATCTGATAATTCCCCGCTGCGAGTTTGAAACAAATTCAATAATGTATTCAATTTCTTTGCTCATGGGTACCTCTTTCTGGATGGCCTCAATAGCTTCATTCACAGTTAAATTGCATTGATAAATCAGACGATAGGCATGTGCGATGTTATCTATCAATTCACGGCTAAACCCACGACGCCGCAAACCAATGATGTTCAATCCCGCAAAAGCCACAGGCTCACGACCTGCTATCACAAATGGGGGTATATCCTTACTGGTTCTCGTACCACCTTGCACCATCACATATCCGCCAATGCGACAAAACTGATGCACCAGCACAACAGCCGAGATGATAGCATTGTCATCAATAATCACTTCGCCTGCCAATTTTGTAGAATTACCCATAATGATGCCATTACCAAACACGCAGTCATGAGCTATGTGGGCATTTTCCATGATGAGGTTGTTGCTGCCCACAATGGTTTTACCCTTGCTGGCTGTGCCGCGATGGATAGTGACATTTTCACGTATCTTATTGTTGTCACCTATTTCTGCCGTCGTCTCTTCACCCTTGAATTTTAGGTCTTGAGGCACAGCTCCAATCACAGCACCAGGGAACAGCGTGTTCTCGTTCCCCATCCGTGTGCCAGAAAGAAGTGTCACACTGTTCATCAACACATTGTTATCACCAATGGTCACATTCTTGTCAATGAAACAGAAAGGACCTATCTCACAATTTTCACCAATCTTTGCTTCAGGGTCGATAAAAGCTAAAGGACTAATCTTTGCCATATTTCACAATTTTATTTGTTTTTGACAATTTGAGCCGTAAACTCAGCCTCAGCAGCTACGGTATCACCTACGAATACAAGCCCCGCCATTGTTGCGATGCCACGACGCAGCGGCCCCATCATCTTCACTTTGAAGATGAGCGTGTCGCCTGGAACCACCTTGCGACGGAATTTCACATTGTCTATCTTCAGGAAATAGGTGGACCACCGTTCTGGCTCCTCCACATTGCTCAACACCAACAAACCTCCCGCCTGAGCCATAGCCTCCACAATCAACACACCTGGCATAACAGGCTCTTCAGGGAAATGTCCCATGAAGAAAGGCTCGTTACTGGTTACATTCTTCACCGCCACAATTTCAGTTTCATCCACTTCTATCACCTTATCAACCAACTGCATAGGATATCGATGAGGAAGCAAATGCCGAATTTTGTTCACATCCATCAGAGGTGTACTGTTAGGGTCGTATGATGGACACTGAACCTCATGCTTCTTGATGTCTCTCCTTATTGCACGCGCGAACTTATTATTAATAGTATGCCCTGGCTTTGTAGCAATAACACGCCCAAGGATAGGCTTGCCAACCAGAGCCAGGTCACCAATAATGTCAAGCAACTTGTGGCGTGCTGTTTCATTGTCCCACATCAGGGGTTTGTGGTTGATGTAGCCCAGCCGAGTGGCATCCATGTGAGGAATGCCAAGCGTGTCGGCCAGTTTATCATAACGCTCCTGAGGTAACTCACATTCATAGATGACGATTGCATTATCCAAGTCGCCTCCCTTGATGAGCCCAAGGTTCAGGAGAGGCTCAATTTCACGCACGAACACAAACGTACGTGCCGAAGCTATCTCCGTGGGGAAGTCTGCGATGTTATCCAAATTGGCGAACTGATTGTCAAGAATCTTCGAATTGAAGGCTATCTGCGCATTCACGCAGAAATGGTCATCGGGCAACAAAATCAGATGCTCTCCGTTCTCCCCCTTCACCTCCATTTTATGCTTCACCACATAATAGTCTTTTGGAGCTTCCTGTTCTTGCAAGCCCACCTTTTGTATTTCCTCCACAAAAGGATAGGCACTGCCATCCAAAATGGGCATTTCAGGTCCGTCCAACTGAATGAGACAATTATCAATTCCGCTGGCATAGAGTGCAGCCATCGCGTGCTCAATAGTGCTAATCTTAATGTCGCCCTTCACCAATACGGTGCCGCGCTGTGTATCGCCTACATAGTCAGCATTACATTCCACAATGGGCTGTCCATCCAGGTCTGTCCGTTGAATTTTGTATCCGTGATTCTCCTCCGCCGGGCAGAATACTGCCGTAATGAACTGCCCTGTATGCAGTCCTTTTCCTTTTACCGTGAAAGAAGCTTTCAGGGTTTGTTGCTTTTGCATTGTTTGTATTGAGTTGTTTTTGTAGTTAGTTCGTTAATTATTAGTTCTCTCGTTTCAGTTCAGCCACTTCTCTTTTCAGCTGTTCCACCTCCTTTAGCAGGTCGGGCAATGAATTGAGGGCTGCCATGTTCTTAGCGAATTTCTTATGCTCCACTGCCGGATAGCCCATCAGCGTGGCTCCACCCTTCTTGGCAAGGTTGCCTCCGGCCAATCCTGCCTGAGCACCAATGGTGGTGTGGTCGCCCACTCGCAAGTGACCTGCTATGCCCACTTGCCCAGCAAACACACACCATTCGCCCACTTTCGAACTGCCCGCCACGCCCACTTGGGCAGACATGACCGTGTGCTGCCCCACTTCCACATTGTGCGCAATCTGAACCAAATTGTCCAGTTTCACACCTTTGCGGATGACGGTACTACCCATCGTGGAGCGGTCAATGCAAGTATTCGCTCCAATTTCCACATTGTCTTCAATCGTCACAATACCAATCTGCGGAATCTTATCGTAGCCATTCGCCGTAGGAGCGAAGCCGAAACCATCGGCTCCAATCACACATCCAGCATGAAGAATGCAGTTGCTGCCAACGATACAATCGTGATAGACAACTGCATTGCTATATATTTCGGTGTTGCTGCCAATTTTAGCATTCCGCCCGATGGTGACATGTGGGTGCAACACCACTCCGTCGCCAATTTCCACTCCTTCACCGATAGCGACAAAAGGACCGATGTAACAATCTTTGCCTATTTTCGCTGACTTATCTATAAATGCCAAAGAATCGATGCCAACTCGCTTTTGCTGCATGCTTTGATAGAGTTGCAGAAGTTTAGCCACCGATTCGTAGGCATTCTCCACTCTCACCAACGTGGCTTTCACGGGCTGAGAGGGTTTGAAATCCTTGTTGACCAGTACGACGCTCGATTTCGTTTCATAAAGATAATGTTCGTACTGGAGGTTTGCAAGAAATGACAGGGCACCCTCCGTACCTTCCTCAATTTTTGCGAAAGTACTGATGGTGTCATCCGGATTACCTTCCACCGTTCCACCTGTAAAACCTGCAATCTGTTGTGCGGTAAATACCATCTATTTCCTCTTTAATTACGTAATATGCTTGCAAATTTAGGAAAGAAATTCGACATAGCGACAATTTCTCCCATTTTTTCACTGCCTTTGCATCAGAAAACATCAAAAAAGACTAAAATACGCAACTAAAATGGCAATAGGCAACACATCACTACAGAAACTGAGTTGTGTTGTTCCACATGTCGAAGAGGCATCGATGCTGATTACTGCTTAAAGGCGAAGGAGTGCGCCTGATTAAAAATCGCCCGGTCCGTAGAGTCCAAACTCGGGGTCTTTCTCCGGTTGCCATGTACGCAGCTTGATGAGCGGTTTCGTAGGTTCGTTAATATCTACAATCAGCATGAGGTAGCCCTTGTCACCGTATGTGGACGAGTAGTAGTCCTGTTCAATTTGTATGGCATACGACTCTCCGCCCTGCCCCATCTTCATCACATCATTGCTGGCAAAGCGAATGTTCACAAACTCATTGCGCTCGAAGCAGCGCTTCAGGTTCTTCAAATACTCGTCTTTCGTCTGCCTGTTCTTCTTGATAATCAGGTTACCTTCTTGACTGATTTGCGATTGGTTCTCTAAGTTCACCGAACTCGATGCACGGTTGATGACCGTACCTGTGATAATGACGGCGTCGTCATCAAACACCGACTCAATGTAGTCCAAACGCTTCAGCGCGTATGCAGTCTTGTAGTTCTCCAAAAAGTTCATGATGGCGAAGCGCGACTTTTGGTCCCAAACACCCTTGTTCAGAATGTCGTCTTCAGCCGTCTTTCCCAGTCCGAAAGCGATGTTATCTATCTTCTGCGATGCATCAAATGTGAGCACCACGTCCTCAACAAATAACTTTTTCACGCCCTTGGCAAACGAGAACGACATGCGCAGGCCACGCTCCACCACCGCATCATTGTCCTCAAAAAAGCGGATGTCCTTTGAGTCAAGCACCTTGGCCCGTCCATACTCCACAAGTTTGCGGAACATATCCCACCCCTTGTCTGTGAACAGGTCACGCACCGACTGATAGTTCTTCTGCTGGATGGCCGTCACCATCTTCTCGACAACAGACATGTAGTCCTTTGCCTCCTTGCCTATCGGTGTAGGTGGATTCAGAATCTCAATGCTGTTTGTGGTAAACGAACTCATCGGCACAGCCTCACCCTTCTTCACCTTCGCAACCTTATCCTTCTTCTGGGCATCAAGCCGTACGTTCGTCGTGGCACGCCGCATGGGAGTTTTCGACACCACATTCAGCACCGCTTCCACCTCGGGATGGCTCTTCGCTTCACCCTTATACTCATACTCAAATTGCAGCTGCACCTGCGTGTCGGCATAGCCCGGAGCTAACTCTATAATCCCTACGCCATCCTTGGCACTATATATAGCACTCCAACTCTGACCATCGTAGTACGTGTAGTCAACACTGTTAACGGGTTTGCCTTTGTAAGTAATCTGTAAGCGCACATCGTTGCCATCCTGTTCATCGAAGTCCACCTTCAGCTGACTGAATGTTTCATCCATCTTCTCCTTCAAGTAGTTGGTCAGCACATGCTCGCGACCAGTTTCATCGCGAAACATCACCTCGTCAGGATACTGCAGCGACTTCAATAGTGTCAAGGCCCAGTAGCAGTTACGCAGCACCACGTCGGCCTCGCCCTTCTCCTCTGCTCGTCCCGCTGTTTCCACAAGGTCGAGTGCCTTACGCTTTCGCTGTTCGAAGAGTTTGTCAAGTTCAGCCTTCCTCATCCACCGCACAACGTAAGCCTCGGGTTCCTTCTGCAGAACAATCTGCCTCGTGTTGGTCAGTGTAGCCTGCGAGTAAGTCTCCACAGAGTGTTGAAACTGCGACTGTTCGCTGATAGCGCCGTTGTTGTTCGTTAAGTCAATATCCCGCTGCGACTGGCTCGACACGTTGGTGGCAATCTTGCTGATGAGGATGGCTAAAGCCTGCTTGTCAGCTTCAGCCACCGTGGCACCCCATCCTTCACCGTAAATGTACTCTTCACCATCGCGGATGGTCTCCCATGTCTGCGAGAATGCTCCAAGGGCCACAAAGAAGATAGCACATATTGAAAAATAACGATTCATGTTGTTTCGTTCTTATAGTTTGTTTAATCATCAAGCTTAGGAAAGTCTTCCTGCTCTTCTACTGTTGTATCGTCACAGTCACCACATTGGGACTATAAACCACGCCAGATGTGGTGCGCACGTAGGCCCTGACATAGTAGGTGCCAGGCGACAGATTGTCTAAGAAAGCCCAGATTTCGTTGCTCCCGTATTCTATCATCTCATTCAACTGATGCTCGTCGAAGTAATTCACCCGCTCACTGTTGTCATACGCAGGCTGCTGATTGCTCAAACTATACACCACCCCCCACTCTTTCACATCATTAGACAAACCCTCAACGCTAAATGCCATTTCTGCGAAGTGTTGATCTGCATGCATGAGCTCAAAGTGGTGGATCAAAATTTGCGATTGAGGTTCAGGATGAATGTCGTCGGGCTGCTCGTCGCTGTAAACACGCTGCTGCACAAGCACATCGACCTGCTTCGGGTTCATAACGCCTGCCACAAAGACAACAACCGATAGGCGTTCGCGCTCACGGCTGTCGTTCGGCTCGCAATAGATGCTCACCTCACTGTTGCCCACTCCCTGAGCCGGCTCCACCCGCAGCCACGACTCTGCTGAACTGGGCACGAAAGCACGCCACTCAGCATTGCTCTCCACATGCAGCATCTGCCTACCGCCAGTTCCGCTCATATCAACCTCGCCGTTGTTGACCATCAGGTAGATGTTATCGCTGTTCATGCCCAACTGCTTGACGATGACCTCGGCCTGACTCGTGCCATAGTTCACCACGAAGGATGTGGAGCGCGCCACATCGCTGGTGTTAGGGTCGGCCAACACGTTGATGTTTTCCGTCTGGCCCGACAGTTTGTCTATATGCAGCCAATTGACACCAGAGGGGGTCGTAATGGTCCAATTGCTGTTACTGTTGATGCTCAGCAATTGCGATTGAGTCCTCTCACCATTGAAGGTCATTGTCTTTTGCGAGATATTGATGGTGGGGTCATTGCTCTTTTGGCGCACAGCAATCTTCTGCCGCAGTCCGCCGTCGGTGGTAAGCACGATGGTGTCGAGACGGTCGAAGATAGCCGTGTTCTGATCGGTCAGGATAACCAGCGTACCATCGCCGTTTCCAGCCGATGGTTGTACGGAGAGTTTGTCCCAAGGATTATTGGCATCTTGAATGAGTGACATCTTCCAAGCACAGTTGGCCTTGATTTTGATGTCTTTGGTTTCGTCGCCCGATGCCATCACGATGTTGTTCCCTTCTTCAATCAGGAGAATTTCCTTGGCGGGTTTAGCCGTCAGTTCCTCTTCCGAATTACATCCCGTGAGACCGCCTGCCAGTGCGCCGACAGCCATGATTGCAAATATATGTCTTGTTTTCATATCGTCCTATAATATATTATGAAGGTGTAAGTTAGAAATTGAAGATTGCTCCCATTGTCACGCCGAAGCCACCAGCCGAAAAGTCGCTGTTCTCCGTGATGCGCTTATAGTCGTCATCCTTGTTGAGAACCACAAGAAATTCGGGATTAGCAAAAATGTAGAGTCGCTGAATGGGGGCGAACAACAGCTTGGCACCGAGGCTCAGGCAACCGGCATTGACTCCGTCGCCATAGAGATTCGTCCCATTCTTCACTTTACCCGACAGGCGCTCGATGGCATAACCCAGCTGCGGTATCAGTCCTAAGCGCTCGGTCAGTTCGAACTGATAGCCCAACTTAACCGCGAAGGTGCTGCGCTTGTAGCTACAGGAGCTGAGGTAGGTGTCGGTGCCATCGGTGGTGTACCAAGGCACTTCGTCAGACGAAGCCATGCCGAAGGTGTAGCTCGCTTGTAAGTCGAAATTTCTATAGGTAGCACCGACGAGGGCTGTGATGCCGCCCAGTTTGCGTGCGGCATAGCCAGCACCGAAGTAGAATGCCTGTGGTTTAATGTACTTGATGCGCTCCAGTGTGATGGTGTCGGTGGTGGTGCGATTGTGCTTCACCAAATATTCATGGTTCTGTGTCACATATCCTCGACGTGCAAACTGCATCTGGTAGGTGCCGATGGGCACACTGACTGTTTCCGAGAGGTCGATGGCTTTGTCACCGTTGTAGGTGGCCATGACGTTGCCTGGGCGAGTGAAGATACGCAGCCAGCCAGTGTGAGGCGTTGGTGGATTGGCCTCAACTACATTCTGCTGCTGCGGCATGACGGTGAATGATGTCTTGGCCGAATCGCAGTCTGCCTTGCGGGTCTCAACGGTGTAGGTGCCCTCACGCAACTGCGTCTTAAAGGAGCCGGTGCCCACTTTACGGTCCTCGAAATAAATGTCGGCATTGTTGGCCACGTTGATGGTCACGTCGCCGAAGTGGTCGGACATGTCGCGCATCTCCACATTTTCCAAGCGGATGCCCGGAGCGTCTTCGGTGGTAATCATGAAGACCTTCTCGCCTTCATAACGGTCTTTTACGGCACGTGCAGTATGACGACCATAGTTCAGGTATTTGTGGTTGAGCGGCCCTTCGCCACAGTTGGCACCATCAATGTAGATGGTGGCACCAGCTATCTCCGACGTAACCGTCACATAGCGGCCTATACCGATGTCGAGATACATCTCGTAGGTGCGTCCCCCATCCACTGTCACAGGATAATAGTAATCGCGCAATACACCGTAATCCTTATGCTGGATGGTCAGGCGCTTGGCACGGCGGGGCACATAGAGCCAAATTTCACCGTCATGGTCCTCGCGGGCCACGATGCCGAGCGAACCTCCGTTGAAGGTGAAGCCTTGTTCTGGTGCCTGAATCTTGATGAGTGCTGCCTTCTCCCCATTTTGGTCAAGCTTCTGCGTGCCGTGCGTGTTGGCCGTCAGGTCATTCTCCAACAGGCTGAAACGCGACACCTTGATGTTGTCCTGTGCCCACGAAGACAATGTGGCCAGAACCAGAAAGATTGCTAACGCGTGTAGTTTTTTCATATCGTACTCATTCTCTTGCTGTCTCGACACCCACAATTCAGCAAATTTAACCAGTTGATATCCAATATATGTGGTGTGCAGCAGCATCGCAGGTGCCTTATCCCATTATATGGAATACGATTCTCCTACACACACCGATCCGCTCGGACTTTCCATCCAGTACATATTGCAAAACAAAGGCACGATTGAATTACCTCCCTCTTGTAAAATCTGCAATCTGCTGTGCGGTAAAATCCATCTATTTCCCTTTTTATTTTATAATTGTATGCAAATATAGGAAAGAAAATTGGAATTACAACAATTTTTTCCATTTTTTTCACTACCTTTGCATCAGAAATATTAAAAAAGACTAAAAAACGCAACTAAAATGACAATAGACAACAAGCAGCGTTATATGATGCGCGGTGTGAGTGCCGCCAAGGAAGATGTGCACAATGCCATCAAGAACATCGACAAAGGAATCTTTCCGCAGGCCTTTTGCAAAATCATTCCCGACATTCTGGGAGGCGACCCTGAGTATTGCAACATCATGCATGCCGACGGAGCTGGCACCAAGTCCAGCCTTGCCTACATGTACTGGAAGGAGACGGGCGACCTCTCCGTGTGGAAAGGCATTGCCCAAGATGCCCTGATTATGAACACCGACGACCTGCTCTGCGTGGGCGCAGTAGATAACATTCTCGTCTCGTCCACTATTGGGCGCAACAAGATGCTCATCCCAGGCGAAGTTATTTCGGCCATTATCAACGGCACAGACGAACTCCTTGCCGAAATGCGCAACATGGGCATTGGCATTTATGCCACAGGAGGCGAGACAGCCGACGTGGGCGATTTGGTGCGCACCATCATTGTCGATTCCACCGTCACCTGCCGCATGAAACGCAGCGATGTCATCAATAATGCCAACATCCGCCCGGGCGATGTGATTGTCGGCCTATCTTCATGCGGACAAGCCACTTACGAGAAGGAGTACAACGGCGGCATGGGCAGCAACGGCCTCACCTCTGCCCGTCACGATGTCTTTGCAAAGTATCTGGCTGAGAAATACCCCGAGTCTTACGACAAGGCCGTGCCCGATGAACTCGTCTATTCTGGTTCTTACCAATTGACCGACCCCGTTGAGGGTGCACCCATCAATGCCGGCAAGCTGGTGCTCTCCCCCACCCGCACATACGCTCCAGTGGTGAAGAAGCTGCTCGACGAAATGCGTGCCTACATTCACGGAATGGTGCATTGCACCGGTGGAGCACAAACCAAGGTGCTGCATTTCGTAGGCGACAACTGCCGCGTCATCAAGGACAACATGTTCCCCGTTCCCCCGCTCTTCAAAGCCATCGCCAAAGAATCAGGCACTGATTGGGCCGAAATGTACAAAGTCTTCAACATGGGGCATCGGCTGGAAGTATATCTCGCCCCAGAGCATGCTGACAAAGTCATCGCCATCAGCAAATCGTTCAACATTGATGCTCAGGTTGTTGGACATATTGAAGAAGGCAAGAAATCGCTCACCATCAAGAGCGAATTTGGAGAGTTCAACTACTAACAAGTTCTATACGTCAGGAAGGCCACAGATTCACTTCATTGAGCGAATCCGTGGCCTTTCCTGTTTATGTGGCAGAACCACAAATCCACCGTCATATCAGTTTGCGGACAAGTATGGACAACAGTGCCAATACTGCCTTCCTCTTGGGCAATCCTTGACACCATGCTGAGAGCTTCCAATTGTCAACTAAAAATATTTTACTTAAGCTTTACCTCCCATACTTGTTCGATAGTTGTTCGATAGTTGTTCGATAGTTGTTCGATAAATGATCGAACAAGTACTGGAAAACTACCGAATAAATATCGAACAACTATAGGAGGTACTCGCTTGTCACCATACGGATCATCCGATTCCACTTCTTGCTGGTGTCGGATTTTAATGCGGTTCATCTCAGTTCTTTTCAACTTGCAACTTGAATAATCTTTACTTTTACTTTCACATTTCGTCCGTTTTCCGTAACTTTGCACCCAAAACGGTAACTTTATGGCAACAGAGAACACATTATTAGAGAAACTGGATGGGCTGGTGCCTCGCTTTGAGGAGGTTTCAACCTTGATTACCGACCCTGCCGTCATTGCCGACCAAAAGCGTTACGTGCAACTGACAAAAGAGTACAAGAACTTGGAGGACATCATCAAGGCTCGCAATGAATACATCAATGCTATTAAGGGATTGGAAGAAGCCAAGGAGATGCTCTCTGCTGAAGATGACCCAGAGATGAAGGAGATGGCACGCGAGGAAATGGTGGCCAATGAGAAGCGCATTCCCGAACTGGAGGAGGAAATCAAGTTGCTGCTCATCCCGGCCGACCCGGAGGACAGCAAGAACGTGACGCTCGAAATACGAGGCGGCACAGGTGGTGACGAGGCAGCACTGTTTGCCGGTGACCTCTTCCGTATGTACTCCAAATATTGCGAAATAAAAGGTTGGCACATGACCGTTTCTTCTTTCTCGGAAGGAGCTGTGGGGGGCTATAAGGAAATCATTGTCAACATAACGGGCGAGAACGTCTATGGCACCATGAAATATGAATCAGGTGTACACCGTGTGCAACGCGTGCCCGTAACAGAAACCCAAGGTCGGGTCCACACTTCAGCCGCCACCGTTGCAGTATTGCCTGAAGCAGAGCCATTTGATGTTCAAATCAATGAGGGAGAAATCAAGTGGGACACCTTCCGCTCATCGGGCGCAGGGGGACAGAACGTAAACAAGGTGGAATCGGGTGTACGTGCCCGTTACATGTGGACCAACCCCAACACGAGCGAGAAGGAGGAAATTCTGGTGGAATGTACGGAAACTCGCGACCAGCCGAAGAACAAGGAGCGTGCCTTGGCTCGTTTACGCACTTACATCTACGACCGCGAGCACCAAAAATACATCGACGACATCGCCTCGCGCCGTAAAACCCTCGTCTCCACGGGCGACCGCTCGGCCAAAATACGCACTTACAACTACCCGCAAGGTCGCATTACCGACCACCGCATCAACTACACCATCTACAACCTCGCAGCTTTTATGGATGGCGACATCCAAGACTGCATTGACCACCTCATCGTGGCAGAAAATGCCGAAAGACTGAAAGAGGCGGAGCTGTAGGGAATTAAGAGTGAAGAACCTTTAGCTTGCCATTAGGCAATTAAGAGTGAAAAGTGAATCTTGTTTGCATGGGAAAGATGAGAGCACCAAGAAACAAAACGCTGACGGTCAACCCTGAGGAAGAGCTGAAGTATCGGCAACGTCTCGTCACAAGTGATGACTTGAGGGACAAAGATGCGCTATTCATCAACCATACCATCAATGATGACCTGATGAATGTTCTACCCCTTCTTCCCGAAGCGTTTGCCGACCTGATCATCATCGACCCACCCTACAACCTTACAAGAAATTTCAACGGGAACAGATTCCATGTTCGCTCACAGGAAGAATACATTGCCTATCTTCAGGAATGGCTGCCACAAGTGATAGAGAAACTGAAGCCGACTGGATCTCTCTATCTCTGTGGTGATTGGCATTGCACGGCCCCCATGCAGCAAGTTTTGTCTCAGCACCTCCACATCTTAAACAGAATCACGTGGCAAAGGGAAAAAGGGCGCGGAGCACATTCTAATTGGAAGAACAGCATGGAAGACATCTGGTTTGCCGTGAAACAAACCGATGCCTATTATTTCAATGCTGAAGCCGTGAAAGTGAGAAGGAAAGTCAAGGCTCCTTATCGACTGAACGGAACGCCAAAGGATTGGGAAGAGACGGATCATGGTAATTACAGAATGACTTATCCCTCCAATTTCTGGGATGACATCAGCATTCCATTCTGGTCAATGCCCGAAAACACCGACCATCCCACGCAGAAACCTGAAAAGCTGATTGCAAAACTCATTCTTGCGTCTTCAAAAGAGGGCGACATGGTGTTTGACCCTTTCTTGGGCAGCGGAACAACCAGCGTAGTAGCAAAAAAACTGAACAGACGATACTGCGGCGTGGAAATCGACCCCGAATACTGTTGCTGGGCTGAAAAGCGGCTGGAAATGGCTGAAACCAATCAATCCATACAAGGCTATCACGATGGAATCTTCTGGGAAAGGAACGCGCCGAATCAACAAACAATAAAAGAAGCAACTCTTAAAAAGCATAAACAAAACAGACTAATATAAAATTTTTATAATACGTTTATTAAATATTAACTCTTAAAAAGCATAAACAAAACAGACCATGAAACTAACGTCAGCACCCCAAACCATAGTGAAGGCCTTCCAGATGAGCGTGAAACGCTTTCCCATATCGGCAGCCTACGTCACTGCTTTGTCGGCATTCCTCATCTTCTACATCATTGATAAAGGGAAGTTTCCGAGCGACAGCCTCATTGGAACAATAAGCTACTACTTTTCGGTGGGTTTTGTACTTTCGCTTACACTCCACTTATGGCAAGAGGAGGGTCAAAAGCGGCGCACAGCCCTGTTGGTCAACGTTGTGGCTCATCTGATTCTTTTGGCCGACACCATCTACATTTATCATCTTTTTCAGGATAGCGACAGTCCTCACTATGAAGAGTGTGTGGCGCATAGCTCGGTTCATTTCTCACTCATGCTCTCTCTGTTTTTTCTCTCCTTCTTGAAAGAGAAAAACAACATTGCCTCGTGGAACTTTACCATGCGGCTTATAGTCAATGCCATCATCTGCTACGCGATAGGCGTAATGATGTGGGGCGGATGCTCCTTGCTGCTGGCATCTTTCAACTTTTTGTTCCAGATTGATTTCGACTTCAAATGGTATCTGGTGATTGGTGTGCTGACGGGGTTGCTGCTCTCATCGTGGCTGCTGCTCGGCAGAATTCCTCATGGAGAAAAGAAGCACGACCGCACACCCATCCATTCCAGTTTCCTCAACGCCGTCATGCGCTTTCTCGCCCTCCCCCTGGTAGGCCTTTACACCATTGTGCTTTACATTTACGCCATTCAGATTCTCATAAAATGGGAACTGCCCAATGGCTGGGTGTCATGGCTTGTGTCAGCATCAATGGCGGGACTCATCATCATTGAGTTCGGACTCTATCCCGTCAGGAAAGCACAAGAGAAAAAAGCCGACTACCTCATCGCTCGCTATCTGCCAGTCGTCATCCTGCCCCTCTTACTGCTCATGACTGTCGGCATCATCCGCCGCTTCAGCGACTACGGCATCACCATCCATCGCCTCTACCTCATCACCCTCAACCTTTGGTTCTACTTCGTCTGCATCGTGCTCTTCCTCACGAAGGCACGACGCATCAACTGGATTACCATCTCCTTCGCACTGGCGTTCCTGCTCACATCGGCATTCCCCATCAACTATTTCAGCATCACACGTTGGACGATGGAAAGCAAAATTAAGCAAACATTGTTTAGCACCGACATGATGAAACGCCGAAAACTCCCCCTCACCGAAAGGCAATACAAGCACCTCCTCCACGTGCTGACAAAGGAAGAAGCCATACAGCTGAACGACAAGATGAAATACATTAGGCGATACTATGGAAGTGGCTATACCGAAGCATACGTAAAGGACACCACTTACCTCACTTTCTACTACGACTTTCTTGAGCCACATGCCAATTCTGTAGCTCCAACTCATTTTTATATAGGCAACGGCTGTGCCAACTATGCCATCGACATTCCTGAGGAATACAACAGGATGGTATGGGTTTACACGCCTACTGTCACAGTGCCCCCCAACCAAAAAATCGCCATGTTTGTTCCCGAACACGAAGGACAAGCCATCGACACCGTCTTTGTCCATCTCGACACACTCCGCGCCCACAAAGACACCATGCAAGCCCCCATCCCCATTGTGTGCAAATCTCACCGTAGCACCTATATGGTCACGAGGTTCAGTGTCAGTCCATTCCACAACCCTCAAACCAACAAACACGAGGGTACAATGGTGGACATTACAGGCTTTATCTTACAGAAGAAATAACTACACAACAACACCCCCATCCATCCCATGAATACACCCACAACAGGAATTATCGGTGCCATTTGCGGCGACATCATTGGTCTGCCCTACGAACTGCGAGCAGACCGTACGAAAGATTTCAATTTTCCGTTGAAGTTCAACGATTTCAGCGATGACACCATCCTCACCGTAGCCATTGCCCACTGGCTACTGGGCGAGCGGAGCGAGGAGAAATTGCGCAAACATCTGCTCAATTATGCCCTGCGCTACCGTCAGAAGAATGTTTGGGGGCGGGGATTTCAGGAGTGGTTCGAATCAGGCGGCACAACCGACCGCACAGGAGTGGCGAGCAATGGCGCCACCATGCGAGTGACTGCCATCGGCTATGCCAGCGACGACCTTCAGGAGGTGTTGCGCCTGGCTGAAATGTCGGCTCGCATCACGCACAACAGCGACGAGGCCGCACGAGGAGCAAAAGCAGTAGCAGCCGCAGTCATGCTGGCTCGCACGGGCTGTGGCAAGCACGACATTCGCAACTATTTAGAGGCCACCACGGGGTATGACCTACACCGCAAGATAGAAGACATACGCCCCCACTACCATTTCGAGATTCTATGCGACCGCTGCGTGCCCGAAAGCATCATCTGCTGGCTGCAAAGCGACACCTACGAACAGGCCGTGCGCAATGCCGTGTCGATGGGTGGCGATGCCGACACCATGGCCGCCATAGCAGGAGGCATTGCAGCATCCACTCCTGGCATGGAAGTACCGCTGGCACTGGCACAACCTTGCTTCGACCTTTTGCCACAAGACTTCAAGGAACTTATATCCAACAATTGCTTTTCCCTTCAAACATGAAAGACTGGAACCTCATCAAGACGATTTTATTCCGTTGCGTGCCAACATGGACGATTGCCGTTTTTATCGTCATCGGTGCGTGGACTAACGACCTCACACTCATGCCCAATTTGGTCATGGCCATCATCCTCAGCCTACTCGTCCCAGCCATCGCCTACTTTCTTACGATTCCCCCTCTCCGTGCCAGCCGCTCCTGCCGCAAAGAGGAAGGCCTATTCAGCTATCAACAGGGACATCAGGAAGTGACGAAAACGGAAGTGGCGAAAACGGAAGAGATTCAGAAGCCTGGCACATATGACCCGATGCACATCAGGCACATGGTGAAGCGACTGCAAGAATTGAATGGGAAAGAGAGGTTGCAGTTTATCCCATTCCAAGATTTGTGCCTGAGGGCAAACAAGGAGTATGAACGAGTGAGCAAAGACCTTGCGATGGGCATTACCAACTACTATCTGCTCACCCACCATTACCCCACTCCCGAAAAGTTAGCCCGGCAGACAGGCTGCAACATACACTACTGCTATGCACTGCTACAGGAATATAAAAAACAGATGGGCGAACGGCTGGCGAAGCTGGCCGACCAGAAAAACGTCACCGCACAGGACATTCTCTATGAAACATACACCGTCAATGAGAAGGTGAGAACAAACAAAATTATTGGCTACACGGAAAAGCCCTATACCTCTTGCAGCACGCTGATAGAGGAAAGTTGCTACATGAACTCGGGAGGACATTACGAACACATAAAAGAGCCCATCTACGAGTACAAAAACGTGCAGCGGAACGTGAAGGAGTATCAGTTGCAATCCATTTTCCCTTTCGTACCCTTCGACTTCCAAGAGAAGGTGAAAAACCGATGGAACGACTTATCGATTGAGGAAGAACTGAATTTTGACTTACTGCAACACTACGTCAGCATCGTCTATCCCCAACCATCATGAAGTTCCTGCAACCCATCGAACTGCGCCGACAAGATTGTGCTTCGCCCGCTCGCGGTCCCATGCCCGTGTCGCCATTTGTCAATCTTTATGCCAAGGTGACGGCGGGCTGCAATGCACGTTGCCCCTTCTGCTGCAATGCCATGATGCCTCCAGAAGGGTCCGATTGGGATGTGGACAAGCTCTTCGACATCATCCGCGAGCTGGAAAATCAAGGCATCAAGGTGACACGCCTGATGGTGACGGGAGGAGAGCCAGCCTTGGTGCCCGAACGAGTGGAACGCATCATAGAGCGACTCAATGAAACCGACTTCTTTCACATCCACGCCCAGCTGAACACCAACGGACTGCTGCCCGCCTCGCAACACATCATGCGACACGAACGCTGGGACTACATCTCAGTGTCCATGCACCATTACGACCTCCATCGACTGTCGGAATTGTACGGCACAGTCATACCCGACCACGCTCTTGACTTTCACCACATCAACCGGCAGAAAATGAATGTCAGTTGCAACCTCATCCGAGGCTATATCGACTCACCTGCGGAGGCACGTAAGGTGATGGAAAAGACCATACAACTGGGAATATCACGATTAGGGTTCGTGGCCCTGCTCCCCATGAACGAGTGGTGCAACCAGCATTTCGTTCCTTTAGATTCCATAGGATTGGAAGAAATGTCCGACCTTATGCCAACTTTCCACAAATGGGACTTGGCATCCGACCAACCCGAAGCAGCCCCCCTTTGCGAATGCCGCAACTTCCTTTACGGCACAGCCGAACAGCCGCTGAATATCTACATCCGCTACAAATCCACCCCCAACCACTGCCCTTCCCTGCTTTCCTACGACGGGCAGCATCTGCACCAAGGATTTGGAAATGACAACATCATCATCTGAACCAACCTCATGAACATCGCCGACCTTTATCATAGCCGAATCAGCAACCCGCTGTTGAACACATCCTACCCGCTACATCCCGAAGACTGGGGACAATACCAGACGAGCGGAACATTGGGCTTTGACGGGGAAGAAGATGTTTCCTTCTACATCCACATTCCCTTCTGCCCCCACCTTTGCTCCTACTGCGAATACACGCGGATGCTGCTGCCCACCAAGGAACTACAGCAGCAATATCTTGACACCCTCAAAACGGACATACTCCGCTTCAAAGCAGAACATCCACACCTTACACTCAAAGGATTCGACATAGGCGGAGGCACACCTACCGCCCTGAATGATGACTGTTTCAGCACATTATTACACCTATACGACGAAGCCACCAACGGCCAGACACTCGCCACCGACTTTGAGCCCAGCATCGAGAGCACCGTCGGCATGCTGTCAACAACGAAGCTGGAAGCCATTGCCCAACATGGCATCAGAAGGGTGTCATTGGGTCTCCAGAGCACATCGGCACCCCTGCTCCACGAGCATCGGCGCAGAGAAGCCACTACAGAAGAACTGGCACTGGTCATCGACCATGCACATGATGCTGGCATCAAGAAGGTGAACATCGACCTGATGTACGGCCTCCAACATCAAACACTTGAAAGCCTGATGGCTGACCTCGATGTAATCCAGCACGTTCACCCGGAACAAGTGACACTCTACGAACTACGCACCAACATGACCCGCCAAAAGCCAACCCACACAGCTGATTGGCTGTTCGAAGCCTACTCTCTTCTATTCGACCGACTGACAGACCTCGGATATCATGCGCAATTCGGACAAAACACCTTCTCTGTCAGCCCCAACGACCAAGGGTTATCCTCCTACCTCCGTCACCGCATGCTGCAAGGAGGCTGTTATAAAGGGTTTGGACTCTCGGCTCAGAGCATGAGCCACGAGGGAGTGGCCTACAACAAAGGGAAGAACCTCAACAATATCGCTCCCCTGCTTGCAAGCAACACGTTTGAGGGGGGACACACCTATCGTTTGCCACCACAAGAACTGTGCTCCAAATACATTGCCATAGCTGGCTACGGCGGTCGTTTCTCCCTGCGCCATGCCTCAGTTCTGTTAGGCAGAGATGCACAAGAGTATTTCCATTCGCAAATCACATTCTGCCTTCAAGAAAACTTGCTCAGTTGCAGCAAGAATGACACACTTTCAATCACCCCCAAAGGCTTCCGACATCACGGAGCCGTATTTTCACTCTTCTATTTGCCATGACATTTCGTTATCCTTGTACTCGCAACATCGGGATGGAAGGGTTCGGAACCTTCCTCGAACAAGAAATTGCAGAACCACGCCGCAACCTGCGTTTGTTTGCCCACGAAATAGGTCACCTCCTCAGTCAAGGTGACACTGCACTTGCCCACCGCCTGACACTGGTGAACAGTGGCTCGTCGGCCAATCTGGTAGCAGCACTTGCGCTGGCTGAACACCTGCGCCATCAGGGGCGACCACTCACAGCCGTCGCTTCGGCCTTCACCTTCCCCACCACCCTCAGTGCCCTGCTCCTGGCAGACTTTCAAGTGAAACTCATCGACGTTGTGCCCGAAGGGTTCAATATGGACATCACGCTGCTCGAAGCGGAAGAAGAAGCTCCATCGCTCGTCTGCATCACCCACTTTCTGGGCTTCCCCGCCGCCCTGAAAGCCTTGGACGCTTATCGGCACCGCACAGGATGCCTCATCCTGCAAGATGCATGCGAAACAATGGTCTGCCACACCCCCGACACCGATGAACTGCTCTACCAGTACGGTGATGTTGTCACCTGGTCATTCTACCACCCTCACCACCTCTCCTCCTACGGTGGTGGAGCCGTTTATTCAGGCACTACCGAACTGCATGTCCTTTGCGACAGCATTGCTCACTGGGGACGCGCTTGCAAATGCCACATCGACCCCAAACTATGCCATGCCCCTCAAGGTCCAGCCCATCAGTTCACCTACGAGCATGCCGGAGTCAACGTAGAAATGTCTGAACTGAATGCCTGCTTCGGACGTTGGCAACTGCGCCAATGGGCTGACATTGAGCGGTGCAGAAAGGAAAACTACGCTCATTTACTCCGTCTGCTCGCAGAGCATCCACGGCTCAGAGTGTGGCCTTTCTTCAACCAGCATCAAGACTCCCCCTTCGTATTCCCCATCCTCTGCCGCGAGAAAGACATCAAGGAGGTATATGAACTACTCGCACCCGAAGGAATTGAAATCCGCACCCTCATGGGCGGTGCCACCTGCGAGCAACCCGCTTTCACACACACACATCGCCTGCGACAACTCCAATGCCCAATACATGGCTCGCCACACTTTCTTCGTAGGGTGCCACCACACGCTTACCGACACCGACATACAGCATGTAGGCACCACCATTTCGCAACTTTTGTAAAAAAATGCGCCTGCATGCCACTTGAGATAACAAAACATTGATGTCGCAACAGTGGAAAAAGAATTACAAAATCTCGGAGTAATTATATCATTGTAAGAAGACATTGAACATTTATCATAAATTCATTTATGTATGTCAGCAAGATTTCGTAATTTTGCATTTCCATTAACATGCACTAAGCAAACTCTTAATTCTTAAAACATCAACATGACACGCCAAGAACTGATCAATCAGATTTTCACCAAGAAGACCTTCCTTTGTGTGGGGCTCGACACCGACATGAAGAAAATTCCAGAGTTCCTGCTGGGGGAGGAAGACCCCATCTTCGCCTTCAACAAGGCCATCATCGATGCCACCGCACCTTACTGCGTGGCTTACAAACCCAACCTCGCTTTCTACGAGAGCATGGGGGTGAAGGGGTGGATGGCTTTTGAAAAAACCATCGCCTACCTGAACACGGCCTATCGGCAGCACTTCATCATTGCCGATGCCAAGCGCGGCGACATCGGCAACACCAGTGCCATGTACGCCCGCACCTTCTTCGAGGAAATCGACCTCGATGCCCTCACCGTGGCTCCCTACATGGGCGAGGACAGCGTCACCCCCTTCCTGCAATATCCCGGCAAGTGGGTCATTCTCCTGGCACTCACGTCGAACAAGGGTAGCCACGACTTCCAACTGACCGCCGACGCGAAGGGTGAGCGTCTCTTCGAGCTTGTGCTGAAGAAGAGCCAGCAATGGGGCAATGAGGACAACATGATGTACGTTGTAGGTGCCACACAAGGCAACATGTTTGCCGACATCCGCAAGATTGCACCCAACCATTTCCTGCTCGTGCCAGGCATCGGCGCACAAGGTGGCAGCCTGGAAGAAGTGTGCAAGTACGGCATGACCAAGGACTGCGGCCTGCTCGTCAACTCCTCGCGCGCCATCATCTATGCCGACAAGACCGAACGGTTTGCCGAAGTGGCTGGCGAGGAAGCACGAAAAGTGGCGGAACAGATGGCTCTTTTACTCTCCATCACCAGCCATGCAAAACGCTAAAATCATCAACGACCCCGTGTTTGGGTTCATCCGTGTGCCACGAGGTTTGCTGCTCGACATTGTGCGCCACCCTGCCTTCTACCGCCTCAGCCGCATCAAGCAACTGGGGGGAGCCAACATTGTCTATCCAGGAGCACAGCACACCCGCTTTCAGCACTCCTTGGGTGCCTTCCACTTGATGGGCAAAGCCATTCAGTCGCTCCTGATGAAGGGGCACTTCATCTTCGACAGCGAGGCCGAAGCCGTGCAGGCAGCCATCCTGCTGCACGACATCGGACACGGGCCCTTCAGCCACGTGCTCGAACACACGCTCTTTCAGGGAGTGGATCATGAGGAAATCTCGTTGATGGTGATGGAGCAGATGAACGAGGACTTCCGGGGGCAGTTGGGGCTTGCCATCAAAATTTTCAAGGACGAGTACCCCAAGCGATTCCTGCATCAGCTCATCTCCTCCCAGCTCGACATGGACCGTCTTGACTACCTCAAGCGCGACGCCTTCTTCACAGGTGTCAATGAAGCCAACATCGGCTCTGCCCGCATCATCGACATGCTCGACATGGTGGACGACCAGCTTGTGGTCGATAAAAAAGGCATCTACTCCATCGAAAATTATCTCGTCAGCCGCCGCTTGATGTATTGGCAGGTCTACCTGCACAAAACCTCCGTGGCTGCTGAACACGTCTTGATCAACGCTTTGAAACGAGCCAAACAACTCTATCAAGGAGAGAGCGAAAACAATGGCTCCGCAGACAGCGGCCAGCTCTCCCCTTCCCTCCGCTTCTTCCTCTGCAACAACATCGACCACGACCTGTTCGTCAAGAATGCTGAATGCCTTCAACACTATCTTTCCCTCGACGACTACGACATCTGGACGGCCATGAAGGTGTGGTGCAACCACCCCGACCCCATCCTCGCCCTGCTCAGCCGCGACTTCATCCACCGCAACATCTTCAAGGTGGAAACGCTCGACGAACCTGCCAGCCCTGAGCGTCAGCAACAGAAGTTGGAAGAGCTTGCACTGCACTACCACATTTCGGCAGAAGATGCCAACTACCTAATTGCCAACATTGAAGTAGGCAAAGACATGTACAGCCTTGATGACGACCAAATTGAAATCCGCTTCAACGACGGCACCACCCGCGACCTTATCGAAGCCAGCGACATGCTCAACACCTCCCTCGCCACCAAGAAAGTGCGCAAACACTACTTCTGCTACCAGCGGCTGTGACGGATGCATGCCTCACCTCGGGGACATCATGAGTGACGGATATGTCCAAAGAGATACGGTAAAAAAAGACCGACGATGAACCCAAAGCTCGCGCCTGCCTCGCTTTCTGACCTATTTATCCATTCACCCATTTATCTATTTTAGCCGCGACAGCGGCAGCGGATACTACAGAGGAGGACGGCTCCGAATGCCACGGCAAGCGGATGCCGCCCTCCTTTCACTTTCGCCCCGTCGGAGTAGCAGGATGACCCGGAGACCTCAACGGCCGCTAAAACGACCTCGCAGGATGACCCGGAGACCTCCACGGCCGCTAAAATGAACTCGCAGGATGGTCCGGAAACCTCCACGGCCGCTAAAATGAACTCGCAGGATGACCCGGAGACCTCCACGGCCGCTAAAATGAACTCGCAGGATGACCCGGAGACCTCAACGGGGCATGATTTGAAACAACAGTATTACTAACCTATAAAACAAAATGATTATGGCTGACAACAACCAACTGAACACAGCGTGGCTGGCCGACTTGACCAACCTGCACCACGACGGCACGACGCAACGCCGAAGGAACTGACGCACGCCCCGCATGGCAGCACCCCCAATTACGACTATACTACGAACAAATCATGTCGGTCGAAGTCATCCTGCAGGACACCCTGCAGGGCTATGCCTCAACCATACCCAAGCTCTACCTTAGGAGCAGGCAAGGGGTTGGCAAGTACTTAGCAAGCTCATAGACTTGCTTAGGACTTGCCAACCCCTTGCTAAGTATTTGCCTACGCCTTGCTTAGGGCTTGGAAAAGATGGGGCAATGTACTTCGCTGATTGGGGACACTATTTCCCTGCATCGATTTTCCACTGATCGTCCACCTTCAGTACTTTGCTGGTTTCGCTCTTGCTGGTGCCGTCGCCATACTTGAGCACATAGTGCACATTGGCAGAAAGGCCATCTTCGGCCATATCGGTGCCAGTAATCTCCACCGACTTGATGCCACCCTTTTTGTCAAGGTCTTTTGCTACCTTGTCGCGGAACAAAGAGGCATACTGCTGTTTGTCCTTGTCGCTCAGGTTCTTTTTGAAGTAGAAGAGGTCGATGGCATCTTCGTACTGACCAGCCTGGATGTCGGCTACATACTTGGTGATGACACCTTCTGGCGAGTTCTGCGAACAAGACACAAATGCCAATGTCACAAGGACAAGGCTGAGGAATGAAAGTACTTTTTTCATTGCTGTTGAGTTTTAAAAGGTTGTACAAATAATATTAGGTTACTCTCTTCAATATCGTTGGGGAACACACATGCACCCTCTGTGCTAAACAGGGCGGGCACTTGGTGCCGATGTCCACTGGTGATGTCGAGACCCTGATGGAGATAAGCCCGATAAACCAGTTCGGTGCAATAGAGCCGCGTGGTGTCGGAAAGCAGATAGTCGCGGTCGAACTCCACCTTCGCTTCCACTTTCCCATGGGCATACTTGGCAGCAGCCAACGCGAGGCTGTCTGGGCAATCCACCCGCATCCATGCTCCGCACGAGGCTCTGTCGGTGGCGAAGAAACAGGACAGAGGCTCGCACTTCACGTATTCAGCCTCCCCTTCTTCTGCCTCATCTGGCACGGCATGAATGACCATCCACTGAGCGGAGGACGCACCGTTACAATCCCTGTACAGGATGCCAATGTGGGAATAAGCCGAACGGCTGGCAGCGGTCACCACCCTACTTTCCGTTCCATAACCACAACGCAGCACCAGGTCGCCACTACGAAAGTCTTCTTTCCCCACCACAACGTGCGAGCGACGAGGCAAGGAACACCCCCACAGGAGCATTGCCGCCACACCACCGAAAAGGAGGTGCTTGACCAACTGCGCATGAAAGGACTTTATCATAACCAGGGCGAAGGTACGAATAAGTGAGCACAATACAAAATAAAAATGCAATATATTGGGACAAAACTGTGCTTTTCCTTGGCTATTTACAGAAAATGACGTACCTTTACGGCAAATTTCTTTATCTCATAGAAGAGATTGATGCTCGACTGATTGACCAACTTTAACTGATGACTGACCTTCAGCCCTTCTAATGGAGGGGTGTGCGATAAATGACTATTCAGATAAAAAGACATAACAATCATGAGCAAATTCTACCTTTCCGTCCTAATGGCAGCCTCGCTCTTCACAGGAAAAGCGAGCGCACAATTGTCCACCAATCCCGACAAGTTCCTGGGCAACATCACCACGAGCTATCAGGTGGACTATGGCAATGAGAAGTACTACACGCTTTGGAACCAAATCACTCCCGAGAACGAATCGAAATGGGGGTCGGTAGAGGGAAGCAGAGGAAATTTCAACTGGGGATGCGACAAACCCTTCAACTATGCAAAGAATCATGGGTTCACCTACAAATTCCATGCGCTGGTGTGGGGCTATCAATATCCTGGATGGTTCACCAGCAGCATGTCGGTCAACGACCGCTACAACGCCATCGTGAAGTGGTTTGACGCAGTGAAAAAGAAGTACCCCACCCTGCCGATGATTGATGTGGTGAACGAAGCCGTAGGCATGCACCAGCAGGGTAACCCCCTGATGAAGGAATCGTTAGGAGGCGGAGGAAAAACGGGCTACGACTGGCTCATCAAGGCTTTTGAGATGGCACACGAACGCTGGCCCGATGCCATTTTGATTTACAACGATTACAACACTTTCCAGTGGGACACGGATGCTTACATTGACCTGGTGCGCACCCTACGCGATGCAGGTGCTCCCATTGATGCCTACGGATGCCAATCGCACGACTTAACCGACTGCGACCTGAACAAATTCAAGTCGTCGATGAACAAGATACAGACAGCCCTGAAAATGCCTATGTACATTACAGAGTATGACATCGGGACAGAAAATGACAATTTGCAACTGCAACGATACAAGGAGCAGCTGCCCGTTATGTGGGAGGCCGATTACTGTGCTGGTGTCACCTTGTGGGGGTACATTTATGGACACACCTGGACCACCGACGGCAACTCGGGACTCATCAAAGACGGCAAAGACCGGCCCGCTATGACTTGGCTTCGAGAATACATGAAGACGGATGCCGCCAAGAATGCCAAGAGTCCTTTCCCCGGAATGAAGAAGGAGGCATCGGTCTATATCAAGCCACAAACCCTCAGTGCCAGCAAGGGGGAACCAATGACCATCACGGTCAACGCCCGTCTTGCCACCAAGACAATTGACCACATCGACCTCTTTGTGAAGGGCACTCTCTACCAGAGTCTCACTGAGGCCTCGTCGGTCAACTCAAAAACCAAAGACGCCGCTTACGTAGCAGAATACACTCCCGCCACGACTGGCAAGTACGCCCTCAAAGCCATTGTCT
The DNA here is from genome assembly GCA_902789725.1 of uncultured Bacteroidales bacterium. GTDB lineage: Bacteria > Bacteroidota > Bacteroidia > Bacteroidales > Bacteroidaceae > Minthosoma. The sequence continues at coordinate 39,114 of CADAPC010000012.1, forward strand.
ATGCAACGGATGGCAGCACCTACCAGCGCGAGGGCTCGTTCACCGCTTACAACCCTCGCTCTCCATACAAGAACGTAATAGCCGAACTGCCTGGCACCATCGAGGCGGAGAACTTCGACGTGGGTGGTGATGGTGTCACCTACCACGACTCGAACAGCAACAGGGAAGGTGATGCAGCATCGTACCGCTCGGATGGTGGCATTGATGTGGTGAAGGGTAACAATGGTTATGCGTTGGGCTACACGGCTGAAGGTGAATGGACAGAATACACGGTCAATGTCACCAAGGCTGGCACTTACGCTTACGACGCTTACGTGTCGTCGGGCGTGACAGGGGCAGCCATCAACATGTCTATCGAGACTCCCGAGGGCACAGTCAGCAACCTGAGCGAGAATATCGCCATTCCGCAGACAGGCAACAGCAGCTGGAACAACTACGTGGCTGTACATGGCCGCACGCTTATTTCGTTGGCCGAAGGGAAGCATATTCTCCGCCTGAACATCACAGGGAGCAACGGAAACATCGACAAGCTCGTTTTCAAGCATCTCGACATCAACCAGAACCTCAGACTTAGCATCAAAGCAACCCCTGCTCCAGCCACTGCGGACGAAAACACGACGCTCATCGCCACCACCACAGCGCAGAACCTTGAAAGCGTCAGCTTCTATGTGAACAACCAGTTGGTTAAGACTATCACCGAGGCTCCTTACGAAGCCAACTATAAGCCAACGGCGAAAGGTACATACAATGTCACAGCTGAGGCTACGGACACAGATGGAAAGACATCGAAAGTGTTTACTTACACGCTGAAAGTGAACAACAAGCGCACCCCCTACAAGAGCGTTATCAATCTGCCAGGTGTCATCCAAGCAGAGAACTTCGACAAGGGTGGCGAGGGTGTGACCTTCCACGATTCGGACAGTGAAGATCAGGGCGATGCAAAGAGTCGCTCAGACAACGAAGGTGTGGATTTGGTGAAGGGCAATAACGGCACCGTGATTGGCTATACAGCGGCTGGCGAATGGCTTGAATACAGCGTCAAGGTGACAGAACCTGGCACTTACTCTTACGAAGCCACGGTTTCGTCGGGTGTTTCAGGTTCGGGCTTCACGCTCGGTCTTGTTGAGGATGGCAAAGTCACCTCACTCTGCAAAGTAAATGTTCCTCAAACAGGCAGCAACAGCTGGGACACTTACAAGGTGGTGAAAGGGAACATTACCCGGGAACTGACCGAAGGTGAACACATTTTCCGCATCACCATCAACGGTGCCAACTGCAACATCGACAAGATGGAACTGAAACTGGTGCAGAGCAGCGGCATAGAGGACGTGAACAGCATGCCTCAGCCTGCCGACGGCAGCCTCTACAATCTTGCGGGCCAGAAGGTGGATAAGAACTATCGCGGCATAGTCATCAAGAACGGCAAGAAATATTGGAACCAATAACCCGAAACAAACATTAAGAATAAATAGCGGGCGAAGATCATCTTCGCCCGCTTTTCATAAGTTTAATGGCATAATCACCTCAAGATTGGAAGAAAATGATTAACTTTGCACCCAAAGAACTTAAAAATGAAAAAAAATGAACAAGCTGAAAAAATATGAACTGAGTGAATATATCACAGCACGAGGTGTGAGGGTGAACAACCTGAAAAATATCGATGTGCAGATTCCACATGGGAAATTTGTGGTCGTGACGGGTGTGTCGGGCAGCGGCAAATCGTCGCTGGCCTTCGACACATTGTATGCCGAAGGACAACGGCGTTACGTGGAAAGCTTATCGACCTATGCCAGACAGTTTTTAGGAAGGTTGAAGAAACCTGAGTGCGATTTCATTGAAGGCATTTCGCCGGCCATCGCCATTGAACAAAAGGTGAGCAGCAGGAATCCACGTTCAACAGTGGGTACCAGTACAGAAATTTACGACTATCTGCGCATGCTGTTTGCCCGCATTGGACGAACTTATTCGCCCGTGAGCGGCAACGAGGTGAAGAAAAACACGACCGACGACATTGTGCAATGCATGCTGGCTCATGAAGAAGGAACAAGGTTGATGGTGCTGACTCCACTGTTGGTGCGAAGCGGAAGAACGCTGAAGGAGCAACTGGATGTGGATTACAAGTCAGGATTCCAGCGAGTGGAAGTGGACGGAGAAGTAGTGAGAATTACCGACCTGCTTCAAGCCCCTGACACTGAAGACATAGAGAGCAAGACCATCTTCTTGGTGATTGACCGTCTGAAAGTGGCAGATGACAAAGCTACAGTGAACCGACTGGTCGATTCGGCCAACACAGCCCTATATGAAGGAGACGGAAAGTGCGTGCTGAAGTTTGAAACAGGAGAGAGCAAGGAGTTTTCGTTGAAATTTGAAGCTGACGGCATCGAGTTTGAGGAACCGACCGACCAGATGTTCTCGTTCAATTCGCCTGTAGGAGCATGCCCCGAGTGCGAAGGCTACGGACGGATTATTGGCATTGACGAGAGTTTGGTTGTTCCAGACCCTGAATTGTCGGTATATGACGGTTGTGTGGCGTGCTGGAAAGGAGAAAAAATGTCGGAATGGCTGAAAGAGTTCGTCAGAAGAGCAGAGAAATATGACCACTTCCCTATTTTCACTCCTTATAATCAACTTACACAGAAGCAGAAGGACGTGCTCTGGCACGGAGTGTATGAAGAGAACGAATGGGGCAACCGCTCCATCTGCATCGATGAGTTTTTCCGCATGCTGAGAGAGAACCAATACAAAATTCAGTATCGGGTGATGCTGGCACGATACCGCGGAAAGACCGTGTGCCCCACGTGTCATGGACGAAGGCTGAAGAAGGAAGCCGAATACGTGAAGGTGGGAGGAAAGAGCATCACAGATTTGTGCGAATTGTCCATCACAGATTTGCACGAGTTTTTCCGCACCTTGCAAGTAACCCCTCATGAGGCCAAGATAGCGAAACGTCTGCTGGTGGAAATCAAAAGCCGCCTGCAATTTCTGGTAGATGTAGGTTTGGGTTATCTTACTTTGGCGCGTTTGAGCAACTCACTCTCTGGCGGCGAGAGCCAACGCATCAACCTCGCCACAAGCCTGGGTTCTTCGTTGGTGGGCAGCATGTACATTCTTGACGAACCCAGCATCGGACTCCATTCGAGAGACACGCAACGGCTGATTCATGTGCTCAGGCAATTGCAACAATTGGGCAATACCGTCATTGTAGTGGAGCACGATGAGGAAATCATGAGGGCTGCAGATTACATCATCGACATTGGACCTGATGCCGGACGCTTAGGTGGGAAAATCATGTATGCCGGTCCACCTAACCCCGACTTGTCCACCATTAAAGATGTGCATTCGCACACGCTGGACTATTTGACCGGCGCTGAAAATATTGCTATTCCAAAAAGCCGGCGTCCTTGGAACAACTACATCATGGTGCGGAATGCCCGTGCCAACAATCTGAAAGGTATTGACGTGAAGTTCCCACTGAATGTGATGACCTGCGTGACGGGTGTGTCAGGCTCAGGAAAATCGACATTGGTGAGAGACGTGTTGTACTTGGCATTGAAACGTCGTTTAGGAGATGGTGTGGAGAAACCTGGATTGTTCTCGAAGTTGGAAGGTGACATAGGAATGATTAAACATGTGGACTTTGTGAACCAGAACCCCATCGGCACGTCATCACGTTCCAACCCCGTGACCTACATCGGAGCATGGGACGAAATCCGCAAACTGTTGGCCAATCAACAATTGGCAAAACAGATGGGCTACACACCCGCTTATTTCTCGTTCAATGCCGAAGGAGGCCGGTGCGAAGAATGCAAGGGGGAAGGCACTGTGACGGTGGAGATGCAGTTCATGAACGACCTGGTGCTGGAATGTGAGCAATGCCACGGAAAACGTTTCAAGAGTGACATTCTGGAGGTGCGGTTTGAAGGGATGAATGCCTACGACATCATGGAAATGACCATCAATCAAGCCATTGAGTTTTTTGAGAAGCACAAACAGCAACGGATTGTGGACAAAATGAAGCCACTGCAAGATGTGGGGTTAGGGTACATAAAACTGGGGCAGACATCTTCAACCCTTTCAGGAGGCGAAAACCAACGCATCAAATTAGCATACTATCTGGGGCAAGAAAAGGCAACGCCCACCCTCTTCATTTTCGATGAGCCAACCACAGGACTCCATTTCCACGACATCCAGAAACTGCTGGCAGCTTTCAATGCACTCATTGCACGTGGGCACACCATCCTCATCATCGAGCACAACTTGGACATCATCAAATGCGCCGACCACATTATCGACCTCGGTCCCGAAGGGGGAGATGCGGGCGGAAACATCGTGACAGAAGGCACTCCGGAAGAAGTGGCCAAATGTGCTTATAGTTACACTGGACAATTTTTGCAGGAGAAATTAAGCTGATTCTTCAACCGATTGTAGCTTTATTAACAAATAATGTGTGTACAAACAATTATTGAGAAAAAACTAATCGTTGACATATTTTTGCCCCAAAAGATAAAGATTTTATTGCTTTTGGGGCAAAATAGAGTTAAGAAGTAAAAATCAGGGGTGACATATCGATAATGTCAGATGTTGATGTGGCTCTGCCCAAAGCGGAGCCGAAGAAAAGAGGGCGAAAGCCTAAACCAAAGAGTGTATAGTACAACCGATTGGGAAAGTTTTATTTGAACAGAGTCAAATCGATTGTCCTTTACTTTAAGTCATCATCCAATCTTTTCACAATTGAAATATCCACTGTTCATGTTGTGGACATTAACCTCTATCCCATACTTGTTCAGAAACAACTGTGCCAGCATTGGTCGTTCACGTGCGACCCCGATGGGAGGTATAGGCGAAACCGTACTTGTCTCGATGAACATACCTTTTTCTAGTCGTTGTCTTTTGTCTTTACAAGCAGCGTTGCCGCTGTTCTTTACAACAATTCTCCAGAGTGCCATAAAATAATAATTTTAAGTGAAACAATATGTAGGATGTTAAATCCTTATTCCAAATGTAGTAAATATTCCATCTTTCTTTTTCCCATTAGTCGTTTCCATGTAATTGGGAATAATAAGAATAGTCTTGTGTTTAACAAGCCCATCCTCTCAAAATTCCTTCAAATAAGAAGACGGCCCCAGTATCTGAGAAGAAGCAAGGCCAAACCTGCAAACCTCATTTCTGACATTACAAGCACATTTTTCTGTATTATACGCCATAGCTCAATCCCATAAATTTCGATAATGCTTACAGAACAAATCCAGACCTTCAGTGATGGTATTCCATTCTTCATCTGAAAAAGAAGAATCATATTTCAATAGTTCAAAAGCATCAATCATCTTCTGGATGGCATTGTTCCACTCGCGCATACCTTTGAAGTCGGGACAATAGCCATGTTTCTCTAGCGCCTTAAAAGCCTGTAAGCGTGGCACTATCAATTGAGCTAAAGTATGATAGTATTCCAAACCTCCTCAATGGGATAGTCGTTCTTGTGGCTCCAGTTCTCGGTAGAGTCCTTATTTCTCTTTTTTGCCATATTCCATTTCTATTATTGTAATAACACAATTGCTCGAAGTTCTTGTTTAGATTGGGTTGCCATACCCCACTTAATCAGAAACTCTCCTGTTATAGACTCAATCCAGTCGCTAAACGGTTGTAGCTCATCCATCCGTAAAGGCTGTTCTTCGGGAAAGAAAAAAAACACTAGAGCATGATTGAATGGTTCAAGATGTGTGGAATTTCTTGTTATTTCGACCATCATCAGATTCATTCTGTTTGCCATTAAGGCATCTACAGAAACATCAAAGGCATGAATAACTCCACCTTCCTGAAACAGGTCTCTCACATCGTTAACATCGATGCTCACAAGACCTTTAGGAGCGTTGAGCACATCCATGATGCAGCGTTTAACCTTTCTGTGCTCTTCTTCTATTGTAACTTTTTCGTCAATGAGGGCAAAAACGAGTTCCAAGTGTTCTGGCCCTATCATACATTTCTGTTCTTCCATAATCATCTATCCTTTTATTGATTGATACTCTTCTGGGAAGTCTTTCTTCAGCATGGCAAGGAAAGCATACTGATACATCGAACCGACAAAGTGTGCCATGCTTGGCAAAGGTCTCTTGGTTGCCCTGTCAAATTTACATGCTTTTCAACGAATCCATAGAAAGATGTATGCCAAAAGCAACAAGCAGCCAGTTCTTCTTTGGTTGCTTTTACGTCTAGTGCTACTATCAACTCTTTGGTAAGCGAGCGCTCCCACAAGTCACCCTCCATCGGATAAGCGTCAAGATACAGTCCGCTACCGTCCTCCCAGTCTTTCATGGTTATGTGACACACCTTGTCATTGGCATCCTCATGGAAAACTGGTTGCACCAGACGCAGCATGTCAAAATGGATTTTGTACCAGCCAAGACTTTGCCTCATGTCTGGGTACATCCTGACAATGTGAGGAGCCACATTCTCAAACCGTACGCAATCTAAAAGTTCCTTGAATGTCATATCAAACCTTTTTGTTGATTTCTATGTTAATCTCAGTCTCAAACTTCCGTACATATATGAAGTCAGTGATAGCGAGTCATGTGGTCAAAGAGGTTGTGAAATGCACTGATTAGGTGCAAGTCTTTCGTCAGTTCTCTATCAAGCCCCTCATTCCAATTAGGCGGTGGGCAGTCCATACCGATAAAAGTGTCAAAGTCCTCATTGATGTCCCTTGGCAGGGTTAGCGTTGGCAGCGTAACACCATCATCATATAATGGGTTCCAACCGCTGTCACAGATTGCGCCCCAAAGTTCTTCTCGTTCTTCACCTTGCAAGGGGTGAAGTTCTGGATAGTCATAGGAGAGAAAGCATTTAGCTGTAACCTCCATATCATCCCCCCAGGCGTTTTCTTTGATGCTGTCCCAGATACTATAAGCCCTGTCGTACATATCCTTCAGTGCGTCTCTCAGAGCATCGTTAAAGGCGATGATGTCTGGCAGAATAACCTCTTGGTGAGCCAGCACTCTCTTATTTATCATGCTCTTACGCAAGGATAACAGGCAGTCGCAATCGGAATAATCGCGCAGATTGTCGTTGTATTTCCATAGAATCTCTCTCTCGATGAGTTCAATGTCGTAATCATGTAAGTCAACCATATTGCTACTTCTTTTCAAATTACACTGCAAAATAAACAAAGACCTCCGCCAACTGGTGGCAGAGGTCAAAGAAAAATGCTAAATACTCTGTAAATTATGCGATTGGGTCTGAACAAAAGTCTCTTCGTTTACATGATTTGCAATGCTTTCCAATCCAGACTTCATCAAATTGATTCATAGCCTGTTCAACGATTTTCGGGTCATCGGTCAAGATGCCAGCCTCAAAATTGCGTTTGTTGTCCGTCTTCATACCGATACCAGCACCAGTAAGGTTTGCACTACCGATATAAACTTCTTTACCGTCAAAGACAAGCATCTTGAAATGAACACGCGGACAAAGCACACGCTCCAAGCGGTCATACAGCACTGGGTACTTGTCAAAGTCCTCCCTGAAATTCGGGCCAGGCTCTTTTGCGTGAATGAGTCTCACCTCCACACCACGTCGAATGAGTTGGGCAATGAGGGCGAGGAATGGCTTCTTCTCTTTTCCCACCTCAACATAAAGGTCTTTGATGTCAGCGGTTCCAATCCAAAGCATGTGCTTCACGGATTGCACCCGTGAAAGCACTTCTTTGTAGTGGGCGGAGTTGGAGATGAATTTTAGCATGAACTTTCAATCTTTTCCACTAATTTTTTTCTTCCTCTTTTATCTGCTTAACGAATTCTTCGTGACTTACTGAATTCAGAGGCACTTTGAACGGGAAAAGATGTATAAAGCCATTATAGCCGGCAAGTTGGTAGTTACAATTTATGCCGTTTCCTTCGTCAGGATAAAGATAGCCGCCATGTTCTGCACAACTACAATACATATATGTCACCACTTGGTACAAATCCTCACGCCCTACTCCAGAATTCAAATGCTTGTATTTTGCATCCAATATGAAATTATCCTTGTAGAAATCAGGATAGAGTTTTCGATTATTTCTACTGACAACCTCGTTTTCGTTGCCATCTTTGAACATTCTGAAACCTCGTTCCTTTATCTTGTTCTCAGCATGAGTAAAATCCATCTCTTTCAGAATAGTATTCAGGTATTCTTCCCACAACCAAGCACCATTGAAAAGAACACCATGAACCTTATCCTTTTCTTCGCCATACTTTAAAGACTCATGTCTAAGAATATGAACGCACAGTTGTTGTAACTCCCTATATTTGGTGAAATAAGGATGTACCTTGGGCAGGCGATTTGTATTCAAAATACGTTGACGGTCTCTCAAACTATAAGATGGTGTTGCCTCTTTTATTTGACGTACATATTCAATAGTCTCAGAATCGTTGTTGAGAATCGAATTACCAAACGGGTGATGCTTTATATATTCAATTGTATGTCGTATAAGTTGAGTAATGGTATTGTCATAACTATATTCACTTTTCGTATAGCTGACTTTACCCCTAAAAGGAATATCGTTTCGGATAAAACGATTCACATCAATAGTTCCTTTTACCCTGTCATCGTCATATTGGTTTTTCTTATACTCTTTATACAATCCTTGCGCCATCGCCTTTTTTAGCATCATTGGGAAAAGAAAGAGAAGGAAATCCATGATTTTATCTTCTCTATTAGATGAATGTTCCAGATTGAACACATTAATAGAGAAGACTTTTTGAAGCATATAGTAGAGGAAATAATCCTGAGAAGTCTCATCTACGATACCGTTTTCTTTCTTATGCGTAAATCTGGAATGAATACTAACAGAAGTATCATTTATTCCCACGAACCCCATAAGATTCCCAGTACATGCCTTTACAGACACGCACTCCCCATCTTTATATTGCTTATCTCGCAATGTTAGGATAGAAAGATTTCCTATACCATCCTTCAATTCATTAAAAGAATGTGGGAACACCAACAACTCTGGAGCATTCTGTAAACAACCGATACTGGCTATTTGCAAAATATCAGGTATGCACTCAGAAGGTATTGGCGTTCCCTCTGAATAATTATCTGTTAGATGAATTGTCCTATTCATAGGCAATTATATCATATAACTTCTTAATCTAATATTTATCTTCCAGCTTATAAGCACGACGCAATTTTTCCAAATCATCTTTTGCATTAGGCAGACCACGAAGATACTCAAAGAGCAGACCATACAAATGATTCTCCCACAAGTTCATCCATGATTGGTCTTCAACTTTGCCATCCACCAAATAATTGGTCATTTTAAGGAAATACGCTGCTCCAATCTGGTACGCAGTCGTGAACCCTTGAATAGTGAGAATACATAAGTTCAGATTATTCATGCGTTCCTTAATCTTATCATAGAAAGGTGCCAACGCTTCGTTTGCCTTTAGCATTTCCATGTTATCTTCTGCTTTCACTTCCTTGAATGCAAATCTACGACGCATCGCAAAGTCCATACTCTCAACGCTACGATCAATATCATTCATAGTTCCTATGATATAGACATTCTTTGGAATAAAGAAGAAATCAGAATCGTCAAATTTATCTTCCTTCCAGAGGTTGTTATATTGGGTCTTTACTTTCCCATCCTTACCTCTATATCCAGGATCAATACAGAAAAACAACTCACCAAAGATTTTAGAGAGTTCGCCACGATTGATTTCATCAATGACAAAGACATACTTTGGAGCCTTCTCTTCATCTGTGGCATTATTATATGCCTTTAAAGCTCTACGACAGAATTTCATAAAGATACCATCTTCCCTACGGAAAGACACATTTCCTTTACCATCGTCAATAGGACGCAGTCCTTCCACGAAATCCGTGTAGTCATAAGAAGGATGGAATTGAACAAAGTCGTATTGCTCTTCCATTTTCTCCTTTTCTGATGCTACATTTTCATCATACTCCTTACCAAGTATCATTTGTGCTGCTATCTGCTTGGCAAGATATGTCTTACCAGTACCGGGGGCACCGGTAAGAATCAAATTTTTACTATATCTTAATAGTGATGCAATATTTTTCATATTTATGTAGAAATCCGTTTTTATTTTTAAATATGCCACAGCATTCTTCCTTGATGCTTGTTTTTCATTATAAGTAATAAAACGATCAACATATATTTGATCTTTTGGTTCTATCGGCTTAAATTCATCTACAAGAAATGCTATGACTGCAATTTGTGAATTATCACTATAACTTGCAAAGTCATCACAAAACCAAGCAGGATTACGAGATTTCCAATCTGGAGCAATATCGTCATAAGTGTCCTTTGTCGCAAAATCTATGATTTTAGCCCGATAATTTGTTTTATTATTTGAAATATTGTAATAATAAAAAAAACCTTTCTCTTTTATTAATTGCCTCAACTTTGGAAGTATGTCATTCATATCAGACAATTGATCCTTCCATATAACTCCAGAACCACTTTCTTTTAGCGCTTCAACAAAATCTTGTTGCCAATCAGTGGAATCTCGCGCAATAATACCACTTATAGAATCTTGCCACATAAAATACTATTTCTTCAAATTTAAATATATAAAAACTCAAAAAATAAACTTTTTGTCTTAAATCAACCCTTTAAAGGCATAAGAAACACTATTCGCTGAACAGTTACGATGTTTTTGTTGAATGTTATTATTTATCAAACAATAGTTCATCAGATTGACAATAGAATAAAACCATACAAATAATTTTCTTTTACCACAAATACTGTTTGTATCCCCACCATTTTTCTGGTCTATGACTCCATTCATAATATGTCTCATCGGGGTACTTACGACGATGCTGACGGTCTATCTTGTCGAGCAATTCATCCGGAGTTTTAGGATTGTCGTACTTAATCTCCCATCCTTCTTTAATGGTACCCTGCTCCATATAATATGTTTTACGGACACTTTCTTTCAACTGGTCGGAAAGGAGCTTTACCAGTTCCTCCTTGGTGAGGCGTTTGATGCGGTCAACAAAGGGCACTTTTGAATGTATGTGGAATCGATCACCAGTCATCAGTTTCAGTATGTAATCCATAATGCAATACTGAATACGTCCTCGATACTCCTCATCGCGTCCTTTCGCATAATGGTTAATGACCTTCTTCAGGTTCCCTCCTTGCTGAACGAAACCCGCTAGACGAATAATCTTTTCTTCTACAGAACTCCACCCCCATTCTGTACCTAATCCGTCCCAGTATTCTCGGCGACAAACTAGTCCTTCGTATTCATTGAGTGGAACATCAAATGGTTTGTAATACATATTAATGTGTATATTAGGTTATTTGCAAATTTACAATCAATTCTTTATTCCTCCAAACAATATTTCTAAAGATCAAGATATTTTTCTTGATATCCACAAACTTATTATTCATTCTGCTGGTTAATCAGATTCACAACCACCTTCACCATCACATCTTTTTCCTCAGTCTTGCTCTCGGCAATCATCAGAGTCAGAGCAACGAGGGTATTGTCAGCCAATCGCTTGGAGCCGTCTTTGCGATAGAGGATGCGGTTGTTATTAAGGAACCAGAGGAACAGGGTTGCGGCAATGCGCTTGTTTCCATCGCTGAAGGAATGGTTCTTGGTCACCAGGTAGAGCAACATTGCGGCTTTTTCCTCTACACTGGGATAGAGTTCTTCACCTCCGAAGGTCTGATAGATCTGTCCTATGCTGCTCTTGAAAGAGTCGTCTTTCTCATTGCCAAACAAGACGGAGCCTCCGAATTTCTCTCGCAAGCCATTGATTGCCTCCATCGCATTCTCGTATGTAGCATGGAAAGGCTCTTCCTTTGTCGTCTTGTCTATAGTAAGTCGCTCGTAATCATAGTTGTCGAGGGTATCCAGAGCGTAGGTGTAATTCGTCACCACTTCGAAGAGGGCATTCGTCTCGTCGTTCGACAACAGAGACTGATTTTGCATTGTACGTCCAAGCATTCCCACCAGTTGACGCAACTCGCCAATCTGCTCCTTACGGATGCGCTCGTTTACGGCATAGCCCTTTATGAGATACTGCTTCAAGACCTTATTAGCCCATTGGCGAAACTTAATACCACGCTTAGTGTTGACTCGATAGCCAACAGAGATAATCATATCTAAATTGTACATCGTCTTCGTACGATTGACCATACGGTTACCTTCTTTTTGAACCTGTCGGAAATTCCGACAAGTTGAAATTTTATCCAATTCCTCGACTTCATAAATATGTTGGATATGTTCCAAAATATTAGTTCTGGATGACTTGAATAATTGAACCATCTGTTGCTGTGTTAGCCACACTGTCTCGTTCTCCAATCGAACATCAATCTGTGTCTGTCCGTCCTCCGTCTGATATATGATGATCTTGTTTTCTTCCATATTGTGTATTGAATTTAATTCTTACACAAGTTTCGGTTGTTCTACATGGGTCGGCCTGCGGCCTCAAAATGATAAGAAAATTGAATAAGAAAATTATCAAAAGGCTACGCCATCCCGGCGGTATTAAGAGCTTGCGAAACTTGAAATTCTTACAATATCTCTCTTGCAATCCATGCACAGGCTTCAGCATCTGCCAACGCATGATGGTGATTCTCCAACTCATAACCACAGGCGGCGGCAACAGTGTGAAGTTGGTGGTTTTCTAAATCAGGAAGCACACGACGTGAAACGCATAGCGTATCGTAGAACTCATAATCTGGATAGTCCATTTGATAAACACGGAAAACAGCTTTTAGGCAGCCCTCATCAAAAGGCTTGTTATGAGCCACCAAAGGTAAGCCCTTAATCAATGGTTCTATCTGCGCCCAGACATCGGGGAAGACGGGAGCATCGTCGGTATCTCTTCGGCAAAGGCCATGAACCTGACTGCACCAATAGTTATAATAGTTCGGCTCGGGCTGGATGAGCGAGTAGAAAGAATCCACTATCTCTCCGTTACGAACAATGACTATACCAACGGAACAAACCGAAGAACGTTCATTATTAGCCGTCTCAAAATCTATTGCTGCAAAATCCTTCATATTGCTAAAGTATAATTTGTTCAACCCAATTTAGGATATCAAAAGTAGCTTCCATTACAAACTCTTGTCCTCTGCCTGCCGATTTGAAAATGTCTTGTTGCCATGATTTTGCATTATATGAGATATTAACTTCTTTAAAGAATTGTGGCAAATCCCAGTATTGACGGGAATAACCATCTTTGGTCAGTACTCTATCTCTACGATAGTCCAATATGCCACACCCGTTCATAGAAGGTTGAATACTCAATACTTCAGACGGAAGGAAAATAGCATTTCTGTTAATGCTCCAAGATTGATCGTATAAGAAGTGTGGATGTTCTTTTAGCCACTTGGGAGCGTCTTCTTTTCGTTCAATGATTTTGCCTATCTGCATATATCCATAAATTATATGAGCATCTAATCCTCCTTTTTTATATCTAAGTCTCCCGTCTTTTATCTCTGTATCTCTAAACCAGCCAAAGAAAAGAAAAATATCTCCTATAGAAACTTCCTGATTACGTAAATGTGACAAAGAAGCTCTCATTTGTCCAAATGCAGGTCTCCAAACATCTTGCCTTTCCTTTATATCATATCTTAAATCGGGGTCTAAGTGGCATTTGGAATCTGGTAATAGATGTGTCTTTGGATTAAGTGAGTGAATAATATCATAATAACTCATTCCTTTCCATTGAAGCAAAGAATACATATCAGCATCTTCCTCTTCGGGAATAGGCAGAGACAGCAATGTACCATCAGGCATAATTGGATTTGCCTGCTTGCCGGCAGAAGAATCAAATCCTTTTCTACTCAGTATAATCTTCATTAGACTCCTTTTATAGTTACTTGTTGATCATTCTGAATTGTATCAATTAACAGATAACAATTATCAAGTGGGATCTTTTTACAACGTGGTACTATATCTCTGAAAACATTAGAGTCTATATCCTTTGCATGTTCAACTCCATAGTAATAGAATTCTTCGCATATTAGAACATACTTACCCTTTAGGTCATGTTCTTTATCTCCATCTCCATGATTGTTATTTGCAACTTGTTCGTAATCATTAAAATTGAGAGGATGAGAGGTGAGAGGCTTATAGATGTTATCACCCGAATTATAGGAATTGGCTATATTTGTCGTAGAAGAGCCACACGATTTCTTTTGCACCTCTCTATTTTTGTTTAATTCTTTTGGTCTTTTCTGAGGATATTGTTTCCAGTATTCTTCAAACGTGAGTTTTTTTGTAATTCTCGCTAAATATATCAGCTTTTGCTCGTCAAAAGAATAGACTTGTCCTCCTTTCCCATGTACAGCCTTTGCTGTCCATCCCGAGATCCAATCGCCTATTTGTGAACAGCGTCGAATGGTAGGTTTGCAAATTGCTAATGTTAACACTCCCTCGTGTGGATTGGGTGCACTTTCTGTGTCCCACGTCATTTTGTAACAATAAAGATAATTTTTCATAATTCTTTTTGTTTAAATTGTTTGTAGTATTTAATCTTTACCTATTCCGTGTAACGAGCCTAACGCGAAGAATATCCATCTAGGCAATATGACATTTCGGATCTTAAACTCAAACCACTCATCAAAAGCCAATACAACCCTGAACTTGTAATTTGTGTCGATGTCAAAAACATCTTTGAAGTCAGCAAGAATAAATGTCTCTTCTGGACGACTATGAGCATATATCAGGAAATCATCAAAAGCCTCTTTGAGGTCTTGAATAAAACTAGATTTGTTGTGCAATGGAATCTCATGGATTTTCTCATGATGGGCATTAGGGAGATTGTCTGCAAATATTGTGTAAGACAATTCGCCATTCTCATCCTCAAAAGGTTCTGTATCTGTAAAAAAAGTTAAGGTCATATTGTCAGTCAGAACATTTTCCATTTCATCATAAGATATCCGAGAATGCCTCTTCCTTTTCAGTTTACCACCGATGAATGTCGGTGCATACATTGCCACTGAAGCCTTTTCACGGATTTCCTCAAAAGATGGACCAAATTGACAGAACCCACCTGCAGCCCAATGAACAAAGAATGGGTCATACAACTTGAACATTGTTGGATTCACGTCCACAAATGCTGTACCATCTTTGTGTGCCACTCCGCTTTCCTCAATAAGAATATCGCAGTTGTCACCTATTAGCCCTGGATATTCTGAATCTCCAAAATATCTAACAACAGACGTATATCCTTGATATGACACCACATCGCCAGTATATATATCGCGCCAAAGATCATCTTTTATTCCCGTATCAACACCTGCAAAGATAACAGGAACTGTTGACCAAAGTGTGTGAGCCAATTGGTCATTTTTATGATATGGGGTATAATCGCTGTCTTTTGTTATGAGCATCATTACATTTCCTTTGAAGTAAAAATCTCCAAAGTAGGCATAGTCAAACTCACCCCACGGGTTAATGAATCGTACTTTTCTGTTAAGCAAGAATTTCTTAACATCCTTGCGTTCCATAATGTCACGATAGTGGAGACTGCACATATCCAGTATTCCACAAAAGCTGAAATTGACTCTTTCCATAGTTAATCCTCCTTGTATTTTGATAATATAGGCTACACTCGACAAAGATCAAACAAGTTTGTCTTTGTTCTCGCTTGCACTATATTTGTTCCACATTCTCTTTATCTTACCAGCAAGCTCCTTCCGAAGCCATTCGGGTTCGAGAACTTCTATATCCTCACCGTTCCAGAGGATTTCCTGTATGAAGTCAAAGGAGGGGCGGAGGTGGAGGGTGAAGACGCTATATTCCTCATTACGCTCAATCTCTTCCTGCGACTCATGCATCTTCAGGTCACGAATGTAGTTGGCCTGTCCTGCTGACACCTTTAACTTAACAGGTTGAATTTTGACAGACTGTTCTGCAATGATGCCAAAACAGCCGTCAAAGAAATCCTCTGCCGACCAGTCCTTTGGCATTTCAAAAGTCTCGTCTGTTGCATGAAGATATTTAACACGATCCAGGGAATAGATACGAGGGCCCTTTTCATAATAATATGGATCTGTGCTTCGTGCCACCATATACCAACGCTGACGGAAAAGCTTCACACAATACGGCTGCACATCAAAGTTATTCTCCTCGTCCTTCCAATAACTGTGATAGGTAATGTTAAGCACTCGGTTTTCCTTCATTGCCTCGATGATGGGCTGAAGGTAGTCCTGACCAGACGGCACGTATTCCAGAATGATGCGGTCTTTGATGCTCTGGCTGTTTGCTAAGGCATTGCTCACACAGAAAGTGTTGTAAAGCCAGGAACGAAGTCCATTTTTACTGATGTCTTCCTCGTTTTCGATATAGTAGCGGTATTCGCCTCGTCCTTCATTGGCGATGTTGATACCGAACATATCCCAGATGACATAACGCCAATTGTCAAAGGTACGTTTGGGAATGTCCACACCTCTGCTGATGTCATCACGAAGCCAGAGTTCATGATTTTACGCTTGCGATAGATGGTCTCTATCACCCAGACATATTTGCTTATTAGGCTTTGCCCTCTATCGTTATTAATCATTTTAAATTGTTTTTCTGCAAAATTATACTGGGGGTGCGCCAAACTGTGGCAGAGGTTGGAGAAAAAGTAGATTTTGTATATAAATTATGGTCGGAATGATAACAAATATTTCCGACTACAAAGATACAAAATTCCTTTCATACAACAATACTTTAAGCGTTGAAATTAAGTTTCATTGGCAAATTATAGCGTTTTTCTTGTTGTGCAGATGGCATTCCTATATAGATAATGTGTCGTTTTTTACATTAGGGGGCAACAATGCCAGAAAAGATGACACCAAGTAAAAATGCTATGCCCCAATCAATTCATGGCATACTTGTATGCTATTTGTGGTTCAAAAAAGTTAAAAACGTTAAATGTTCGTCTTTTCTTAAATCTATAAAATCTACGTAATCACTTTTCTACCGTTTAGTGCATAAACCATTGATATAAAGCGATTTGCAAATACTATGGATAAATACACAAAAGGGACGAACCGTCACAACGGATTGCATCCCTTTTGTTTACTTGCCTACAATAAACGTGTTGAACGAATATTTGCCGATTTGCACCGTTTTTGAAACACTTAAGT
>CADAPC010000013.1 GCA_902789725.1 uncultured Bacteroidales bacterium
TTGCTCCACACAAAAAATCATTTTTCATTACAGAAAAAAGAAAAATATGGCGAAGTATATCAAGAAAGAGATGCCCGACCTGAACGGAATAGGCAAGACCGGAGCTTATTATCGGATGGAGACCTACCGCAACATTGGAGCGGAGGAGTTCATCGACAAATGCGCCAAACGCGGCGGAGGATTGCAACGCAGTACGCTGGCGGGAATCACACCGGTGTGTGTTGTAGAAGCCTATCGTTGGGATGGGTATGACAACAGATGACAAAGATTTTGCTCAACCAAAGGGCAAAAATGAGAGTGTAGCCGACAGGTACGAACTGAAGCCAAAGACTCCTCTTGTAACCATTATTCACCTTTTTCTCTTCAATTTTTACCTTACAAGCGATTTTTTCTACAATAAAAGATGGAAACATCAAGGAGTTTTGTGTACTTTTGCAAATAAAAACAACAAAACTATGGCAAAGAAAAGTAAAAATAAGAAGAATGCAGGACAGCAACCGCTGTCGCCAGAGCGGTTTCTGAAAGAGAAAGCAAGAGGGCTGGAGATTGGGAAGTGCTATGTGTCGCGCGACATGAAGAAGTATGGTGAGGGTCACGTGGTGGTAAGCCGTTTGCACAAAGGCGGAAAGGTGAGCGTGGCCTTTTACCTCGTGGATATTTATTGTTTAGGAGTGAAAGACACTTTCTATAAACTTCGAATGGATGATTACGAGTATGAGAAAATCCTTTGGACATTGCAGTCGGAGAACGTTGAGGAATGCACCTACGAGGAGGCACACAACTGGGTGTATGGTGCCGTGGCTTTTGCCGAAGAGGCTGGCATTCAGCCCCACAAAACCTTCAACTTGACGCAGTACATGCTGAAAGAAGATACAGACGACGTTCCGCTCATGGAGTTTGAGTTCGGAAAGAACGGAAAACATTTTCTTGTGGCTCACAGCAACTTGGAAGCAAGCAAATATCTCCCGACGATGAAGGCGCATCTGGGAGAAAATTTTGAAGTGCTGATTGAGGATGGTGAAGGCACCTATGATGACGACGACGATGACTTCAACTTCTCAGACATTGAAGACCATCCCTTGTTCAAGACCTATGGTCCCGACACAGAATACACCTACAAGCATCCGCCTTACCTTCAGGTGCTCACGTTGGAAAACCAATGGCTGGCATCAGAACTATGCAATCCCAAAAATGCCACGGCACTTAATGACAAACTCATCGACCGCATCTTGGCTCTTCCCCACGAAAGCCTTCGGCGTGACTTGGAGGCACTCATCATGTATCATGTCGGACTGACTTGTGACCATTTGCCCGAAGAAGACGAATTCAACGGTGTGATTGGCACAGCCACTATGCTGCTGGCCGAAGTGGGCAACGAAGACAGCAGCCTCGATGTGGTGTTGGAAGTGCTGCGTCAATCACCTGATTTTTACGACTATCACATCAATGATGCAGGGGAGGATATTTTCACCCCCACACTCTACAAGTTAGGCCAGCACCGTTTAGACAAACTGATGGAATTTGCCAAAGAGGAAGGACTCCACACTTATTGCAAATATCAGGTGTTTCCCGCTGTAGCTCAAGTAGCCATTCGCCAGCCCGAACGGCGCAAGGAGGTCATCGAGTGGTTCCGTCAGTATCTCCAGTTCGCCACCCAAGCGTTGCCCGAGACAAAAAGTATAGACAGTACTGTGGCAGGTTTGATGATTTGTGACCTTGTAAATATCCGGGCGAAGGAATTGTTAGACGAAATCCGTGCCTTGTTCGACACAGGTTTGGTCGATTTAGGCTGTTGTGGGAAATACGAAAGCGTGAAGAGCGACATTCAGCACCCACAATACCCATATATCAACACCGTACATCTTGACATCCACGAACGTTTCGCCCTAATGAGACAACTTTTTGAGCAGTAAGAAAAGTGTGCATGAGCAAAATTGGCTTCGCTGAAGGTTCGATAGATACGTGGCCAAAAAAAGTCATAAAAAAATAATATATCGTGATGGATTATTGAAATAAAATACGTACCTTTGTCGGTGGTACTAATATGCACAAAATTATTCACCTCAAATTAGAAAGACAAAGAAATGGAAAAATTTGAATTGATGACTTTACCGTACGCAACGGATGCACTGGCACCCGTCATCAGTCAGGGAACTATCAGTTACCATCACGGGAAGCACTTGCAGGCCTACGTAAACAACCTGAATGCACTGCTGCCAGGCACCGACTTTGAAGGGATGCCTTTGGTGGACATCGTGAAGAAGGCTGAAGGGGGGGTACAGAACAATGCCGGTCAGATTTTGAATCATGAACTATACTTTGGTCAGTTCACGGCTCCAAAGGAAAACAATGTGCCCGTAGGGAAAGTGGCAGATGCCATCAAACGTGAATTTGGCTCGTTCGAGGCATTCAAGGATGAGTTTCAGAAGAAAGGCGGCGCACTTTTTGGCTCAGGATGGGTGTGGCTCTCTGCCGATGCTGAGGGGAAACTCGTTATCAGCCAAGAGGCGAACGCCGCAAACCCTGTGCAAAAGGGACTGAGACCGCTGTTGACATTCGATGTTTGGGAGCATGCCTACTATCTTGACTACCAGAATCGCCGTCCAGACCATCTTGCCGCACTGTGGCAAATTGTTGATTGGCTGGTGGTGGAACAACGATATACAGAGTAATCCATCTTTGTTGGAAGGAGAAAGAACCTGCATATTTGCAATTAAAACATCTACAATCATCATTTTTACCAACCTACGTAATTCTACAAACACTATGGCAAAGGAACTGAAAGGCAGCAAGACGGAGGCGAACCTCTGGGCTGCATTCGCAGGCGAATCGCAAGCGAGAAACAAGTACACATATTATGCGTCGAAGGCGAAGAAGGAAGGATATGAGCAGATTTCAGAACTCTTCACCGAGACGGCCAACCAGGAGAAAGAGCATGCCAAACTTTGGTTCAAACTCATTCACGGCGTGGGCAGCACCATTGAGAATCTGAAGGATGCGGCTCAGGGCGAGAACGATGAGTGGACGAACATGTATCCGCGCATGGCGAAGGAAGCTCGCGAAGAGGGCTTTGACGAAATTGCTGCTCTCTTCGAGGGTGTGGCAGCCATCGAGAAGGTGCACGAAGAGAAGTACAAGAAACTGCTCCAGAACATTGAGGACGGCATCGTCTTCTCACGCGATGGCGACACCGTCTGGCAATGCCGCAACTGTGGCCACATCCACATCGGCAAGCAAGCCCCCGAGGTTTGCCCCGTCTGCAATCACCCTCAGGCCTACTTCGAAGTGAAGAAAGAAAACTATTGACAGACCTTCCATCTTTTTCAACCATAAACCTCTGCATGTCCGTATTCAGATGGGCCACAGGTTGCACAGGACATCGGCATCAGCCGATATCGCCTGACCGCCTGGCTGCACCCCAGCGCGGACTGAAATATACCGAGTGGATGTCACAATTGCGCATCGAGGAGGCCAAGCGCATCATCAGCGAGCATCGCGACTGGACCAACGAGGCTTTCAAAAATTTACGTTCATCTGTCATCTGAAAGAAAGTTTTCAGGTTGACGGATGAACGTGAACTTTTGAGCCTCTTGTCGGATTCGAACCAACGACCCCGAGATTACAAATCACGTGCTCTGGCCAACTGAGCTAAAGAGGCGGGGTGGGTAAGCTGACTACATCGCGCCGCTACAACCTTGTACCCTTGCTGCGGTCAAGCCCTGGGGGAATTCCAAAGGAGCTGGCCGTATAGGACTTACCCATGATGTGACGAACTCCATTTCCTTGCTCACGAATACTCGCAGCATTTGGTCTGGTTTTCGTTTTGCGGGTGCAAAGGTAGGGCTTTTTTAGAAAGTAACCAAACTTTTTCGTAAAAAAACTATACTGTATACAACAATTTCGCCTTTCTTCATTCATTATTTCTAATTTTTCCGTAACTTTGCAGCCATTATGGAAGAAATTATCCTCAATCTCACTAATGGCGCACTTGACAATCTGAACTACGGATGGGTCATTTTGTTCATGGCCATCGAAAGTTCGTTCATCCCTTTCCCCTCGGAAGTAGTCATGATCCCTGCGGCTTACATGGCTGCAGAAACAGGGGAAATGTCCTACCCCATGATTATTTTGTGCGGCACGCTGGGTGCCCTCATCGGAGCGTTGGTCAACTACGGTCTCTCCTACTCGCTTGGCCGCCCCATTGTCTATGCTTTTGCTAATAGCCGCTTTGGTCATGTGTGTCTGATTGACGCAGAAAAAGTAGAAAAAGCGGAACAGTATTTTGATAAGCGAGGTGCTATTTCGACGCTGATTGGCCGAATGATTCCTGCCATACGGCAGCTCATCAGCATTCCAGCAGGTTTGGCAAAGATGAACCTGCTGTCCTTCTGTCTCTACACTTCTTTAGGTGCAGGACTTTGGAATGCCATTTTGGTAGGCATCGGAGCGGCTTTCCATTCCACCATGCCCAAGCAGGAGTTGATAGACATCATTGCACATTATTCCCACATCATCGGCATTGCCGCCATTGTCATTGTGATGGTAATCATCGCATACCTCATCTATAAAGGAGTAAAGAAATAAAAGAAACAAGGTGCAAGGCCGGTTTTTTTCCAAAGGCTTTGTTCACACACATTAATATATATAGAATATGTTTGAAAACCTGAGTGAAAGACTGGAGCGGTCTTTCAAGATACTGAAAGGTGAAGGTAAAATCACCGAAATCAATGTAGCCGAAACGCTGAAAGACGTGCGCAAGGCACTTCTCGAAGCAGACGTGAACTACAAGGTGGCCAAGACGTTCACCGACACTGTGAAGCAGAAGGCACTCGGACAGAATGTGCTCACAGCCGTAAAGCCTGGCCAGATGATGGTCAAGATTGTGCACGACGAGTTGGCCGCATTGATGGGAGGACAAGCCTCAGAGCTAAACCTAACAGGTCGCCCTACTGTCATTCTGATGTCAGGTTTGAACGGTGCAGGTAAAACGACCATGTCGGGTAAGTTGGCTTTGCGTCTGAAGACACAAAACCACAAAAAGCCGCTCTTGGCTGCCTGCGACACGTTCCGTCCGGCAGCTATGGAGCAGTTACGTGTGCTGGCCGAGCAGGTGCAAGTGCCTTGCTATTTGGAAGAAGGTGCAACCGACCCCATCGCAGTGGCTCAACATGCCATTCAGGAAGCTAAAACCAAGGGTTATGACGTGGTGATTGTCGATACGGCAGGACGCCAGTCCATTGACGAGGAACTGATGCAGCAGATTGAACAAATCAAGGCAGCGGTCAACCCTCATGAAACCCTGCTTGTAGTTGATGCCATGACCGGTCAGGATGCCGTGAACACAGCCAAGACCTTCAATGAACGATTAGACATCGATGGTGTGATTCTCACCAAACTGGATGGCGACACCCGTGGTGGTGCAGCCCTATCCATCCGCACCGTCGTGACCAAACCCATCAAGTTTGTGGGTACGGGCGAAAAGATGGAGGCACTCGATGTGTTCCACCCAGAACGCATGGCCGACCGCATTCTTGGAATGGGCGACATCGTGTCGTTTGTAGAACGCGCCCAGATGCAGTTTGACGAGGAAGAAGCCAAACGATTGGAGAAGAAGATTGCCAAGAACAAGTTCGACTACAACGACTTCCTGGGTCAGATTAATCAAATCAAGAAGATGGGCAACATCAAAGACCTGGCTTCGATGATACCCGGTGTGGGAAAGGCCATTAAGGACATTGACATTGATGACAATGCTTTCAAGTCGGTGGAGGCCATGATTGGCTCTATGACTCCCTATGAACGTGAGCACCCTGAGTGCATCAACATGTCGCGCAAGCAACGCATTGCCAAGGGTTCTGGCAACTCCATTGACGAGGTGAATCGCATCACGAAGCAATTTGAGCAAATGCGCAAAATAATGCGCCAAATGACCAACCCAAAGATGGCTCAGGCGATGGCCCAGATGCAACGGATGAGGAGTGGATTCAAAGGTGGAAAATTTTAAGGACTATTCGATTATATGACTCTGATTGACGGAAAATCAACTGCAGCAGCCATCAAAGCTGAAATAGCAGAAGAAGTGAAAAGAATTGTGGAAGCGGGAGGCAAACGTCCTCATCTTGCAGCCATCCTTGTAGGCCACGATGGGGGCAGTGAGACGTATGTGAAGAACAAAGTGTTGGCATGCGAGGCATGTGGATTCACTTCCACCCTTCTTCGTTTTGAAGACAACATCACAGAGGCTTTCTTACTGGAGCAGGTGGACAAACTCAACAAAGATGCCGACGTGGATGGTTTCATCGTGCAACTTCCGCTGCCCAAACACATATCTGAACAAAAAGTGATTGAAGCCATCGACTACCGCAAGGATGTGGACGGATTCCACCCCATCAACGTGGGGCGCATGGCCATTGGACTCCCCTGCTACGTATCGGCCACTCCATTAGGTATTATCACTTTGCTGAAACGTTACAACATCGAAACCAGCGGCAAGAAATGTGTCATCTTAGGACGCTCGAACATTGTCGGCAAGCCTATGGCTCAGCTGATGATGCAGAAGCAATATGGCGACAGCACGGTGACGGTTTGCCACAGCCGCTCGAAGACCTTGAAGGAAGAGTGCCAACAGGCCGACATCATCATTGCCGCTATAGGCCAACCTAATTTTGTCACAGCCGACATGGTGAAAGAGGGGGCTGTCATTATCGATGTGGGCACTACCCGTGTTCCTGATTCCACTCGAAAAACAGGTTTCCGGCTTAATGGCGACGTGGATTTCGAGCATGTTTCGCCCAAGTGTTCGTTCATCACTCCCGTTCCCGGAGGCGTGGGTCCCATGACCATTTGTTCCCTGATGAAGAACACACTCAGTGCAGGAAAGAAAGAATTTTATAAATAATTTGTAAATTCTTCTCATTTTATTTGGTCAATCCAATAAAAGTCCCTACCTTTGCACTCGCAAACAGGGACAACCCTCTACATGGTGGATGTAGTTCAGTTGGTTAGAGCGTCAGATTGTGGTTCTGAATGTCGTGGGTTCGAGTCCCACCCTCCACCCCTAAAATTGTGAAGCGAGAATTGAAAGATTCTCGCTTTTTTGTTAAAAACCAAAACCATATCCTATGAAACCTTTTATGGACGAGAACTTCCTGCTGCAAAGTGAAGTGGCACAGAAGTTGTATCATGAGCATGCGGCAAAAATGCCGATTATTGACTATCATTGCCATTTGGTGCCCCAGATGGTGGCAGAGAACAAGCGTTTTGAATCCATCACCCAAATTTGGTTGGGTGGCGATCACTACAAGTGGCGCGCCATGCGCTCGAACGGTGTGGACGAACGTTTCTGCACAGGAAAAGACACCAGCGACTGGGAAAAGTTTGAGAAATGGGCCGAAACAGTACCCTACACTTTCCGCAACCCACTTTACCATTGGACTCACCTGGAGCTGAAGACGGCATTCGGTATCGACAAAACCCTGAACCCCGAGAATGCCCGTGAAATATTTGATGAATGCAATGAACAAATCAAGAACGATCCCAAGTTCACTCCGAGAGGGCTGATGAAGCATTATCATGTGGAAACGGTGTGCACAACAGACGACCCCGTCGATTCACTCGAATACCACAAGCAGGTGGCTGCTGACCCCTCCATGGAGACAAAGATGTTGCCCGCTTGGCGCCCAGACAAGGCTATGGCAGTGGAAGTGCCTGAGAATTTCAAGATTTACGTAGATAAACTCTCTGAGGTGAGCGGAAAGAGCATCAATGGCTTCAACGATTACATCGATGCCCTCCAGAATCGTCACGACTTCTTCGCTTCCATGGGCTGTAAGCTTTCCGACCACGGAATTGAAGAGTTTTATGCAGAAGACTATACTGATGCTGAGATTAAGGTAATTTTCGACAAAGTATATGGAGGCAAGAAACTGAGTCAAGAAGAGATTCTGAAGTTCAAGTCGGCCATGATGTACATCTTTGCTGTTCAAGACGCAGAAGCTGGTTGGGCACAGCAGTTCCACTATGGAGCCATTCGCGACAACAACTCCAAAATGTTCAAATTGCTGGGACCAGACACAGGATTTGATTCCATCGGAGAATTTAATACAGCCAAGAAGTGCTCTAAATTCCTTGACCGCCTGAATGCTGAGGGGAAATTGGCCAAGACCATTCTCTACAACCTGAACCCATGCGCCAACGAGGTGCTCGCCACTATGCTTGGCAACTTTCAGGATGGTTCTTGCCCAGGCAAGATTCAGTGGGGATCAGGATGGTGGTTCCTCGACCAAAAAGATGGCATGACAAAGCAAATGAACGCATTGTCTCTGCTCGGGCTCCTGAGCCGCTTTGTCGGTATGTTGACCGATTCACGTTCTTTCCTCTCTTACCCACGCCACGAATATTTCCGCCGCATACTCTGCAACCTTGTTGCCACCGACATCGAAAATGGCGAAGTACCATACGTAGGTTATGAAGAAAAACGCGTGAACCAGATGATTGAAGACATCTCTTACAACAACGCGAAGAACTACTTCAACTTCTGAGCATGCCAAGTCCCACTTTCCGTTTCAAACAATTCACCATCCGCCACGATCGTTCGTCAATGAAAGTCGGGACGGATGGTGTCTTGCTTGGAGCATGGGCAGCTTGTCTGTCTGATGTACCATCCATTGCAAGTTGCCTCGACATTGGCACAGGCTCTGGACTTATCGCCTTGATGCTGGCGCAACGATTTCCGCAAGCAAACATCGATGCGATTGACATCGATGACGCTTCGCTCCAACAAGCTCAAGAGAACGTGGATGCTTCACCATTTTCGTCCAAAATATTCGTTGTGAAAAGGGATTTTAATAGCATTAACGAAGAATCTAACAAATATGACCTAATCGCATCAAACCCACCTTTTTACAAAGAAGATACTTTTGGAGGAAATGAAGTAAGAGATGCCGCCCGTCACACCGCTTCGCTCCCGTTTGAACGTCTCATTTCCAACGCCTCAAGATTATTGTCCAAGCAGGGAATCTTTTCCGTCATCATTCCTTATGGCGAAGCCGCCGCTTTCATCAGCCTTTGCGCCACAGAGAAATTATATTTGACCAGAAGGACAGATGTACGAACAAGGGAGAAAAAAGCGTTTAAGCGTACGCTCTTGGAATTTCAGAAAGAAATACGATCGGCTTCCAGCACCACGCTGACACTCCTCGACACCCTAAACAACCGCACTGTTCAATACACAGAACTGACCAAAGACTTCTACTTATGAACTACCAATCTATCATAGACAAATATTATCCTATAGACAATGAACTGAAGCACATCTTGATGGTGCACAGCCAAAAAGTGACTGCCAAGGTGCTGGCCATTATTGACAAGCACCCCGAACTGGGTGCCGACCGCTCCTTTGCTGAGGAGGCGGCCATGCTCCACGACCTTGGCATATTCCGATGCAACGCTCCTGACATCCAGTGCTTTGGAAAAGAGCCTTATATCTGTCATGGAACCATCGGTGCAGAAATCCTGCGTTCAGAAGGCTTTCCACGCCACGCCCGAGTTTGCGAAAGGCACACAGGAGCGGGGCTTTCTCTCCAAGACATCATCCGTCAAGAACTTCCCATTCCCCACATCGACCTCTTGCCCGAAACTGTGGAAGAAAAAATCATCTGTTATGCAGACAAATTCTTCTCCAAAACCAAGCTGGAAAAAGAAAAGACGTTAGATGAAGCCATACGTTCACTGTCCAAATTTGGAGAAGAAGGAGTGGCGCGATTCGTTAAATGGTCTGAATTATTTGGGTAATTTAGTATTTATTAAAATAAATATGCCACTTATTTGCTGAAAAATGCGTACCTTTGCCGCGTTTTATGAGAAGACAAAGGTATATTGCATCATTTTTAGTACTGCTCACAGTACTTTCGATGACAGCTCTCAACACCCCATTGGTCGGCAAACCCTGCACGGTTGTCGACCATCATGATGTTGATAGTGCACATTCTGATTCTTTCTCTTCTTCGCCAAGTCCCCATGCAGACTCTCTCCTCCCCTCTTCCATCCCTACCGACAGTTTAGCACCTAAGGACAGCGTACACCTGAGCGAGTCAGATTCTCTCCTTCTGAATCTTGATTCGCTAAAAGCCCAGTTCGACCGCGAGCATGGCATCGCCCCTTCCCATTCAGGAGCTATCCAGTGGAACGACTCTGTAGCAGCAGCCGAAGATTCCATACAGAAATCGCAGAAGAAAAACGCTTTGGAGGCCCCCGTTGTATATGAGGCCAAAGACTCCATCACGTTTTTCATGAAAGAGAAAAACGCTTTCCTCTACGGCGATGCCAACGTGAAGTATCAAAAAATAGACCTCAAGTCCGAAAACATCAAAATGAACATGGACAGTTCCATTGTTCATGCTGTAGGAGCACTCGACACGTTAGGCAACAAATTTGGCGAGCCCATCTTCAAGGATGGAGGCGATGAATACAAGATGGAAACTCTTTCCTACAACTTCAAGACGAAGAAAGCTTTCATCTCCAACATTTATACAGAGCAGGAAGAGGGATTCATTACAGCGCAAGAAGCGAAGAAAGGCGACGATGGTGCTTACTACACACGGCGAGGTACTTATACAACCTGCGATGAAGAACACCCACACTTCTACATAGCCATGTCGCGCATGAAGGTGCGCCCAGGCAAAAGCGTATTTTCCGGCCCTGCCTGGTTAGTGGTGGAGGACGTGCCGCTTCCCTTAGCCCTCCCTTTCGCCTATTTCCCCATCACCAGCACCTATTCCAGCGGATTCATCATGCCCACCTACGGCGATGAGTCAACACGTGGCTTCTACCTGCGCGACGGTGGCTATTACTTCGCCATCAGTGACTACATGGACTTGAAACTGACAGGCGAAATCTTCACCAAAGGCTCATGGGGCATTGGCGCTCAAACGACCTACAAACGACGCTACAAATACAGCGGCAACTTCTACTTCAACTACCAGGTCACAAAAGAAGGCGAGAAAAACTTGCCCGACTATTTAGAGACAAAAAACTTCAAAGTGCAATGGAGCCACCGTACCGACCCCAAAGCCTCACCTAACAGCTCGTTCTCTGCCAGCGTGAACTTTGCCACCCAGTCGTACGAAAAGAACAACCTCACCTCACTCTACAACCCCACTTCTTACTCGCAAAGCACACGCACGTCGTCAATAAGCTATTCACACTCGTTCCAGAAGATTGGACTCTCCCTGTCCAGTTCCTTCAACATTATGCAAAACATGCGCGACTCCACCATCTCACTCACCATGCCCTCACTCTCATTGTCGCTCTCGCGCTTTTACCCATTCAAGCGAAAACATGCTGCGGGCAAAGAACGATGGTACGAGAAAATCAGCGTGCACTACACAGGTACACTCTCCAACTCTATCACCACCCAAGAGGACAAGCTGTTGCACTCCTCCCTGGTGAAAGACTGGAAAAATGGCATGCGCCACAACATCCCTATTTCAGCTTCGTTCAACATTCTTAAATACATCAACGTAACCCCCACTCTCAATTACACCGAACGCTGGTACACCAACAAAGTAATGCAAAGCTGGGACGATGTCAACAACCAGGTGGTGCGCGACACTATTTATGGATTCAATCGTGTGTTTGACTACAATCTGACCCTCTCAGCCAACACTAAACTCTATGGCATGTACACACCACATCCGAAAGTGTTTGGCAAAAAACTGAAAGTGGTACGACACGTCCTCACTCCTTCCGTCAGCTTTAGCTATGCGCCTGACTTTGGCGACAGCAAATGGGGTTATTGGAAAACTTATACCCGCACCGACGAAGAGGGTAACGTAACCCTCGTGTCCTATTCCCCATACGCAGGCTCCCTCTACGGCACACCCTCGCAAGGGAAATCGGGTATTGTCAGCTTCGACATGTCCAACAACATCGAGGCGAAGATATTAGACCGTAACGACTCCATCAAGAAAATCAGCATCATCGACGAGATTGGCGCATCCCTCTCGTACAATCTGGCTGCCAAGACACAGCCTTGGTCCAACCTCTCCACCCGCTTGCGACTAAAGTGGGGAAAGACGACCTTCAACATGAACGCTGTGTTCCAAACCTATGCCTACGAGTTTGACAAAAACGGCAACGTGGTAGTGGGTAACCGCACGGAGTGGTCATACGGACGCTGGGGACGCTTCCAAGGTATGTCCAAAAACCTCTCCTACACGTTCAACAACCAAAGTTTCAAAAAAATCAAGCAGAGCATCATGCGCCTTCTGGGCAAAGGGAAAGACATTGAGGAAGAGGAAAATCTGGCTGATGCTAATGCCGATGAAGAAGAACAAGATGCAGACGACTTGGAAACCAATATCGACGACCCCAACAAGAAGGGGCAGAAGAAAGCTTCCCAAACCGAAGGACTGGACGAAGACGGCTATATGAAATTCCAAATGCCTTGGTCTTTCTCCATTTCTTATGGACTCACGATGGCTGAAGACCGCACCAAGGACATCAACGTCAAAACGATGCGCTACCCCTACTCCTTCACCCAAAACCTCAACTTCTCTGGAACGCTGAAACTCTCCAGCAACTGGAACTGTAGCTTTGCTTCAGGTTGGGACTTCACCAACAAAGAAATTTCCATGACAACAGTCAACATCAGCCGCGACATGCATTGCTTCAATATCTCCTGCGGCCTGGTATTCGGTCCATTCACCAGCTACCATATCTCGCTGCGTGCCAATGCCAGCACCTTGACTGATGCTCTCAAGTACGACAAGAAATCCAGCTATTCTGGCTCGATACAATGGTACTAATTAATTATGAATTAAGAGTTAAGAATTAAACATGTCAAGAATACTCGCCATAGATTACGGACAGAAACGCACGGGGGTGGCTGTGACCGACACCCTGCAAATGATTGCCAATGGCTTGGCGACTGTCGAAACCAAGGGGTTGGAAAAGTTCCTCACCGACTATCTGACTAAAGAAGATGTTTCGACCATCGTCATAGGCAAACCAACCCAACTGAATGGGGAGAACAGCGAAAACATGAAGCGCATCGAACCCTTCTTCAACCGGCTAAGAAAACTCTACCCAACCAAGGAGATTGTATATTACGACGAACGCTTCACCTCCGTGCTGGCTCATCAAACCATACTCCAAAGCGGCATCGGGAAAAAGGCGCGCCAAACCAAAGGACTGGTGGACAAAATCAGTGCAACCATCATTTTGGAAGACTACCTGCAAAGCAAAAACGCGTAGAAGAAGCCCGACAGGCAAACCAATTAAACGCATAAAAGTATAACTATCACACAAAAGATATAACTTCTAAAACATCAATTAGAAACTACTAAAACAAACATACAAAAATAATCAAACGTAAACACTATGATATTACCCATGTACATCTTCGGGCAACCTGTGCTCCGAAAAACAGCTGAGGACATAGACATGGAGTCCTACCCCAACCTGAAGGAACTCATCAGCAACATGTTCGAAACACTCAAAAAATCAGAGGGAGTGGGACTTGCTGCCCCCCAAGTAGGACTGCCCATTCGACTCTTCATCATCGACCTTGACGCTATCTCTGATGACGAACCCCAATACAAAGGATACCTCCACACCTTTATCAATCCGGAAATCCTCGAGGTGAGCGATGAAACCGTATCCATGTCGGAAGGGTGTCTGTCTATTCCTGGCATTAACGAAAACGTGAAGCGTCCTGCACGCGTACTGGTCAACTACCTCAACGAAAACGGTGAAGAGCAGGAACGCTGGCTCGAAGGTTTTGAAGCACGAGTGTTCCAACATGAGTACGACCATCTCGATGGAAAGATGTTTGTCGATCGCCTCTCACCTTTCCGCAAACAAATGATCAAGTCAAAACTCCTCGCAATGGCAAAAGGAAAGTTTTCTGCTCACTACAAATGCAAGTCCAACCATTAGGCTGCGTAAAGAGTTGAGGTAAAAGATTTCGCATTCGTAGGCACCCCAGTTCCATAGGGTTATCGCGTCCAACATCATGAAGCATTGTCATCAATACATACACTCCGTTGCATGCCGTCTTCTCATGCTCGTCCTGTCCCTTTGGGGGATAGGAAGCCAGTCGCATGCACAAATCAACACCGACCGCATGATGAACATTGCCCGCAATGCCTTGGCTTTCGATGACTACGTGCTCTCCATCAGCTACTTCAACCTCGTCATCAACTACAAGCCCTATCTCTACGAACCCTACTTCTACCGCGGTGTTGCAAAATTCTATCTCGACGACTATTCGGGTGCCATTCTCGACTGCACGGAAACCATCAGGCGCAATCCCTATTTCCCTAACAGTTACGAGCTGCGCGGACTTGCCCACATCAACCTGAAACAATATCCCGAAGCGGTCAAAGACTACAAAACCGCCACAGGGATGATGCCCGAAAACCGCGCACTCTGGCACAATTTGGCACTCTGCTATCTGGAGCTTGACAGTCTTGACCAAGCCGACAGCATCACCAACATTGTCATCAAGAAATGGAGCCAACATGCCGATGGCTACAACATCAAGGCACAAGTCCTCCTGCAAAAGAAAGACACCATCGCTGCCGAAAAAATCATAGACCAAGCACTTGAAGTAGATAAATACAATGTGAGCGCACTTACAGTGAAGGCTAACATCCTCCTCACTCAACAGAAATATGAAGAAGCCATCAGCTACTTCGACGAATCCCTGCGCCTCAACCCTAAAAGTGCCTTCAACCTCATTAACCGCGCCCTCAGTCACTACCACCTCGACCACTACCGTGATGCGATGGCCGACTATGACCGTGCCATCGACCTTGAGCCAAACAACTTCATCGCACACTATAACCGCGGACTTCTCCGAGCCAATGTGGGCGAGGACAATCTGGCTATTGAGGACTTCAACTTCATCCTCTCCATCGACCCCGACGACATGATGGCCATTTTCAACCGTGCCACGCTTCTTGAAAACATCGGTGACCTACGTGGAGCCATACGCGACTACACCACCGTCATCAACGAATTTCCCAAATTCCTCTATGGCTACGAACGCCGAGCCGCCGCCCGTCGCAAACTGGGCGACATTGCTGGAGCCAACCGCGATGAGGAGCATGTGCTGAAAGAGCAGATTGCCCATCGCTACGGCTACTCCACCCCAACCTCGCGCCAAAAGAACAAGACGCGCAAGAAGTCGCAAATCAACCTCGATGAGTACCAAAAACTGGTGGAAGCCGACGAAAACGAAACCGAACAAGAGTATGAAAGCGAATATCGAGGCAAAGTGCAAAACCGCGAACAGGAAGCCAAACTCATGCTTCCGAGCGAAACCACCTACAAGGTCTATCGCGATGCTGGAACCACCGAAATTCTCGACCTCTTTGAGCGGTCCTTCCAACAAGCCCAAGCAGGCAGCATCAACGAAGCTATCATTGGATTCACCCGCGTTATCGAAATGAACGACTCCTTCGCCGAAGCCTACTTCAACCGAGGCATTCTCCACCTCCTGCTCGACAACACCACGCTGGCCATCCCCGACCTCTCCAAGGCTGGCGAACTGGGCATCTACCAAGCCTACAACATCATCAAGCGCAACCAGAACATTAAGAAAACCACTCCCACCCTCAAGCAATAACCCTGCCTTATTCTCCAATAACGAGCGGTTATTGCCCAATAACCCACCCTTGTCCTCCAACATCCATGCCCCGTCTCATTCCGACGCTATTTTCTCACAGAAAGGGTATTCTTCACCCATTTGTGAGCAAAATGATGGATTTTCAGCCGTTTTATTGGAGAATATGGTAGCTATCTCGCTGAAAAGTCGTACCTTTGTGGCGTTATATGAGGTAAAAGCAAACAAAATGAACATAGCAATCATCAAATATAATGCAGGCAACATCGCTTCGGTGGAGAATGCCATGAAGCGATTAGGTGTGGAACCTGTGGTGACGGACAATGTGGAACTCATCAAGAAAGCCGACCGCGTAATTTTCCCAGGACAAGGCGAAGCACTGAGCACAATGGAATACCTGCGAGCCAGAAGGCTAGACGAGGTGATTGTTGATTTGAAGCAACCTGTGCTGGGCATCTGCATCGGCATGCAACTCTTGTGCCGCCACAGCGAAGAGGGCGACACACCTTGCTTGGGCGTATTTGACGTGGGAGTGAAAAGGTTTGAACCCAAATCGCACGAAGAGAAAGTGCCGCAAATGGGCTGGAACACGGTGGAAAACACGAAGAGCGATTTGTTTGAAGGCTTTGAGAAGCCGGAGTTTGTGTATTTCATCCACAGTTTCTATGTGCCGAAATGCGACTGGACCATTGCAACAACCAACTACACGCTTTCCTACTCTTCAGCATTGCACAAAGATAATTTCTATGCCACACAGTTTCACCCGGAAAAGAGCGGCAAGGTGGGCGAAAGGATTCTGAAAAACTTTTTGGATGCAGTGCATTGACAAGCTTTAGTCATTGAATAGAATATATAGAAACAAATATGATTGAGATAATTCCTGCAATAGACATTATTGATGGTAAGTGTGTACGACTGACTCAGGGCGACTACGAAACGAAGAAGGTCTATAACGAAGACCCCGTGGAGGTGGCGAAGATGATGGAGGCGCACGGCATCAGACGTTTGCACACGGTGGATTTGGACGGGGCACGTTCGCAACACATTGTGAACTACAAAACTATTGAGCGCATAGCCGACCACACAAGTCTGGTCATCGATTTTGGAGGCGGCATCAAGTCGGACGAAGACATCGACATCGCTTTTGCCAGCGGGGCAACGATGGTGACCATTGGTAGTGTGGCTGTAAAGAATCCCGAGCTGTTCGGAACGTGGCTTGAGAAGTACAACGACAACAAGATTATTTTGGGTGCCGACGTGAAGAATGGGCGCATCAGCATCAACGGTTGGAAGGAAGAGGGCGAGGACGAACTGATGCCATTCCTGCACAAGTATGTGAGCAAGGGAGTAGATAATGTGCTTTGCACAGACATCAGCAAAGACGGCATGCTGAAGGGTCCTGCCGTTGAACTCTATGAAAGCGTGATGAAGGAGTTTCCACGCCTGAACCTTATTGCCAGTGGTGGAATAAGCTGTATAGAAGACATTGACCGTCTGGACGCTGCTGGCATTCCATCGGTGGTGTTTGGCAAGGCAATCTATGAGGGGAGAATCAAAATGGAAGAGCTGGAGAAATACCTTGGATAGTAAGGAAATAAGAGTTAAGAAGCTTCAGCTCACATTAGGCAATTAAGAAATTAAGAAATTAAGAGTTAAGAAACTTTAGCTCACCATTAGGCAATTAAGAAAAAGTGTTAGCAAAACGTATCATACCATGTCTGGACATTAAGGATGGACAGACAGTGAAAGGAACGAACTTCGTGAACCTGCGGCAAGCAGGCGACCCCATCGAACTGGGCAAACTATACAGCGAGCAGGGAGCCGATGAGTTGGTGTACCTCGACATCACGGCATCGCACGAAGGGCGGAAAACCTTCACGGAACTGGTAAAGCGCATTGCGCGTGAGATAAACATCCCCTTCACCGTGGGTGGCGGCATCAACGAACTGAAGGATGTGGACCGTCTGCTGAATGCCGGGGCTGACAAGGTGAGCATCAATTCAGCCGCCCTGCGCAGACCTGAGCTGATTGACGAGATTGCTCGCAACTTTGGAAGCCAAGTGTGCGTGGTGGCAATTGATGCAAAATGTGAGGATGACACGGTGCACGAAAATGGCGACCCACGCATTGATGGCGACTGGGTGTGCTACGTAAATGGCGGAAGGGTGCCCACCCAATACCGCCTGTTCGATTGGGCCAAGGAGGTGAACGAACGTGGAGCGGGCGAGGTGCTCTTTACGTCAATGAACCACGACGGAGTGAAACACGGATATGCCAATGCAGCACTGCGCCGGCTGTCCGACTTGCTTACCATCCCCGTCATTGCTTCAGGCGGCGCAGGAACGAAGGAACATTTCCGCGACACGTTCCTGAACGGACACAGCGATGCGGCTTTGGCTGCCAGCGTGTTCCATTTTGGAGAAATTCCTATTCCCCAACTGAAGCAGTACCTGCACAAAGAGGGAGTGAGCGTGAGACTTTGATTAGAAAATAGAAATACATGGAAATTGATTTTAAGAAAATGGATGGTCTGGTGCCCGCTATTGTGCAGGATGCCAAGACGCTGAAAGTGCTGATGCTCGGATTCATGAACGAGGAAGCATACAACAAGACGGTGGAAACGGGCAAGGTGACTTTCTATAGCCGCACCCGCCAAACTTTATGGACTAAGGGCGAGACAAGCGGCAACTACCTGAACGTGGTGGAGATTCTGAACGACTGCGACAAGGACACACTGCTCATCAAGGCCAACCCCGTAGGTCCGGTGTGCCACACAGGAGCCGACACTTGCTGGAACGAAAAGAACGACAACCCCATCATGTTTCTAGTGGAGCTGCAACGTTTCATTGAGAAGCGCCACCAAGAAATGCCTGAAGGGAGCTATACCACATCACTCTTCAAGGACGGCTGTCACCGCATGGCCCAGAAAGTGGGCGAAGAGGCGCTGGAAGCCGTCATCGAAGCTGTGGCCAACAACAACGAGCGGCTGGTGTACGAGGCATCAGACATGCTCTATCACCTCATTGTGCTGCTGACCTCAAAGGGACTCACCATCGAGGATTTGGCCGCTGAGTTGGCTGAGCGTCACGACCCCAACTGGCATAAGCACTAACAACTTTATCCGCACTAATCACAGAATTAGACGAATCGTTTTTCGCAGAAATGATGAATTTGATCGATTACAAGAATGTCAATATCTACCAGGACTCGCAATTGGTGTTGCAAAATGTCAGCATGACCATCGGTGAGGGAGAGTTTGTTTATCTGACAGGGAAAGTGGGCACGGGCAAAAGTTCTTTCCTCAAAACCCTGTATGGCGAAATACCTGTAAAAGAAGGCGAAGCCAAGGTGATGGACTACAACATGACAGAACTGAAACGCCGCCATTTGCCCGAACTCCGCAAGAAGCTTGGCGTCATCTTTCAAGACTTCCAGCTCTTGACCGACCGCACGGTCGATGCCAACCTGCGCTTTGTGCTCAAAGCCACGGGATGGAAAAACAAGACCGACATCAACCAACGCATCAGCGAGGTGCTGGAACTGGTAGGCATGGCCACAAAAGGCTACAAGATGCCGTCGGAACTTTCAGGCGGCGAACAGCAACGCATTGTCATAGCCCGCGCCATCCTGAACCGTCCGAAACTTATCCTGGCCGACGAACCCACAGGCAACCTGGATGCCGAGACGAGCGCGCAAATTGTAGAACTCTTGCAGCAAATCAGCAAGGCGGGCAGCACTGTGGTAATGATTACCCACAACCTCCACCTGCTGGAGGAGTTCCCCGGCAGACAATTCTTGTGCAAAGACCACCTGATTACCGAGGTGACCCATCCTCAAAGTGCCCAGGAAACCTCAACGGAGGAAATCGATTAATTCACCCCAAAGAAAAACTAGCAGTTCCATCTATAGTAAAATTGTAAAACAGCTAAAATAGATAATAAGAAGATGAAAGTACTTAAGTTTGGCGGTACATCCGTAGGCACTCCTCAGCGTATGAAGGATGTCGTAAAACTCATCACGGACGGCGAGCAGAAAATTGTGGTCCTCTCTGCCATGTCGGGCACAACAAATTCGTTGGTAGAAATTTCAGACTACCTCTACAAGAAAAACCCCGAAGGTGCAAACGAAACCATCAATGCACTAGAGAAGAAATACAAGAAACATGTAGAAGAACTCTACTCCACGTCTGCCATGAAGCAGAAGACGCAAGATTTCCTGAAGGAAGAGTTTGACTATCTGCGCTCGTTCACTAAGGGCATCTTCACCATGTTTGAAGAGAAAATCATCGTGGCACAAGGCGAAATCATCTCAACCAACATGGTGACGAACTACCTCATCGAACAGGGTCAAAATGCCGTGCTCCTTCCCGCTCTCGAATTCATGCGCACCGACAAGAACTCGGAGCCCGACTTGGAATACATCTCTGAAAAGTTGAAAGTGCAACTGGAAGAGCATCCAGGCAAGGAAATCTACATCACGCAAGGTTTCATCTGCCGCAATGCCTATGGTGAGGTGGACAACCTGCAACGCGGCGGCAGCGACTACACGGCATCGCTCATAGGCGCAGCCGTGGAAGCATCGGAAATACAGATTTGGACCGACATAGACGGCATGCACAACAACGACCCGCGCTTTGTGGAAAAGACATCGCCCGTCAATCACCTGCACTTTGAAGAGGCAGCTGAGCTAGCCTACTTCGGCGCAAAGATTCTGCACCCCACCTGTGTGCAACCCGCTAAGTTTGCCGGCATTCCTGTCAAACTGCTCAACACGATGGACCCAACAGCTCCTGGCACCGTAATCAGCAACGAAACAGAGCGCGGCAAAATCAAAGCGGTGGCAGCTAAGGACAACATCACAGCCATCAAGATTACCTCCTCGCGCATGCTGCTCGCATACGGCTTCTTGCGCAAGGTGTTTGAAATCTTTGAATCCTACAAGACCTCTATTGACATGATTGCCACTTCCGAAGTGGGTGTCAGCGTGTCCATCGACAACACAGCACATTTAGATGCCATCGTAAACGAACTGAAGAAATTCGGCCATGTGCATGTAGATAAGAATATGTGCATCATCTGCGTGGTGGGCGACCTTGATGCCGAGAACGTAGGGTTTGAAAGCAAAGCCACCGAGGCACTGAAAGAGATACCCATCCGCATGATTTCCTACGGAGGCTCTAACCACAACATCTCCTTCCTCATATCGGCTGAAGACAAGAAAAAAGCTCTGCAATCATTGAGCGACCACCTGTTTAATTCATAAATCAGAGGGATATATGAGTATGACATTCGATGTAGAGAAACTGGCGAACATTCCCACCCCTTTCTACTACTACGACACAAACATACTGCGTCAGACACTCGATGCCATCAACACAGAAGTCAGCAAGCACGACAACTATTTCGTACACTATGCCGTAAAAGCCAATGCCAACCTCAAGGTGCTCAAACTCATCAACGAGGCTGGCTTTGGCATCGACTGTGTGTCGGGCGGAGAAATTGAGCAAGTGCTCAAGGCGGGGTTCCCCGCCTCAAAGATTGTCTTTGCCGGAGTGGGCAAGAGCGATTGGGAAATTGAGTTAGGACTGGAAAAAGGCATCTTCTGCTTCAACGTGGAGAGCATCCCCGAGCTGGAGGTCATCAACGAAATAGCTTCCCGCCTGAATAAAGTAGCAACTGTGTGCTTCCGCATCAATCCCAACGTAGGAGCACACACACATGCCAATATCACCACAGGGCTGGCCGAAAACAAGTTCGGCATCGACATGCAGGACATGGAGAAGGTGATACGGCTGGCACAAAGCATGACGAACGTACAGTGCAAGGGACTGCACTTTCACATAGGGTCGCAGATTCTGGAGATGGACGACTTCATCGCTCTTGCCCAGCGCATTAACCAGCTGCAAGACCAACTGGAAGCGGCTGGCATCCGCATCGAGATGGTGAATGTGGGCGGAGGACTGGGCATTGACTACGACCACCCGCTTGAGAACCCCATTCCACCATTCAGCGACTACTTCGCCGTTTACGAGAAGCATCTGAAACTTCGTCCTGGGCAGACCGTCCACTTTGAATTAGGACGTGCCATTGTTGGGCAATGTGGCGCCCTCATCACAAAGGTGAACTACGTGAAGGAGAACGCCATCAAGAAGTTTGTCATTGTCGATGCCGGCATGACCGACCTGATTCGCCCTGCTCTCTACGACGCACACCACAAAATCATCAACCTCACAGCCACCCACATCCCCCACAGCACGGATGGCCAACTGTGTTACGATGTAGTTGGCCCCATCTGCGAATCGAGCGACGTGTTTGACAAAGACATCACATTGCCCCAGACAAAACGTGGTGACTTGCTCGCCATCCTTTCCGCAGGAGCCTACGGCGAAATTATGGCCTCAAGCTATAACTGCCGCCAGCTACCCAAAGGTTATACGAATGCCGAACTCCTTTCTCTCTAAAGCCTCTCCGCCGCGAGCGGTGCTACTTGGAGGACAGAACGATGCCTCTTTGCCGAGAGGGGTGCTACTGGGAGATATGGAAATCATAAAAAACTACATTGTATAACCCAAAAATTGATGATATCAAAGAAATCTCCGCATCACATAATGAGTATATAAAACAGAAGGGGGCCGCTGAGCGTTCAGCGGCCCCCTTACGTTTATGCTCGTTTCTTCGCAGCAATTGCTGGAGGCGTGGTGGCGGTCAGTCCTTAGTCATCTTTC
Organism: uncultured Bacteroidales bacterium; assembly: GCA_902789725.1. Classification (GTDB taxonomy): domain Bacteria; phylum Bacteroidota; class Bacteroidia; order Bacteroidales; family Bacteroidaceae; genus Minthosoma. Next base: position 22,353 of record CADAPC010000013.1, read on the forward strand.
TGGTGCAGGAACGGAACTGGAAGTAATAGCAAAGTCCCGCCGTGGTGAGGCCGAAGGGGAAAGACCACCAGATGCCTACGGCTCCCATGCCGAGGGGGAAAGCGAACACGTAGGCCAAGGGTACGCTTATCAGGCAATAGGCGATGAATGCATAGAGCATCATGGCTCGAACGTGGGCGATGGCCCGCAGGGCATTGGCATAGATGGTTTGCAGGCAGTCGCCTATCTGATAAGCCACGAAACAGGGAAGGAAGGAGAGGAAGAGGAGGGCGACGTGGTGGCTGGTGGTGAAGATGGGGGCGATGAAGGAACCGCCTAAGCTGATGAGGAGTGAGATGAGCACGCCTGAAATGAGCGACATGCCAAGGGCTGCGCGAGCTGTCTTGCTGACTTCGTCCCACTCATCTTGCCCACGGAAATAGGCTATTCGGATGGCAGCCGCTGCGCCTATGCCATAATAGACCATGAAGCCGAGGGTGCTGACTGTGCCCATGATTTGGTGGGCGGCCAAAGCTTCGGCTCCAATCCAGCCCATGAAGATGGCCACAACATTGAACGAGCCGGCTTCCAGACACATCTGGATGGAGATGGGGAGCCCGAGCTTGAGCAGCGACAACATGCCTTCGCCACGGGGCGCGAAGGGTGAAGAGAGGAAGCGGGAGAAGATGTTGTTGTGCTTTTTGTTTGTAGGACGAGTGGAGCGAATGGTGTGTGCCGCCTGCTGGAAGTTGGCGGAGCGGAGCAGAGACCCACGGCGCAATGCCACGTAGGCAGAGAGTGGCATGAGGAGGCGCGAGATGCAGGTGGCGAGGCCTGCGCCGAGGAGGCCCTGATCGAGGGTGAAGATGAGCAGGTAGTTGAGGATGAAATTGAGAATGTTGCTACCAATCATAATCCACATGGGCGTCTTCGTGTCGCCCAAAGCGTCGAAGAACTGCTTCATGGAATTGAAGAGTGCCATAAAGGGCAAGGAGATGAGCAGCACTATGAAATAAGGACGCATGAGTGGGAGCAGCTCTGCGGGCTGACCTAAACGGTCGATGTTCAGATAGAGGATGAGGAGCAAGAGTGCCACCACGAGGCTGACCAGGAAGTTGACCACATTGCTCTCGCGCAGGGTGCGCAAGACGCAGGCATATTTTCCCTGGCTGAAATAATTGCCCACAATGGGGGTGGTGGCATAGGAAATGCCTAAGAGGAAGTAGATGCACAGGTTGAAGACGTTGTTGACAAAGCCTGCCGCTGAGAGTTCGGGCGTGCCGTACTGCCCCACCATAATGGTGTCTGCCCACCCCTGCATGATGCTGCCCAACTGGGCGATGACGATGGGATAGGCGAGCCGGAAAATGGCGCTGATTCTTGCTTGACGTTGCATGCTGTCTCTCCCTTCCCCTCCTCTTACTCTTTCGCTTTCACATGGTACAATGGCTGCTGGGCTATTTCTCCTTTGGCCTGCGCCCCATATTCGTAGTACCACCAATAGGTGTTGCCAAACTCGCGATGCAGTTTGTTCACCCGTTCGTTCTCATCCTTCAGTTGTGCCTTCAACTGGTTGTAGGCACAAAAGTCGGCCACCAACGGCTGGTGGGAGAATCGGGCCAGGGTGTCGGCATTCACCACCAGCACTCCCTGCATGGCCGCCTTGCGCTCCCCTGCCAGCAAGAGTGCTTCGCGATAGGCTTTGGGCAGTTGGTCGTAGGCATGAGGAAGGGTGTCGGAGAGGTTGTAGTAGCGGGGCAACTCCCGACGGAAAGTGGACAGCTGGCGGTCCAGGAGCAGACTGCACAGATAGTAGTCGGCGGTGTGTTGATTCCAAAGCGAATCGGCCAGGACTAACTGATAGTAGCGCTGGGTGGAATGGACGGTGCTGCCAGCGTAGGCACCCAAATGTTGGCAAATGTGGCGAGGACTGACGCGGTAGGTGCTCATGGTGTCGGTGACATCTAAAAGCCCCTGTGAGCCGTAATATTGGGGGTAGTGGAAGAGAAGCTCGGCCAGCTGCCCTTGTTGGGAAAGTGCATACATGCGCAACTGGGTGAGACGTGGGGTGGCGCGCAGGGAGCGTTCACCCACCTTGAGGGCCGCGGCGTAGTCTTTGTGCAGGATGAGCCGTTCTGCTTTCAATTCATAATGAAAAACATCTGATGACTGTGGAATGGAGCCTGTGCCAAGGATGAGAAGAAAGAGGACGATAAAGTTGGGGTAAACCTGCGTCTTGATGTCGGTGGACTCCTTGCTGGAAGCATCGCTTAGCTTCTTCAGCATGATGACTATGGCGCAATATGCCACAAGTGACAATGGCAGCAGCCACATCCAGACTCCGAAGGAGAAATGCTGGATGGTCTCTCTGTCGGCACTGGTGAGAATGGCCAAGAGCAGGAAGGAGGGCAGATAGGACAGTGCATGCCAACGGGATGGCAGACGTGAGAGAATGACAACTACCCGCTGAATTGCCTGTAGCACGGTGGTGGTGATGATTGCCCCGATGAGGAGGTTGTAGGTGGTGACGCCTTTGGAATAGACGTGCTGGGCTTCTGCCAGAATTTCGCCTTGCAGGAAGAAGAGGTAGCAGAAGGTGAAAAGTATAAACAGAATGCCGCAGGAATAGCGGATTAGTCCTGCGGTTTTCTGTTGTTGAGAGGGTCGATAGTAGTTCATTGCTGTTTATTGGCTATAGGGCCAGGACGATTGGGGGGGGCACTAAGGGTTCTTACGCAGCACCACAGCCGAACGGGCTGGTATGTAGAGCTTGAGCCACCCCTTGCCGTCTTTTTCGTAAATGGGGTCGTAGTTGGTGAAATGACGGACGGAATCGTCGGCAAGGTCATTGCCGCCATAGAGTTTGTTGTCGGTGTTGAGGGCAACGTCGTAGCTGCCTTGTGGCACGATGAAACCGTAGTCAGTGTAGGAACGGTCGGGCGAGAAATTGAACACGAAAAGCAGGTCACCACGCGAGAAAGCGAGAATTTGGTCGCCATCGTTGTGCCACACCTCCACCACGGGAGTCTTCTGGAAGTTACGCACTGTCTTGATGACTTTGAGCATGGCTTCGTCGAAATCGCCCAAATAGTGGTAGCAGAGTTCCTTATTATCCACAAGGTTCCACTGGCGGCGGGCATACTTGTAGCTCCATCCATTGCCCTCGCGAGGGAAGTCGATCCACTCCGGATGGCCAAACTCATTGCCCATGAAGTTGAGATAGCCGCCATTGATGGTGGAAGCAGTGAGCAGACGAATCATCTTGTGGAGCGCAATGCCACGATTGACAGTAAAATTTTCGTCCCCTTTCTTGAAGTGCCAGTACATGTCGGCATCAATCAGGCGGAAGATGATGGTCTTGTCGCCCACCAAGGCCTGGTCGTGCGACTCTGCGTAGGAGATGGTCTTTTCGTCCTGACGCCGGTTGGTGGTTTCCCAGAACATGCTGGAGGGTTTCCAGTCTTCGTCCCTGAGTTCCTTGATGGTCTTAATCCAGTAGTCGGGGATATTCATGGCCATGCGATAGTCGAAACCGTATCCTCCATCCTTGAATGGTGCTGCCAGGCCTGGCATGCCCGACACTTCCTCTGCAATGGTGATGGCCTTGGGGTTCACCTCGTGAATGAGGAGGTTGGCCAGCGTGAGGTAGGCAATGGCCTCGTCATCCTCATGCCCGTTGAAGTAGTCGCCATAACCGCCGAAGGCTTCGCCAAGTCCATGGCTGTAGTAGAGCATGGAGGTGACACCATCGAAGCGGAATCCATCGAACTTAAACTCTTCGAGCCAATACTTGCAGTTGGAGAGCAGATAGTGAATGACTTCGTTCTTTCCGTAGTCGAAACAGAGGGAGTCCCAAGCTGGATGCTCGCGACGACCGCCCTGCATGAAGTACTGGCAGCCGTCGCCGGCAAAGTTGCCAAGACCTTCTATTTCGTTCTTCACGGCGTGGGAGTGAACAATGTCCATGATGACGGCGATGCCCATTTCATGGGCTGCATCGACGAGCTCCTTCAACTCTTCGGGCGTGCCGAAACGGCTGGAGGGAGCGAAGAAGTTGCTGACATGGTAGCCGAATGAGCCGTAGTAAGGATGCTCAGCTATGGCCATCACCTGAATGGCATTGTAGCCGTCTTTCTTGATGCGTGGCAGCACGTTGTCCTTAAACTCGATGTAGGAACCCACTTTCTCAGCATCTTGCGCCATGCCGATGTGACACTCGTAGATGAGCAGCGGGTTGGTGTCGGGCTTGAAGTTCTTCTTCTTGAACTCGTATGGCTTGGCTGGTGCCCACACCTGAGCGGAGAAAATCTTTGTCTGCTCGTCCTGCACCACTCGGGTGGCGTAGGACGGGATGCGCTCCCCTTCTCCACCATCCCACTTGATCTTCAGCTTGAAGAGGTCGCCATGATGCATCTGGCTGCTCTTGAGTTTGATTTCCCAATTGCCATTGTCGATGCGGCTCATCTTGTAAGCCTCATCTTCTTGCCAGCCATTGAAGTCGCCAACCAGGTAGATGTCGGTGGCATGGGGAGCCCATTCGCGCAACACCCATCCACGGGCTGTCTTGTGAAGTCCGAAATACAGATAGCCACTGGCGAAATCGGACAGGGACTGTTTGCCACCATTCGTGAGTTGGTTGAGCTTGTAGAGGGCATGCTCGTGACGCCCCACTATAGCTCCCTCGAAAGGTTCGAGCCAAGGGTCGTTCTTCACGATGCCGATATGTTTTACAGAAGCTTCTTTCTTGGTAGATGTCTGTTTTTTGCTTGTAGCCATGATGATTTATGCTTTAACTTTGAAAATCACTTTTTTGTATTCTGGAACGGGAGTGATGTTGGGAGCGTGCCCATCTTCTGGGAAAAAGATGACAAACTCGCCCGGATGGACGGTAATGTACTGCTCAGGACGGTCGAGATAGAAGGTGATGTCCTTGGCAGCGTCGTACTCGGCATTGGGCAGATACTGGCGGGGCGTGTAGCCCATCACTTCGGCACAGGAAAGTGGAATCTGGATGTCAATCATTGCATTGTGCGACTCCATTCTGGCTTCGTCCACTTTCTTGCCCTTAGCCACATTGTGGTTGACAAAGAGCTTGTTGCCATCGATGTTTACTCTGCCTGGTTCGTGGTTCACCAGGTCTGTGTTCTGAAGATACTCTACCACCTTGGGGAAAAGTGGATTCAGAGAGGCGTACTTGCCAAAGTTTTCCAGGGTGTCTAAAATCATAACTTTGTTTCTTTTTAAGGTTTATAATACATGTTAGTTAAATCTCTATTTCATTACCCTCTGCTCTCAGGGTTTTGCTTTCTGCATTTCTTGCAGCATTCTCTCGTGCAGCCATCCGTTGGTGGCCATTACTTGTCGGCCGCTTTCCCACAGGGTGTCGCCTCCTTCATAATCGCTGATGCGACCGCCGGCTTCGAGCAGAATGCAGGCTCCTGCTGCAACATCCCAGGGTTGGATAAAGGATTCGACATATACGTCAATCTTGCCTGCTGCCACATAACAAAGTTCTGCTTCGGCACTTCCGCTGCTGCGGATGCTAGCGCAATGGCCGTAGAGCTGCCCCGTCAGGTTGAGGCAGAAGGGGCGCCAAGCATCGGCATTGTAAGGGTAACCTATCATGACGAGGGCTTGGTCAAAATCTGTGAGGGAGGAAACATGAATGGGCTTGCCGTTCAGAAAAGCCCCCTGCCCTTTTGCTGCGCTATACAGCTCGTTGCATGTTACTTCATACACCACCCCGATGAGGAGTTCTGCCTTGCTGCGGAGGGCGATGCACACACAATATGGGGCCAGATTGTGAATGAAGTTGGTAGTTCCGTCCAAGGGGTCAACCACCCAGAAATAGTTGGTTTTCTCATCCACTTGTTCCACTGTTTTCTCCTCCGTAATGAATCCAGCCTCAGGCAGTATCTCCTTCAGACGTTTTACAATCATCTGTTCGCACCCCTTGTCAACATAACTCACATAGTCGTGACTTTGTTTCAGTTCCACCCTGCTTGCATCGAATGTGTTGCGCTGCTCAGCAATGAAAGTTCCTGCTTCCACTGCCAACGCTTTCACTTCCGATAAGATGTGTTGCAAATCCATTTTTCCAAAAACGTTACACTTTACCCTCAACTGTTAACAACTCTCTCTCAACGCTCATTGCCCCATCAGACGACCACGATTGTAGATGCCTTTACGAATTACGTTGCCGTTGCGATCTTTCTCCACAAAAGAACCATCTCTTTGGTCATCGAAGAAAGAGCCTTCGAAACGTGTGCCGTCGGCCGATTCCTCCACGCCCTTACCATTCTTCATGCCGTTCTTGAAATGTCCCTTGAACTTGGTTCCGTCCGACAGGCGCAACACTCCCTCGCCATTCATCTCTCCACCAGCCCATTCGCCATCATACACATCGCCATTGGCGCCTGTGAACTTTCCGCGTCCGTGCTCTTTGTCTTCCACCCAGTAGCCCTCGTATTTGGAGCCATCTGGCCATGTGTAAGTGCCAAAGCCGTCCATCAGCCCATTTTTGAACTGACCCACATATTTCCGCTTGTCGGTATAGGTGAAGATGCCCTGTCCTGTACGTTCGCCATTCTGATAATCTCCTTCATACACATCGCCATTCTTGAAACGGTAGATGCCCTTTCCATGCATCATGTCGTCTTTCCAGCTGCCTGTGTAGAAGTCGCCATTGGCATAGGTGTATTTTCCCTGTCCGTTGCGCATGTCGTTGTCCATGTCGCCTTCGTAAATGGAACCGTCGCGCCAATCATACACACCTTTGCCCGATTTCTTGTCATCTTTCCAATTACCATCGTAATAGATGCCGTTGGCCCAAGTGTAGCGTCCTTGCCCCTGACGCTTGTCTTGATACCAATCGCCTGTGTATTTATCACCATTGTAGTAATACATGGTGCCAAATCCTTGCTGATAATCAATGTACCAGAGACCGTCGTACTTGTTATTGTTGGCAAAATAGTACACGCCCTTGCCATGCTGATGATCCTGATGCCAGTTGCCCTCATACTTCTCACCGTCTGTGAACATATACACGCCATATCCCTGACGCTTTCCCTTCTCGTATTCTCCCTCGTATGTGTCGCCATTCACAAATGTTGTCTTTCCCTTACCGTTCGGCTTTCCACCTTCCAGCTCGCCATAATATTTTGCTTTATCCTTGGGAAATTCATAATTGCCAATCATCACCTTCTGCGCATAGATGGCAGAAGCACACATGAAAGAACAAAATCCTGTCACTAAATATTTTGAGATATTCATATATTCGATATAATTCAGATGAAACTTATTGCTATGGTTTGACAAAGATATAAATTATTTTGCAAATTCATAGCGTTGATTAAGTTTTATTATCACTTTTCGTCTCAAAAAACACGTTTTTTAAGAGAAAATGGAACGAGACAGACAAGAAAAACAGCGAAAAGACGCTTTCAGAAATGCAAGGTGCTGACTTTTTCGAGACGAGCTTTCAGACGCGGCATGGCTCCTTTCCGAATGCGTAGCGTCATGGAACAATCGTTGTCGTAATCCTGAGAAATGATTTGTGGATTTTCCTCTTTAACTATGCGCATCACCTCGTTCATGAATGGATATTCGAAATAGAACGTGATGTCTTCATCAATCGTCTTCTCTATGATTTCAGCATTCGCTATAGCTTCAGCTGCTGCCAGGCGGTAAGCGACGATGAGGCCAGAAGTGCCAAGCTTCACTCCGCCGAAGTAACGCACCACAATGATGAGGACATCGGTCAGTTCGTTAGAGTTAATCTGTCCTAAAATAGGTTTGCCAGCCGTGCCTGAAGGTTCACCGTTGTCGTTGGCTCGAAAGTCCAGATGCTCAGCCCCAAGCATATAGGCATAACAGACGTGGCGAGCATCGTAGTATTTCTTCTGATACTCAGCCACAGCCTGTTTCACCTCATCTACAGTACACACAGGAATGGCAAAAGCGAGAAACTTACTGCGTTTCTCGCTATAATTACCTTCCGACACTGTCCGTATGGTTTTGTAGCTATCCATCAAGAAAGTTTATGTATCACCAATCCGCTTCGCAGTTTAGGCTCGAACCATGTGGCCTTGGGGGGCATAATCTTGCCTGAGTCGGCAATGTCCATGATTTGCTTCATTGTGACAGGATAGAGTGCCAAGGCTGTCTTCATCTCACCACTATCCACACGCCGTTTCAGTTCGCCAAGGCCACGAAGTCCACCCACGAAATCAATTCGTTTGTCACGCCTAAGATCCTTGATGCCTAACACCTCATCGAGAATCAGATTGGAAGAGATGCTGACATCCAGCACACCAATGGGATCCTTGTCGTCGTATGTGTCAGGTTTGGCTTTCAGCGAGTACCACTCCCCTTCCAAATAGAGCGAGAATTCATGCAACTGCTGAGGGCGATACTCTCCCTGACCTTTCTTCTCCACGAAGAAGTTCTTCTCCAATGTCTTGAGAAAATCAGCCGGAGTGAGGCCATTAAGGTCTTTAATGACACGGTTGTAATCGAGAATCGTCAGCTGGCTGGCCGGAAAACAAACGGCCATGAAGTAGTTGTATTCCTCATCGCCCCGGTGGTTGGGGTTCTGATTAGCACGTTCAGTACCCACCAGAGCGGCTGCAGCACTGCGATGGTGACCATCGGCTATGTAGAGGCTGGGCATCTTGCCAAATTCTTCCGTAATCGTTTGGATGTCGGCATCGTCACTCACCACCCAAAGTTTGTGTCCAAAGCCATCAATGGGAGCAATGAAGTCGTACTCAGGTTCTGTCTTGGCATACTTGTCAATAAGTTGTAACAGCACCTCGTTGTCAGGATAAGCGAAGAAGACGGGCTCGATGTTAGCATCGTTCACGCGCACATGCTTCATGCGGTCTTCTTCCTTGTCGGCACGAGTCAGTTCGTGCTTCTTAATTACACCTTTCTGGTAGTCGCCGCTATAAGCACCTACCACAATACCATATTGCGTCTTCTCCTTTCCTCCATTGGCAGGCAAACAAGAAGTCTGAGCATAAATGTAATATTGCTCTTTCTCGTCCTGCACAAGCCAACCTTTTTCTTGGAACCTAGCAAACTGACGAGCCGCCTCTTCATACACACGCGGGTCATACTCGCTGGTGCCAGGCTCGAAGTTAATCTCAGGCTTGATGATATGATAGAGCGACTTCTCATTGTCGCCTGCTTCAGCTCGTGCTTCTTCTGAATCAAGCACATCGTATGGGCGGCTCTCCACTTCCTCCACATATTGTTTAGGAGGGCGCACACCCCTGAAAGGTTTTACTATTGCCATTTTTCTTATTTAGTTTTTAATGTTCAATCTTTTTTTCGTATGTCAGCATCTTCGCGCTTTCCGATTTCGCCTACAAAGTTAAGACTTTTATTCCGAATACACAGAATAAAAGCCCAACTTTTTAACATACAAACGGAAATAAGCCTGTTGATGATTCCAAATTTGGTTTGTACTAATTTGCTGCGTGCCTATGAAAAAAATGTTGCATGCCTATGAAAAGATCGGCGGACAAAATTTTGCTGGATGCCTAATATTTGTGTTCATTTGTTGTCGCCTCATCTAAAATATAATGGAATCCGTGTGTCGCCACATGTAGATTACTGACGCTAAATCTGTGGGCGGAAATAGATGTAAAATTGCAATCCTTGAATATACGTCAAAGAAATTGCGTTATTCTGAGAAAAAGCGGCAAAGGGCTTGCTACTGTAAACAGAATGTCTTAACTTTGCAGCGTGATTCGAAAAGGACACAAGATGAACAGATTTTATTTCATAGACGGGAAGATTTTTCTTCTTCCACCGACGTACAACAGGATTTGAAACAAAATGGCATGATTATGAAAAGATTGATTTTGTTAGGATTATTGGCTGTCTTCAGCATGCAGAGCTTTGCTCAAGTTAACAAGACGGCGTTGGCTAAAAACAACACGAAGACCGCGCAGAAGACGAACGTGGCAACTGCTCAAAAGCCTAAACAGACAACAGCGCAGAAGCCTAATGCAACTGCTACTCAAAAGCCTAACGCTGCACCCACCAGCAATGCGGCAACAGCAACCAACGGTTATCTCTGCAACCCTCCCCTTCCCTATCTGCCCTCCAAATTGGACATTCTCTTCATCGGCAACTCGTTCTCCATCGACACCAGTGCCGCTTTACCACAAATACTCAACTCGTTGGGCATCAACAATGTCAATGTGTATGTGCTCTACCGAGGGGGATGTTCAATGAAGCAGCACTACGAGTCGTACAAAAATGGAGAGAAAGCTTATGAACTTTACCGTTACAGTATTCTTGGCGAACAACTGTTGGAGAAAGCCACCAGCATCAACGACGTAATGCGCCGTTACCCTTACGATGTGGTGGTGTTTCAGCAATTCTCCTTGGAATCAGGCGACTACCCTACCTATGAGCCTTATCTCTCCAAGCTGATTCAGGCATACAACATCAACAAGATTTCGGCACGAACCACCTTTGCGTTCAACGAAACGTGGGCATACGCCTCAAACTACAAAAGTCTGCCCAAATACAAGACCACCAACAACATGTGGAAGAGCATCTGCAATTCTGTGAAAAAGATGAAAGCCACCTCGGGTATTGATGTCATCATTCCTTGTGGAACAGCGGTTCAGAATGCACGCAGTGTGGAGGCTTTGAATGTGGACAACGAACTCACTCGCGACGGACTCCACATCAATTTCTATGCCGGTCGTTATTTGCTGGCATGTACTTTCTTCGAAAGCATCATCGCTCCTTGTCTCAACCGAAGCATCCGCGATGACTTCACCATCTACGGAAAGGCTACCGACATAGGACAAGTGAACAACTCGAACCGTCGCCAACTCCAGAACTGCGCAAGGCTTGCCGTAGCCAACAACTACGAAGTCAGCGAGTTCGCAAAAACAGAATGAAGCATTGCGCCCAGCATTCTATCAATCTGACAAAGGATTTGTCAATTCAGCACACCCATTTATGTGAAAATGTTAAACATCATTAATAAAAAGCAAATTCGTTCCTGAATTCTTCGTTATATTCAAGGATTAAGAGTAACTTTGCAACACTTAATTGATAAAGTAATAAATACGCAACATGAAGAAATTATTTTTCACTCTCGCTGTGCTGATTGCTTCAGCTACAGCTGTTCAGGCTCAAGACAAGAGCCTCTTCGACACTGTTTATGAAAGAGCTACAGCTGTTGTTAACAATCCCGCATCTTCTGACGAAGAAATACAGATTAACCAGTTCAAATTGACAGCCCTCAACTACATGACCACAACCATCAAGAAGCGTGGACTTAAAAAAGACTCTTATTTCTATGAGAGCCAAGCCGTTAATCTGTCATCGTTTGTTACCGACTTTCAGATGAACCTTGAGAAGGCACGTAGCATCTCTCCTGCTAAGCGCACTGAAATCATGAAGATTTATACAGATGCCAGCAAGTTCAACCCTATGTTTAAGGACACAGACAAGGAGAAGGTGAATTGTTACGTAAACGATAAGAGCACATTGACACCCTTCTGCCTCGACACAGATTGGGAGAAAGCATACGACCAGGCCACCACGATGGCTAAAGCTGCTCTTAGATAAGATGAGGTGAGGCATGAAGACCATTAAAATCAATCCTGCTGATAACGTGGCTGTGGCTATCGAAGCCCTCAAGGCTGGCGAAACCATCGAGATAGAAGGACAAAGCATCAAGCTTAACAATGATGTGCCAGCAGGGCACAAAATCCTCCTCACCAACCTTGCTGAAGGTGAAAATGTCATCAAATATGGCTATCCTATCGGACATCTGGCAGAAAGCCATAAGGCTGGCGACTTTATCTGTCACGACCACATCAAGACCAACCTTTCCGGCTTACTCGATTACACCTACTCGCCAGTCGGCAAGGAAGCTCTCACTAATCCTGCCTATGCAGAATGGTTTCCCAAGCAGCAACTTACCTTCCAAGGCTATCGCCGCAAGAATGGCGAAGTGGGCATCCGCAACGAAGTGTGGATTGTTCCCACTGTTGGCTGTGTGAATGGGATTGTCAATCAATTGGCCGCACGCCTCACCCATGAACTTTACAATTCGGACTCAGAACTGATCAAGTTGTTGACTGCCGATGCACCACGCTTGCGCATTGTGGCTTATCCCCACAATTACGGTTGTTCCCAGCTGTCAGACGATCACGAAAACACACGCAAAATTCTGCGCGACTTAGTTCTGCATCCCAATGCCGGAGCGGTGCTTGTGGTGGGATTAGGTTGCGAAAATAACCAGCCCGACAAGTTTGAAGAACTCTTAGGCGACTACGACAAAGAGCGAATCCGTTTCATGGTGAGTCAGAAAGTGGAAGGTGATGAAGTGGAAGAAGGCATGAAAATACTGCGTCAACTCTATGCCATCGCCTCGAAAGACAGACGTGAAGACATTCCGCTCTCTGAACTGCGTGTAGGCCTCAAGTGTGGTGGCTCTGATGGTTTCTCTGGCATCACAGCCAATCCGCTGCTGGGTGTTTTCAGCGACTTTATTGTCAGCCAAGGTGGGACAACGGTTCTGACAGAAGTGCCAGAGATGTTTGGCGCAGAGACTATTCTTATGAACCGTTGCGAATCACCAGAACTATTTAACAAAACTGTCAGCTTGGTCAACGACTTCAAGCAATATTTTCTCTCCCACGGCGAACCTGTAGGCGAAAACCCTTCGCCTGGCAACAAAGCAGGCGGTATCTCCACCCTTGAGGAGAAAGCATTAGGTTGTACTCAGAAGTGCGGAAAGAGTGCTGTGAAAGGTGTACTCCCCTACGGAGAGCGTCTTTCCGTGAAAGGACTGAACTTGCTTTCAGCTCCAGGCAACGATCTTGTGGCATCCACAGCTTTGGCATCGTCGGGATGTCACATCGTTCTCTTTACAACGGGTCGAGGCACTCCATTCGGAACTTTTGTCCCCACCATGAAAGTAAGCACCAATAGTACGTTAGCCAAGAACAAACCCACTTGGATTGATTTCAATGCCGGAACCATAGTGGAAGGTGAACCGATGGTTGATGTGTTCAAACGTTTCATGCAGAGAGTCATAGAGATAGCCAGCGGAGAATTGACTTGGAACGAGAAGAAAAACTATCAAGAATTTGCTATTTTCAAGACCGGAGTTACTCTATAGGTTATTGGTTCTATAGACGACGTTATAGGTTTGAAGTTTAGCGTTTCCTACTTTCAGAATTAAAAGATGAAAGCCCTCAGCCCCCTCGTTGTTTTCCTCATCCTTTACCTCGTCACCAGCATTGTGGCACAGGACTTCTACAAAGTGCCCATTGCTGTTGCTTTTCTCATCAGTTCGGTGTATGCCTTGCTGACTGTGAAAGGAACAATGAACGAGCGAATTGCAATTTTTGCAAAAGGGGCAGGCAACAGCACGATGGTGCTCATGTTGGCTATCTTCATCTTGGCAGGTGCCTTTGCTGCATCAGCCAAGACGATGGGGGCTGTAGATGCTACCGTCAACCTCGCTCTGAACTACCTGCCTGAACGGTTCGTTCTGCCAGGTATCTTTCTCGCCTCCTGTTTCATCTCCCTCAGCATCGGCACCAGTTGCGGCACGATAGCCGCACTCACTCCCTTGGCTGTTGGCATTGCTCAACAAGCAGAAATCGACATTCCCTTGATGGTGGGATTGGTAGTGGGTGGCACTTATTTTGGCGACAACCTCTCTTTCATTAGCGACACCACCATCGTGGCCACGCAAACTCAAGGATGTAGTATGCGCGACAAGTTCCGTGTGAATATCCGCATTGTTGCTCCAGTGGCAATCCTCATGCTCATTATTTACTATTTCTTGGGAGAGAACGTCAGTTCTCCAACTGAGAATGGTGACGTAAATCCTTGGTTGGTAGCACCCTATTTGGCTGTAGTTGTTCTTGCCATTTTGGGACTCAACGTTCTCATTGTACTTGCCATCGGACTTGCACTCACAGGTATCATCGGCATGTCGATGGGCAATTACGACCTCTTTGGTTGGTTTGCCGCGATGAACGAGGGAATGATGGGCATGTCGGAACTCATCATCATGACCATTCTTGCTGGTGGCATGCTTGAGATTATTCGCTACAATGGTGGTATCGACCTCATCATCAAGGCTCTCACACGTAACATTCATGGCAAACGTGGAGGCGAGTTATCCATTGCAGCTCTCACCTCGTTGGTCAATATCTGTACAGCCAACAATACGGTAGCCATCATCACTGCTGGACCTATTGCCAAAGACATTGCGCAACGGTTCCGTATCGATCCCCGCCGTTCTGCCTCCATTCTCGACACAGCCTCCTGCTTCACCCAAGGACTCCTCCCCTATGGTGCCCAAGTGCTCATTGCCGCAGGACTTTCCCAACTCAACCCCATTGCCATTGTGCCTAACCTTTTCTATCCCATGCTCATAGGGCTGGCATTGCTTTTGGCCATCCTTTCGCGCTACCCACGCAAGTTCAGCTGAAATGGCTGGCAACAATCATTAAGCACATACAGACACTTTGGGATCCGCAAGGTTCTGATGGCGTCTCCTTGCCTGTGGCTGGAGCTATAAATCTTTAGTTAATTTCTCCACTACCGAAACAGAGGTGGTGGGATTTGTCATACACCACACAGAACTGTCCGGGGGCAACACCATGTATCTTCTCATCTGCCTGAAGATACCAGCGTCCATCCTCCTTGAGAGAAAGGACACCACCAAGATACTCAGGAGTGTGGCGAATCTTGAACGTCACCCGCATTGATGGATTTCCTTCTGCTATCTGCACCTCATGCTTAAAAGCTTCATTCTCAAACGGATTTTCCGTAATGAAGTGAAAGTCATTCATGGTCAGATGGTCTTTATATACTTTCTCAGGATCATATCCGTGAGAGACGAAGAGAATGTTGCGCTTCAGGTTTTTCTTCACCACAAACCAAGGGCCACCACCGAAACCCAAGCCTTTGCGCTGACCGATGGTGTAGAACCAAAGCCCTTTGTGTTCCCCTATTTTATGACCCGTTTCTATTTCTCGCACATCGCCGGGGTTCTCACCCAAATGCGCCTTGATGTAATCGCGGAAATCAATGTTGCCAAGAAAACAAATTCCTTGGCTATCTTTGCGTTCGGCATTGAGCAAATGGGCTTTCTCCGCTATCTCGCGCACTTGATGCTTCCACAAATGCCCGATGGGAAACATCAATTTGCTCACTTGCAAGGAATTGATTTGGCAGAGAAAATCCGTTTGGTCCTTCACAGGGTCGGGCGAAGTTGATAGCCACACTTTTCCATCGATGTTTGTAGTTGTAGCATAATGACCGGTTGCTGTGAAGTCGAATTCTTTGCCTGCCACTTCTTCAAAACAGCCAAACTTGATGAGTTTATTGCACATCACGTCAGGATTGGGAGTCAATCCTTGGCGAGCCTTCTCCATAGTGTAGCCAACTACTTTATCCCAATACTCCTTGTGCAAGTCAATCACGTCCAACTTCAGAGCGTACTTGCGGGCAAGCCATTGACAAATCTCCACATCCTCTTCCGAGGTGCAGTTCCATTCCGTATCCTTGTCAGGACCAATCTTGATGTAGAAAAGGTGGGGGGCAAATCCCTGTTCTTTCAACAGATGAACAGATACGGCAGAATCAACGCCACCAGAAACTAATGCAGCGACAGACCCTTCCCCTCTCATTTACTTGATAATGGTGAATTCATTTTCATACTAATCTCAAGCATCTTGTCGATAGGCTTTACTGCTTTTTTCGCTATCTCTGCATCCACTTCGATTGTGGGCCATTCGTACTTCAACGTGTTGTAAAGTTTCTTCAACGTGTTGAGTTTCATAAACTCACATTCGTTGCAGGAACAACCCACTGTTTCTGTGGCTTCGGGAGGAGCTGGGATGAAGAGTTTGTCAGGACAGGCTTTCTTCATCTCATGCAGGATGCCGCTCTCTGTTGCTACTATAAATTCAGTGGCTTCGTCCTTGATGGCAAATTTCAGCAAACCAGCTGTAGAGCCTATTACGTCAGCCACTTTCTGAATGGGAGCAGGACACTCTGGGTGCACCAAGATTTTGGCTTTGGGATGTTCAGCTTTCAGTGCCAGAATTTTCTCTAACGAGAACTGTCCATGTACGTGACATCCTCCATTCCACAACAGCATTTGACGACCTGTTACCGAATTGATATAGTTGCCCAAGTTCTTATCGGGTCCAAAGATAAGTTTCTCATCCTGAGGGAATGAATCGATAACCAATTTAGCATTGCTCGAAGTCACCACCACATCCGTCAACGCCTTCACTGCTGCAGTTGTATTCACGTAACTCACTACTTTGTAGCCAGGATGTTCGTCGATGAACTTCTTTAAGTCTTCCGCTTTGCAGCTGTCGGCCAACGAGCAACCTGCATTCAGGTCGAGCACGAGCACCTTTTTGTCTGGACAAAGAATCTTGTTCGTCTCGCCCATGAAGTGAACACCACACATCACGATAACATCTGCTTCGGTCTTAGCGGCCCATTGAGCCAGAGCCAATGAATCGCCCACAAAGTCAGCAATGTCCTGCACAGCTCCATCGGTGTAGTAGTGCGCCAGGATGACAGCATTCTTTTCCTTACACATTTGGCGAATAGCGACATTCAGGTCAACGCCCTCAGGGATTGGCTCATCCACATAGCCTTTCGCCTTCCAAGATTCTTTCACTTCCATCGTCTCAAATATTGATTTAAATAAGTAAGATTAACACTTGATGTTTAGCTCCTTGATGATGGCAGATATTTTCTCCATCGTGGAGATGCGTGAGGGAACAAGGGGAAGACGCAGTTCGTTCTCGATGAGTCCCATGGCATTGAGCATCGCTTTCACGCCCGCAGGGTTTCCATCCACAAAGAGGAGCTTGAAGAGTTCTGTGAACTTGTGATGAATGGTGAGCGCATTGGGATAGTCGCCATTCAGTGCCAGACGCACCATTCGGCTGAACTCTTTAGGCAGCGCATTTCCAATTACGGAAATGACACCAACGGCTCCCAGCGTGATGAGCGGGAAAGTGATGCCATCGTCGCCCGAAATGACATCGAAATTGTCGGGCTTGTTCTTGATAATGTCATCTATCTGAGTGAAATTGCCCGATGCTTCTTTAATGGCTACAATATTTTCGCAGTCATTAGCCAGCCGCAAGGTGGTTTCAGCCGTCATGTTGACACCTACTCGCCCAGGCACGTTATAGAGCACAACAGAGAGGTTGCGTGTGGCCGCAGCTGCTGCTATGGCTTTGAAGTGCTGGTAGAGTCCTTCCTGCGAGGGTTTGTTGTAGTAAGGGCATACGCTGAGAATGCCTTGGATGCCTGTAAAATCTTCTGTCTGAATCTGTTGAATTACTGCTGCCGTGTTGTTACCTCCGCATCCCATCAGAATGGGCACTTGACCGTTTACTTTCTCTACGACGAGTTGCTTCACTTGTTGACGCTCTTCGGCTGAAAGTGTGGGAGTTTCGGCTGTCGTGCCCAGCAGACAGATGAAGTCCACACCATTGGAGAGCTGGTAGTCGAGCAAACGGCGGAGAGCGGTGTAATCGACATTACCCTCTTTGGTGAAAGGAGTGATGAGCGCGATGCCCAAACCTTTGAATTTGTTGTGTACCATATATATAGTATGATGAAAACGTTTTCTTTTATTATTTTTCGAGTGCAAAGTTACGACTCTATGATTGAATAACCAAATTTATTCGCATTTTTCGGACATTCAGTTCACGAAAGTCGCCTTTTGCAGCCGTCAGTAAAACCCTTTCTTGCTGGAGTATCTATTCTTAATCTGTTCAATCAGTTGGTCGGTATTTTCCTCTGCATATCGTCCCCATTTCTTTACAGGCAGGTCCATTGGGAAGCATTCTTCATAAACCTTCTTGACGAGTTCAGGGGTGATGTGACAAGCTTTCTTGAAGTGTTGGAGAAACATGGATGTGTTGCCCATTTTCAGATAGACAAGCGATTTTGCGACAGCGATGTTCTTAACACACGGACTTTCGCTTTTGTCGGCAATTTGAGAAATGGCATTCAGCACTTCGAGAGCAAAGGAGTCGAAATCGTTCAAGACGAATGTCAGCGCAATGTCGAGTCCCATCATCACCTGATCGACAGCATATTGCAAAGCTTTTGCAAAATACGTGGCAGAGGTTTCGTATTGCTCCAAAGCCAGGTAGTTGATGCCCTGCATGAAATAGGCTTCGGCATATTCTTTGTCCACCTCCAGCACCTTCTCGTTGGCTTTGATGCTTTCGTTATAGTATCCTTGACTATGATACACATCGGCCAAGTCGATAAAAGCCTTCATGTAATTGTTGATGAAGCTCTCGTAACTTTGTTTCGTCTTTTTCTTGTCGTCGTTATTGGACGAATCCTCATTGTCGAGTTTACCTTCATCGAGCAGATTGGAGTACTCCTTGTACCGCTTCTCCAGATGAGAGAACAGCATTTCAAGTTCGTCCAAAGCCATCGTCACATCCCCTGCTTTGAAAAGTGATTCTGCATAAGGAATGGCTTGCACCACATCGCCTCCCCTTTCCAGATATTCCTTAAACAGAGGGAGTGCCAGCTTGTCCTCCTTCATTTTGTGCAGCGCATGCGCTTTAGTCAGCAACGCTTCAAGGCAATCAGGATTGACGGCAAGGGCAAAATCACTCGACTCGATGGCTTGGTCATATTGTTTCGACAAGAACTGCGCCAAAGCGAGGCTTGCCCAACCGTTGCGAAGATAAGGCCGCTCTTCCAGCACCTGTGAGAGCACTTCTATCATTAGGTCGAGCAAATCTCCATCGCGGCAGATGTCCACCAATTGCACATCCTCGTCATATTTGCCCAGCGGTTGGAACACGTCTATGTATTCCTCCACCCACCGGCGCACCTCAGCCTTGTCCCATTCTTTGCCTTCATCAAAAACGGGGTTGTGCAATTCAATCATCGACGATATGATGTGAAGATAGCAATCGCGCTTCGTCTCTTCTACCGTAGAGGGAGTTGAGTTTTGATGGCACTCATATTCCATCCACGTTCGCCAAATGTCCTCAGCACTCTCCTTGTGGTCATATAGAGCATATTCGAGCTGCGCCACCTGGTACCTCACGTCGTTGTTTTCGAGGTCGAGGTCGTACAAGATTTCCTGCGCCTTCTCGTACTGCTGCATGTAGATGAAGGTAGCACTCTTAATGATGAGCAGCACCTCCTCATCTGGGTGGATGGAGAGTCCGAGTCCTATAGCCTTCAGAGCTTCATCTGGTTTATCCTCAGTCAGGTAGAAATCAGCAATGTCAGCAAAGTCATCGGCATCGAGATAGATGCTTTGATTGCTTTCCAACTGACTTTCGTATGTTTTCAGCAGGTCGTTGAATTCTTCTGACTGGAAATAATCTTTCGCCATGCAAAAAAGTATCTGTTTACTTGTTGATTTTCTTCCAAGCGTCGGTCAAACCCACCGTGCGGTTAAACACCATGTGGCTGGGTGTGGAATCAGGATCGACATTGTAATAGCCTATGCGCTGAAACTGCAGATAGTCCATCGGTTTGCGGGTAGAGAGCCATTTTTCCACGTATGCCTTCTTGATTTCCAAACTGTTGGGATTCAAGAACGGACGCATTGCTTCGATGCCTCTCACATCGTCATGCTCTTTCGAATAGGCAGCCACTTCGTCGCGTGGGTTCTCCACCATCCACAGGCGGTCGTAGTTGCGCACTTCGGCTTCGAGGCAATGCTGACAGCTCACCCAGTGGATGGTCTTTCCCTTTATCTTCATGTTGCTATTCGCCTGGCCCGTCTTGGTGTCGGGGATGAGGCGGGCATGAATTTCCACAATGTTGCCGTCGGCATCTTTGCGGATGCATTCTTCAGCATTCTCCGAGCACTCGATGATGTAGGAATTTTTCAGCCGCACCTGCTTGCCTGGGCCCAGACGGAAGAACTTCTTGGGAGCATCCTCCATGAAGTCCTCGCGCTCTATCCAGAGTTCGCGACTAAATTCTATCTCGTGTGTGCCATCAGCCTCATTCTCCGGGTTGTTAATGGCGGTATAGGTTTCCACCTCTCCTTCGGGGAAATTGTCGATAACAAGCTTCACAGGGTTCACCACCGCACTCACGCGCAGAGCACGCTTGTTCAAGTCATCGCGCACAGCCGCTTCGAAGAGCGACATCTGGTTCAGGGCATCGAACTTGGTGTAGCCAATTTTGTCGATGAACGAAAGAATGCCCTCAGGGCTGTAACCCCTGCGTCGGAAGCCACAAATGGTGGGCATGCGTGGGTCGTCCCAACCGTTCACCACCCCTTCGTTCACCAGAATGAGCAGATTGCGCTTGGAGAGCAGGATGTGGGTGAGGTTCAGCTTGTTGAACTCCGTCTGGCGTGGGCGGTTGTCATCAATAGGGTTGTCTGTTCCATCAGCCTCTTTTGCCCAATCGACAAAGAGGTCGTAGAGAGGGCGGTGGCTGACAAACTCCAGAGTGCACCACGAGTGGGTGACACCCTCCCAGTAGTCGCACTGCCCGTGGGTGAAGTCGTACATGGGGTAGGCATTCCACTTATTTCCTGTGCGCCAATGAGGCATGTTGAGCACACGATACATGATGGGGTCGCGGAAGTGCATGTTGGGGCTTGCCATATCTATCTTGGCTCGCAGCACCATCTTGCCAGGTTCCATCGTGCCAGAGTTCATTTCCTCGAACAAACGCAAGCTTTCCTCCACAGGGCGGTTGCGGAAGGGCGAATTGACACCCGGCTGCGTGGGCGTGCCTTTCTGCTCGGCTATCTGCTCCGATGTCTGCTCGTCAACGTAAGCCCTACCCTGCTTGATGAGCGTGACGGCGAAGTCCCAGAGCTGCTGAAAATAGTCGCTGGCATAGTAGATGTTGCCCCACTTGAACCCCAGCCACTCAATGTCGCGCTTGATAGCTTCCACATATTCAGTATCTTCCTTCTGCGGATTGGTGTCGTCCATGCGCAGGTTGCACACACCTCCGTATTTCTTGGCCAAGCCAAAATCGAGGGCAATTGCCTTTGCGTGCCCTATATGCAGATAGCCGTTGGGTTCGGGGGGAAAACGTGTTTGCACTTTTCCACCGTTCTTACCTTCAGCCAAATCCTTCACCAACTGTTCTTCTATGAAATTGAGCGATTCTCTCTTGCCCTCCTCCATCTTGAGTTCTTCTGTACTGTCTGCACTCATTGTCATCTTTCTTTTTAATTTATATGGATATTTTTCTATGCTGATGCACCTTAACGGACACATTTTGACTGCAAAATTACGAAGAAATTTCTTTGTGTTGGTTATTTCAAACCATAAAAATGAAGAAAAAAGGTGAATTATGCTAAAAAACACATTCCGCGCATTGTAATCTTTTATTAATAAGCCCTATCTTTGCACTGTTATCCTAAAAAAGACCTTCCCAACCTTATTTCTAATCTTCATTTAAAAAAATTTTAGTTAAAGGGCACAGCATTGTGAAATGCTATGCCTCTTTTTTTGCTTTTCCTACTGGCTTTCTCTATGCCCACCCCCTGTCTTTCTATATTTCCGCTACTGCATTTCCCTATTTTTCTCACTGAGGAAATAAATTTTGAAAGTTGCAAAAAATATTTTGAAAGTTGCAAAATATTTTTCCAAAGTTGCAAAATATTTTTTCAAAGTTTTGAAAAGTTTTTCTTCAAGGGCAGAATTTCATCTTCGCAACAGAGGAAAGCAAGCCACACTACGAAGGGGTGGAAATACTATCGAAACAGAAAAAAGAGGAGAAAAAAGAGCGCATTATTGCAGCAAGCACACAATATGCAGGAAGGTGTCTTCGTTATTGATAGTGTTATGATACGACACATTATCTATTATATAAGCGCAACCTGTGTGTTGTGGATGCTGGGTGTGGCTCTGGGTCATGCCCAGTCGGTCATCATCAAGGGCAAGGTGACAGACGACAAAAAGGCGGCTCTGGAATTGGCACAAGTGAGAGTGGAAGGAACGGGGTGTGGAGCAGTGTGCAACCTGAAGGGCGAATACCGGTTTGAGTGCGAGAGCGCCGACTCGATGGTGGTCATCTTCTCCATGATTGGCTACGAAACGCGAAAGCGAGTGCTGCAAGCCCCCACCGACTCCGTCACGCTGAACGTGATGCTGCCCTCGCTGGGATATGAGCTGGGCAATGTGGAGGTGACCGACATTCGCCGACAGACAAGCACAATGACCGATCTGAACCTGCAGGACATGAAACACATGGGCAACGCTTCGGGTGGCGGAGTGGAAAGGCTCATTACGAGCCAGGCGGGCGTATCGACCCACAACGAACTGTCCTCGCAGTACAACGTGCGCGGCGGGTCGTTCGACGAAAATTCCGTCTATATCAACGGCATCGAAGTCTATCGTCCACTGCTCATTCGCAGCGGGCAGCAGGAGGGCCTCAGCATCATCAACCCCGACATGGTGGAGCGAGTGGGCTTTTCGGCAGGTGGGTTCGAGGCGCGCTACGGAGAGAAAATGTCGAGCGTGCTCGACATCACCTACAAGAAAGTTCGTGGATTCGAGGCCAGCGTGAGCGCCAGCTTGCTGGGAGCCAGCGGCTATGTGGGTTATGGCACAGAGAAGTTCTCGATGATGCACGCCGTGCGCTACAAAACCATGAAGAACCTTTTGGGCACACTCGACACGAAGGGCGAATACAACCCACGCGACTTTGACTATCAAACCTACATCAGTTGGAGCCCCAACCAGCGATGGACATTCGACCTGATGGGGGTAATCTCCACCAACGACTACCGCTTCACCCCCAGCGACCGCACCACCAAGTTCGGCACTTCGGAGGACGTGAAGGAGTTTAAGGTGTATTTCGACGGCAGCGAGCGCGACCGTTTCTACACCTACTTCGGAGCCTTCTCTGCCACTCACAACTTCAACCGCATGAACTCGCTCACCTTCAACTGGTCAGGCTTCAGAACGCAGGAGCGAGAAACCTACGACATCAATGGCGAATACTGGCTGAACAACGAGGGCGAAAGCGAGAGCTTAGGCATAGGCACCTATCATGAACATGCACGCAACCGGCTGAATGCAAACATGATGAACCTGGGCATTACAGGACAGAACCGATTCACCAGCCACCAACTGCGATACGGTGCGCTGCTGAAAATGGAGAAAGTAGATGAGAGCATGCGCGAATGGGAAATGAGAGACTCGGCCGGCTATTCCCTCCCCCACTCAGCCGACCGCCTTGACCTCATCTACAACATGGTGTCGAAAAACAACGAAAAGTCGCTCCACTACGAGCTTTACCTGCAGGACACCTGGAGGCGCGAGTTTGAGGATGGAAGCCTGGTGGTGAACTACGGAGCCCGCCTCACCCATTGGGATTGGAACAAAGAAACCCTCTTCTCGCCCCGAGCCACCATCGCATTCACTCCTGCTCGTCACGACAACATCACCTACCGCTTCTCCACAGGCGTGTACTACCAAACACCTTTCTACAAAGAAATGCGCGACACCACCAGCGTGAACGGCAACACCGTCGCCTATCTGCGCAAGGACATCAAGTCGCAGCGAAGCATCCACTTTGTGGCAGGCATGGAATATAAGTTCCGCGTGGGCATGCGCCCCTTCAAGTTCACAGCCGAAGCCTACTATAAGGCCCTCAGCAACCTCATCCCCTACAACGTGGACAACGTGCGGGTGGTGTACTACGGAGGCAACATCGCCAAAGGATATGCTGCTGGCGTGGACCTGAAGATTTATGGCGAATTTGTGCCAGGCACCGACTCGTGGTTGAGTGTGGGCCTGATGAAGACGGAAGAGAAAATTAACGGCAGCGCCTATGTGCCCCGCCCCACCGACCAGCGAGTGAACGCTTCGCTCTTCTTCAGCGACTATTTTCCCAACACCGACAAGTGGAAAATGACCCTTCAGGCCCACTATGCAGGAGGTTTGCCCTTCGGCCCTCCCCACTCTGGACGCGAAAAGCAGGTGTTCCGAATGTCCAGCTATCGGCGTGTCGATATGGGCATCAGCTACCGTCTGCTCAAGAACGAAGACCGCCACATCTACACAGGCTTGGGGCGAGCTTTTCGCAACATTTGGTTAGGCATCGATGCCTTCAACATTCTCGACATTGCCAACGTGAACAGCTATTATTGGGTGACAGACATTACAAATCACCAATACGCTGTGCCAAATTACCTGACAGGACGGCAAATAAATGCACGTTTGTTGTTTGAGTTTTAAGAATAATGTGTAAATTTGCCGCTTGTTAAAGAAAACCAAGAACTCGTCTTGCGAAAGAAGACCAAGAACTAACTCTTGCGAAAGAAACAAAAATATATTCTGAAAAAGAAAAAAACATTATGGCAGGATACTTAGTGGAAGACCAACGTAAGGTTACAACCCACCGACTGATTCAAATGAAGACAGAAGGCAAGAAGATTGCCATGCTGACATCTTACGACTACACCACAGCCAGCATCACCGACGCCGCAGGCATCGACGTTATTCTTGTAGGCGACTCGGCCAGCAACGTAATGGCAGGCAACTGGACCACCCTTCCCATCACACTCGACCAGATGATTTATCACGCCAAAAGCGTGGTGAGAGGCGTGAAGCGCGCGCTGGTGGTGTGCGACATGCCCTTCGGCACTTATCAAGTGAACGAAACAGAGGCGGTGACCAACGCCGTGCGCATCATGAAGGAAACCCACTGCGACGCACTCAAACTGGAAGGCGGAGTGGAAATCATTCCAGCCGTAAGAAAAATACTCGATGCCGGCATTCCCATCTGTGGACACTTAGGCCTGACCCCACAGGCCATCAACAAGTTCGGCACCTACACCGTTCGCGCCAAAGAGGAAGCTGAGGCCCAAAAGCTCATCAGCGATGCTCACGCATTGGAAGAGGCAGGGTGCTTCGCTGTGGTGTTGGAGAAGATTCCAGCCAAGTTGGCTGCTCAGGTGACCAGCGAACTCCGCATCCCAGTCATCGGCATTGGTGCAGGTGGAGCTTGCGACGGACAAGTGCTCGTGATTGCCGACATGCTCGGGATGACACGCGGATTCTCGCCCAAATTCCTGCGTCGATATGCCGACCTCAACACCATCATGACCGATGCCATCGGCCACTATGTGGAGGATGTGAAAGAGGGAAATTTCCCCAACGAGAACGAGCAATATTAAGAGAGAACGTCATCACCGAAAGAGTCCTCTCTCACAAAAGAAAAACTCAACAAAAGCAATACAATAAAAAACATTTCAAACAACTTATTTAAACAAAACGACTATGACAATCAATGAGTACAACTTTGCCGGCAAAAAGGCAATCGTGCGTGTAGATTTCAACGTGCCAATCCAGAATGGCGTCATCACCGACGACACCCGCATCCGCGGTGCAGTTCCCACCCTGAAGCTCATCCTTGAAAAAGGAGGTGCCCTCATCATCATGTCTCACATGGGCAAGCCAAAGGGCAAGGTGAAGCCAGAACTGTCTCTGAAGCAAATCGTGCCCGCTGTGAGCGAGGCTCTCGGCGTGCCCGTACAGTTTGCCGACGACTGCCAGAAGGCTGACGCACAAGCTGCCGCACTGAAGCCAGGCGAAGTGCTCCTGCTGGAGAACCTCCGCTACTATCCTGAAGAGGAAGGAAAGCCTGTAGGTGTTGAGAAAGGCACTCCAGAGTACGACGAAGCAAAGAAGGCCATGAAGGCCAGCCAGAAGGAGTTTGCCAAGAAGTTGGCTTCCTACGCTGATTGCTGGGTGATGGACGCATT
This sequence comes from uncultured Bacteroidales bacterium, assembly GCA_902789725.1. Classification (GTDB taxonomy): domain Bacteria; phylum Bacteroidota; class Bacteroidia; order Bacteroidales; family Bacteroidaceae; genus Minthosoma. The sequence continues at coordinate 48,103 of CADAPC010000013.1, forward strand.
CGGTACCGCTCACCGCAAGCACGCTTCCACTGCTGTCATTGCCGACTACTTCGACAAGCAGGACGTAATGCTCGGCCTCCTCATGGAGAAGGAAGTGCAAGCTGTTGACAACGTGCTCAACAACATCAAGCGTCCATTCGTAGCCATCATGGGTGGCTCAAAAGTTTCCACCAAGATTGGCATCATCGAGAACCTCCTCGGCAAGGTAGATAAGCTCATCCTCTGTGGCGGTATGACTTACACCTTCATGAAGGCTCACGGCGGCGAAATTGGTAACTCCATCGTTGAGCTTGACAAGCTCGATGTAGCCCTTGGCGTAGAAGAGCTGGCTAAGAAGAACGGCGTTGAACTCGTGCTCGGCGAGGATTCTGTATGCTGCACAGGTTACGACTTCTCCACTTTCTCAGTAAAGCCTGGTGCTGAAATCAAGACATTCCCATCTAATGCTATCGAAGATGGCTGGGACGGTCTCGACATCGGTCCTAAGAGCCGCGAGAAGTTCACTAAGGCCATCGAAGGTGCTAAGACTATCCTCTGGAACGGTCCTGCCGGCTGCTTCGAGTGCGAAGACTTCACGGCTGGTTCACGTGCCGTTGGCGAAGCTGTGGCTAAGGCTACTCAGGAAGGTGCCTTCTCACTCATCGGTGGTGGCGACTCTGTAGCTTGCGTGAACAAGTTCGGTTTGGCCGACAAGGTTTCTTACATCTCTACTGGTGGTGGCGCCCTCCTCGAAGCCATCGAAGGCAAGGTGCTCCCAGGCATCGCAGCTGTGAAGGGTGAGTAAACAAAAACTCACATTCTGTAAATCTAAGGGAAGGTCGCACATCCAGCACCTTCCCTTTTTTCGTGTTCCTCTCCTTTCCGTTTAGTTTCCCTTTTTCTTTTGTCGATTCTAAAATAAGTATCAACCTCTATGGTCCAGCGTCACGTCGCCCTTACCTGTGCCGATGCCGTTGCCGCCAGCACAAATGTCAGCATAAACACCAGAATCTTCTTCATTCTTTTTGTCTTTTTACACAAATTACCACTAATTGACCACAAATTCTTCATAAATCAATTCGTTTTGGACCGAGTCTCAATTTAATTTCGTACCTTTGCCCCAGAAATTGTAGCTTGTAACTGAAAAGTGTACCACCCCTAATAATCGAAAAGTGTACCACTAACCATAGATGAAATAAGAGTCAAAGAGTGGATTATCTCTGCTTGTTGATG
>CADAPC010000014.1 GCA_902789725.1 uncultured Bacteroidales bacterium
CGAGCTATGGCCCAAGGGATTAAGCCCAAAGATGCCCAAAAGCAACTAAAACAATGGAAGATAATCATCTCAGATTTAGTAATTATTAGAACATACCTTTATTTTCTTCACACAGAGAAAAACTGCGAGCGTTCACTTCCGCCCCCATTCCACTGGCAAAGTAGTGTCAGCCGAACCGTTTCACAGCCTCCTCATACGTGTCCAACGAGCCGATGTCGAAGCGGCCAGCCGACATGCGCCAGGCATGCATCGGTGTGTTGTCCACCATGTAGTGCGCCAAGTTGCCAGGCGCATCCTTTCCGCATCCGTTTTCGACCGAGTGGCGCACCAGTTCGAGGTCGGCCTTCAGGTAAATATAGAACGGCGGAACAGCCCAGTGGGATTTTGGCACTTGCGGCTTTTCTTCCATTCCCAACACCTTCATCTGTTCGTCCAGTTCCACCACGCCCGTACGCTGCAATTTGGCCACTTCGGGCTGTTCGTGGCACATGATGCACGAGGTGCCCTTCTCTTTGGAAAAGTCAACAAACTCTTGGAACGAAAAGAACAGCAGATTGTCTGCCGCCACCACCAGCAGGTCATCGTCCAGCTTCAGTTTGTCCATCGCAAAGAGCAAGTCGCACACAGCCCCTAAGCGCGTCTCATTCGTCTCCGTTCCGTCATCCACAATAGTGATGGGTTTCTTCCATTTGCCAGCCACTCCAGTCAGCCGTCCACCCGCGCAGGGAGTTCCTTGCGGAGTGTTAATCCACTCCTCGAAGATGGGTGCGAACTTATGATTCGTGATGATGACATGCTCATCGATGTCAGGTATGCCGTCAATGTCATCCAGCATCCGTCCAAGAATGGTGCTTTCCCCGATTCTCAGCAACGGTTTGGGGAAATTCTTCGTCAACTCTCCCAAGCGGGTAGCGTAGCCCGCAGCAATTACAATATTCTTCATAAACTCTTCATGTTGCTTTATTACATACGTTCATCCCCACTATTCATCCAAAAATCTTGCCCCATCGTCAGGTTTCACCCAGAACACTTGGAACGTCTTTTCATACTCAGGGAACTGCTCCAGATAGCGCGCCGTGAGTTCCTTCTCAATCTGCTCCTTATAGGCTGAATCGACCAACGCAATGCATGCTCCCTTGAACCCCGCTCCGCTGAAACGTCCTCCCCACACGCCTGGCAGCGAACGCATGATTTCGTAAATGGCTATGAGTTCCGGACTGCCACACTCGTAATTGTGGATGGAGCTTTCGCACGAGTCGAAACTCAACTTGCCAAACAATTTCAGGTTACCTGTCTCCCAAGCCGTAACACCTTGGCGCACACGGCGGTACTCTGAGTAGAAATGCTCCGCACGACGAGCGAAGCGCGCGGGCATGGCTATGCGTGTCTTCTCGAAGGTAGATTTGGGTATGTCGCGCAGGAAGGTCTTGTCAAACGTCTTCAGCGGCTGTTCGGTATAAGCCAACATGTTCCAGGCCGCCGTCTTGCACTCAAACACGCGCAGGTTGTAGTCGCTGTTCACCAACGAGCGAGTCAAGCCCGAGAAGAAGATGCCCAACTCGAACTCAGGCATGTTGGGATTTTTCCTAATGATGCGATACTCGTTCGTATCGCAGTCGAGGAAGAGCAATCCGTCCTTCTTGCCCAACGCGATGCAAGCCTGGTCGAGCAGACCGTTGTTCAGACCGATGTACTCGCGTTCAGCCTCTGACGCTATCTGCACCACCTCGAAAGGCTTGAGCATGATGCCGTTCGCCTTAGCAAAAGCCATCACGTAGGCTATCAACACAGCCGCCGATGAGCTCAACCCTCCCACGGGCAAGGAACCCTGAATCACGCCATCGATGCCGTGCTGCAGTTCGAAGCGCTTCTTCAGTGCATACTTCGCTCCCCTTGCATAGTCGCCCCAGTGGTGTTCACGCACCTGCGAAGGCGTGGTCAAATCGAAATCCACTATTCCCTCAAACGTGCGCGATTCCAAATGTACGTGACCGTCTTCACGGACGTTGAACCAAAAATCCACCCCCTTATCGATGGCAAAACCTGTCACCAAACCGTGCTGATGATCCACATGCGCTCCAAGCGGGCACACCCGATACGGCGCAAAAACATGATACTGATATTCCATAAACCTTTGATCTTTATCCTCAAAAACACTTTCATCGAATTACATTGCAAAGGTACTAAATTATACAGAAACATGCAAACGTTTAATCCGTTTTCTTCCCCAAGTGCCGAAAAAGTCGTTTTTTCGTGCAGCGCCCCCAAATATTTTCGGCTTCATAGGCTTCGCCAGACTAAAATCCATGTTAATGTATTCGTTGAGCGTTGTCATCAACTTCGCCAAAGGGTCATAGTGAAAAAGTAGCTACACAACTTAAATCACCTAACCCTCTCTCTCCTCATTCCCATACCCTGCCTCCCATGTACCTCGCTTATTTGTTCGATAGTTGTTCGATAGTTGTTCGATAAACGATCGAACAACTACTGGACAACTATCACATAAATATCGAGCAAATATAGGAGGTACTCGCTGGATACTATATAGTGACTCCGAACTAACTCATAGCAGCCTACGTAACTGACCACATAGCATTACATGACTATAATCATGCTATTGTCCGTCCTGCATCCATCTGGGCACCATCAATAGGATGACGACTATTTTCAACCTTCAAAATACATTTTATTGAACGTTTCCTTTGAAGGTTAAAAATATTTCCGTAAATTTGCAATCAAAATAAGACGACCCCAAATCACTACTTGAAAGCATCAAAAAAAAGACTAAACTACTTTCGAAAATGAAAATCCGTTTTAGCATCGAATACTATACCCAATGGGGCGAAGACTTGCGCGTGCACCTGTATAAAGTGGAAAAAGGAGGCGCAAAGAAGCCCATGCAGGAATGTCGTCTGGACACCTACGACGGCAAGTTGTGGGAGAGCGAAATCACTTTCCAACACGCTGGAATAGAAGGCATCGAATACAAATACGCCATGTATCGCAACGACCTGTTGGTGTGGACTGAATGGGAGGTGGCTCCACACCGTGTGACGTTCGACCACATCACCAATCACTACATTCTGAGCGACAAGTGGCGACCTATACCCGAAGACCAGCCGCTCTTCTCCTCAGCTTACACAGAGTGCGTGGGAGCCGTGCCCACCGACACGCTGCCCATCGACACCCTCTACTCCTCCACACTGCAACTGCGCGTTGTGGAGCCCCGTTTGCGCAAAGGCGAATGGCTGGCCCTGTGTGGCAGCACTCCCCAGCTGGGCGAATGGCAACGTCCCAAAAAGATGGCACTCATCAACTTGCAGGAATGGGCGGTAAACATCGACGCAGAGCTGCTCTACGACGAAGCTGAATACAAATATGTGGTGGTGGACACCCATAATCACATTTTGCGATGGGAAGAAGGCCCCAACCGGCGCATGCGAAGCCCACGCTTGATGCCCAAGCAAATGTGGGTAAAGACCGACGAGCAAGTGGCTCTGAGCGGCGACAGTTGGAAAGTGGCCGGTGTGGTCATCCCCGTGTTTTCTCTGCGCTCTGAAAGGAGTTATGGCGTGGGTGACTTTGGCGATTTGAAAGCCCTCATCCAGTGGGTGAAGAAAACCAAGATGCATACCATTCAGATTCTGCCCATCAACGACACCATGATGACGGGCAAATGGCAAGACTCCTACCCCTACAACGCCATTTCCATCTATGCCTTCCATCCACTCTACTGCGACCTCAGCGCTTTGCCCCCGCTGAGAGACCGTTTGGTAATGGAACGCTTCCTGATGAATCAGCAGCGATTGAATGCGCTGAAGGAGATTGACTACGAGCGAGTAATTGCACTGAAGATGGACTATCTGCGCAAAGTCTTCGCACAAGAAGGACTGGCCGTGTTGGAAAGCGCTGATTTCAAAAACTTTTACACCAACAACAAAGACTGGCTGATGGATTATGCAGTTTTCTCCTACCTGCGCGACCTGTATGGAACGGCCGAGTTCCAGAAATGGCCTCACTATGCCAAATACAACAAGAAGGAAGTGGAGAAACTGGCCGACAATGGCTGCGAGCACTACGACAAGGTGGCCCTCTACTACTACATCCAATATCAACTCCATCTGCAGCTCCTTGCCGTACGAACCGAGGCCAGGAAGGAAGGTGTCATCCTTAAGGGAGATATTCCCATCGGCATTTCGAGAAACAGCGTGGAGGCTTGGTCGCAACCTCATCTTTTCAATCTGGACGGACAGGCGGGCGCACCGCCCGACGACTTCTCGCAAGATGGGCAAAACTGGGGCTTCCCCACCTACAACTGGGAAGCGATGGCCAAGGATGGCTACAGATGGTGGATTAGGCGATTCCAGAAAATGGCTGAATACTTTGACGCCTACCGGATAGACCACGTGCTGGGTTTCTTCCGGATATGGGAAATTCCGCTGCATTCCGTACATGGGCTCTTGGGACAGTTTTCGCCAGCTATACCCATGAGCGTAAACGAAATAGAAGGCTACGGCATGCGCTTCAATGCTGAATACATGACCCGCCCCTACATTGCCGATTGGACATTGGAGCGCATTTTCGGCTATCGGGCCGACTTGGTGAAGACCATTTATCTGCAACCTCGCACCGATGGACGATATGACCTGAAGGACGAGTATGCCAGCCAGCGAAAAATTCAAGCCGCCTTTGCTGGAAAGACAGACGAGGACAGCATTTCGCTATGCGACGGACTCTACCGCTTGGCTTCCTGCGTGCTGTTTGTGCCAGACAGAAAGTACCCCGAAGTGTATCATCCACGCATCTCGGCTCAGACGGATTTTACCTACGAGTCGTTGCCCCAACACGAAAAGGACGCTTTCAACAATCTCTACAACGACTATTTTTATCGTCGCCACAACAAATTCTGGTATGAGGAAGCAATGAAGAAACTGCCCATCCTGACGCAGTGCACGCGCATGCTGGTATGTGCCGAAGACTTAGGGATGGTACCCGATTGCGTGCCTTGGGTGATGGAAAATCTGAAGATGCTGTCGCTGGAAATCCAAACGATGCCCAAATCGCCCGCCCTACAGTTCGGACGCTTGTGGGAAAATCCCTACCGTTCGGTGGCCACCATATCAACCCACGACATGCCTCCCTTGCGCATGTGGTGGGACGAGAATGTGGAACGCGCTCAACAGTTCTACAACAATGCACTCTACAAGGACGGCACAGCCCCCCACCCTGCTCCAGGATGGCTGTGCGAAGAGATTGTGTCCGCCCACCTGTTCTGCCCTTCGGTCATGACATTGCTATCGCTACAGGACTGGCTCTCAATGGATGAGGATGTGAGACTTCCCGATGCCAATGCAGAGCGAATTAACATTCCAGCCAACCCACGCCACTATTGGCGCTACAGGATGCACCTAACCATCGAGCAACTATTGAACTCAAAGAAACTGAACGATAAAATCTGTGGTTTGATTGTAAATTCAGGAAGAGGATGAAAAAGACAGAAGAAAGCCGCAGCAGCCGGTATAAGAAATGGAAATTTCTGATTGCTTTTGTCAGCATCATGGCACTTTTCTCTTTCGTGAGGCACGCATTCAGCATTGAAGTACCTCTACAGATGAACAACAGGACACTTGCCCAGAGAGAGAAGATTGGAGCTGATGATGACAAGGAGACGATGGAGGAGACGGTTTGGAAAACTGAGCGTGATGAGCAGACAACCGCCCAGAGTCTGAGCATAGAAGAGGATGAGGAAGAAGCGATGAATGTGGATGGGATGGATGACATAGAGCTTCCAGATGAAAACCTGCTATACAGTCAGCAAGCTGAAAGTGGGGTTGTGGATAATGGTCAAGGAGAGCACCGCATCAAAGGCGTGTGGAGCTATGTAGAGTGCTTTCCCGACATTCAGGATGTGCAGATTGTGGCTGCTCAGAAATATGGCATCACGCCTGTAAAGAACAGGACCGAAGCCGAAAGTTTGGTAAAGCGGCATCAGCTGGTGAACATCAGTCACTCGCCTTTCTACGCCATTGACCAACTCACCCACTCCATTCCCTATTTAGTTCCACGCGCTCAGCATTTGCTCAATACCATCTGTCTGAATTTCATCGATTCCTGCCACGTGAAAGGGTTGCCCATTCACTTGCCCATTGTGACATCGGTGTTGCGCACCACCGACGACGTGTCGAACCTACAAAGGGGCAACAAGAATGCCACAACCAACTCATGCCATTGTTATGGCACCACGGTTGATATTGCTTACAACAAATTCATGCCCATGACGGGCACCTACAATCCTCAGGCCGCTCTGCTCCGATGGAACGAGCCGATGAAACAAGTCCTATCGGAAGTGCTAAATGACTTGAGGAGACAGAACCGCTGCTACGTGAAATATGAACGGAAACAGGGCTGCTTCCACTTGACTTGCAGATAGGGAGAAGGGGGATGGAGAGAGAAGAAGAGGAGGCATGCGTCACCCTTTTCCTGTCGAGAACTCTTCATTCGTAACTGGCTTGCAGTTCAGCAATCGGCGCGCAATGATTTCCACCACATCGGCATTGACAGCATTACCCAGAGCCTTGAATTTCAGTCCTCTGGTAAGTTTGCCATAATTCAGTTCCTGCATGGATTGTATGCGAGCAGCTTCGTTGTGGGATATATAACGCCCCCAGCGGAAATCTTCAGGCGAATAAGGCCTCCCCTTCTTATCCACCGCCCCCTGGGGAGGATAAGGGACAAAAGGCAGAATGGGCGTTGCAGTGGTGCAAAGCGTTATGGTGGGAATATAGTTCATGGAACGGATGCGAATGCCAGAGGGACGCAGCTGAATGACATGATGCTTGAAGTCCCAGTCCTGATCGGTGCTCCACTCAAACATGCGCTGCGTGCGAGGATATTTCATGATTTTCTTGAGCCAAGGATCAATCCAGTCTTTATGCCGTTGATAGAGTTCTCGGTTCTGCCGAATAAGCACTTTCTTAAATTCCGGATAAGTGTCTTCATATTTGGTTTTCCGCATGTAGAAAGGTAACCCAGCTATGAGTTCCTCACGTGTATCTCCATCCAAGGGGTTACCATATTCGCCACGTTTGCCTCGCAGCATCTCCAAAGGCTGGAATGCAGGAGGAAGGTGTTCAAACTCATAATCGGCGCCAAACTCCATAGTGAAAATGCAGTGAGAAGGCATATAACCATCACGCTTCGTCACATTATAAACAAATTCTTGCCAAGCATCAAAAACAGGATGCAAGCCTCGACGAACAGGCTGCAGGCGGTCATTGTCGGCAAAATCGACAATGGTGCGGACATCGCTCACCACATCTTTTTTCAAACGCATGAAATGAAATTTCCGCATTCCACTCACACCCTGTTCGTTCCTCAGCATGCCCACAATGTAAAAGCGCGGCCTATGCTGAGGAATACCAAACTCATGAGGCGAGTAAATGTGAGCGCGTATGTCATAGCCCAATGCATCCAGTTTCTGCTGAATCACTTTCCATGTTCGCCCACTATCATGACCAGGCAAAGCCGACACATTCTCCAAAAAGATGTAGGGAGGATGGTGGTAGCGAAGCATGCGACAGATTTCGTCAAACAAGTTTCCGCGTCCCAATTCGTCTTCAAATCCCTGCTTCTTGCCTGAAAAGGAAAAGGGTTGGCAAGGGAATCCTGCACAAAGTATATCATGAGGAGGAACGTCTTGTTCGCGAATTTGGGTGATGTCGCCATAGATGGGCACACCAGGGAAATTGATTTTATACAGATTCTGTAGCTTTGGCTGGATTTCAGATGCAAAGACGCATTCGTGTCCCAAACGCGACAGGGCTAAATGGAAGCCTCCAAGTCCTGCAAATAAATCGATAAACTTCATGGCGCAACAGTACGATTAGATGGTTGAGATATAATCCAAAGCCCCATGAAGGTGAGCAATCCATTAAACATCAGCATCTCATAGCCGACCTGATAACCTGTACTGAGAAAAACCACTCGGTCGATAATGTAGCAAAGGAAAGGTGAGGCAATGGCCACACTGGGCACCCAAGCCTCACGAGGCTTCCGATGAGTGGCGAGACCAAAGGAGAAGAGTCCCAACAAGGGGCCGTAGGTGTAAGACACCAAAGTGTAAATCAAGTCCATCACACTTCCTGAACCAATAGCATTAAACACCAAAGTGACCATTACGAAAGCAAGCAGCATAAGCAGATGAACCGTCTTCCTTATCTTCTCGTCCTTTTCCCTTTCCAAGATGTCAATGCACATGCTGGTGGTCAGCGCAGTCAAGGCCGAATCGGCCGAAGAGAATGCGCTGGCTATGACACCAATCGTAAAGAAGACGAGGCAAGCTGTGCCCATCGTGCCATCGAGTACAATGCTTGCCAACAGGTCATCGCCTTTCTGAGGAAGAGGAAGTCCCTGCTGCTGATAGAGCATCAGGAGGAGTACACCCAATGCCAGAAAAAGGAAATTGACAGGAATAAACAACACACCATAAGAGCACATGTCTTTTTGCGCAGAAGTCAGATTCTTGCAGGTGAGGTTTTTCTGCATCATGTCTTGGTCAAGTCCAGTCATCACAATGACGATGAATATGCCCGAAAGAAACTGCTTCCAGAAGTGCTGCTTCGAAGTGAAATCGTCAAATTCAAATATACGTGCGTGAGGGTCGTTCCACACGGCCACCATCGCCTCAGAGAAGTTCATGCCCAGCATACTTGCCGCCTTCAGCAAAATGAGGATGAGAGCCAGCATCAAGCAGAGAGTTTGTACAAAATCAGTCCACACAAGCGCACGTATGCCCCCCCTTCGGGTGTAGAGCCAAATGAGGAACAAAGCCACAATGATCACAACGGCATAAGGCAACGAGATGGTGTCGGAAAGACAATACTGGAGGATGCGACACACAACATAGAATTTTGCTGCTGCACCCAACAACTTGCTAAGCAGAAAGAAGGAAGAACCCGTCTTATAGCTCACCTTTCCAAATCGCTCGTTCAGATAGGTGTAGATAGACACAAGTCGATGCCGGTAATAAAGAGGCAGAAGGACGAATGCTACGATGACATAACCCACAATGAAGCCTAAGCACATTTGCAAATAGGTCATGTCGATGCCCATCACCCAACCCGGCACACCGATGAAGGTGAGCCCTGAAATGCTGGCACCAATCATGCCGAAAGCCACCAAAGGCCAGGGCGACTGATGATTGCCCGAGAAAAAAGCATCGTTGCCACCTCGTTTACTCACCACGCGTGAAAGTAAAAGCAAAGCACCAAAGTATAATATGACTGTGAAGAGAACCAGCATTCCTCCTCCCTACTACGATTGTGCAGCGTTTGTAGCGGCAGCCACTATATGAGTGTCAGAATAGAGTGAAAACCTTGAACCAAATCCGGGCTTACTCTCCACAGCAAGGGTCAATCCCATTCCATCGGCCAGCTTCTGTGCCACATGCAAACCTAACCCTAAGCCAGGAATGAAGCCATCGTCTTTCCAGAACAAGCCAAAGGCCAGTTGTTGCTTCTCTTTCGGAATGCCACAACCTGTATCGTACACATAAAACTCCACCTGCTCTGTATTGAGATGGAACTGGATGCCGATGACAATGAAGCCCTGTTTCGTGAATTTCACTGCGTTGCTTACCAATTGGTTCATAACATATTTGACCCGAGCACTGTCATTGTTGATGATCAGCCCGTTTTGGTAAGACACCACATGCAATTCAACACCATCGGGCACCAAATCCTCCCAATCATGTGCAAGCTCACGAACCAGTTCGGCTGCGTCAAAATCTTTTTTCACATACTCAATGCGTCCGCTTTCAATACGCGAGAACATCAGGATGTCTTCAATCATTGCCGACAAGCTGGTGTTATTAGCCTTGATAATCTTGGCATACTCAGCCAATTCTTCCGGTGTGAAGGATTCAGGCGGCATGCTGACAATGACATCGCTGAATCCCACCACTGCGTTCAAAGGAGTGCGTATTTCATGGCTGATGGTGGTCAGGAAGTCCTCTTTCTGCTTTGCCTCTTCGGCCAAGAGCATCGCCTTACGCAGATTCTCTTCATATCGTTTGGTTTCATCAATGTTGATCAATATTCCATCAACATGCTTATCACCCGTCTTGTTGTCGTAAATCACCACAAAACGCAACTGCCACCAACGATAGTTTCCTTCCTCACCCACATCAGCATAAATCTCGTGATTGTGCGTACCCACAATGTCGATAGATTGCATGATGAGGGGGATTTCGCTGGAATAGTCGGGGTGGACATGAGAAATGATGTCCTTCAAGTTCGCCTCCGTTCGCACCATGTGGCTATCAGCACCATGCAAAGCCATCTGGCGCATTTCAGCCCTACGAGTCACACTTTCCACCAAACCTTGCGCTGTTCGGTCTTTCCACGACTGCAGCACAAGCACTATAGCCCCAATGGCCAAGATGAAAACCACTGCTATGATGACCAGCGTGACATAATTATAAACAGGCGATATTTGTTCGGTTGGAGCACCCACAATGGTGAAGCGACTTTCGTAATCCTGGTATTTCATTCCCAGCTTCTCCATTGCCTCATAATCCATGTAGTACTTCTTCTGGTGAGTCATGCCCACAAATGAAGCCAAATCGGCACCTTGTAAAATTTCGGACGACACACGAGCCACATCTTCACCCACTGTCTCATAACTGGCGAAATATCCACACAAATACCTTCCTGAGCCATCGGCAAAACCAGCCTTCACTGCAGTGAACTGAGGGCGCCCCGTCTTGTCTGCAATCAACGAGCTATAGAGGTCACGCTTCACTGCCAAAGAAGGATAGAGCCAAGAATGCACATAAATGCGACGCAAATTCTTGTAGCCCTCTTCACGGTCATACACAGCAGAAGAATTACGTTCAGGCGACTCAGTGGAATAGACCAGCACCATCACGCTATCCTTCCAGATGGTGGAAAACTGTTCATCAGCTTCAATAACCAGATGAAAGTCAGAATTGTCAATATAGGGCGGGCGAGCAAGGGCTTGCCTTAATTCGTTGCGGATAAGAGAATCCTGATGAAAATAGTCTAATTCTATTTCCACACAATTTTTACCCGTCATTTCTACAGCCAGATTGATGTTAGTGCAGTAATCAATGGGGTCGTTGATGACCACCATATTATTATGCCGACGAATATACTCCCACTCCGGATGATGCAATCCACCCAGCACCACAGGGATTGTGTCAAATTCCGGAATCTTCCCCAACTCGCGCCAGTGTATGTAGTCGTGAGCAGCTCGGTCACCCTCTGTAATGATGATATCGGGTTTCCAGCCATTCTTAACCAACGAATCTTTTAATGCTTTATGTATTTTCTCCGTACTTGTAGATGGATTCTCCAAGCCGAGATATACGCAACGAACATCGGCATTGACCCCATGATTTCGGAACGTCTGCAGAACTTTGTCATGCATGCCTATGTAAGAAGAATAATTCTTATGGTAACTATAGTACATCAGCACATTGGCCTTCTTTTCAGGATGGCTGTATCGGTTCCAGCAGGAAGACGGAAGAATGAATCCCAAGCCCAAAGTGACAATCAGCAACAGACACTGCACCATGCGCGTAAGACGGAAGAAGAATTTGCTTCCATGTCCCAATTCACTCTCCACTCCAATCGTGCCGCCTTGCTTTTCCATAATGGTTTTGCTGATGTTCAATCCCAGACCTGTTCCCTTGTCTGTCTCGTTCACTTTCTTATATCGTTCAAACAACATGGCTTGTTTTTCAGGAGCCACCCCAATGCCCGTGTCTTTCACGTAAACTTCCAGCATGTCGGGGTTGTCAATCATGTATTTCCACCCCAGCGTCACACTACCTTCGGTTGTGAACTTGAAAGCATTGCTCAAGAAGTTGTTCACCACTTGCTTGGTGCGAGTCATATCGATATTCACAATAGCATCAGGCTCAGCCGTTTCAAGATTGAACTTCAGGTGAGTAGGAGCTATAATGTAATTAGTCTTATAGCATTCATCAATCAGTTTCTTAATCGACACAGGCTTCTGGATGATTTCAAGATCGCCTGTTTCAATCTGCGCTTTCTCCATCACACTGTCTATCATGTTCAGAATCATTTCAGTATTCTGATGAATTACCTCACCATACATTTCACGTTCGCCTTCCTCAAAGGTCATACCTGGCGTAGTCAGCATGGTGGAGAATCCTGTTACGGCACCCAGCGGAGTGCGAAGGTCGTGACTGATATTGGCGAGGAAGTTCTCTTTCAGAGCCACCTGACTGGCAAGCACCTGAGCTTGTTCCAGCTTTTCCTCCGTCTCCTTCTTCTGGTCTATATTCAGCAACAAGCCATACAGTTCGCCCGTTTTGGCCGACTCGTCTGTAGCTGTGTACATAGCTTCTGCCCAGTACCATTTATTTCCTCCATCAGGAGTCATGCGCAAACGCACCGTTTTTCTTCCTCGCTGGTTGCGGAAATTCATCAGGAAGTCAAAAGAAGGCTTACTATCCTCGTGAACAATGCTTTCCATCTGCTCCAAAGTAAGGTGGTCGCTGGGCAATTCAAAGTAATCGGCAAACTGCTGGGTGAAGATAAACATCTCGTCCTTATATTGCCAAATGGTATCTTTCGCATTGGAAAACATCAAATCGTGCACCTTTTCTTCGTACTGCAACTCTTCCACCAGCGTCATTTGGCCTCTCCACCTCCATTTCAGCATCAAATAGACAATAAGGTAGATAATCAAGCCCACGAGCAAGACGAGTACACCCACTTCAAGGGCGAACTGCAAGGGTTTTTCTAAATAGAAAGGTGCATTGACAATCTCAAATTGATTGCTATACGCGCCGTACGACATTTTTGGGAAAGCTGCCTGCATTGCATTCCAATCCATGTAATAATTGCTGTCGTGCTGACTGATGGGCAAGGTCTTGGGATTTTCTCCTTTCAAAATGCGCACTGCGTATGCAACCTGATCCTTTACCTGCGTTTCTGTGCTTGTGAAGTAACCACACAAAAAAAGGACGTTGTTGGCATTGTTGAATTGCTCACGAATGGCAGTGTATTGAGGATGTCCCGTATGAGAAATAAGGCTATTGCTGAAAATGTCGCGTTTCACTTGCAACTGCCACATGTTTTTAGCCGACTCGTAGAATTTTCCCGTAATAGCTTTACCCACCGAGTCAGACTCATTTTCTCCCTTGTTCAAGTAAGGGAAGCCGCAGGACACAAAATTCACGACAGCTAAACCCGGATAATGCCTACTCAGATAGTTTTCATCAAAATGTCTCAAATGAAAATCGCTATTATTGATGAATCGGGTTGAATCTTCCAATTCCTCTTTGAATTGATGTCGCAATCTTTCGTCTATTTCCTTGTTGTCCAGCTCAATAGTCACACACTGAGTCTTTGCAATCTTCATCATCAACTCAATGTTTCTCCCCAAATCTATGTGCGCCTCATATCCCGTCATCATAGTGAAGCGGCGTACAGAATCGCGCAAAAGAGAATTAACACCAGCAAAAACCACAGGCGTGTTCATGAACACCGAATCCCCTTCCTCATGCGTCAGCACCCAGTCAACGATAGGGTCATCGTTCAGCAAAATCACGTCCGGATTCCACTGACGAATCTTCTTTTCCACTTCAGGCCAATCATACTGCGAGAACACCTCGCCCGGACGCCTCACCATGTTCAGATAGAGGTGATGGATGTCCACCAGCATTTCGTGCTCCTTGAAAGCGTCTTCCATGCATTTAGAAAACAAAGCCCCCTCTTCGCCAAGACTGTCCCACGAGTGAATCACCACCACACTGTGACGAGGTCCCTGAGTTCTGAATGTCCTCACCTTGCTACACGACCCTGCTATGAATATGAATAAAACAATGAATAAAGGAACTAAATTCGATAAACGATGCCTTTTCATGATTTTTTGACGATTAAAAAAGATTGTTATGCAAAGATACAAAAAATTATATAATCACAAATGAAAAAGTGGAAAATTACGCAGAAACCACATTTTTTTTAGTCATTTCCCTATAAATTGTCCCATTTAAGCAGACTTTTTCGCATCACAGTCTGCACAACACCTCGCATGGCGAGATAAGCCACAAAGGCCACCCATAATCCGTGGTTTCCCCACAAAGGCACAAGCAAGAAATAAAGAAGGAAAAAGACAACCATTCCTGAAGCCATCGAAATGAGCATCCCTTTCGTAGCCGTAGCACCAATATATACACCATCCCAAATGAAAGCCGCCATTCCACAAATGGGGACCAAGAGCGTCCAAGGCTGATAGTTGCGTGCCGCCGCAAGCACGTCAGCATTATCTGTCAGGAGCGTGAGGAAAGGGCTTCCCAACAAGAGATAAAACAAGGTGAACAACACAGCGAGTGCTCCACCCCAGCGAAACAAATGCCGCACCGTTTCATCATAGATGTCATGCAAGCGAGCACCTATGGCCCAGCCCACCATCGCCTCGCCCGCAAACGCAAACCCATCCATCACATAACTGTAAAGAGTGAAGAACTGCATCAGCATCGTGTTCACAGCCAGCTCTGTATCTCCTATTTTGGCTCCAGCCGCTATAAAGAAGAAGTGAACGAGAATAAGGCAGCAAGTTCGCAGGAAAATATCCTTGTTCAAGAAAAAAAACTTCAGCAACGCCGCTTTTGTCATCACCATCCCTGTCTGCAAATAACATTTTAGCCGTCCATAGTTGTGCACCAGCAAGCAGACAGCCACCAACAGCCCCACATACTGAGCCAGCACCGTCCCCAATGCCACACCCTCTATTTTCATTTCAAACCCATACACCAGCACAAGACTCACCACAATGTTTGCCACATTCTGAACAATTGCCACCCACATTGGAATTATAGAGTTCTGCATACCCACAAACCAACCCGTCAGGACAAAAAGAGAAAGGGCAGCAGGTGCCCCCCAGATACATATATTATAATAAGAGCATGTGAGAGCCGCCACTTCCTCCGAAGGACTAATAATGCGCAAAGAGCATTCTCTGATGGGAATTTGCACACACAGCATCAAGACAGAAATGAGCAACGACACCACCAAAGCCCTCAGCAGCACACTCACCACTTCAGTCAGGTTACGAGCGCCCAAAGCCTGAGCTGTCATTCCACTGGTGCCCATCCGCAAAAAGGCAAACATCCAATAGATAATGTTGAAGAGCATGCCTCCTACAGCAATCGCACCAATGAAGGAGGCTCTCCCTAAATGCCCCGTTATCCCCACGTCAATGAGTCCCAGCAGCGGAACAGTGATGTTCGACACGATGCTGGGGAGCGCAATCTTCAATATTTGCTTATCTCGCAAATGCATCGTCAAGACTTCAAATAAGCGGCCAACATATCCGCACAACGTTCGCCATCCACACCCGCACTCACAATGCCACCAGCATACCCTGCCCCTTCGCCACAGGGGAAGAGCCCCTGCAGACGGACGTGCTGCAAAGTCTCTCTGTCGCGCAAAATGCGCACAGGAGCCGACGTGCGAGTTTCCACACCAATCATCACCGCTTCATTCGTCAAGAATCCATGAGAAGCTTTGCCAAAATTCCTGAATGCCTGCTGTAGCCGCTTCGACACAAAGCCTGGCATCCAGAAGTGCATCGGTGTGCTGATAAGCCCAGGTGTATAGGACGATTGGGGCAAATCGAAACTACCCTTTCCATTCACAAAATGCGCCATCCGCTGTGCAGGAGCTGTTTGTTGACGGTTTCCTTGCATCCATGCGGCATATTCAAGCCGTTCCTGAAATTCCATCATCGCCAATGCACCTCCCTGCACATCAATGTCTGGCACAGGAGGTAGTTCCATCAAAGAGCGGTCGTTCAAATCATCCACATGCAATTCCACCACCATACCCGAATTGCTCCAAGGACTGTTACGCAGCGAATTGCTCATACCGTTCACCACCAACTGGTTAGGTCCGCTTGCAGCAGGCACGACTGTGCCGCCCGGACACATGCAGAAAGAATAGACACCTCGCCCTTCTACTTGGGTGACAAACGAATATTCGGCGGCAGGCAAATACTTGCCCCTGCCCTCTTTACGATGATATTGAATCCGGTCAATCAGTTCAGACGGGTGCTCCAACCTCACACCTACAGCAAGATCCTTCGCCTCAATCTCAATGCCCTGCGAACTCAAGTAACGATACACATCTCTGGCACTATGCCCTGTAGCCAAAATCACAGGTCCCTCGAACGTCTTCTCTCCACATCTGATGCCCACCACCCGATTGCCTTTCAGCAGCACAGCATCCATCTTCGTCTCAAAATGCACCTCTCCCCCCGAGCGGATAATCGTGTTCCTCATCGCCTCAATAATGCCAGGCAACTTGTCCGTTCCCAAATGCGGATGGGCATCAGCCAAAATGCTGGTGCTGGCCCCATGCTGACAAAACACGTTCAGAATCTTCTCCACATTGCCACGTTTCTTGCTGCGGGTATAGAGTTTCCCATCCGAGAAAGCACCCGCTCCCCCTTCTCCGAACGAGAAGTTCGATTCCGGATCCACCTGCTGTGTGCGAGCAATCTGCGCAATGTCCTTACGCCTCTCGTGCACACTTTTCCCACGTTCCACCACAATGGGTCGCACTCCCAATTCTATAAGTCGCAAAGCCGCAAACAATCCACCAGGCCCAGCACCCACAACCACAGCCTGCGGCCTGTCTTCCACATTCGGATAGTCAGTCCTCACAAACTCATCGTCTAAGGGCATTTCATTCACAAACACCCTCACTTTCAAATTCACATAAATGGTTCGCTGGCGTGCATCAATGCTCCGCTTCAACACCCTCACTGCCGTCACCTCTGCATCAGCCAGTCCCTTCTCTTCCTGAAGATACTGCCTAATGCCTTGTTCACTCGCCGCCTGTTCTGGCAGCACCCTTATTTGATATTCTTCAATCATGCTTCTGTCAATTTTCTGCAAAGGTACACAAAATGCACTATTTGCGAGCCTTTCTTCTTCCTAAAATCATCTTCTTGCAACATATTATTTCGTACTTTGCGAAAAAAAACGTACTTTTGCAACAGAAACGAAACTAAAAAACAAGACATCAATGGAAAACTATATTGTTTCGGCACGAAAATACCGTCCAATGACGTTCGACACCGTAGTGGGACAGGGGGCGCTGACCACCACGCTGAAAAACGCCATCCAAAGTGGACGTTTGGCACACGCTTACCTGTTCTGCGGACCTCGAGGTGTGGGTAAAACCACTTGCGCACGCATTTTCGCCAAAACCATCAACTGCCTCAATCCCCAACCTAACGGTGAGGCATGTGGCGAGTGCGAATCCTGCAAAGCCTTCAACGAACAGCGTTCGTTCAACATTCACGAGCTGGACGCCGCCTCCAACAACTCCGTCGAGGACATTCGCCAACTGATTGAACAAGTGCGCATCCCGCCCCAGATTGGCCAATACAAAGTGTTCATCATCGACGAGGTGCACATGCTCTCACAGGCAGCCTTCAACGCATTCTTGAAAACACTTGAAGAGCCACCCAAGCACGCCATCTTCATCCTCGCCACCACAGAGAAGCACAAGATTCTCCCCACCATCATGAGCCGTTGCCAAATCTACGACTTCAAGCGAATGGGCGTGAACGACATTGTGAGTCACCTGAAACATGTGGCAAAGAAGGAAAACATCCAGGTGGAGGACGCAGCCCTCAACATCATTGCACAAAAAGCCGACGGAGGCATGCGCGATGCCCTAAGCATCTTTGACCAAGTGGCATCGTTCTGTAGCGGAAACATCACCTACCAGCGCACCATCGAGAACCTCAACGTGCTCGATTATGACTACTATTTCCGCCTGACCGAATTTTTCTTAGAAGGAAAAATCACCGAATGCATGCTCACCCTCAACGAAATTCTCTCCAAGGGTTTCGAAGGACAATACTTCATCACAGGACTTGCAAGCCACTTCCGCAATCTCCTGGTGAGCCAAGATGCCCAGACAGCTGAACTCATCGAAGCCAGCGACGAAGTGCGCAACCGCTACAAGGAGCAGGCGCAAAAGTGTAAGCCCAAGTTCCTCTACCGCGCCATGAAGCTGGCCAACAATTGCGACCTGAACTACAAGCAGAGCCAAAACAAACGGCTGCTGGTAGAACTCACCCTCATCGAGATGGCACAACTCTCCTCCGATGACGGGGAAGCATCCGGGCTTTGCCCTACGCAGATTCTTAAACCCATATTCGCACAGCTGAGAGGCAAGAAGCCCTCAGCCGAGCCAACCACAAGCAATGCCAACAGGCAGCAAACAAGTGCTCCCCAACAGCACAGGGGCCAGCAACCTCCAGCAGCACCAGCTGCACCCACACAGCCAGTGCCCCCAACTGTGGCAAAGACACCCGTCACCCCACGTCTGAAGACATTCTCCATCCGTCACACGGACACAACTGCATCCTCCGTAGTGAAAGAAGACGAAGAAGTGAAGCAACCCACTGCATACTTCGGGAATAAACCTGTTAACAACCTCAGTCTCACCATCGCATGGCGACAATTCGCCGCTGGGCTGCCTCATGAAGACATCGGCTTCACTCACCAACTCAACAACATGGAACCCATGCTGCAAGAAGATGGGCAGACATTCCTCATCATCGCTGAAAACCCCATCATTCAGCAGGAGCTGGCAAAACGGAAAGCCGCCATCGAAATCTTTCTGCAACAACAATTGCAGAACAGCAACCTGCGCATGACCACACGTCTGCGCGAAGTGACCGACAAACGCAGAGCCTTCAGCCGAGCAGAAATATTCAGTCAAATGCTCAAAGAGAGCGAGCCATTGCGGAAACTGAAAGAAGAATTTGAACTGGAACTGGCCTAAGTGCCCAATGTCCCCCCCAACACCCCCCACACACGCATCATGAGCAAAGGAAAATTGGCAAAATTTGCAGAAATGGCCGACAACCCCTTAGTTGTGGAATGCCCCTTCTGGCAACTGCAGCAGGAGGGATTTCCCCTCAAAGGAAACTGGCACAAGGACTTCTTCGCAAACGAGAACCCCATCGTGCTCGAACTCGGCTGCGGACGAGGCGAATACACCATCGGCCTCGCGCACCGCTTCCCCGGAAAAAACTTCATCGGCATCGACATCAAGGGTGCACGCATGTGGCACGGAGCCAAAATTGCGCTGGAAGAGGAAATGAAAAACGTAGCCTTCCTGCGCACCAACATCGAATGCATAGCAAGTTTCTTTGCCCCCAACGAAGTGGCTGAACTCTGGCTCACCTTCTCCGACCCGCAAATGAAGAAAGCCACCAAGCGCCTCACTTCCACCTATTTCATGGAGCGCTATCGCCACTTCCTCATCAATGGAGGCCTCATCCACGTGAAGACCGACTCCAACTTTCTGGCCACCTACACAAAGTATATGGTGGAGAGGAACCATCTTCCCATGGAACAATGCACCTTCGACCTCTATGCCGAAAAAGAGGTGGACACGTCATTGACAGAGATACGCACCTACTACGAAAGCATGTGGCTGGAGCGCGGCATTCCAATCAAGTACCTGCGGTTCCGTCTGCCCCAAAACGGCACACTCCAAGAGCCCGACATCGAAATTCCAGTCGATGGTTACCGCTCTTACAATCATCAAGTAGTATCAACAAAAAAAACAGGAAAATGACCATATACCCCAAACTCATACACGATGCCCTCGCCACCGTTCGCTACCCGGGCAACGGAAAAAGCATCATGGAAAACGAAATGCTGGAGGATGACCTCCGCATCAACGGCATGAAGGTCAGTTTCTCACTCGTTTTCGAAAAAGAAACCGACCCCTTCAAGAAATCAGTAGTGAAAGCAGCTGAAGCGGCCATCAAGACATTCGTGCATCCCGACGTAGAAGTGTCCATCGGCACCAAAGCAAAGACAGCCCTACCTCCCGAACCCGACAAACTGCTGCCAGGCGTGAAAAACATCATTGCCGTCAGTTCAGGCAAGGGAGGGGTGGGCAAATCGACCGTCACCGCCAACCTCGCCATCGGACTTGCCAAGCTGGGCTATCGGGTGGGACTGCTCGACACCGACATTTTTGGTCCCTCTATGCCTAAAATGTTCGGGGTGGAGGAAGAGCGCCCATACGCAACTCAAGCAGACGGACGCGACCTCATTGTCCCCATCGAAAAATACGGCGTGAAACTCCTCTCCATCGGCTTCTTCGTCAATCCAAACCAAGCCACCCTGTGGCGAGGCGGTATGGCCTGCAACGCCCTCAAGCAACTGATTGGTGAAGCGATGTGGGGCAACTTAGACTACTTCATCCTCGACACCCCTCCTGGCACCAGCGACATTCACCTCACCCTCATCCAAACCCTCGGCATCACAGGAGCCATCATCGTCTCCACACCGCAACAAGTCGCACTCGCCGATGCGCGCAAGGGCATCAACATGTACATGAACGAGCAAGTGAACGTACCCATCCTCGGACTGGTGGAGAACATGGCTTGGTTCACCCCTGCCGAACTGCCTGAAAACAAATACTACATTTTCGGAAAGGATGGTTGCAAGCATCTGGCCGACGAACTCCACGTGCCCCTGCTGGCACAGATTCCCCTCATCCAGTCGGTGTGCGAAACTGGCGACAGCGGCACTCCTGCTGTGCTCAATCCTGCATCGCCCGAGGGAATGGCCTTCATGAGTCTCGCCGCCAAAGTAGTCACCCAGGTAGATAAGAGAAATGTAGAAATGGCACCCACTCAGCGTGTGGAGGTAAAGAAATGATGCTCCACCCCCTTCCACCTGAAGCAGAAAACATCCCCTCCCCCACTCAGTTCACCTACCCCTTCTGCTATCGCCCTCACCCCCTTTGCCAAATCGCCGCAAAGGAGGTGATTGCCTATTGCTACCAACACGCAGAAATGCATCCCAAGGAGGGGAAGATGTTTGGTGTGCTGGTGGTGGAAAGCGAAGGGAAACGCTACTACCTCTGCGCCTTCTCAGGAATCTACAACGGCTCCTACCATCACGAAGGTTTCGTGCCCCCCATTTTCGACTTGCAAAGCGGCTATTTTCCCAAGGAAGAACAGCGCATCGTGGCCTTGACCCAACAAATTGGCCAGACGGCCGACGAGCAAGAAAAGCAAACACTGAAAGCCCTGCGGAAAGAGAAATCCCAAGCCTTGCAGATGTGGACGTTCCACCAGTTTCGAATACAGAACGCCAAACAAGAGGTGAAGGACTTGATTGAGATTTTCGAAGGGTGCAAGTCGCCTTTTTCAGAAGAGGATTACATCGCCTACCAAGAAGGGCGACTGACTGAAAAACCCAAGCCCAACATAGGCATTCCTCCAGGAGGAGCCGGCGAATGCTGTGCGCCCAAATTGCTCCAATATGCCTACGAGCACCACCTCAAGCCGCTCTGCATGGAAGAGTTTTGGGTGGGGCCATCGCGCGGAAACGACATGCGCATCGAGGGACATTTCTACCCAGCCTGTCAACACAAGTGCATGCCCATCCTTTCTTTCATGCTGCAAGGTCTGGATGTGGAAGAAAATCCACTCTTCGCCCGCGCAAAAGCACTCTTGGCCCAAGTACGCATCATTTACGAGGACGACGACCTCATGGTAGTCTATAAACCATCGGGGCTGCTCTCTGTCCCCAGTAAAAATCACGGCGAAGTGTCGCTCCAAGCCCACCTCACCACCGTCAATCCTGAGATTCGTCTCGTCCACCGCCTGGATCAAGACACCTCCGGACTCCTTCTGGCTGCCAAAACCCTGACCTGCTGCCAGCAGTTGCAGCAACAGTTTGTGCAGCACCACGTGAAAAAAAAATACGTCGCCATTCTCCAAGCCCCACTCTCGCCCCAGCAACCCACCGAGGGCGTCATCACTTTGCCCATCAGCCGCAACCCCTTCGACTCCCCACGCCAAACGGTCAACCACAATTACGGAAAACCTGCCGTCACACACTATATTTATAAAGGCGACTGCCGCATAGAACTCTACCCCGCAACGGGGCGCACCCACCAACTGCGCATCCACTGCGCCCATCCCGACGGATTAGGTGTTCCCATCAAGGGCGACATCCTCTACGGCTCCACCGCCAACCGCCTTTATCTTCATGCCGAAAGCATCACTTTCACCCATCCTTCCACAGGTCAGCTGATGCATTTCGAGGAAAAGGAACTGTAACAAACAAGGTGAAAGTTACCCGCTTTTCTGAATGTTCCAGAAAGCAATGATAACTTTCACCTTTTATCAGTCTTTAATTCTTACAGCCCCAAGTCCTTCTTGATGGCATCCACCTTAGCCTTCGCTTCGGCTGTAGCCGATGGGTAGCACTTCGGACACTCCATCTCGCCCTTCACCTCCACATAGAACTTAATCTTAGGTTCAGTGCCCGAAGGACGCACACTTATCTTGGTGCCATCGGCAGTAAACCACTGCAGCACGTTGCTGGTGGCAGGCATATCAATAGCCGTTTCCTCCCCATTATAAACCTGCTTCAGCGTCTTGTAGTCCTTCACGCACACCACAGGGCTGCCACCGAGAGAAGTGGGAGGAGTCTTGCGGAAGTCCTCCATCATCTGCTTAATTTCGTCCGCACCGCTCTTGCCCGGCTTGGTGACAGAGATAGCGCTCTGGTAAGCAAAGCCATAGTCAAGATAAATCTTCATCAGCAGGTCGTAAAGCGTCATGCCGTTGTCCTTGGCCCATGCAGCAATTTCGCAGAGCAGACAGATGGAGGCTGGGCTGTCCTTGTCGCGCACCTTGTCAAATGGCAGGTAGCCGAACGACTCCTCACCGCCACCAATGTACTTCTTCACGCCCTCAGAAAGCTTAATCTCACGGGCAATCCACTTGAAGCCAGTATAAACATCACGAATCTCCACGTTGTTGCGCTTGGCAATCTCAGCAATGGTCTCCGTTGTCACAATGGTCTTCACCATAAACTCGTTACCCTTCAATTGCCCCAGCTTCTTCTTATTCTCTATAATATAATAGGAGAGCATCAGAGCCGTCTGGTTACCGTTAAGGATGCACCACTCGCCCTTCGGGTCGCGGCACACCACTGCCAAGCGGTCAGCATCAGGGTCAGAAGCCAGCACAAGGTCAGCATTCAGTTTATCGCCCAACTTCATGCCCAGCGTCATAGCCTCAGAGTTTTCAGGGTTAGGCGAAACAACCGTCGGGAAATTGCCGTCAATGACCATCTGCTCCTTCACCACGTTGATGTTCTGGAAGCCCCAAGTGCGCAAGGCAGCAGGGATAATCACGCGCCCCGTTCCGTGCAGCGGAGAATAAACGATGCAGAGATCCTTCTGGCGGTTAATCACCTCTTGGTCCACCAGTGCCTCATGCACAGCGTTCAGATAGTCGATGTCCATCTCGCCACCAATAATCTGGATGAGGTCGTTATTAGGCGTGAACTTCACTTGGTCAATCGTCACCTTGTTCACCTCGTCAATAATGCCCGTGTCGTGTGGAGCCAGCACCTGTGCACCATCGTCCCAATAAGCCTTGTAGCCGTTGTACTCACGCGGGTTGTGGCTGGCGGTGATGTTCACACCAGCCTGAGCACCCAACTGACGGATGGCGAAGGAAATTTCAGGCGTGGGACGCAGGCTCTCGAAAAGATAAGCCTTAATGCCGTTGGCAGAGAAGATGTCAGCCACCGTTTCGGCAAACAGTCGCGAGTTGTTGCGGCAGTCATGACCCACCACCACGCTCAAGTCTTTCTTGCCGGGGAATGCCTTCAAAATGTAGTTGGCAAAACCCTGTGTGGCCATACCCACGATGTACTTGTTCATGCGGTTCGTACCAGCACCCATGATGCCACGCAAACCACCTGTACCAAATTCCAAATTCTGATAAAACGCATCGATCAGGGCTGTCTTGTCCTCTGCATCGAGCATTGCCTTCACTTCAGCCTGCGTTTCGGCATCGAAAGCTGGCGAGAGCCATTTCTGAGCCTCAGCCGTACATTGCTTAATCAGTTCGTTGTCCATAATTATTGAGTGTATTAATGTATAGATTGAATCAAAAAAATTCGCCCAACGCGTGGGTTGGTTGCAAAGATAAAACAAAAAATCCGAAACATAGTGCTACTTTAAGTTATTTTTTCTAAAAAAGAGAAGAAAATGGGTGTGTCCACATCTGCTGACACACCCACCTTTCATTTTGCACACCTCTTAGGCCGCACGTTTCCCCTTTTTTCATTCCCCCTCTCTTATAAGTATAAGAATGCCGGCGGATAATCAAAGTTGAAAATCAAGAATGACACACAACTGGCTGAAAAGATTGAGGAATGAGTGAGTGGAAAAAAGTGAAGTGACGGCAGACTCAGAATGTCTTGAGCGTGACCTTTGTCCCTTTGAGTGTGGGAGAAGTGACGGTGAGCGTCACCTTGCCCGGAGTGCGGGTGGAGCGGAGAATGCACTGCATGTAGCCTGTGTGCATCTGCTTGGTTCGCACCTCGTGGAAGAGGTCGGAGGTGTAGTGGTCGGCATTGTCGAGAGCCACGAAGGTGGCGGCTCCATCCACTTGCACGCTCACCTCGTCGGCAGCGTTGGGCACCATGCGGCCCTTAGCATCCACAGCATAGATGTTGACGTAGCGAAGTGCCATTCCGTCGGCCGTCCAGGCATTCTTCGATGTATCTTTCACCCTTGCCGCTGAACTTCCCTCAGCATTCGGGGTGTAGGCAATCGTCTCCTCCACCACTTTGAGTGCCACCGCCTTGCCGCTCGTCTCAATTTCGTTGCGCGCCACCTCCTTGCCAGCTGTGCGAGCAATGGCGGTGAGTTTGCCCCCCTTGCCGAAGTCGATGCCGCTCCAGAGGATGATATTGCGCTTGGACAGGTCGGTGCGGTCATTCTGCTGCGTGCCAAGCGACTGACCGTTATAGATGAGTTCCACCTCGTCGGCGTTGGTGTAAGTGAACACGTTGGGGTGAGAGCCCTCCGGCTGGTTCCAGTTTTGGTTAATCTTCTGCTGCCCCACCTTGATGTCGTTCCACTCCAGACTTTCGCCCTTGCCATCCACCACACCGATGCTCACGACGGGCACATGGGGCTGAATGCACGACTTGATGAGGTAAGCTTGGGGATAGGGCTGGAGAGTGTGGCTGAAGAAGGAATAGTTCCAGCCCTTTTTTGGCCAGCCGTTCGACTCGCCCCAGTACTCGATGGCTCCCCACCAGCAGAGGCCCACACCACGCTGCTGATCCATGCCGTAGAAGGGCTGCTGCAGCTGATTGGTCACTGCCTCGCTCTGGAAGAGGATGAGGTCGGGCTTGTGGTCGTAATAGCCGTGATAGGCATCCCACTGATAGTTAAAGGAAGCCACCTCTGTGACGCAAGCCAGTTCGGGCGGCACAAGGTAGGTTTTGAAGTCGGGTGTGTTGCGCTGTGCACCTGCGCGGGCAGGGAACATGGCCACTGTGGTGGGGCGGGTTTTGTCGTAGCGCTTGACGAGCTGGTCGAAGATGCGGTAGGTGGTGATGCCCCAGTCGTTGGTTTGATAGCCGCTCCAGTCGGAACGTGTCTGCAGTTCGTTGCCCAAGCTCCACAGCACCACCGAAGGATGGTTGCGATGGGCGGTAATCATTTCCGTGAGCAGTTCGGGCCATATTTGCATGAAGGGTTTGCGGCCTCCCCAGTAGTCCTTGTCCGACCACTTGTCGATGAGTTCGTCCACCACCAAGAGTCCAATTTCGTCGGCAATGCGGTAGAAGTCCTCGGAATAAGGGTTGTGGGAGCAGCGGATGGCGTTGTAGCCAAAAGCTTTGAGTTGGCGCAGCTGTCGCTCCACAGCCGTAGGGAAGGCTGCCACACCCAGGGCACCGAGGTCGTGGTGATTGGCTATGCCCGTGAGGAACACCTTCCGTCCGTTGAGTTTGAAGCCGAAGGAGGGTCCGTACTCGATGGTGCGGAAGCCGAAGCGGTCGGCCACAGAGTCGATGACCACCCCACCCTCTTCAAGCACGGCTTCGAGGGTGTAGAGATGGGGCGAATCCAAATCCCACGACCGGGGGTTGTCCACGTGCATGGGAGGCAGCGGCACTTCGGTGTTGTTCTGAATGGTGTGGTCGGGCATTCCCTGTTCGGCCGAAGCCACCACCTTGCCAGCTGGGTCTTTCACGCAGGCACGAATCTTTATATCATGCTTCTGCCAGCCCACCACCTGCACTTGTGCACGCACCTGTTCGCCCTCAGTGTGCACGTAGAGTCCGTGACGGGCAATGCGCGTGGGGTTGCTGGCGCGTAGCCAAACGTTGCGGAAGATGCCGCCACCCGTGTACCAGCGGCTGCCGTTTTGGGGTCCGGTGCTGGAATAGACCGCCACCACGTTTTCGTCGTCGAAACGGACAGCCTTGGTGATGTCGGCCTCGAAGCCTGTGTAGCCATACTCGTGGCTGGCCACTTTCTTGCCGTTGACATACACATCGCTCACATACATCACGCCCTCAAAATCGAGCACAATGCGCTTCCCCTTCAGTTCGGCAGGCAGCGTGAAGGACTTTCGGTACCAGCCTTCACACATCGGCTTGAAGCCTCGTCCGGGGTTTTCCTTTTCGTCCCAAGGCTGCTCAAACTGATAGTCGTGGGGCAGGTCGAGGTGCCGCCACCCAGAGTCGTTGAAATCGATGCGCTGGGCGCCCTCCGGATTGCCCAGCTGAAATTTCCAGTCGAAATTGAACAGGACGTTCTGCTGTTGCTGAAATGCGGCAAGTGGTGCGTTCTTCGCCACATTCCCCGTTTGCTGCTCGATGTACTGCGCTTGGGCAGGCATCCATCCGATGGGTGAGCACCACAAGACAGCGGCGAGTAAAGGTAAAAGTTTGCGTTTCATATTAGTTAGTTAGTAATTTTCGGCACAAAGGTAGAACAAAAAAGCCAATATTGCAAAAATATCGGCTTTTTTTTCTTCGTTACTTCATCAAATATCGGTCACCCGCCTCTGCTTGGATGCGCTTGCGGTAGGCTTCGGGATAGCCAGGACGTGCGGGCGGCTCGGCAAGGCCGTTAGGGGTTTTCTTGAAACTCTGCAGCAGAGAGGCTGACTCGTCCACCTTTTTAGTGGCCATATCGAGATGCTTGACCATGAGGTACTGATAGAGTTCTGTCCAACGCTGCATCATCATGCCGGCACGCTGCTGGGCGGTTTCCGTTTCGTACCGAATCGCCTCCTCCACCGACTTTTCCTTGACGAGGGTGAGCGGCTGGTCGGTCAGCTGCGCCATTTCCCCCGCGTTAGCCTCCACCTCGTTGCGCACCCGGAGCAGGTCGGGGAACATCTTCTCGTAGTAAGGATAGACCATATTGCTCACGGCGTTCTGCAGCCAGAAGGCACTTTGCCAGGAGAAGGTGACATCGTCTTGTTTTCCCTCTATTTTGCGGAAGCACGACGGCATCTGGGTGATGCTGCAATGGAGAGGGATGTAGGGAGTCATGTTGGGGTCGTCGTTGGTGACCCAAACGATGCCGCCCACTACATCGGGATATTGCGAGCGCATCTGTCCCACGAAGGAGAAGGCTGTCTGCTGGGTGGAGACGGGACGCTCGTTGAAGAAAGCCTGGTCGGCATCCTTCCACGAAAGGGGTGTGGGACGATAAGGCATGTTGTAGGGGCCCGCGCCCAACTGATTTTGAATGTCGAAAGGAGTGCCCTCGTAGTGGTCGCGCATGCCATTCATCACGTCCTTCACCGAGATTTTACGGTTAGGCTTCAGGTAAAGGGGCATCTGGCCTTGCAGGTCGTTTCCCTTGGCATACTCGACATACTGATCCATTCCGTCGCAGAAGCGGTTGAAGATGCTCCACACACGGGCCTCGCAATAGCGCACAGCCGTAAAATCGTTGGGAGCGTATGCGTCGCGGAAAGAAAAGTCCTTGTCCTTGCCTGTGAAATATCCCTTCTGACGGGCAAAGGTGATGACATCCTTCGAGCAGAGCACCTGTTTCTTGTCGTACTGGCTCAGGCGCGTGATGCGGCTCTGGTTGGCATGAGCCGACACGCAATCGTCGGGTATGCGCACAGCCGCCCACACGGCACCTTTCTCGCCCGCTCCCTTGCCAATCATTTCGAGCACCCAAGCCTCGTTCTTGTCGCAAATGGAGAAGGTTTCGCCCTCGGAGCAGTAGCCATATTGCTGAACCAACGAGGTGATGATGTCGATGGCGTTGCGAGCCGAAGTGGCCCGTTCCAGAGCGATGTAGATGAGCGACCCATAGTCAAGCATTCCCTCGGTCTTCCACAATTCTTCCCGTCCACCAAAGGTTGTTTCTGTGATGCTCACCTGGTTGGCATTCATCTGCCCCACCACCGTATAGGTGATGTCGGCCTGCGGAATCTCCCCGAGATACTTGTTGGTGTCCCAATTGTGCACCTTCCTCATTTCTCCCTTCTGATGCGACGCCCCCACATGATGGTAGATGTCGCCAAACATGCCATAGGAGTCGGCATTATAACTCACGATGACACTGCCGTCGGCCGAAGCCGCCTTGCCTACAATGATGTTGGTGCAAGCGTTGGTCAACATAAAAAAAGCCGACAGCATCCACACTGCCGCTGAAAGCCCAAATTTTTCCTTTTTCATCTGTTTTTTACATTTATTTACATGCAAAGGTACACAAAAAGCTGGACATGGACACGTTTTTTGCGCTGCATTTTTCACTTTTCAGGGTTCAGTTTCCCTTTTTCATGAAAAAAACGTACCTTTGTCCTACAAAAGCAAAAAGAACTAAAGAACGAAGATTATGACTCAGAAGAAAGCCATCATCATCGGTGCCACATCGGGCATCGGACTGGAAATGGTCAAGGTGCTCACTTCGCAAGGCTGGCAAGTGGGCATTGCTGGCCGCCGTCAGGCTGTGCTACAACAGATTCAGAGCAAGAACCTCGATGTGGTGGCCACCGAGTGCATCGACATCACCCAGAAGGATGCCCCTCAACGACTCCTCAGCCTCATCGGGAAGACGGGGGGAATGGACCTCTATTTCCACAGTTCGGGCATCGGCTACCAAAACCCGTCGCTCCTGATGGACGAAGAGATGGCAACGGTGGCCACCAACGTGACGGGCTTCACGCAAATGGTGGGAACGGCGTTTCACTATTTCGCCGAACACCCCGAAAGGGAGGCTCACCTGGCGGTGATCAGCAGCATAGCGGGCACAAAAGGATTGGGAGCCGCTCCGTCCTACTCGTCGAGCAAACGTTACATTGCCCACTACATGGAGTGCCTTGAACAGCTTTGCCACATACGCCACCTCTGCCACATTCATCTGCACGACATACGTCCGGGCTTTGTGCGCACAGCACTCTTGGCCGACGGTCACCACTACCCTGTGCAGCTCGACCCCCACAAGGTGGCTCTCAGCATCGCCAAGGGCATACGACGAAACTGTTCGGTCATCACCATCGACTGGCGCTACCGGGTGCTTGTCTTCTTCTGGCGATGGGTGCCACGCTGGGTGTGGGTGAGGATGAGAATTGTGTCGGGCGGAAGTGGAGCATAGCACAAAATGCGGTTTGCAAAACACCCCTCATCAAGGAATTTTAACTTTTTATGCGTTAATTTACGTTAAATCTTCCGCTTTTTGGGGGTTGGAGACTAAACCTTTTGTGAACTTATATTACATTTGCAACCGCTTTGTGATAGAAAATCTAACTATGCACCAATTTAACTAACTATCCGCTGGTGGAATTAATGCGAAGCAATCTCGAGCCCGACTAACGTACACGTACATAATAATATAAAATCAATTAAATAACTAAAATAATATCTAACCTTTATGGACAAACGCTTTTGTAAATTAGGACAGCGTGCTGCCAAAGCATTCTTCCTATTTGCCCTGTGTGGAGCGACCTACTCGTGCAAGGACGACTACACGTTGGATGACAGCAATCCGTCGTGGCTCGGGTCCAGCATTTATGAGTATCTTGACCAGCAAGGCAATTACACCAACTTTGTCAAGCTCATCGACGACCTTGACTACAAGGAGGTGCTGGCTCGTACAGGTTCAAAGACACTCTTCGTGGCCAACGACAGTGCCTTCGCAGCCTTCTACCAGAGCAACCCTTGGGGCGTTAAAAGTTACAGCCAACTGACGAGAAGCCAGAAGAAACTGCTGCTCAACAGTGCAATGGTCAACAACGCCTACCTGCTCGAAATGATGTCGAGCATCGAAGCAGGAAGCGGCGACAACGACGAACCTCTGAAGGGACAATGTCTGCGCCGCGAGACAGCAGCCGACATAACCGACTCTGTGCCCCACCTGTTTGCTGACGACCTGCCCATCAGCTACAACGCTGACGACAAGGACTACTGGGCACGCTTCCGCAACAACGAGAAAGGCATCTACATCGCTCTTGATGCCACCACACCCATGATGACACACTTCCTTGCCACACAAATGGCCACGAAGGACATCACCGACGAAGACTTCGCCATCATCACCGGCCAGCCGCGCTCCAAAACCGACGCGTTTGTCTATGACAGCAAGGTGGTGGAACAGAACATCACTTGCCAGAACGGTTATGTCAACCGCCTGGACAAGGTGCTGGTGAACCCACAGAACATGGCCGAAGTGCTGCGCACCAACGGGCGCACCAACATCTTCAGCCACATGATTGACCGTTTCTCGGCCCCGTTCTACAACAGCACACTCACCGAACGCTACCGTCTGCTCTACGGCAACTCGGTCGATTCGGTGTTCCAAAAGCGTTACTTCTCCACCCGCTCGCAGGGCAACAGCACCCTCTACAGCGATGCAGGAACTGACCCCGTGGGCAACCCGAACGGTAACGTCATCTTCGACAACGATGCCAACAAGCCTCTCCCCTTCGACCCAGGATGGAACGGCTACATCAGCGACCCCAAACTGGCTAAGGAGCAAGACATGGCCGCCATCTTCTGCCCAACGGACGAGAAGCTGATGGAATACTTCTTCAGCAAAGACGGTGGTGGACGATTCCTGGTGAAGGCCTACGCACCTGAAATGCTCGACCGCATTGACGAAAACACAACCGACCTCAACCTCGTATATCAGGCCATTGACCAAATTCCACGCAAAACCATCCGTGCCTTGCTCAACAACCTGATGAAGGACTCGTTCAACAACACGGTGCCCAGCAAGTTCGAAACCATCAAGAACTCAGCACAGGACGCTATGTTTGACGAGAAGTTCGACTATCACCGCGACAAGATTGTGGATGTGCTCATCGCCAACAACGGTGTCATCTACCTCATGGACGAAGTGACCACTCCAGCTGAATATGCAGCTGTGTCGGCTCCTGCTTACGTGGAGACAGACAAGTACATCTTCAACTGGGCCGTGCAGAGCGCAAGCCTGGGCGACATTCCTACCACTTACTACGCTTATCTGCTCGCCATGAGCTCGCGCTTCTCCTTCTTCGTGCCCAACGACGAGAATTTCTGGTACATCGACCCACTCTCCTTCCACGCTCCTGAACTGGAAACGGGCAGCACCACGCTGACTGGCCGTGCCTACAAATACACTTGGAACGAGACACGCGGCACACCACAGGTGGCATCCTACAAGTACATCTACGACGTGGCCACCAAGCAGGGCACCATCGGCGACCTGGTGTCGAACGAGAACGTGTCGGCCAAATGCTACGGCAACCGCCTGAAGGACATGCTGGAGACACACACCATCATCCACGAGGACAACTCGGAAACCACAGGCATTGACGAAACCGAAACGGGTGTGGAATGCGACAAGCTGTACTATGTGACCAAGAACAACGCTGTGCTCTACGTGGAGAACGCCACCAAGCGCAACAGCGGCATGACGGTGAAGGGTGGATGGCAAATCGACAACGACACCTACAGCAAGGTAATTGGCTTTGACGACAAGTCGGCTCAGACCAACGGCTACGGTAACGGTTTCGCCTACATGATTGACCAACCGCTCATCCCCACCATCGAGTCGGTGTATTCCGTCATGTACAACAACCCGAACTTCTCAAAATTCTTCGAACTCTGCCAGACAGATGCCGAAGTGCTGAAGGAAATCGGCATCACCACAACGGCCGAGACCGACAAGTACAACATCTTTGTCAACAACAACGGTCTGCCCTGCTACGGATACAAGAAGGATGCCGACGGCAACTTCACCACCGAATTTGGACAGATTGAGACTGTCACCAACGTTCGTTTCTTCAACAACTACCGCTACACCATCTACATCCCCACCAACGACGCCATCGACAAGGCTGTGGCGGCCGGACTTCCCACTTGGGAGTCGCTGCGCGAATACCTGGAGCTGGACAAGGATGCAGAAGAGCGCAAAGAGCTGACACCTGAAGAGGAAGAGGCACGCAACACGAAAGCAAAAGCGATGGCCACCGCCATTGTCAACTTCGTGAAGTACCACTTCCAGGACAACAGCATCTTTGCCGACATCGCCCCCATCAGCGAGACAGCCTACGAAACGGCTACCATCAACAGCGAAACAGGCGTGTACCGCAAAGTGTCTGTGTCCAGCACTGGTCACGGAACTCTGACCGTGAAGGATGCCATCAACCAAACCCGCACCATCACATCGGACAAGAACATCATTGCACGCGACTACATCATCAGCGGTACAGGCAGCAGCGCCATCAACAAGACCCTCACCTCCAGCTCTTCGGCTGTCATTCACGGAATCAACGGTGTGCTCGACTACAAGAAGTACGACAACAACCGCTACGACTCCGACTGGGCAACTTTGGCAAAGGCACGCGCTTACTTGCAGAAATATCAGATTGTTGAATAATCAAAACTTACATGGAACACTATGAACAAGATTAAATTCATTCTCACTTCTCTCATGCTGTTCTTCTGTGTAAGTTCAGCAATGGCTCAAGGACGACGCATCACTGGTTACGTGTATGACGACTTAGGCGGCATCATGATGGCCAACGTCGTGGAGCGAGACAACAACAACCGTATTGTGGGACAGGCTACCACCGACGTGAACGGTAACTTCTCCCTCGTCATCAAGAACCCCAAGAACAAGCTGATGGTCAGCTACGTGGGTTACAAGACCTGGAGCCAAGTGATTGGCAACAACACCAAGTTCAACATCAAGCTGCAGGACAACACCATGCTGGAAACGGTGGTGGTGACTGCCAAGCCCCGAGTGCAGAGCAACGGCATGTCCATCCCACTCAAGGAAATCTCAGTGGCTTCGCAGACGATGAACATGGACGATGTGCAAGGCCTCTCCTTCGCATCGGCCGACGAAGCCCTGCAGGGTAAGATTGCTGGTCTCGACATCATCTCCAACTCAGGTAACTTGGGTTCGGGCACATCCATGCGTATGCGTGGTGTGAGCACCATCAACGGTTCGGCCGAACCACTCATCGTAGTAGATGGCAACATCTTCGACCTTCCCGACGATGTGTCGGACGTGAACTTTGAAGACCTCGACAACGAGGAGCAGTTCTCCACCCTCCTTTCGGTCAACCCCGAGGACATCAAGGACATTAAGGTGCTGAAGGACGCTGCCGCAACCGCCATCTGGGGTTCGCGCGGTGCCAACGGTGTGATTGAAATCACCACACGCCGCGGTACTCAGGGCAAAACCAAGATTGACTTCTCTTACCGCTTCACAGGCTCTTGGGCACCATCGGGGCTCAATATGCTGAACGGCGACGGCTACACCATGATGCTCAAGGAGGCTTACTTCAACCCCAAGCAGAATGCTGCCACATCCGATATGGTGGAGTTGAACTACGACCCCTCCTACCCCATCCAGTACTACAACTTTAACAAGAACACCGACTGGGTGGATGCTGTGAACCAGTTTGGACAGACGCACAACTACTACGTCACCCTCAACGGTGGTGGCGAGAAAGCACGCTTCCGCATCTCGGGTGGTTACGACCACCAAACAGGTACCATCATCAAGCAGAAGCTCGATCGCTTCTCCACCCGGTTGGTACTCGACTACGATGTGTCGGACCGCATCCGCTTCTCCACCAACTTCGCACTCACCTACACGAACAACCACCGCAATTGGGATGGCAGCTCCATTTCCTCCATTCTCGGTAAGGCCTACAATGCAATGCCTAACATGTCCATCTATGAGTATGACCAGAACGGAAACCGCACTGGTGACTACTACAAGATGCTGCCCACCAACCCCGTCAATTATGCAGGCGGCAACAACTACTACTCGTCCTACTATCTGTCGGACATGAAGAATATCGGCAACCCTGTGGCCATTGCTCATCAGGCATTCAATAAACAGTCAACCTACCGTATCAACCCTCAGTTCAACTTGCAGTACAAGCTCCTCGCCAAGGACGAAGAGGGACACCAGCTCAACTTGAACGCAGAGGTGTATATGGACATCTACAACGAGTCGGTGAACACGTACTTCCCCTCAACGCTGACAACCGACTCGTGGGCTTCGGGTGTGAACTCCACCACCAACAGCGAGTACAAGTCGCTGGCATTCACCAACCGCGAAACACTCATCTACATTCCCAAGACCAATCAGGACATTTGGACAATGAGTGCGCTGGCACGCTTTGAGTTCACAACGGGTAACGGCACCAACCAATACATTGCCCACAACGGTATTCCTACAGGCATCAACTCGTCAACGGCTAACGGCTATCTGACGTCATCCACCTCAGGCACGAGCCAGTGGCGCAGTGCAGCCATGTTGATCAGCTCACACATCGGTATCTTCGACGGACGCTACTCGTTCGACATCACGCTGCGCCGCGATGGTTCCACCAAGTTCGGTGCAGGCCGCAAGTGGGGCACCTTCCCCGGCATATCGGCACGTTGGAACATTAACCAGGAACCGCTCTTCGAGAAGCTGCACATTGACAACATCGTCTCTCTGCTCTCTTTCCGCCCATCATGGGGTAAGGTGGGGCGTGAACCAGGTTCGCAGTATCTGATGTACAACCGCTACAGCAGCTACGGTGTTTACGGTTCGGGCAACACGACCCTGTCGGCCATCTCGCCCGACAACCTCCGCCTGACCGACCTCAAGTGGGAAACGCTTACATCTTGGAACCTTGGTGCCAACCTGAACATCTTCCGCGACATGCTTCAGTTTGACTTCAACTACTACAACCGCGTAACCGATAACCTCCTCATGGACGGTGTGGGCATTCCTGGCTCAACAGGTTTCGGCCAGTTGTCGTGGAAGAATGCCGGCAGCATGCGCAACCGCGGTTGGGAACTCTACGTGAACACAGGCAAGTTCCTGAAGAAAGGCAAGTTCTCCATGTCCGCTTCGTTCAACATCGCACAGAACATAAACACCATCACCGACATGGATCCTACTACACTGGCGAGCAAGAACGGCGACTACTCATACAACAACCGAGACTACCTGAAGCGTCTGCAAATCGGCAATGCCGTCGGCTCCATCTACGGTTTCCGCAACCAGGGTGTCTATCGCTACGACTACGACCACAGCGGCTACACAGAAGTGTCGCGCGCCACTTACGGCGACAACACCGCTGCAGCTGCGGCTGAACGAGGCGAAAATGCCACTCTGCCTGTGGCTCGCGACGCTGCGGGCAACATCCTCTACGACTCGAAAGGCAACCCGCTCCACATGTACTTCAACTACGGCGGCAAGAACTACGAGTTCAAGGGTGGCGACGTCATCTACGAAGACATCAACCACGATGGTCAAATCAATGAGTTGGACATTGTCTATTTAGGCAACTCCAACGCCAAAGTGAACGGTGGTTTCGGTCTGAACTTCAACTGGGGCCAGTGGACACTCAAGCTGTCGTTCAACTACCGCTTGGGCAACAAGATTGCCAACCTTGCACGCCTGGACAACGAATCCATGCGCTCCAACATCAACCAGTCGCAGGCTGTGTCGTGGCGTTGGCGCAAGAACGGTGACGTGACCGAAATACCTCGTGCCATGAACGCACGCATCGGCGCTTCCTACAACGTGCTGGCAAGCGACCGCTATGTGGAGAAAGGTGACTACCTCCGTCTGCAATACATGCAGTTGGGCTACAACCTTCCCAGCGAGATTTGCAAAAACATCGGGGTCCGTTCGCTGCGCATCAGCGCTTCAGCCAACAACCTCTTCTGCCTCACCAAATATACAGGTGTTGACCCAGAAGTGAGCTACGGTGCATGGGGCGTCTGCTATGACAATTCGAAAACTCCTCGTGCCAAGTCATTCACCGTCAGCGTGAACCTTGGATTCTAATAGAGACTATAGACAACAACCGTACTGGATTTATAGAACCTCTTGAAACAGACAAGAAAATGAAAAAGACTATTAAAAATATAACACTCTGCGGACTGATGGCGGTGGGAGCAGGATTGGCACTCTCATCATGCGAAGACTTCCTGACCATCACGCCAACATCGTCAATCGTGGAGGAAGATTATTGGAAGGACAAGAACGACTTGAACAATGCCGTCATTGCATGCTACAAACGCATGGTGGACAACGACCTGCTTGAGAAGTATGTCTATTGGGGCGAGGAGCGTTCGGACAACTTTGAACGGTCAAGTGCCGTCGGTTCGTCTGGTCCTGTGGCAAACATCATGAATGCCAACCTCTTGCCCACCTACTACCAATTTGACTGGACCAGCATGTACAATGCCATCAACTACTGCAACAAGGTGTTGGCTCACGGTCCCGAAGTTGTCAAGGAAGACGAGAGTTTCTCAGAGAACGACTGGAAGCCCATCCGTGCTGAAGTCACCACGCTCCGCGCGCTGTGCCACTTCTATCTGGTGCGCACATTCGGCGAGATTCCCTACGTCACCATC
This sequence comes from uncultured Bacteroidales bacterium, assembly GCA_902789725.1. GTDB lineage: Bacteria > Bacteroidota > Bacteroidia > Bacteroidales > Bacteroidaceae > Minthosoma. Next base: position 36,761 of record CADAPC010000014.1, read on the forward strand.
GACTACAACAACGACTCGCAAGAGCTGCATCTGCCGCAATCTACACAGCTGGAAGTGCTGAACAACATCATCACAGACCTGGAGTCAATCAAGAACGAAGCGATGCAGGACTACGGCAACACGGTGGAGAACAAAGGACGCATCACCAAGAAAGCGGTCTATGCACTCTTGGCCGACGTGTATCTGTGGCGCGCCTCCTACAAGGCAGGCAACAACCAGCCCTTCAAGAAGGTGACGCTGTTGAGCAGCTACCGAGGCCCTCTAAGCGAGGCTGAATTGACCGCCCGTCAGGAGGACTACGGCACCACAGCCGCAGCCGACTACCAGAAGTGTGTGGAATACTGCGACCAAGTCATCAGCATGGTGAAGCAGGAGAAGATTGACTACATCAACAAGAACGGACTCAACATCGGCGGCGGAGCCATCGAGCTTGAGCTGGAGGATCTGCTCGCCCAAAACGAATCGACCAGCGGACAGAAGAAGAGCTACGCTATTTCAACGATGAAGCCCTACAACGCCATCTTCGGTGCAGGCAATGCCGACGAGTCCATCTTCGAACTGCAAGTGGAAGGAACCACTTATACAAATTCGCTGATTACGAACCTCTACTACAACATCAAAGATGGTAAAGTGGGCGCATTCACTGGACCAGATGTACTGTACGGCGGTGTGGAATCCACTCCCAACACAACGAACGTAGGCTACGTGTTCACCAAGACTGACTACCGCCGTTGGGAAACAATCATCTTCGAAGCTCCAGGCCAGAACAGCTTCGCCATTGGCAAATACATCAACCGCACGGTGTCGCAGAACAATCCTAACTACGTGTTCCTGACCGACAATTCTGCACAGGCCCTGACCACCAACCTCATTGAGCAGAGCAAGCGCGCTGCCAGCAATGTGGATGCCAACTGGATTGTCTATCGACTCTCTGAGGTGTTCCTCATGAAGGCCGAAGCCCTTTCGCAGCTTTACAGCGACGAGGAGAACCTGATGACAGCCTTCAATTACGTGCGCGAGGTGTTCAAGCGTTCCAACCCTGTGGCTTACATGCCCAACAACCCCTCCAGCACGAAGGAGAACGACTCGCTGAAGTTCACCACCTTCGCCACGTCCGAAGCAATGGAGAAACTGGTGCTGCAGGAACGTCAGCGCGAGTTTGTAGGCGAGGGCAAACGCTGGTACGACTTGGTGCGCTTTGCGCTCCGTAGAGGCAGTACGGCGGAAATGCTGGACATCCTCTCGCACAAATATACCAACAGCAAGGCCATCAAGGCTAAACTTGCCGACATACAGTCACTCTACTCTCCTGTATATAACCAAGAGATTCGCAACAACAATTGGCTCTATCAGAATGGAGTGTGGTCTGTAAACGAGACTTCTTCAAGAACTGATGAACTTTAATATTGAGAACAATGAAGATTTTTAAGAACATAAAGAAATATTGTGGAGCAGCACTCCTACTCGGGGCTGTCGCCACAGTAACGCTGAATTCTTGTTCGGAGAACATCGACGAGAGCTCTCTCTACACCTTCACGGGTGAGATGATGACAGACCACTTCGAAAACAACCCCGAAACATTCAGCAGTTACCTCACCATTCTGGGCAAGGTGCACCAGAGCAAGCGTTCGTCTTCCACCATGAAGGAACTGCTCGATGCTCGCGGCAACTACACTTGTTTTGCGCCTACCAACGAAGCAATTGCCATCTACCTCGACTCGCTCGTGAAGATTGGCGAAGCTTCCTCCACCGACGTGAACCAAATCCCCGACTCTGTAGCTGAAGCCATCGTCTTCAACTCCATCATCGAGAACGGGGACCAAGAAGCCTTTGCCACCACATCGTTTGCCAATGAAGAGCCACTCGGCATCACCAACATGAACGGACGCTACGTGACTCCATCCTACGGCAACGACGAGGATAACAACACCATCATCTACATCAACATCTACTCCAAAATCATCGATGGCGACATCGAAGTGGAGAATGGCTACATCCACACCATCGACCGTGTGCTTTCGCCATCCAATGCCACCATTGCCGACATGATCATGACAACGGACAACACTTCACTCTTCGGCGAGTGCATTGCCCTCACCGGATGGGATGCAAAACTCACAAAGTACAAAGATGAAGCATGGGAGGAGAAGTATGATGACATTCGCGGAACCATCTACAACGGCATCAACGGCGGTTGGGAAGGACTCTATCCCGAAAAGCGACTCTTTGGCTACACCATCTTTGTGGAGACCGACTCTGTCTTCGAAGCCAACGGCATCACCGACATTGAATCGCTGAAGGAATATGTGCGTGCCAACAATAATTTCGACGACGACACCAACTGCGGCCATGTGACCAGCTGGGACGAAGACTACGAGAACGACTACAACTGGCTCAACCAGTTTGTGGCTTACCACATTTTGCCCGAAAAACTCAGCTACACCAACATGGTGACTTTCGCCAACGAATATGGTTGCGATGCCACCATGATGAAGACTCGCACCGCCAACCAGTTCTACGTGAACGTGTGGGAATACTGGGAGACGATTGGTGTGCAGCGTCGTTCAGTAAAAATCACAGGTTGCCGCGTAAACGGCGAAATTCAGCGCCGCATCAACCGCAAGTCGGTTTACAATCAAAGCAACTGCCGCGAGATACAGTCGGCCATCACCATTCCCGGACTGCTCGTCAACCCAAGCAATGGCGACTACGACACCGATGCCCTCAACGGTATCTACTTCCCCATCGATGGCATCCTGCTCTGGACCCCCGACGTGCCCAACAAGGTGCTCAACGAACGTCTGCGCTACGACATCACGTCGCTCTTCCCCGAGCTACTGACCAACAACATCAAGCAGAACCGCATCAACTCTTGGTACTTCATGAAGGACTATCTCGACAACGTCTATGAAATTGTCGAAGGAACCGACTTTGAGTATCTGCCCAACACAAGCTACTCTTCGGGCACAGGCTCCTGGATGGACTACCAAATTGACGAGTTCAACATCCGCGGTCAGTTCGACTTCACCATGAAGCTGCCACCCGTTCCCTACACCGGCACTTACGAACTTCGCTATGGTGTGTGGGCCAACAACAACCGTGGTATGGCGCAAATCTACATGGGCAAGAACCCCAAGAACCTGCCTGCCATCGGCATCCCAATCGACCTCCGTTCAGCATCGGGCACCAACCCCGCATCGACAGGTTGGGTGACAGAAAGCACCATTGCCCCAGCAGGTGCCGACTCTACTGCTCTCTACGAAAACCAGAAGACCATGCGCAACCTGGGCTTCATGAAGGGACCGAAGTACATTCAGGTGAGCGGTGGCACCGGCCGCGACTCGCAGAACAACCTGCGCAAGATTATCTACACAGGCCAGTTCGAAGCCGGCGAAACCTACTGGATTCGTTACAAGTCAGTACTTACCAGCAACTCTACCGAGTTCTTCTACGACTACATCGAACTCGTACCAAAGTCAGTTTATGCTGGAGAAAACAATGAAGATATTTGGTAACCAATAAACGAACAAATATGAAAATCAAAAACATTAAATGGCTCACAGGTTCACTGATGACAGCGGCACTCGCCGCTGGCATCACAGCCTGCTCCGATGACCATTTCGACATATCATCTGATGCCGCAGGCAAGCAGACCATTTGGCAGAACATTCAGGCCAACAATGATCAGCTCAGCGAATATGCCGACATCCTGCAGAGCGTCTATTACTCGCAGTCGGAAGACAAAGTGACTGCTGAGACCTATGCCGATCTGCTGAATGGCGAACAGACTTTCACCATCTGGGCTCCCGTGAACGGTTCGTTCAACTACAGCTACTACAAAGACCTGCTCAAATCAGGTGTGCGCGAGAACATCTATAAGGTGGAGAAAGAACTCATCCGCAACAACATGACTCGCTACAGCAACGTCATCAACGGCACCGACTCGGTGAAGATTGACCTCTTCAACAGCAAGTCCGCTTGGCTCAACTATGGCAAACAAACCCTCAAGGGTGTGGCCATCCGCAAAGCCAACATCGGTGCCTCGAACGGTGTGCTCCATATCACCTCGGCTGCAGTAGAGTACCAGCCCAACCTCTATGAGTACCTCGCCTCGCGCGCCGACCTCGACTCCATCAACACGTTCATCAAGAGTTTCCAAACCAACGAGTTTGACGAGAACGCTTCGGCAAAAGGCCCCACGATTGACGGCAAAATCACCTACGTGGACTCTGTCACCTACCTGTCTAACGACTACACGCAAAGCTTCATGAACGCTTACCTGGACCGCGAGGACTCCAGCTACGCAATGGTCATCCCCACCAACGAAGCCTGGAAGTCAATGCTTGAGAAAACTCGCAAGTATTTCAACTTCAAGTCTTCCTACAAGCAGGACATCAACACCCAGACAGAAACGGGAGCCGACACCCTCATTCAGGGTGTGGAGACAGCATTCACTCAGGCTGAAATCGACTCGTTGAACAACCTCTACGCCAAGAACGCCATTTGCCAAAATCTGGCCTTCAACGCCAAGTGGCAGTACGAGCAGATTCCTATCACCACCATCGCCGACATCCAAGCCGCTGATGCCCGTCAGGACTCGCTCCATTCCACAGCTTTCACCAAGTTCAAGAAAACAGGTACGCTCAACCAGACAAACAAAGCCCTTGCCTCTGGTATTTCGAACACGGTGGAAGTGGATAACTTCGCCAACATCTTCGGCAATGCCGACCCTGTGGAGGTGAGCAACGGCTACGCCTATGTGGTGAATAACTTCGCATTCCCCTTCAAAAGCTTTGCGCCCGACATCGACGAACTTTACTACGAGTCGTGCGACAACATGTGCGAACCTTATACAACCACAAAGACCTACACCCGCCCCACTGTCATCATCGATGGCGACACGGTCAAGAGCGACTCCACCTTCAAGTACACCTACTTGGCCATGAAGAACAAGAGCACATCCTCCCACCCCGGAGCCTATTTCCGTGTGCCCGAAGTGCTCTCCTGCAAGTACGACATCTATGTGGTGATTGGTTACAACACCGACTACAACCTGCAGAACAAGTTCTATGCCTACATTTCTTACGACAATGCAGAGAAACGCCTCTCTGACCAGCGCCTCCACAACATGAACGAGGGAGCCGTCGATGCCCAGGGAGAAAGCATCTACGACACCGACTTCTTCGTGAACCGCGGCATCCACTACAACGACAAGGGTGAAATCGACTACACCGACACCATCTGCATCGCCAAGGACTTTGAGTTCCCTGTTTGCTACGCTGGTCTGACAAGCGCTTACCCAGTCATCAACATCAAGAGCAGTTTCAAATCCACCGAAAAGGCTTTCTACTCACGAGAAATTTGGGTGAACTCCATCATACTGAAATCTAAAGAATGGTAAAACTCCAAAATAACAAAAACATGAAAAATCAGAATATTCACACAGGCTTGCTTCGCCTCGGTATAGGTCTCATGATGTTATCAGGAGCTAATACCTTATTTGCACAGGAAGCAGAACAAGCACCAGCCAAGCCTGCACGAGCCACCGTTGCCCTTCCTCTGTACGAGATGAAGGAGGTGAGCGGCTATGTTTACGATGCAGCCACCAAAGCCCCCATCGACGGAGCCAAGGTGCAGGCCTACGGCAACGACCGATACACCATCATGACGGGCGAGGACGGTAAATACACCCTCAAGGTGCCCGTATTCATCAATTCTCTCTACGTCACTGTACCTGAGTACAACGACGTGCAGGTGAGCTTCGACGGAGCCACCGCTCCCGACGTAGCGCTCTACAGCAGCGTGTTCAACACCGTCTATAAGCCCACCACCGGCATCACCGCAGGCGCAGTGGCCGAAATGGGCGAAATCACCTCAGCCATTGTCGTAGATGATGAGATTGAGAACCGTCTTTCAGGCGACATTCACACCATCAGTCGCTCAGGCATGCGCGGACAAGGTGCTGCCATGTTCATCCGAGGCCTCAACTCGCTCAACATCAACGCACAGCCCCTCATCATCCTCGACGGTATGGTGATGGATCCACAGCTTGACCGCACCAGCATCCATGACGGATTCTTCAACAACATCCTCGCTGGCATTGACCCTGAGGACATCGAATCGGTTGAAGTGATGAAGAACGCCACCTCACTCTACGGTTCGCGTGGCGGCAACGGTGTCGTCATCATCAACACCAAGCGCGGACACTCTATGGCCACCAAGATTAACGTGAGCCTCAACACAGGCTTCGAACTGACTCCGTCCACCCCTTCCATGATGAATGCGAGTCAGTATCGCGGCTACGTGAGCGAACTCTTGGGCACAACTACCTACGGCTCGGAACACACCACATCCAGCACCACCATCCCGTTCCTCAACAGCAACCCCAATTACTACTGGTACCCCATGTACCACAATGAGACGGACTGGTCGAAGAAGCTCTACCACACCGCTGTGACGCAGAACTACAAGGTGAATGTGCAAGGTGGTGACGACGTGGCCATGTACAACCTCTCGCTGGGTTACACCAACGCACAATCCACCGCCAAAGAGAACGGGTTCGATCGCTTGAACATTCGTTTCAACACCGACATCAAGCTTCTCAAAAACCTCTCCACACAGCTCGACCTGGCTTACAGCAAACTCTCCTACAACCTCCGCGACAACGGATGGGCTGAAGCTTATGAGAGCAGCACCATCTCCTCGCCCAACGTGCTCGGCCTCATTCAGGCTCCGTTCCTGTCCAAGTACGGCTACTACACAGGCGACGATGGCTCGCTCCACCTCTCTTCGGTTTATGCAGGCAAGTACATCGACGATGACAACTACCCCTTCAACTTCGCCTCCGCCTACGGCACCAACACTGCACTGGCCAACCCCTACTGGATTCTCCAGAACGGTGACGGAGACAACAAAAACCGTCAGGAGGTGACTCAGTTCAACCTCAACATTATGCCCAAGTGGGAAATCAACAAGCACCTCACCCTCACCAACCGCTTCGCCTACCAACTGAACCGCTCCAACGAGAAGTACTACCTTCCCGAAGCAGGTATCCCCGTCTTCAACTACGAAGGCTATGGTGACGTGACCTCGGTGGTGAAGTCTCTCTTCTCGAAGGAGACCTCCGTGTTTGAGGATTTCCGCATCAACTGGACAGGCAGCTACGGCATGCACGACATCACGGCGTTCGGTGGCCTGCGCTTCACCAGCAACAGATTCTCCGACTCCTACATGCGCTCCTACAACACAGGTAACGACAAAATGCCTAACCAGACCAACTCCAACAAGTTCCGCTCGGTGGATGGCAACCAAGACTCTTGGAACAACCTCGCCTACTACCTGCAGGCACGCTGGGCAATAAAGAACACTTACTTCCTGGAGGGAACACTCTCGGCTGAAACGTCTTCACGCTTTGGACATAAGTCGAAAGAGGGCATTAAGGTCTTCGGTGTCAAATGGGGTATCTTCCCCAGCATTCAGGCTGGATGGGTCATCAGCAACGAACCTTGGATGCAAGGCGTGCGTGCCATCAACAACCTGAAGCTTACTGCTGGCTACGACGAATCGGGCAACGACAACATCGACTACTCTGCTGCCCGCACCTACTTCAAGTCCTTCACCTTCTTGAAGACAGCCACAGGTCTGCAACTCGAAAACATCGAGAACCCCGCCATCCAGTGGGAGACCACCCGCAGGTGGAACATTGCACTCAACGGTTCGTTCTTCAACAACCGCGTGCAAGCAGGTGCCGACTTCTACATCGCCAACACCCACAACCTCATCACGCAGAAGAGCATCAACTACCTCTCCGGCTTGGCTGGCTACCTCTGCAATGGCGGTTCGCTGCGCAACACGGGTGTGGATGTAAGAGCCAACGTCATCCTGATCAACACCAAGGACTTCAAATGGCAACTTGGTGCCACCATGGGCCACTACAAAAACAAGATTACCTCGCTGCCCGAAGGCGACTACACCCAGAAGATTTACGGAGCCGAAGTGCTCACCTCGGTGGGTAACCCCGCTGGCGTGTTCTACGGCTACAAGACCGCTGGCGTGTTCGCCAACGATGCTCAGGCTTCTTCTGCCACCACCGCCACAGCCGACGGGTACCTGAAGTACCCCACCGGCATCACCAAGTCCCCCTACCGCAACTTCTCGGCAGGCGACATCCATTTCGTTGACCTTGATGGCAACGGCATCATCAACGATGCCGACAAAACCACCATCGGCGACCCCAACCCCGACATCTATGGCACCATCTACACCAACTTCACCTACAAGCGTTGGAGCCTCGACATCAACTTCAAGTACTCTGTTGGCAACGACATCTATAACTACCAGCGCAGCCAGCTCGAGTCGCTCAACACATTCTACAACCAGACCACCGCAGCCATGAACCGCTGGACCTACGAAGGCGACAATGCCCTCCTGCCACGCGTCATGTCGCCCGAATCTGAGCAGTGGGTGAACAACGAGCGCTTCTCCGACCGCTGGATTGAGAACGGCTCCTACTTCAAGCTCAAGAAGGTACGCCTCTCCTACCAGCTGCCACTCAATCTATCCTGGATTCAGGGTCTGACCATCTGGGCAGAGAGCAATAACCTCTTCACTCTCACCAAATACACAGGAAAAGACCCCGAGTTCTCCTGTGGCAACGGTGTGCTCTATCAGGGCATCGATGCAGGTCTGCTGCCCAGCAACAGAAGTTTCAACCTCGGTGTAAAAATCAACTTGTAACACATAGACAATCATGAAGAATATATTGAAACATATCGCCATCGCATCAGTCGTTGCCACCGGACTCGTGGCAACCTCCTGCGAGGACATGATGACCGTTGATACAGGCGACAAGGCATACTCCAATGCCCAAGACACGCTCTACTCCTACCTCGGCATCATGCGTGCCATGCAGGACGTGGCAGAGCGTCAAGTCATTCTTGGTGAAATCCGTGGCGACCTCGTCAGCTCCACCGACTACACCACCGACACCCTCTACGCCATCTCCAACTTCGATGATCCGGCCGACCAGTCCTGCTCCATGCTGCAGGTGAGCGATTATTACAACGTCATCAACAACTGCAACTTCTACCTCCACAATGCTAACACCTCAGCCGTGAAGTCGAACGTCCAGTATATGGTGCCCGAATTCGCCCAGGTCAAGGCCATCCGTGCATGGGCCTACCTCCAGCTCGTCAAGAACTACAAGGAGGTGCCCTACATCACAGAACCCGTCAAGAACCTCAGCGTAATTGAGAACTTTGATTATGCCCACAACCTCGTCAACAAAGACAACCTCATTGACAAAATTCTTGAGGATGGTGTCCTCCAGTTCCTCGACACCCCCTACCCTCAGTATGGTTCGGCCGCCGACCCTGCCGGCAAGTGGAACAACGGCTACACCGACATTTCCGCACGTCTGCTTATGATTCCCATCCGCGTTGTGCTCGGCGACCTCTATCTACTGCGCGGAGCTTCAGAGAGCGACTACCAGAAGGCTGCACAGTACTACTACGACTACCTGAAGAACGAGACAACCCCCATGCCGATGCAGTACTGCTCTGTCCGCAACCAGCGCAACAACCTTACCTACACGGCCGTCAACTGGGGTTTCTGGGCTTCCACCTACAGTTACTCCGCCGCCTCTTCCGAGGTCATCTCCCTCATTCCAGGTTCGGCCAATGCAGGCTTAGGAAAGATGCTCACCCGTGTAGCTGACATCTATGGCTACACACCCACCTCGTCACAACAGTCTGCTGCCAGCACATCAACCGATGAAAGCGGTAACACCACCACCAATAAGGATGCCAACGGCAGCGAAGTCTTCGAAGAGTCAGGAGCCATCACCGTCACTCGCAACTACAAGCGCCAGTACGGTCCTTCCAACGCCTTCCAGGATGTGGCCAACAAGCAGACTTTCGTCAACTACGAGAACACCACTACCACAAACCCCATCGCCTCCTACATCGAGAACTGCGATGCACGCTATGGCCTCTCCATCGAGAACCTCACTTACGAAGGAGTGGGCTACCCACTCTGCTGCAAGGCCGCACGCGGTAGTGCATTCTACTACACCATCCCCACCTATCGCAAGACCCTCATCTGGCTGCGTCTGGCCGAAGCCATCAACCGTGCCGGCTATCCAGAGTTCGCCTTCGCCATCCTCAAGGACGGTGTGAACCAGTTCACCATTCCCGAAGTGGTGGATCGCTACGACCTCAAGACTCGCTACGATGCCAACGGCGACTCCATCCCCGTCTATAACAGCGACTCCACCCGCATCTTGCGCTACGAGCAGGACACCATCCGCTACCGCGCTCTCGACTACGGCACCTACGGAGCCATGTACTACGTGACCGATACCCTGCAGTTGATGAAATTCAACAACTTCCTCAATTTCAAGGACAACGTATGGGACGGCACATACGGCGTACATGCTCGCGGAGCGGGTCGAGGCAACTGGACTTCGGCCAATCAGGGTGAAATCATCACCAACATTGGTGGTTACCATGACTCCATCTACTACGACTACTCCAAGCTGCTCCTTGCTCAGGGGGTAAACCTCGAAAATGCATCGCAGGCAGATGTCATCAACGCCGTAGAGAACATCATCGTCGATGAGCTCGCACTCGAAACAGCCTTCGAGGGCAACCGCTTCACCGACCTCGTCCGCATTGCCGAACACAAGAACGCTTCGGGCTACGACGGCACTGAGTGGCTGGCCAAGAAGATTGCCAACCGCGGCACCAAGTCGTCCACTAGCACCTCAGCCGCTATCGATGGCTACGATGCCAGCATCTACAACAAGCTGAAGAACCAGAAACTCTGGTACTTCTCCTTGCCACAGTGGGCTCAATAAGTACAAGTCTTCATATTGCCAGAGGCACAAAGTTTCGACTTTGTGCCTTTTTCTTTTACCTATACGATTCTTGTCCATTTTCCGATTTTCTTACGTTCACAACTCATAGACTTCTTCATTTTTTGATGATTACCAGTTTCAGATTGAATAGAGGCTGATATAACCGTTTTGGTGACGTATCGCCGAAGTCAGGAAATAGCAAAACTTCGTTCTGTATTAAACTACATGAACGACAATCAATATAGATGTGACGCTACGGATCTTCAAAGACTATTTGAAGAGAAGTAACGAAGTTAAATACTAAAAAAGGAACCCGATGGACAGATAAAGATAAAAGGACATAAGACTGCGCTCGACCTTTGGTCGCTTCAGGCTTGAAGGACGTCCACTTTTGATTCTTGTTTCAGATTATGACAACAAGGAACAGGATGTGAAGAAGATAATGGGGATTAGTCTGCGATTAGCCAGAGCATGTCTTATAGCACAACAAGAAGGACACACAACGAGGGGGGTGGTTGCAGCAACCACCCCTCGTTTTATTACATGTAAACTGGACACCATTATCTTCTTCTTCAAAATCTGCTGATTATTCGTAAGTTATTGATACACAGCCGTATTGAAAAGGCAAAAACGGCAAAAGGAACAAACTGGGAACAGAGATATTGAAAACAAA
>CADAPC010000015.1 GCA_902789725.1 uncultured Bacteroidales bacterium
GCAGTATCTGCGCTTCGTCTTCCTGACGGGCATCTCGAAGTTCTCGCAGCTCTCCGTGTTCAGCGAACTGAACAACCTGCAGCAGATGACCTTCGACCCAGCCTACGAAGCCATCTGTGGCATCAGCGAGGAGGAACTGCTGACGTATATGAAGCCCGACATCGAATTGCTGACGGAGAAGATGAACGACCTCTATCGTCGCTGGAACCTGCACTACTCCTACGATGACATCGTGACCAAGCTGAAAGAGACCTACGACGGCTATCACTTTTCTGAGAGATTCACTGACATCTATTGCCCCTGGAGTCTGTTGAACGCTTTTACGATGGGGGTTATCAGAAACTTCTGGTTCTCCACCGGCACACCCACAATGCTGGTCAACGTGATGCGCCGGCACAACATCAGCCTGCAGCAGATAGAGCACTTCCGGGGCACATTGGAACGCTTCGATGCCCCCACCGAGCGTATCAGCGACCCCATCCCCGTGCTGTTCCAGAGCGGATACCTGACGCTGAAGGACTATGACCCCTTTGAACAGGAATTTACGTTAGGCTTCCCCAACGGTGAGGTGCGCGAGGGTTCATCGAAAGCGTCCAGCGATGGTATGCGGGCATACCTTACTCCATCACCGACAAGAACCAGAACGAGCAATTGTACCAGTCGCTCATTTATGCCGCGCTGATGGGCTTCGGCGCCGATGTGCAAGCCGAGGACCAGACAGCAGACGGGCGCATGGACATCGCCCTGAAGCTGCAGGATGCCATCTACATCATCGAGCTGAAATACGGTAAGACTGCCGAAGAGGCCACCGACCAGATTATTGCCAAGAACTATGCCGTCCGCTTTGCCTCCGACGTGCGCCCCGTCTGGGCGGTGGGCATGAACATCAGTCAGGACCGCCGCACTATCGACAGCTACCGCATCGTGCAGGTGAAGTGAAAGCGCACAAGCACATTCTGTTCCGCAGGAGAGAACACAGCATGCATCTACAGGTCTTTTCAACTTGCGCAACTTGATTGAAGATAAATTTCGGAAGAGGAAAAATGAACCTATGTTCGTAAGCCGATGAACCTATGTTCATGGGCACCTGAATTTGTTCGGTAAAAACCGTTCATTAATGAATTCGATGATTTTCATTAATGAATTGGATGATTTTCATTAATGAATTGGATGATTTTCATTAATGAACGTGTTTTGACGCATTAATGAACTGAATCAAGCTAATGGCAAAGCACAGGCATTATTAATGGCAAAGCACAGGCATTATTAATGGCAAGGCACAGGCATTATTAATGGCTCACATCCATCTTTCCCAAGCCTTAGTCAAGGGGTTGGGTAGTCTTTTCTTTTTCGACCACGAACCTTTAGCTCGGCGTAGCCAATAACACTAATCTTACGAATTTTTAGATCGGTGTAGCCAATGTGGATGTTCTCCTCAGCCCGCAGAGTCCTCCTTTTCTTTTTCGACCACGAATCTTACGAATTTTTAGATCGGCGTAGCCAATGTGGATGTTCTCCTCAGCCCGCAGAGTCCTCCTTTTTCTTTTTTCGACCACGAACCTTTAGCTCGGCGTAGCCAATCTTACGAATCTAACGAATTTTTAGATTGGTGTAGCCAATCTTTTTATCCTCTCTCAGTCCTCCTCTCTTGTAGAGTGAAATTCGATTGGCTACGCCGAGCTGAAGGTTCGTGTAATTCGTGTTCGTTAAAAAACTCCATGTTATTCTTTTTTCGACCACAGATTGAGCGGATTGAGCGGATTGAGGGATTATATTTTTTCTTTCTTATCCTCCAACAAGATATGTGAAAGTGCGTGAACGCGTACATTATAATAAAGGAATTGCCCGCTTTTGGCATTTTTTGTTGAAAAAGTTTGTTCTTTAGCAATAGTTTATCTATCTTTGCAAGGTCGTATGCAGTGTTGTGAACACATATCTTTTACAACAAAACAGTTATGGGAACGTATATCAACATAGGAAATGCAGGATTCCAGTGTGCAAGGAATAGTGGGTATGTGGACAAGTCTGGACTCATTGCGGTGGTGAACTCCTCAGCCCTATCCGCAGGTCGTTCCGACCTACGGTTATGAAGCGAAGACGCTTTCAGCGTCATTTGAGGATAAATGCAGATAATCATTTTAATTTATGATAATTAGTTATATAATTGCCATGAATTGTCCATGAACTAATTAGAGAGATTCAAGATGAAAGGAAAAGTGGTCTGAACACAATGGGAGCCAACCCCTGTGTGTTCAAACAGGAAAAGATGCATCAATGCCATATAGAAAGAATTAACAAAACGACAACGTTATGACATATAAAAACAGATATAAGAACAGGTATATGAACAGGTACATACAGACATTCGCAATCATGCTGGCAGCACTCTTGGCTGACGGTACGGCGACGGCACAGGAGCAGTCGGCAGGAGTCCGCATACACGGTTCCGTCTATGGCGGCGGCAACAATGCCGACGTGCAGACCAACACCGCAGTGAACATAGGTGCTGGACAAGTGGACGGCAACGTCTATGGCGGCGGCAACGTGGGCGACGTGGGTACCATCAACAAGACCAACATCAGGGCCTATAAATGGACCAACGATACCAATCCTGGCGACACCTACACTTACAACAACACCGGTAGTTGCACCGTCACCATCACTGGCGGCACGATAGGCCCCGACGACGAGACCACACCGGATGACAAAGGCAATGTGTTCGGTGCTGGTAAGGGTGTGGCAGAGTCGTTCTGGTGTGAGAAGGCCATGGTCTACAAGACGACAGTCAGCATTACCAACGGCAAGGTGAAAGGCGATGTTTACGGCGGCGGCGAGATAGGCCGTGTGGAGACCAACACAACCGTGACGATAGGGGCAGCGGGAGAGAAAGGAGAAGGAAGCAAACCGACTATCATCGGCAATGTGTTCGGTGCTGGCGCAGGCCTGAAAACGCATGGCTACTCCGCCTTAGTGCGCGGCAATACTGAGGTCACCGTGCAGGGTGTCGCCAAGGTGGGCAAGAGCGTCTATGGCGGCGGAGAGATAGCCACGGTGGGCAAGTACAACCTTGTGCAAAAGACCGATGTTGACACACCTGAGCATCGAACACAGTTCTTGGCGGACCATCCAGGCGTTGACCCTCTGATAGAGGTTGGCATGCCCTATTCTATTGTGAGCGACAACCTGGGCATCTGCACCGTCAGCGTCAAAGACAATGCTGTCATCGGGCAGAGTGGTGCGGGCGACATCTTTGGTGCGGGTAAGGGAATCATTCCTGCTTATGCTAATACTGATGACGCTTCTACTACAGATGTAGATGAAAGGTCTAAGCGCATGGCATCCTATGATTCGGAACTCTATCCAGAAGGAGGAAGTTGGGAATATTCCGATGGCACCCATTTGTATGTCTGGGAATATTTCGACACAGAGTCGAAATACCTCACCTTTGCCCAGACGCTGGCTTTGGCCACACAGACCTACGTGACCGTCGGCGGCAGTGCTCAGGTCAACGGCTCCGTCTACGGCGGCAGCGAGAGCGGCTATGTGCAGCACCACACGCAGGTGACGGTTCAGGAGACCTGCAATGTAGGTAATAGCTCACTGCAAGGCAACGTCTTCGGCGGTGGCCGCGGTATCTCGGGCAATGCCACTGCCGGACGGGCCAGCGGCAATACCACGGTGAACATTCTCGGCGGCACTACTTATGGCGATGTCTATGGCGGCGGCGAGAAAGGCCCGGTGGGCACATCTTCGACCACGACAACAGACAGCGAGACTTCCGCTACCACCACCACCTACCCCACTGCCACGGTAAACCTCCTTGGCGGCACCATCACGGGCGATGCCTACGGCGGCGGACTGGGCGACGCTTCGACGGCTGCCGATGCCGGCAATACGCAGGTGAACCTGAACGGTATGGCAGTCAGTGAGTACACAACAGACTATGCCGACTATCTTGTAGGCTTAAACACTTCACCCTCGGAAACGGACACTTCCATTGACTACTATATGGTAAAAAAAGAAAAGGCTGGCTGTAAGGTCACTCGCATCTTTGGTGCCAACAACACCAACGGCACACCGAAGGGCGATGTCACGGTGCATGTCTATGCTACGCAGAGCAAGGTAGCAGAGAAAATCACCATTGGAGCTAAGAGCACCAAGGATACAGACATCTATGACCTGTCAGCCGTCTATGGTGGCGGCAACGAGGCTGCATACGACCCCACCACACCCTACACTGCCGAAAACAAATCAGGTTCAAGCAGTAAGGTCATCATAGAGGGGTGCGACTACACCAGCATCGAAACCGTCTATGGCGGTGGTAATGCCGCTGCTGTGCCAGAAACGAATGTGTCCATCCGTTCCGATTATGAGATAGGTACCGTCTTCGGCGGTGGTAACGGTAAGGATGCCAAGAGCGACGGATCGGCTAACCCCGGTGCCGACATCGGTACGAAAGATCAGGGCTCAAATAGATACGGTACTGGCAATGCCAAAACGCTGATAACTGGCGGCTATGTGCACGAGGCTTACGGCGGTAGTAACGAGAAGGGCACCATCATGGGGTCAGTGAACCTCGATGCAAGTGCCGCTGGCATTTGCGAAATGAAGGTGAATAAGATGGTCGGTGCCGGCAAGAATGCCGACATCATGGGCGACGCCATTGTCACCCTGGGCTGTATGCCCGAGACATGGGTGGACGAGTACTACGGCGGTGCCGACAATGCCAACGTGCACGGCAATGTGGAGCTGACCATCACCAGCGGCAACTTCCGCAAGGTGTTCGGAGGCAACAACCAGGGCGGCATCATCATGGGCCACGTCAAGGTGAACATCGAGGAGACGGGCTGCCGGCCCATCAACATCGACGAACTCTACCTCGGAGGCAACCAAGCCGCCTACTCCGCCTACGGATATTATGTCGTTAAGGGCGAAAACGATGCCCCCGTCCTTAATGACGGCAAGCTGACCTTTATGCCCCGAGAGTCAAGCACAGACAAGCATCTGGCCGTAAAAAAAGGCTTCGTGGGCACAACATTCCAGGAATGGAGTGGAGAAGAGGGTGACGTGTTGGCCGCCTACGACCACCCCGAACTGAACATCATCTCCTGCACCCGCATCGGCAAGGTGTTCGGCGGCGGACTGGGTGCCACGGCCAAGATGTATGCCGACCCGACGGTGAACATCAACCAAATCTACGGCACACCCAATGACGTAGTGTCATCGACACTTGGAGCGATAGGCGGCAGCTATACCGATGCGAACAATGAAACCCAGACGGGTGGCGTCTTCGGCGGCGGCAACGAGGCTACCGTCTATGGCAACACCACAGTGAACATTGGCACCAAGACCGAGGTGGCCACTGTGACAACCCCGACAGGACTTACCAAGAACGCCAACAACAAGTACGACGTGGTGGGTGTCAACATCGTGGGCAATGTCTATGGCGGTGGCAACCTGGCCAATGTGGGCGACTACCATTTGGGAAGAGACAAAGAAGGAAAAACAATAGACGTAATTGACAAGGTGGGCCATACCTTCGTGAACATCTGTGCTGTCAAGGGGGCTGAGATTCTCGACGAACAGTCACAGTCTGGCACTGGCAGATACGACTATTCGAGCGTCTCGTTTGCGGCTGGCAAAGTCACCATCGGCGGCGACGTGTTCGGCGGCGGCAAGGGTGAGGCTGCAGATCCCGGCGATGGCACTTTGACTGGTGCTTTCCGCTGCGGCAAGGCCATGGTGACCGGTGCCACGAATGTGGCCATCGGTAACGGTACGGTCAACGGCACCGTCTATGGCGGTGGCGAGGTGGGCCGTGTGGAAGAAAATACGTCCGTCACGATAGGCATGGGTAAAGGAGCGGCCACAGGAGGAACGAGCACTCCTGTTATAATGCACGATGTGTATGGTGCAGGAAAGGGTGTAATGACGCACGGCTATTCGGCCTTGGTTCGCGGCCATGCCTACGTCAACGTTGCAGGCAATGCACAGGTTAGGCATAGTGTCTATGGTGGCGGCGAGATCGCCTCGGTGGGCAGGTATAACATTGCCGATGCAGCATACCACGCACAGCATCCTGAGGTGGAGGTGGGAATGCCCTATTCGCTGAAAGACCAGGGCAGCGGCTACTGCTATGTCAACGTCGGCGGCTATGCCGAGATAGGAGAGGACGACATGTCGATGACCAAGGCTGGTGGCCCCGACGACTTCGGCTACATCTTCGGTGCCGGTAAAGGTATCCTGCCCTACGAGGGTTATAACAGCTCAGAGACACCTTGGCGTGTACATCCGACCGATATCAAGGAGGAGTACACCTCAGAGAAAGAAAATGACTACCTCCTCTTTATAGAATCTCTGGCCTTGGCCACGCAGACCTACGTCACCGTTGGCGGCCATGCATTCGTGAAGGGCAGTGTCTATGGTGGCTCGGAGAACGGACACGTACAGCACGACACCGATGTCAGGATTCAGGACAACTGTCAGATAGGCAACGGCTGGGATGCCACCAAGAACGAAGGTGCCGGCGGCGGTGTGAACGCCCGCTATGACGAGGCCCTGTTTATCAATCCGGCAACGGCTACGCCAGATCAAATCAACACGAGTGCCGAAACGCTGAAGGAGTGCTCTAGTTGGGTTTTCGGTAAAGACACTAACTCTGATGACAAGGCAGATACTTTCGAGCCATACGACAAGCATGGTGCTGCCGGTGGCGGAGCCACTACTGCTTCCGATGGCCACACGTTCTATGGCAATGTATTCGGCGGCGGCTCTGGCCTCTATGCCTTCGACAGACAGAATCGTATATCTGGCAAAGATAATCACGAATGGCTGCGTAGTGCCGGCCGTGTCTATGGCAACACCAACGTTACTATCACCGGTGGCCACATCCTGACCTCCGTCTATGGCGGCTGCGAGTTGACCGACGTGGGTAATGGCCGTAGCATAGAAGAGGGCAAGGGCAAGTGTACGGTGAAGATGTCGGGCGGTACGCTCGGCGTGCCTCGCACGTTGTCACAGATTGCCAAACACCCCGTCACCTGCTATCTCTTCGGAGCCGGCAAGGGCGACCAGCGCGTACACTTCAACCAATGGACCAACGTGGATAATGTCGAGGTGGAGGTCTCGGGCAATGCCATCATCTACGGCTCCGTGTTCGGCGGCGGTGAGGACGGCCACGTGTTGGGCGATACCAAGGTGACCATCAAGGAGAATGCCGTTATCGGCACCTGGGGCACATCCTACGTCGACGGAAACATCTTCGGCGCGGGCCGCGGCTTCGGCGGCGATGCCCTGACGGCCGGCGTGGTCTGCGGCCATGTGGACATCGACATCAAGGGTGGCACCCTGCTTGGCTCCGTCTATGGCGGTGGCCGACTGGGCTCCGTGGGCACCTATCTCGTGCCCTCCACTCACGCCAACTATGGCAAACTGATTCCCGACGGCAAGACCATCACTATTAACGAAGATGAAGGGACTGCCACCGAGACAGACCAAGAGGGAATAACACATGGCGAAATCTCCATCAGCATCAGTGGTGGCACCATTGGTAACAACATTGAATACGCCTATATAGCCCCAACGGTAACGGGTGATGCGCTGACCACAGCCAAGACCTATATGCCCAATACCGACCACGATGGCCAGAACCGTCTGACCCACACCAAGGGCGGCAACGTGTTTGCCGGTGCCATGGGCCGTCTTAACGGTCTGGCAGAGGGTACTTTCCTTGAGCACTGGCCAGACCTTGGCAAGGCCAAGAAGACCACACTGAACATCAGTGGCGGTACCATCAAGAGCAATGTCTATGGCGGCGGCGAACTGGGAACTTTGGAACAGGGCTCCACCATTAGCATTACCGGCGGAACCATCGGCACAGAGATCGCTGAGAGCGTGACCGGAGCCACAACGAGCGATGTCGTGCACTACACCTTCGGCAGTGTCTTTGGTGGCGGTGCCGGCAGCAGTGCACATCGTAATGGCACATTGACCGATAACACGACAGTCAATACCGATGATCATGCCGGCTTAGTGAAAGGCAGCACCAAGATCACCATGTCGGCAGGCGCGGTGAAGGGCAGCGTCTATGGCGGCGGCGAACTGGCCATTGTGCAGGGCAGCCATACCACAAGCGACAGCAAGACCGTAGGTGCAGAGATTAACATCAGCGGTGGCACCATTGGATATAATCAGGACGGATTTGGCGGTGCCACGATGGGCAACGTCTATGGTGCAGGAAAGGGAAGCCTCGAGACGCAGCAGGCTGGACTCATCAAGAGTAATACACTGATCAACATCAGCGGCGGCACCATATACCATAATATATATGGTGGTGGTGCCTACGGCTCAGTGGGAACATTCACCTATGAAACACCCAGCGGTAGCACTCAGCCTGCCAGCACACCGTCCGGATGTACTGAAGGCACTGGTACGGCATGGATCAATATCACTGGCGGCAACATCGGCATCAACGGACATGAGAACGGCATGGTGTTCGGCTCGTCGCGTGGTGACGTGTTGGGCAACATGCAGCGCGACGACTACATGGCGTGGGTCAACGAGGCCAACGTCACCATAGGCAGCAGTGGTGCCACCACCGAGCTGACGATAGCCGGCTCCGTCTATGGCAGCGGCGAGAACGGCCACACACTCCACAACACCAACGTCGCCATACACAGCGGCACCATCGGCATACTCACCGGCTCGCCCATCACGGGCAGCAGCGGCACGGTGTACAACGGCGCTGAATACCCCTACCGCGGCAATGTCTATGGCGGCGGCTGCGGCACCGATACCTACACAGAGGGCGGCAAGACGCGCTACAACCCCCTGGCGGGCATCGTCATGGGCAACGCCACGGTGACGATGGACGGCGGCCGCGTGGCACGCACCATCTATGGCGGCGGAGCCATGGGCTCGGTGGGCACCTTCACCTATGCCGACGCTACCTACCATAACGAGCACAGCGACGTGCCCGTGGGCAAGCCCTACAGCTGCACCGAGGGAACGGGCCTCTGCACCGTCACCATCAGCGGCGGATCCGTGGGTCCCGACGAGCTGGCCATGCCCAACAACTATGGCAATGTATTCGGTGCCGGGCGCGGCGAGGTGCACGACCCCACAGAATACACCAACCTGGAGACCTCGGGCTATGTGAACAAGACCCTGGTGACCGTCAGCGGCTCGGCCTTCGTCAGGGGCAGCGTCTATGGCGGCGCCGAGAGCGGCCACGTGCTTGCCGACACCTACGTGAAGATACAGGGCGGGCAGATAGGCTGCGGAAAGACGACGACAGAACCCTACGACGACGACGTATGGGCAGACACCTACAAACCCACCGACGCCACCGACCTGGAGTGCGCCAGCTGGCCCTACACTGCTCCCTATACGCCTTACGACAAGTTTGCCGATGAAGACGGAATGTATCCAGGCGGAGTCTCTTCGGCCGACAACGCCCACCCCACGGGCACCGACGGCCACACGTTCTACGGCAACGTCTTCGGCGGCGGCTCGGGCTACGAGCCTTACGCCGCCGGAAAGTGGCTGCCCACGGCAGGATGGGTGGAGGGCAACACGACGGTGGAGATCACCGGCGGCCACATACTCACCTCGGTCTATGGCGGCAACGAGATGTCGGACGTAGGACAGGGCGGCGTGAGGAAGATGACCGACCTGGCCAAAGAGACGCCAGACATGTTCTACGACATCACCAAGCCGGGCGGCAAGTGCACGGTGAAGATGAGCAGCGGCACCCTCGGCGTGCCACGCACGCTGGCGCAGATAGCCGCCCACCCCGTCACCTGCTACCTTTTCGGCGCAGGCAAGGGCGACCAGCGCATCTTCTTCAACAAGACCACTAATGTGAACAATGTCGAGGTGGAAATCTCCGGCACGGCCCGCATCTACGGCTCCGTATTCGGCGGCGGCGAGGACGGCCACGTCATGCGCGACGTCAAGATGACCATCAAGGACAATGCCTACATAGGCAACTACGGCACGAGCTACGTCGAGGGCAACGTCTTCGGCGGAGGCCGCGGCTTCAGCGGCGAGGCACTCACCGCCGGCAACGTGGGCGGCTGCGTCAACATCGACATCCAGGGCGGCACGATGCTCGGCAGCGTCTATGGCGGAGGCCGACTGGGAAGCGTGGGCCACGGACTCTACCTCGTCAACGAAGAGATTGGCGGCGTGAAGCCCTACGGCATACTGCGCCCCGACAACCAGGACGACCGCGGCAACACAGTAGCGGGCTTTGAGCGCGGCAACATCACCATCAACATCTCAGGCGGCACCATAGGCAACGACCTGGAGTACATCGTTCCGTCGACAGCCGACAACGCTGCTGCCGGCATCAGCGAGAGCGACATCAGCCAGTGGACCGATGCAGATTGGACGAAGTGGAAGACATACAAGAATATACCCAACACCACCTTCGACTATCAGAACCACGTGCTCTACACCAAAGGCGGCAACGTCTTTGCCGGCTGCATGGGCCGTCTCTATTCGCTTGACGGCAAGCTGCTCACGCTGTGGCCCGAGCTGGGCCGCTGCAAGAACACCGTGCTCAACATCACCGGCGGCCACATTAAGAGCAACGTCTATGGCGGTGCCGAGTTGGGCGTGGTGCAGGAGAACACCAAGGTGAGCATCACCGGCGGCACCATAGGCACCACCGTGGGCACGGGCGAAGATGCCTACCTCTATGGCAGCGCCTTCGGCGGCGGCAAGGGCAGCAACGACGCCATCACCTACCCCGACGGCACGCCCGAGGCAAACAAGGTATCCATCAGCGAGGCCGGCACCGTGATTGGCAACGTCGAGGTGGAGCTGAACAAGGGCGTGGCCGCCGACAAGAAGGGCGGCATCGTGAACAAGATTTTCGGCTGCAACGACACCAACGGCACGCCGAAGGGCACCGTCACCGTGCATGTCTATGCCACGCAGACGCCAAACACTGACAAAGTGAACACCAAGCAGGGCAAAGACCTTGGCAAATACGACGTGGAAGAGGTCTATGGCGGTGGCAACATGGCAGCCTACAACCCTGACGATGCCAACAGCAAGGCCGCCACGGTCATCATCGACGGCTGCGGACTGACGAGCATAGAGACCGTCTATGGCGGCGGCAATGCCGCTTCGGTGCCTGCCACCGAGGTCACCGTCAACGGCACCTACGAGATAGGCCAGGCCTTCGGCGGCGGCAACGGTATGGACAAGCTGCCCACTGGAGCCGACAACCCCGGCGCCAACGTAGGCTATCTGGCCTATAGCAGCGACAGTGAGAAAGCCAGCAAGGCCTACGGCACGGGCAAGGCCCACGTCACCATCCTGGGCGGCACGGTGCACGAGGTGTATGGCGGCTCCAACACCAAGGGCAATGTACGCGAGGAGTCGAGAGTTACACTTAGAGATGATGAAAAGTGTGACTTCAACGTGACAGAAGCCTACGGTGGTGGCCAAAATGCATTGCAGGATGGTGATGCCATCTTGGATATTGATTGTATCAGCGGCTTAGGCAAGGCTTACGGCGGTGCAGCGAATGCTGATGTGAATGGCAACGTGGTGCTCAACATCACCAACGGTACTTATGGACAGGTGTTTGGCGGCAACGACATGGGCGGCTGCATCCGCGGCTCCATCACCGTGAACGTCGAGGAGACGGGCTGCCGACCTATCATCATCGGAGAACTCTACGGCGGCGGCAACCAGGCGGCATACTCCATCTATGGATACAAGCAGGTTAATGGCAAATGGATGCCAAGAGAAGCTTCCGACGGCTTAGAAGATTCCTCAGCCAAACTCCCTGCCAGTCCGACGGTGAACGTACGCTCGTTCACGAGTATCGGCACCATCTATGGTGGTGGCTATGGTGCTTCTGCCACGATGGTGGGCGATCCTACGGTGAACGTCGATGTGCTGAAAGGCAAGTATGCAGCCACAGAAGAAGTGAAAGAGGGTGCTCGAGTGATAGGCTCTTCGGTGAAGAAACCCGGCGACAACGGCTACGACGCCACCAAGGGCTTCCCCATCCCGTCGCACGCCATCGGCGCCATCGGCGCCATACAGGATGTATTCGGCGGCGGCAATGCGGCTGAGGTGATTGGTACACCACACGTCATGGTGGGTACGCAAGAATACGTGGAGATAGTTACCGCTTCCGGTATTGTTACTGGCTACTACACACGTACTGACGATGGCACCTACACTGAGGCCACGGGCACAGCCACTAAAAACACCAAGTACTACAAGAAAGTTGAAGGTGTTGACATCCGCGGCAACGTCTATGGCGGTGGTAACAATGCCAACGTGACGGGTGATACAAAAGTCGTCATTGGTAAGGAAGCTAACAATAACTAACCCCCTTTTTTGAAACGGCGTATCGACCATGTTGA
The DNA here is from genome assembly GCA_902789725.1 of uncultured Bacteroidales bacterium. Taxonomy (GTDB): domain Bacteria; phylum Bacteroidota; class Bacteroidia; order Bacteroidales; family Bacteroidaceae; genus Minthosoma. The sequence continues at coordinate 12,393 of CADAPC010000015.1, forward strand.
TACGCCGTTTCTCTTTGCCCGAAAGCTGTGGGTATTCCCTACGGCCGAACCTACGGTTACTTTCGTTCGGCAATAAAAATGAAAATGTTCCACTTTCATTTTGTATTGTGCTCACTTATTCGTAACGTTGGCTTCGCCCAAGTTACTTTCGTTCGACAACAAAAATGAAAATGTTGCCACTTTCATTTTGTATTGTGCTCACTTATTCGTAACTTTGCAGCCGAATTCAATATGTGGACAGATTTGGATAATCCGCTCACGCTCGACAATGTATAAATAAATTTTCATTGTACTCGCTTACTTGCGGATTTGGGCTGCTTGCAACCACAGAAAAAAATGCTAAAAAGGTACAAATAAAAACCTCTACTCCCTGAGGTGTGAATTTGTCAACGCATCTTTCCAAATTCTTTCCCCATACATTTTTTTTATTCATTTATAATACGTAAAATTGTTATGGGATTTTTATTTACATCTGAATCAGTGTCGGAGGGTCATCCCGACAAAGTGGCTGATCAAATCAGCGATGCCGTGTTGGACAACCTGCTGGCTTACGACCCCGAATCGAAGGTGGCTTGCGAAACATTGGTCACTACGGGACAGGTGGTGGTGGCTGGCGAAGTGAAGAGCAACGCCTACATCGACCTGCAGGAGGTGGCACGCGAAACCATCAATCGAATTGGTTACACAAAGTCTTCCTACAAATTCGACGGCGAAAGCTGTGGAGTGCTGAATGCCATACATGAGCAGAGTGGCGACATCAACCGAGGGGTGGAGCGTGAGAACCCAGAGGAACAGGGTGCAGGCGACCAAGGCATGATGTTTGGCTATGCCACTAACGAGACAGAAAACTGTATGCCGCTCTCTCTCGACCTCTCACATCGCATTCTGCGTGTGCTGGCCGACATCCGCAGGGAGGGAAAGGTGATGACCTATCAGCGTCCCAACGGGAAGGAAGTGACCTACCTGCGTCCCGATGCCAAGAGTCAGGTGACCATAGAGTATGGCGATGACGGCAAACCCCAGCGTGTGCACACCATTGTGGTGAGTACGCAGCATGACGAGTTTATTGTACCCACAACAGACAATGGTCTCACTCAGGAGGAGGCCGACACAAAGATGCTTCAGCGCATCAGGGAGGATGTCATCAACATCCTCATTCCTCGCGTGATTGACGAGATTGGCAACGAGCGCGTGAGAGGCCTCTTCAAGGGAGACATCACGTATCATGTGAACCCCACAGGCAAGTTTGTCATTGGCGGCCCTCACGGCGACACAGGCTTGACGGGCAGGAAAATCATCGTCGATACATACGGGGGCAAGGGAGCGCACGGTGGAGGTGCTTTTTCAGGCAAAGACCCCAGCAAGGTGGACCGTTCGGCAGCGTATGCCGCTCGCCACATAGCCAAGAACTTGGTGGTGGCTGGTGTGGCTGACGAGCTGCTGGTGCAACTAAGCTATGCCATTGGTGTGGCACAACCTGTGAGCATCTATGTGAACACCTACGGAACAGCGAAGGTGCCTTTGTCGGACGGAGAGATAGCCACCAAGATTGGCGAGCTATTCGACTTGCGCCCCAAGGCCATTGAGGAGCGTTTCGACTTGCGGAAACCCATCTACTTGGAGACGGCATCTTACGGACATTTCGGCAGACAGCCCGAACGTGTGGTGAAGAAATTCACTAACCACTATCAGGGCGACAAGGAAATGGAAGTGACCCTCTTCCCTTGGGAGGAAACAGAAAAATATCAGGACAAGATAAAGGAAGTGTTTGGGTTGTGAACGAAAACAGCAACATCTGGATAGAGAAGTACTCTAACGTCATCAACACCTCACCCTACTACAAGCTTGGGGCCACTGTGCCTTACCGCAAAGTGGGGGTGGAGGAAGGTTACTACAAAGTGGCAGAGGATGACTATATGGTGGGGGTGATGGCATTGATGTTTTTCATCATAGCCATCATCTATTTCTGCCATTCCGTTAGACTGAACTACCGCATCAAGGATTTCTTCACTTCCAAGCGGCTATTTTCAGGTGACATACGCACAGACAATGCGATGGAGTCGCTAAATGTCTTCCTGCTTACGCTTATTAGTGCGATGAGCCTCTCCATCATCTATTTCGATGACATCATCACCAAGTCGCACTTACCCATAGGGTCGAGCCGCCAATACATTCTGTACGTGGCGGGCATAGGGTTAATTCTCCTTTTCATTTACACAAAGATATGGATTTACGCACTGGTCAATTGGGTGTTTTTCGATCCTGAACAAAACAAGAAGTGGACAAAGGGCTACTTGCTGCTCACCACCCTGACAGCCTTCCTTTTTTACCCTCTCGCCTTGATTGACATCTATGCAAAAATAAACTCGAATATTGTCATTTCATGCACCCTTTTGATAGTACTTTTATACGAATGCTTATTGTTTTATAAGCAAATTATAAACTTTAAGGTGAAAAAATATGGCTATTTGCTAAATATTTTGTACTTTTGCAGCGTCGAATTGCTTCCACTCCTCCTGATGTGGCATTTGGCAGTGTGGTTAAGCGACAGTTTTATAGTCAAAAATTTGTTATATTGATGGCAAAAAAAATCTTGGTTTCTCAACCAAAACCTCAGACGGAAAAGTCACCTTACTTTGAGGTAGCAAAGAAATATGACATCGATTTGGTTTTTAGGCCTTTCATCAAGATAGAGCCGATGTCCGCCAAAGATTTCCGTCAGCAGAAGGTGTCCATTCCAGGGCATACTGCTATCGTATTCACTTCTCGTCACGCTATTGATCATTTCTTTGTGCTGTGCAAAGAACTGCGCGTGAACATTCCTGATGACATGAAGTATTTCTGCGTGTCGGAGCAAGTGTCGCTCTACATCCAAAAGTATGTCCAATACAGAAAGCGCAAGAACTTCTTCCCAGAAACTGGGCACATAGCCGACCTCATGCCCATCATTGCCAAGCACAACAACGAGAAATATTTTGTGCCCCAGTCTTCGGCTCATACCAATGACTTGGCTAACATGCTGGACGAGGCTGGCGTGGAGCATGACGAGGCTGTGATGTACTACACCGTAGCCAACGACTTCACACCTGATGAAGCTTTCGACTACAACATGCTGGTATTCTTCTCGCCAGAAGGTATCAACTCGCTCATCAAGAACTTCCCCAACTTCAAGCAGAAAGACATCAAAGTGGCTTGTCTGGGCACAAAAACCATCAAAGCAGCTGAAGAGGCAGGTTTGCACGTAGATTATCAGCCTACAGCTGAACTCCGTTCTGTACCCGCCATCATTGAGGCGTATGCTAAATCAATTCAGTAAATCAGAGCGGCTCACCAGCCAACTGGTCATAGACAAACTTTTCGCAGGAGGAAATGCTTCAATGGCAGTGTTTCCCCTGCGAGTTGTTTTTATGAAAATGGGGGATTATGGGACCTATGGGACTAATGAGACCTATGGGACTAATAAGACCTATGGGAGGGAGAAACCTCCGGTTTCTATTTTGGTTTCGGTGCCTAAGCGGAGGTTTCATCATGCGGTGGAGCGTAATCGGGTAAAGCGGTTGGTGAGAGAGGCTTATCGTCTGAATAAGCATATTCTTTGGGATGCAATGGAGGGGAAAGAGGGAAGGTTGGCTGTGGCTTTCATTTGCATTACTGACAAAGTGCCAAGTTTCAATTTGGTGAAGAGGAGCATGATAAAGGCTCTTACCAGAATTGCGGAAAGGATATGAAATTTCTTCTTACACTTGGTGGAGCCATCAATGCTGCCCTTTCGTTTTTGCTATTGCTACCCATTCAGTTTTACAGGAAAGCTGTTTCGCCTTTGTTTCCACCTACTTGTCGCTTCACGCCCACTTGTTCGGCTTATGCAGTGGAGGCCATACGCAAACACGGGCCTTTCAAAGGGTTTTACTTGGCTTGCCGACGCATTTTGCGTTGCCACCCTTGGGGAGGATTTGGGTATGACCCCGTGCCAGAAAAGTTTCATTGGTAAGAATAAAGGTATGTTCTAATAATTACTAAATCTGAGATGATTATCTTCCATTGTTTTTGTTGCTTTTGGGCATCTTTGGGCTTAATCCCTTGGGCCATAGCAACTAAAAACAATTGAAAGCTAATTTTTAGAACATACCTAAAATATGCTGTTTAATTTCCATACTTACCATATAGATGAGGTGTTTTGTCTGCTGAATGTGGACATGGACAAGAGGTTAGATGACTATCCACACCAGGTGAAGTTGTCGGTAGGCATTCATCCTTGGAAAGTGAACGATGGCTGGGAAAAGACTTTTGAGAATGTCAGCAATGTAGCACGAAAAGATGAGGTGTGGGCAATTGGTGAGTGCGGATTGGATAAAGTGCGTGGCGAGGCTTTTTCAAGGCAAATGGAAGCTTTCAAGGCTCACATACACCTGTCGGAAAGTGTGGAAAAGCCCCTTATTATTCATTGTGTGAAGGCTGTGGATGAGGTGTTGGCACTTCGTCATGCACTGAACCTTCGTTGCAAGAAAACAGCGAAGGAGCCTCAACCATGGGTGATTCACGGCTTCAGAGGAAAACCTGAACAGGCAAAACAATTGATGACCAAAGGCTTGTTGCTTTCCTTTGGTCATCAATATAATATAGAAACATTACGTGAAGTCTTTACTTCTTGCCGTCCTTTTTTCCTGGAGACGGACGACCTCCCCCTTTCTGTCCGTCAAATTTACGCTCAGGTCGCCCACCATCTCGATGTGGACGTCGGTCGTATTGAGCACCTTTGCGATCCTCTCCAAACGATTTTCCGCCAAAGGGCTTTTTAGTTCCATCGCCTGAGAAAAATTCCTTGCGGGCTTCCTGACGTGACTCTCGACTGGTGAAGCGTTCACGCTCCTCCCCTCGCCTATCTTCTCGACCTTCACGATGGAATGGCTTGCCATCCCTGCGGTCGAAGTCTTTACCGTCTTTGCGATTGAACCCTTTGCCACCCTTAGATGGATGAATCATGCGGTCGCCCCATTTACCTAAGTGTCGGTTGATGATTTCGGCCTCCTCTTCATCCTCAGCTTCGTACATTCTCCAGCGTTCGTTACGCTCCCTGTGCCTGTCCTCATAGTCATATTCCTTATCCTTCGAACCCCGCTCTTTGGCATAGGGTTTGTCCTTGTCCTTGTAAGGCTTTGATTTGAAGTAGTGGCTTTCATCGTCTGTCTGGCGGTCATTGCCCCATTCGCCATCCTCATTCTTCTTGTGAGGCTTGAACTTGAGGTTATGCAGGTATTCTTCGTCCGACTTGATTTCCAAGCCCTCTTCGCGACGGTCTTTCAATCTTCCGTCGAAAATTTGATATTTGCGGAACTCACATTCGAGCGAACCGTTGAAGAGTGCGTATTTGGTGGAAGGACGGAAACCAATCTTGTCGAACAACTCCTCGTGGTGGGTAATAATCCAAGCATCGTTGCCCACAAAAAAGCGTTTAAGGTTCTTCCCAATCGTCTCGTAGAGGTCGTAAATATCATCGGTTGTGATGCGGTCGCCGTATGGAGGATTGGTAATCATGATGGCCTTGTCGAGCGGTTTTTCAAACTCATAGAAGTCGCGTTGCTCCACACTAACGATACCCTTTACGCCAGCGTTAAGCACGTTGTCGAGCGCTATCTGCACAGCTTGGCGATTGATGTCGTAGCCATAAATCTTATGTTCAAATTCATGCTCCTTACTGTCATCGTTGTAGATGTCATCAAAGAGGTCACCATCAAAGTCCTTCCATTTTTCAAACGCATATTCCTTGCGGAACACACCCGGATAGACATTCTCGGCAATCAGGGCAGCCTCAATCAAGATGGTGCCCGACCCGCAGAAGGGGTCGATCAAATCGCACTCCCCATGCCAACCTGTGAGCAAAATGAGTCCCGCCGCCAAAACCTCGTTGATGGGTGCAGACACAGTGGCTGTCTTGTAACCACGCTGATGCAAGCTTTCGCCTGACGAGTCGAGCGAGATGGTCACCTCGTCCTCCGCAATGTGGACATTAATGCGCAGGTCAGGATTGCTGATGCCCACGTTGGGACGGTCGCCTGTCTTTTCGCGCCAATAGTCGGCTATGGCATCCTTCACCCTATAAGCTACAAACTTCGAGTGGCGGAAGTTTTCGCTGAACACCACCGAATCAATCAAGAAGGTGCTTTTCACGTCCATATACTGCTCCCAGTCAATCTGCTTCACCACTTCATACACCTCGTCAGCATCGGTGGCCTTAAACTCCTTGATGGGTTTGAGAATCTTGACGGCTGTACGTGTGCAGAAATTTGCTTTGTAAAGCATGGCTTTGTCGCCTGTGAAAGACACCATTCTACGACCAATCTCTACATTGTTGGCACCCAGTTCTATAAGCTCTTTAGCCAACACTTCTTCCAGACCTTGAAAGGTCTTTGCTATGATTTTAAATTCTGTCATACTCTTTTCTGTGTTATACTTGCTCCTGCCGGAACGTCTTGAGTGACCCAAATGTTACCTCCTATGACGGCTCCTTTACCGATAGTGATTCTGCCTAAGATGGAAGCATTGGAATAGACAATCACGTCGTCTTCCAAAATAGGGTGACGGGGAATGCCTTTGATGGGGTTGCCCGCTTCGTCCAAAGGAAAACTCTTGGCTCCTAAGGTGACTCCCTGATAGAGTTTCACGTTATTGCCAATGACGGAAGTTTCGCCAATCACCACACCAGTGCCATGGTCGATGGTGAAATACTCGCCAATTGTAGCTCCTGGATGAATGTCGATGCCTGTCTCTGAATGTCCCATTTCTGTCAACATGCGGGGAATGAGCGGAACATCCAGGTTCCACAGTTCATGAGCTAAACGATAAACGGTTAACTCTTTGATGACAGGATAGCAACTGATGATTTCTCCATAGTTCTTGGCAGCAGGGTCGCCATTGAAAGCCGCCACCACATCGGTGGCCAACACCCTGCGGAGTTCTGGCAAACGGCTGATGAATGTTACAGCACGCTCTTCTGCCATACGGCGAATCTCCATGCTGATAGTGTTGCGGTTGTAGGCAGCAAACACAGCAGTGCCCTTTTCGAAATTGGAAAAAGCCAAACCAGCTTGAATTTGTGTAACAAGAAGGGAATAGAGCTGTTCAGTACCCACACCCAGATGATACTTCAACGTGTTTGCTTCAATGCACGAATTACCATAATAACCCGGAAAGATGATTTCGCGGGTAAGGTCGATGATTTTCTGCAACACTTCGCCCGAAGGTAATGGCACGCCATCACTATGTTCGTGATATAAATCCTTGTAGGAATCTGGCTGTGCTAATTCTTCGACAGTCTTTGTCAAAGTGTCTGCAAGAGTCCTTGCGATCATTATTTATTGATTATGTATAACTTTTGGGTGCAAAGTTAGTTTTTTTTGTTTATAATTTGTGACTCAACCTTCAATATTTTTCAAATTAAGGTATTTATTATACAATATGAGGGCAGAATCTGACGAATTTGATTCAAAAACATGGTTCTCTACTCGTAAAGCTTCATGAGAGAGTACAGGAGCTGCCACATTTCCGTGAATGACCGTTGCACCAGTTTCCACATAACATTCGTCCCACAATCCACTGTCAATAAACGACTGGTGCAACCGCGCACCACCCTCCACCAAAACTGTCTGTATGCCCTCTTCCCACAACTGATGGAGCAAGTTATCAACAGTTGTTGACAAGATGAGATGATAGCCTTTCGGAAGTTCCATCGGATGGGAAGCAACCACATATCGCCGGGGAGAAGGTCCCACCCACTCACGGGTAGTGAGCGAAGGGTGATCAATTTCCCAAGTCCGCCTGCCCACCAGAATGGCTTGATGTTCAGCTCTCAGACGATGGCAAAGCATCTGGGTGTGAATGGTGGAAATATGTCCATCTATATATCCATCAGCCGATTGAGCCCATTTCAATGTGACAAAAGGTCGCCGCTTGCCATGAAAAGTGATGAAGCGCTTGTTAAGCTCCTTACACTCTTTTTCCAACACTCCCACCGTCACGTCAATTCCAGCCGCTCTCAATTTCTCAATTCCTCTTCCCTGCACTTTAGCAAACGGATCCTGACAACCAATCACACAACGCTTGAAACCCTTACTTATCAACAAGTCGGCACAAGGAGGTGTCTTACCATAGTGACTACAGGGTTCTAAACTCACATAGATGGTGCTTTCCTTCAGCAATGGCTCATCCTCAGGTTTTACCGATGCACAAGCATTCACCTCAGCATGTCCTTCGCCACATCGCACATGATAGCCTTCGCCAATCACTCGCCCATTATGCACAATCACTGCTCCCACCATTGGATTAGGTTGAGCATTCTTTCTGCCATTCTTCGCCAACTGGATGCAGCGGCGCATAAATATCTCATCAGTTGTAAACAGAGTGTCCATAAATTATCAAATTGACTATTGATAAGTGCAAAGTTAGTAAATATCATCGGATTAAGTACCATATATGAATTATTTATTGTAAATTTGCCACAGATTTATCAACAAAGTTAGTAACAATCATTTTTCACTTTTAATTTTCAATTCATCATGAGTGACGGAAATTTCAACAGACAACTGCTTCCAAAAACAGAACTCTCATCAGGATTGCGAGCAGGCAGAGCACAAATGCGCTCAAAAGCAGAGAAAGCTTTTGAGGAAGTGGTGGAGAGTTTTATACTTGACGAGGGCGAACTGAAACAAGCCATGAAGAAGCGATTTATGGAACTTATCAGGAAATGAGAAGATAGTTGTTAACAAAGTTGTTCATATCCTTATTCATACTCGTGTGAATAAGAGTGTAACAACTTTCAACAACTTTTCTTGCCTTTTCTTATTCAATTTATATACTCTATTCTTTTTGAAACAGCCAAAAAAACTTATTCTTTTTTTCCAACCAATTCTAAACACACAAGTCTTCATTTTACAACACCCTAACTCATTGACTCTACTACACTTCTTAAACTTATCCACATCATCAACAACTTATTAATATCATCATCTTTGTTTTTTAAAAAGAAAAGAAACAATAATATGATTATGATAGTTGCGAAAGAAAGAAGCTAAAAATGTAACTGGATGAAAAAAAGAAATATTGAGAGTTTCATTGTGAAGATTATGTTTCTTTATGAAGTTGATTTATTTTTTTAGAACATACCTTTAATGAGACCATGTTACAAAACTGACAATTTGTGATACAAAAGTAAAAGCCAGTAATTTTGTTTTTCATTACCTTTGCAAAGTGGTTTAGTAGTTCTGCTACCCTAAAGCCACTTTAATGCTTTTTACTACTACTCTAAAAAACCTAATGAATGAAAAAATTCATCTTTACCCCATTGTTGCTGTTAGCCATTGGTGCAATAGCTCAAAATCCTGTTATACGCGACCAGTTTTCGGCCGACCCGACAGCTCGGGAGTTTAACGGGAAAATTTATCTTTACCCTTCGCACGACATTTTGGTGCCAGAAGGACAACGAAAGGGATGGTTTTGCATGGAAGACTACCATGTGTTTTCCTCTGAGAACCTGACCGACTGGAAAGATCATGGTGTGATTGTTACACAAAACAAAGTGCCTTGGGTGAGGAAAGACTCCTATTCGATGTGGGCACCCGACTGTGTGTATAGAAATGGGAAGTACTATTTCTATTTTCCATCGGCTCCAGCTGCTGGAGGTGGCTTTGCCGTAGGTGTTGCCATTGCTGACCATCCCGAAGGTCCCTTCACCCCTGTGGCTCAGCCCATCAAGGGCATTAATGGCATTGATCCCTGTGTGTTGCAGGCTTCAGATGGCAATGCTTACATTTTCTGGGGTAATGGGCGTTGTGCCAAACTCAAGGAAAACATGATTGAACTGGCTGATGACAATCCGAAGGAAAAGGTGAAATGGGGAGACCGTGAAATGGAGATGGTGGGTGTAAATTGTCTGCAAGGGTTGCCTAACCGTCAAGCTGAAGGTCCGTTCGCTTTTGAGTATAACGGCAACTACTACCTAACCTACCCATACGTGAGAGAAAATACGGAGGTTTTGGGTTATGCAATGAGTAAGAACCCCATGGGACCTTACGAATATAAAGGTATCATCATGGCTGAGCACCCCAACGGTTGCTGGACCAATCATCACAGCATTGTACAGTACAAGGGTCAGTGGTACATTTTTTATCACACCAACTTCTTCTCTCCGAACGATGACAAACGCCGTTCGGTGTGTATAGAGAAATTGGCTTTCAATGCCGATGGCACCATTCAGGAAGTGAAAGAGACCATGCGTGGTGTGGGCATTAACAAGTCAACGGAGAAGATTCAGATTGACCGTTACAGCACAGCCTCTGCCGATGTAACCACTCAATATATTGACACTACACGCGCATTTAGCGGTGGGAGCGCAACGTTACCTGCCAAAGGGAGCTGGCTGAAATATGACGATGTGGATTTCAGCGACTTGACCGATGGGTACATGCTCATCAACGTGAAAGCTGCAGACAACACAGAATTTTGTGTTCGAGAAGGTAGTGTTAAAGGTAAGGTGTTGGCACGATTCAAATTGACCGTGAAGCCAGAAGAACCTGCTGGAGGTGCCAATCAAGCCATGTCACGCTTTCGTCGCGACATGAGGAATCAGTGGCTTACACAGACAGCCGCTTTAGATTATACCCCCAAGGGAGTAACGAACTTGGTGATAACAAACGAAGGAGGTGGTGCTTTGAGTGTGGATTGGATTCAGTTTAAGAATCGTCCCAAATATTTCTCAGCTGCTTCAGCCGCTCCTGCCAACCCTGATGAAGAAGGTTTCATTCGTCGTTGGATGTTGTTGGAACCCATTGACAAACCCAACAGCGGTAACACTGTGTTTACCGATACGTATCTGCGTGAACATTTCAACAGAGAATATTTCAAGGGTCAGCAGACCATTGTGCCTAAGGATGGACAGAAGGTGACGGCTGTCTTTCAGCAGGAACAGGCACCGGCAGGCTTTGGTCGTGGACAAGCTGCTCCTGCTAAGCCTGAGGTGAAGACGGTGAAGCAAACACTCACCTGGCATGCTTTTGATAGTGAACTATTCAATGTCAAGCTCTTCCGCTTTGCCGAAAAGTGGGGCGAAAAGGTCTATGGAGTGCTTTTCTGGGCTGTCACGATTATTGATTGTCCTGAAGAAATAAAAGATGTGCGCTTGGCAGTAGGTTCTAATTCAGCCTCTATGTGGTGGCTCAATGGCGAGGAAGTTCTATTGCTCAGTGGCGACCGACGCATGGTGAAGGATGATGCTACTTCTCAGCGCATTACGCTGAAGAAAGGTCGCAACATTCTGCGTGGTGCCATCATCAATGGACCAGGCATGAGCGATTTTTGTGTTCGTTTCATCGACGAGAAAGGAAATCCTGTCAAGGGCTACACCATCATCAATAATAAATAACTTCTAATACAGAACATTACGGAATTTCACTGAATATGAAAACTATAATAAAGAATATCGTAGCTTTTTCCCTCCCTCTTTTAGGAATGGGAACTTTGAAAACTCAAGCACAGATAGGTGCTCCATATATCCATGACCCATCGACCATTGCCGAATGTGAGGGTAAGTATTACACTTTTGGTACAGGTGGTGGTGGTCTCATTTCAGAGGATGGTTGGACTTGGAATGGTGGAGCCGACCGTCCTGGTGGCGGTGCTGCACCTGACGTAATCAAGATAGGCGACCGTTACCTCTGCATTTATGGTGCTACGGGTGGTGGACTTGGTGGTGGACATAGTGGTCGCATCCTCACCATGTGGAACAAAACATTAGACCCTAAGTCGCCAGACTTTAAATGGACAACAGCAGTGGAGGTTTGTTCAAGCGACGGAATGGAAGATCAGGATGCCATTGACCCTGGTGTGCTGCTCGATCCTACAACAGGACGACTTTGGGTGAGTTACGGCACTTATTTTGGCACCATCAGACTCATTGAACTTGACCCCAAAACGGGTTTCCGCGTAAGTGGCAATAAGGAGAAAGACATTGCCATTGACTGTGAGGCTACCGACCTGATTTATCGCAACGGTTGGTACTACCTCTTAGGCACTCATGGAACTTGCTGCGATGGTGTTAATTCTACCTACAACATTGTGGTGGGTCGTTCGCGCAGTGTAGAAGGTCCATATATAGATAATGTGGGTCGTGATATGTATCATGGTGGTGGCAGAATGGTGGTGGCAGCTGGAGACCGCAAGACAGGTGCCGGTCACTTTGGTCGTACCATTATTGATGAAGGAGTGGAAGTGACTTCTTTCCACTGGGAAGCCGACTTTGATCAGGGTGGACGTTCTGTGTTGGCCATTCGTCCGCTGTTGTGGAAAAATGATTGGCCTTACGCTGGTGAACAGTTTAAGGGTGGCACTTTTGAGATTGAGAGCGAGCGTAGAGGTTATGCATTGGAACTGACTGTCGATTTTGTGCGCATGAATGTGGCTCGTCAGGGCTGGTTCAATAGCGACCAGATGCAACAGCCTGTTAAGGCGGTGGAGAACCAGAAATTGGAAGAAGTGATTGACGGATGGCCTAAAGGAAATATTCCTGTTCGTATAGGCGACTACATGTTCCGTCCTCACCAACGTTGGACCATCACTCCTGTTCCTGAGTCTGGAGGTTATCTGGGCGGTCCTTACTTCAAGATTGTCATTGCTGGTACCAATCGTGCCTTAGCTGCCACTGAGGATGTGGAAGTGACTACTGTGCCCGAATTTACAGGAGCTGATGAACAGTTGTGGCGCATTGAACAGCTTATTGACGGTACGTTCCGTATCATGCCAAAAGCTATTCCTGGCAAATCAGGTATTAACACGAAGTTTGTCCTCTACTCCATCGCTGACAGTACCCCCACTTTGGCAGAATATGACTTCAAGTCAGACAACTCGAAGTGGAACTTCAAAAATCACTAATCGTAATAGATTTGAAATCATTTTCTTATGGTATGTTCTAAAAATTAGCTTTCAATTGTTTTTAGTTGATTTTGGAGTAGATTTGGGTGCAAGACCGCAGGGGCATAGCGAGCTATGGCCCAAAATAAAAGAGGAAATTCACAATGTGAACTTCCTCTTTTTACTTCTTTAGGATGCGCTTGTAAATCCATCTGATTATCTTACCTATAGTAGTGTAGCGGATGCCCCAATCGGTGATGGCTTTAGCAAAGAGTGCCTCGATGTGAGGGTTCTTCTGTGGATGCTCAATGCGAGTGAGTGGAAGTGGGGTTGTGAGTGGAGGACGGTCGTACTCATAGTGCTGCAGGAGGGAGGATGCCCGAAAATGAGTGCCATTTTTCAGTCCGATGTTTCGCACTAAGGTGTGGACTGGTGTGAGGCAAAGTCCATGTGCTTTGTAGATGGCCAGTTCCCAACAGATGTCCCAAGGAATAGGCTGCTTATCCAAACTCTTCAGACAAGGAAACACTCCTCCGTATTGAATGGCGAGCTGGTCTTCGGGGGTCATACCCTCAAGGGCTTCCTGGCGAGTCTTATAGTGCACAAAATGCTGTTGCCAACGGTCGCGCCAAGTGCCCCATCCCCAGCCAGACATGTGGGGAGTGAAGTAAAAAGAAGTTTCAGTGGAGAGAGTCAGCAAATCCAAATTCGTGAATCCAGCCACATGCATAACGGTGGATATATCTTGGTAGAGGTCGAAAGCTTGGTTCATGTATTGTAGATAGTAGGGCGAGGTGACGATATCGTCCTCCAGCACAATGATGCGGTCGTGTTGTTGAAATACTTGGGCAATGCCTTCGGTGATGTTGCGCTCCAAATAGATGTTCTCAGGTCGCAGGATGAGGGTCATGCTGCGAAGTACACCTGTGCGTTCTACTTCATCTTTTACTTGGTGGAGAAGAGCGCGCACTTCGTTCACCTGCTGCCAAGACTTAGTGTCCTTTCCACCATCGGAAAAGACATAGAGGTCGGTATCCTTGGCCAGGGTGTTGGCAAGAAGGGCTGAGAGAGTCTTCTGCGTGTTGTCTGCCCGATTATAGACAAAGAGTGCAACTGGAGAGGTCATGAGCGTAAAAAATGAAAAGTGAACCTTTTGTTCGACTAACCAACAACCAATTAGTTTGGTGTAGGCAATTAGGATTTGCAAAGTTACACTTTTTTTATGTTTTCTTCTTCTTTCGTTCTTTAATTTTTTCATTCTTTAATATTTTTTGTTACCGTTGGCTAACGCCGAAAGTACTCACGTTCGGAAAATCTCAAATAAATTTGTTTTTCTCTCACTTAATCGTACCGTTGGCTAACGCCGAAAGTACTCACGTTCGGAAAATCTCAAATAAATTTGTTTTTTCTCTCACTTAATCGTACCGTTGGCTAACGCCGAAAGTACTCACGTTCGGAAAATCTCAAATAAATTTGTTTTTTCTCTCACTTAATCGTACCTTTGCAGAAAAATTGACCATTATGACGATAGAAGAAAGACTGATAGCCAGTGTGCAGGAAGCTGTGAAGGCTCTGTATGGCATGGATGTGACTGCACAGCAGGTGCAGTTGCAGAAAACAAGAGACGAATTTGAGGGACATCTGACAGTTGTGGTGTTTCCTTTTGTGAAAGCAGCGAGAAAAGCTCCCGACATGGTGGGAGACGAGATAGGAAAGTATCTTGTTGAGCATGCAAGCGACATGGTGGCTAAGTACAATGTGGTGAAAGGATTTCTTAATCTTGTCATCAGCGATGTTCCTTGGATAGAATTGCTTAACCAAATCAATGCGGAAGAAAACTTTGGTTTCCTGCCAATCACCAACGGAAGCCCATTGGTGATGATTGAGTACTCCTCGCCTAACACCAACAAACCTCTCCATTTGGGGCATGTGAGGAATAACCTTTTGGGAGCTTCTTTGGCTCGTATTGTCGAGGCAAATGGTAATAAGGTGGTCAAAACCAATATAGTCAACGACCGTGGCATCCACATTTGCAAAAGCATGCTCGCATGGCTCAAATGGGGCAATGGCGAAACGCCCGAATCGTCGGGGAAAAAGGGTGACCACCTCATTGGAGACTACTATGTGGCTTTCGACAAGCACTACAAAGCAGAATGTGAGAGTCTCATCCAGCAATATCTCAACGAGGGTATGGACCCAGAGGCCGCTAAGGAGCGCGCCAAGCAAGAAGCTCCACTCATTAAAGAAGCCCATGAAATGCTGGTGAAATGGGAACAAGGCGATCCTGAAGTTCGTGCATTGTGGAAAAAGATGAACGAGTGGGTTTATGCTGGATTTGACGAAACCTACAAGATGATGGGGGTAAGCTTTGACAAGATTTACTACGAATCGGACACTTACCTTGAAGGAAAAGAGAAAGTGATGGAAGGTTTGGAGAAGGGACTCTTCTACCGTCGTGAAGATGGGTCGGTGTGGGCTGACCTTACGGCAGAGGGATTGGATGAAAAACTTCTGTTACGTAGCGATGGTACGTCTGTCTATATGACACAAGACATTGGTACGGCCAAGCTCCGTTTTCAGGATTTCCCCATCGACAAGATGATTTATGTGGTGGGCAATGAACAGAATTACCATTTCCAAGTGCTCTCCATTCTGCTTGACAAACTCGGCTTCAAGTGGGGTAAAGACCTTGTGCATTTTTCCTACGGAATGGTGGAACTCCCCAATGGTAAGATGAAAAGTCGTGAAGGCACAGTGGTAGATGCCGATGACTTGATGCAGACGATGATTGCCGATGCATACGAAGCCAGTAAGGAACGTGCCAAGCAGACCGACATGACTGAGGAAGAAGCCCGTGAGGTGGCTCGCAAAGTGGGATTAGGTGCACTGAAGTATTTTATCCTCAAGGTAGATGCTCGCAAAAATATGCTCTTCAACCCCGAAGAATCGATAGACTTCAACGGTAACACGGGTCCTTTCATCCAATACACCTACGCACGTATTGCCTCTATCCTCCGCAAAGCTAAAGAGCAAGGCATCGAAATTCCTGCTCAATTGATGGCATTCGATTCTCAACTCTCAACGAAAGAGACAGAACTCATCCAAAAACTTAATCAGTTTGGCACGGCGGTACGTCAAGCTGGTACTGATTACAGTCCTTCAGGCATTTGCAACTATTGCTACGAACTCACTAAAGCTTTCAACCAGTTCTACCACGACTTCACCATTTTGGGCGAAACCGACACAAACTTGAAGCTTTTCCGCCTCTCGCTTGCCAAAGCAGTGGCAAAGGTGGTGAATTTGGGCATGGGACTGCTTGGCATAGAAATGCCCGAGCGCATGTAATCAGCACAGGGCGATGAAGATGAAATCCTATTCAATGTAACAGAATTGCAAAAACTTGTTACAATAACGAAAACAGGTCTTTAGGGAAAACGCTAACTTTGTAGCGAAAATAACCTAAAGACTTGTTTTTTATGATGAAGAGAAACTTTCTGATGTTGGCACTGGCCATTGGATTCAGTGCTCAGGTAGCAGCACAAATGTTGCCTTACCAAAATACTAACTTATCGGCCAAGGAACGAGCCACAGATCTCTGCTCCCGCCTCACCTTGGAAGAGAAAGCCCAGCTTATGCTTGATGAAAGTCCTGCCATTCCTCGTTTGGGCATAAAAAAATTCTTTTGGTGGAGCGAGGCTCTGCATGGAGCGGCCAATATGGGCAATGTCACTGTCTTTCCCGAACCTATAGGTATGGCAGCGTCGTTCAACCCTAATCTCCTCTATAAAGTGTTTGATGCAGCCAGCACAGAATTTCGTGCACAATATAACCATCGTATGCTGAACGGAGGTGAAGATGAGAAATTTCATAGTCTGTCTGTTTGGACACCAAATGTCAACATTTTCCGCGACCCTCGCTGGGGCAGAGGACAGGAAACATACGGTGAAGACCCCTACCTCACTTCAGTGATGGGTACTCAAGTGGTGCGCGGATTGCAAGGTCCTGAATCGGCCAAATACCGCAAACTTTGGGCTTGTGCTAAACATTATGCTGTACATAGTGGACCAGAATGGTCACGTCATACAGCCAATCTTATTGATGTAACACCTCGCGACATGTGGGAGACCTACATGCCCGCTTTTAAGACGTTGGTGCAGGACGCTAAGGTAAGAGAGGTGATGTGTGCCTACCAAAGGCTGGATGATGACCCCTGTTGTGGTAGTCAGCGTCTGTTGCAACAGATTCTGCGTGACGAATGGGGATTTCAATACTTGGTAGTGAGCGACTGCGGTGCGGTGAGCGACTTCTACAGCAGTCACAAATCTTCCTCTGATGCCGCCCATGCTTCAGCTAAGGCCACTATTGCTGGAACGGATGTGGAGTGTGGCTATGGCTATGCTTACAGAAGCATCCCAGAAGCTGTCAGGCGAGGGTTTATCACCGAAGCAGAAGTTGATAAGCATGTGGTGCGTTTGCTTGAAGGGCGTTTTGACCTGGGCGAGATGGACAATCCCTCGCTGGTGGAATGGTCTAAGATTCCTTATTCAAAAATGGACTGTAAGGAGCATCGACAGATTGCTCTTGATATGGCGCGCCAGACCATCGTGCTTCTTCAGAACAAAGGCAATGTTTTACCTTTAGCGAAGAACAAAGAAAAAATAGCCGTTATAGGTCCTAATGCCGATGATGAACCCTTGATGTGGGGTAACTACAATGGCACACCCAACCACACTATCACCATCCTCGACGGCATCAAGACAAAGCAAAAGTCACTCCTTCATCTGCCAGGATGTGATAGGACCTACGACAAAGTGATGGACTGCTTGATGAACTCCTATTGTGCCATTGACGGCAAAAAAGGTCTTAAAGGCACCTTTTGGAACAATACGGAAATGGAGGGCAAGCCTGTGACCACTCAATTCTACATTACACCCTTAGCTGTCACTACAGCAGGTATGCACAATTTTGCCCCTGGTGTCAATCTTGAGGATTTTTCGGCTAAGTACGAGACAATTTTCACCCCCAAGGAGGCAGGCGAATATGTGGTGAACATGGAAAGTTGTGGTGATTTTCAGCTTTACATTGACGGTCAGCAGAAAGTACGTCAACACACTTGGCGCACTACTCCCACACGGACAGTTATCCAGGCAGAAGCAGGCAAGTCGTACAAGATTGAGGTGCATTTCAAATTTGTGAAGACTTGGGGTGCCAATATGAAGATCAACATTGCCAAAGAGCAGCCCATTGATTATGCCGCAATTATTGACCAGCTTAAGGGCATTGATAAAGTTATCTTTGTAGGCGGTATTGCCGCTGCTTTGGAAGGAGAAGAAATGCCTGTAGAGATTGATGGTTTCAAAGGCGGTGACCGCACTCACATAGAACTGCCTAAAGTTCAGCGTGACTTTTTGAAGGCCTTGAAAACTGCTGGAAAGACAGTGATTTTTGTCAACTGTTCAGGCTCTGCTATTGCTTTGTTGCCAGAGACGGAGAGCTGTGATGCTATTGTACAGGTGTGGTATGCCGGACAAGAAGGTGGACAAGCTGTGGCCGATGTTCTTTTTGGCGACTATAATCCCAGCGGCAAACTGCCTGTTACTTTCTACAAGACTTCGGCCCAACTTCCCGACTTTGAGGATTACTCCATGAAAGGGCGCACCTACCGCTATTTCTCCGACCCACTCTTTGCTTTTGGCTATGGAATGAGTTTCACCCAATTTAGTCTTGGCGAAGGAAAAGTGTCGAAGAATGGAGATAATTTCACCCTCAGTGTGCCTGTGAGCAATGTGGGAAAGCATGACGGCACAGAAGTGGTGCAGGTGTATCTGCGCGACCTCTCCGATCCTAATGGTCCTCTTAAGTCGCTCCGTGCTTTTCAGCGCGTGAATGTAAAGGCTGGACAGACAGTCACTGCCAAGCTTACCCTTACGCCCCAGTCGTTCGAATTTTTCGACCCTGAGACAAATACTGTGCACCAGAAAGAGGGCGATTTTGAAGTGCTCTATGGTACCAGTTCGCAAGATAAGGATTTGAAGAGACTTATCCTCAACGTGAAATAGCTACCACCCTTTCCCGTGCCTCGTCGAGTAAGGCAAAGAGTTCATCTTGGGTAGTTGCCTGAAGGATGCGAATGCGAGTTTGTCGAAAATCGGGGATTCCCTTGAAGAGGGGACAATTGGCAAGGTGTCGTCTTACATGGATGATGCCTCCCAGTTCGCTCCTCCCATGCCCTTTCGCCCCACAGTCTTCAGCAAGGGAGTAGGCAATGCTTGTGCGCACTTGTTGTTTGAGCACAGCAAACTTCCAGTCGGTGGTCATAGTGGAGTCGTGCTTACCAGTGTCAAGATAAGAACGAACATCCTTAAAGAGCCAAGGTTGTCCGAATGTGGCACGTCCAATCATCACGGCATCTACTCCATAGCGATTGAAGGCGGTTTCCGCATCTTCGGCTGTACAGATGTCGCCATTCCCTATGATGGGAATGTGGATGCGGGGGTGGCTTTTCACTTCTCCGATGAGCGTCCAGTCCGCTTCACCCTGATACATCTGCGAGCGTGTGCGACCGTGAATGGTGAGGGCTTCAATGCCGCAGTCTTGAAGCCGCATGGCAAGTTCTAAAATAAAGGGGGTGCCTTTGTCAATAGGTTTCCATTCTTCAGGAATTTCGTAGAGTGAGGGTACATCCCAACCTAATCGTGTTTTAACAGTGACAGGGATATGGACAGCCTTGACCACTTCACGAGTGATATCGAGCATCAGTTGGGGAGTGCGCAGCATGCCTGCTCCAGCTCCTTTGCCCGCCACTTTTTTCACCGGGCAGCCAAAATTGATGTCAAGCACGTCGGGCTTTGCCTCATTTTCCACCATTTTGGCAGCTTCGACCATGCTGGCCACGTCGCGCCCATAAATTTGAATGGCCACGGGGCGTTCGCAGTCATCCACCCGAATTTTCTCTAATGAACGGTTCACGTTGCGTATGAGTGCATCGGCACTGACAAATTCGGAATATACCATGCTGGCTCCGAACTCCTTGCACAAAAGGCGAAAAGCCTGATCTGTCACGTCCTCCATGGGAGCTAACAGAACAGGCTTGTCACCAAGATTGATGTTTCTGATTTGCATCGTCCTTTTATTATGCCTCTGAGAATTGGTCTTTTCCAACCCCACACAATGGGCACTCAAAATCTTCGGGAAGGTCTTCAAAAGCCGTACCTGGCTCGATGCCCCCTTCTGGATAACCTACCTCTGGGTCGTATTCCCAGCCGCAGGTGTCACAAACGTATTTTGCCATATTTGTTTATAGTTTATTGGTCATGCTAAAATAGAAGTTCTTTCACTCACTTCAGTCCTTAAAGAATCGGTTGTACAGACCTTGGAACCCAGCTCCATGGCGTGCTTCGTCTTTTGCCATTTCGTGCACAGTGTCATGGATGGCATCAAGCCCCAGCTTCTTGGCCACTTGTGCCACTTTCAGCTTGCCGGCACAAGCACCTTCTTCAGCTTCCATACGCATTTTGAGGTTCTTTTTGGTGTCCCAAACCACTTCACCCAGCAATTCTGCAAAGCGTGAAGCGTGGTCAGCCTCTTCATAGGCATAACGACGGAAAGCTTCAGCCACTTCAGGATATCCTTCGCGGTCTGCTTGGCGCGCCATGGCCAAATACATGCCCACTTCGGTGCATTCGCCCATGAAGTCGTTTTTCAATCCTTGGCGGATGAAGTCGCCTTCTTCACCTTCGGGGATGGCCTTTGCCACACCCAGTTCATGTTCACACGCAAAATTCAGTCCTTCCGTTTCTTCCTTCAATTTAAACTTGTCGCCAGGAACTTTGCACTGAGGACATTTTTCAGGAGGGTTCTCTCCCTCATACACATACCCACATACGGGGCATACCCATTTCTTAGCCATAAATGTTAGGTTTTTTAGCGTTAGTATTTATTTTCTTAGACACGTATTTTTTGCAAAGGTACGATTAAGTGAGCACAATACAAAATGAAAAAGCATTTTTTTTTCATTTTTATTGCCGAACGCAAGTACCTTCGGCATAGCCAACGGTACGATTAAGTGAGCACAATACAAAATGAAAAAGCAAAAAAAAATAGGAATATACGTTTTTTTCACCGATTAGGATAGACAACCTCGTTGCTACGTTCGCCCAAACCGCCATAGAAATTGGCACAACGGACGGAGAAACAAGCACCTTCTGCAGTACCTTTGGGCACCGTGAAGCGAGGTTCGGTGGTGAATGCCACTACATCGCGGTTTTTGCACACGGCATAGAGGCAGGCTTCGGGAATGTCATCCCAATAAATGTTGCCACGGTCTTTTATCTTCACAACAGGTGGATTAATCTGCGCCACCCGCTGGTCGGGGTTCCATCCAGGAAATACCTTGCTGAGTTCATAGTTGTCGGCCTCTTGAGGAGAAAGGTTGGTGTTGTAACGTACGTGGGTGATTACATTGTTCGCATCCTTGAATTGTGTACGTCGCTTGGCTGTTGGAGCCAATTGGAAGTCGGGTTTCAGGCTTTCATATTCGGTGAAAAGTCTTGGCAATGTACCATGCATCTCAGTCCAACCTAAGGAATCGGGCAGGAGTTCCATTAATGTACCCATGAAGACGGCTCGGGGAGCATTTTTCCAGGGACGTCCCAGCATGTAACGTCCATCTTGTTCAGGCGAACCATAGATTCGGCATGAATTGAACACGTAGCCATAGTTGCGGTTAGCTTCGGTGGCAGGAGCACAGATGATGTTGGCTTTTCCACCTCGGTTGCGCAGCTCGATATCGCAGCGGTTAAAATAGATGGTACCTCCTCCGCAGATGAAATCGACAGTGCCCTTGATTGTGCAATCCTCTAAATAGGTGTAGCCGCCATCATTGGTGTAGTAAGTGTCTTGATTGCTCATCAGTGAGAGGTTCTTAAACATATTCCCCTTGCAGTTTTTCTCGTTCAGAGCAACGGCACGGTTGGCGAAGGCTGTCATGTCATCGCGGTAGTTGCTCCAAAACTCAATATCCTGAATGTAAGTACTATCTGCCCCCTTGAGGAAAAGGGTGGAGGTGATGGAAATACCTTCGTGCATGGGCATGGACTCAATTTGGGTGTTCTTCATTCCCTCGCCGCAGATGCTTGTGTTTGGAGCTGTCAGAATGGTCATAGGGCTTGGAATGGTAAGTTCTTTCCCATTTTCTTTTATTTTAATAGGATTTCCTTCTCCTTTGATGCGGTACATGCTCGACTTGACGAAGATGCGAAACCGTTTCGTTTTGTCGGCTCGGTTATTAGCCGCATGGATGGCTTGAATGAAATTTCCATTGGTAGGCACTACGAAGTCATATTTATATCGGATGCGTCCCAAACTGTCAGGTGTTTGGGCCATAAGGACTTTCTCTCCTTCAAAAAAGAGAAGAACTAATACGATACTATATTTGATAAAATTTCTCATACTCCTGATTTTTCTTTATACTGTTTGATATATCTTTCTCTTCATATTCCCTTTTCTGCCCAATCGCTCCTATCCAAGTTACGGTAGCTGATGGCTTCAGCAATGTGTTGTCGTTCCACCTTTTCTGAGCCAGCGAGGTCGGCTATGGTGCGGGCTACCTTCAAGATGCGGCTGTAGGCACGGGCGGAGAGCTTCAGCTTCTCCATGGCCATGCGGAGCATGTCTAAGGAGTTAGTATCAGGCTCGGCATACTGATGGAGCATGCGCTCGGTCATTTGTGCGTTGCAATGGACATCTTTGTAAGAACTGAAACGTTCTTCCTGAATTTTGCGAGCTTTAATAACTCGTTCACGAATGTTGAAAGATGGTTCTCCAGGCTTCATTTGCGAGAGTTTAGCGAAAGGCACAGCCTGTATTTCACACTGTATGTCGATGCGGTCGAGTAGTGGACCGGAAATTTTGTTTATGTAACGCTGTATTTGTCCTGGGGTGCAGACACATTGATGGGTGGCATCATTATGATACCCACAGGGACAGGGGTTCATAGAGGCTACGAGCATGAAAGAACAAGGGAGTGTGAGGTTGTATCGTGCACGTGAGATGGTGATGATGCGGTCTTCGAGTGGCTGACGGAGGGTTTCGAGGACAGAACGATTAAATTCGGGCAGTTCGTCGAGGAAGAGGACTCCGTTGTGTGCTAAGCATATTTCTCCTGGCATAAAGGTATTGCCTCCACCTACTAGTGCCACATCCGACACCGTGTGGTGAGGTGAACGGAAAGGGCGTTGGCTGATGAGGGACGTTTCTTGCTTCAATTTGCCAGCAATGGAGTGTATCTGTGTGGTTTCAAGACTTTCGCTCAAGGTGAGGGGAGGAAGAATAGAAGGCAATCGTTTGGCCATCATAGATTTTCCGCATCCAGGACTGCCCACCAGAATAATATTATGCCCGCCAGCAGCTGCCACCTCAAATGCCCGTTTCACATTTTCTTGACCCTTCACTTCATCAAAGTCATAGTCGAAAGTGAAGACTTGGGAGTAAAATTCCTCACGCGTGTTGACGATGGTAGGTTCAAGATGTGTAAGGCCTGAAAAGTAATTGACTATGTCATTGATGTGGCTTACGCCAAACACTTTCAATTTGTTTACAACAGCTGCTTCACGTGCATTTTCAGTAGGTACGAATAGTGCTTCATAACCCATCTGGCGAGCTTTGATGGAAATGGGCAATGCTCCTTTTACAGGCAAGATGGTGCCGTCCAATCCCAGTTCGCCAACAAACATGTAGCGTTCCGTGTTCTCTATTGTCAGAAAACCGTATGAAATCAGCACTCCTATTGCCACAGGAAGGTCAAAACCCGAACCTTCCTTGCGTATGTCGGCTGGTGCCAAATTGACCACTACCGACTTGAAGGGTGCTTTGTAGCCATTCACCCTCAGCGATGACTGCACACGTTCTTGGCTTTCTTTCACGGCATTGTCGGGCAAGCCCACGATGGTAAACTTTGGTGTCTGCCCCCCCTCAAAATTATCCACTTCCACTGTAATGAGTTGTGCATCCAGGCCCTGAAGTGCTGCACTATGAATTTTAGCAAGCATGTTTTTTATTTTATGTGTTTTTTCAACATCTCTTCCATTTGACTCACATCATCGCTGCAATCCAGTATTTTGTGTTCCTGGTTGGTAAGGATGAAGTAGGGAATGTTGTGAATGCCCATTTTCTTGATGGCTGCTGATTCGAAGGCTTCCCCATCGCAGTAGTGTTCGATGGTTTTGACAGAGTCGGGTCGCACAGCATCTTCCCATCGTCGCATGTCCATGTCGAGAGAGACAGCTACGATGCGAAGTTGACCATCGGTATCATATTTGTCTGCGCATCGGCGCAATTTCCATAAGAAATCATATCCGTTGGGCATCCAGATGGACCAAAAGGCAATCAGGTTGAATTTTTTTTGTTTGCTCCACAGTGGTATGGTGGTTTTCTTTTGCCCAACAAGAGAGACATCAGGCAACGTCTCCCCCACCCTTCTTTTGAGGGTACTTTTCACTTTGCTGTCTATGTCAAGCACATAACGGTTGTGAGGATGTTTTGCTTTGAGCACCTTGAGCAAATCAGCCACTTCATCGTCACTCACATTTTCGTCCTCTACAAAATAGTGTTCAAATAAATGAATGGCTACGGGCGAGAGAAGGTTGTCCTTGATGTAGCGTCGTGCTGTGACTTTCATTTCAGTAGGGTTTTGAGTGTAGGTTTCTTGCCGAAACTGATTCATCAGCTGGTTCTCCTCGCTGCCATTGACCACATAATTTTTCAAATCGTTGGCCGTTGCTTCATAAGTGAGGTCATACCCAGGCCCTGCAAAGATGACTTGTTCCATACCATTCGGGAAAACAAGCATGTAGGAGGTTACCTCGTCAGCTTCTCCGCGATAGAGGAATTTTCCCTCTTGGATGGTAAGCGTGTCAAGCCGTGCGTAGTCATCGGAGAGGTTGTAGATGTAGAGTTCTCCTGCCTGCATGTCTCTGAAGGAACCTTTGATGCGAAATGAGGTGCCTTCAGGTCCACATGCAGACAAGAGGAGCAGAGCAATGCCTGCCAGAAAACTATGGAACGTGTATTTCGTCATTATTTGTTATAGTCGGAAAATTCTGCATCGTTGGCGGCTCGTTTGGCCATAGAAGGGTCAAGAGCGATGGCTTGAGCCAGATAATCTTTCACTGCAGCTTTTTCATTCATTCTTGCAGCCAGAATGGCGCGCAAATAGAAGGTCATGGCATCAGGATTCTTTATGTTGGTGAGAATCTTTTGAGCGTCGGCATAATCTTGGGAAAGGATGTTAGAGAGCACAGCACTATTGTTGGCTGACTTTGCAAATTTGGCAGAGGCTTGGCTGTATTTTCCTTGAGCCAGATAAAGATGGCCGAGCGCTTCGTCAATGTTGTTGGCTGCCACACCTTTAGCGATAAACATCTCTGCGTCTTGGAAATTCCCGTTCTGAATAGCCATCATGCCGAGATTGACGTTGGGTTCGGAAGCATTGGGATTGATGCTCAATGCTTGTCGAAAAAAGCCTTGTGCGTCATCCACACGTCCTGTACGCAAAGCTATTTCTCCCAGATTGTTGTAGGCGCGATAGTCTTGTGGGAAGAGTGCTACTACTTTCTTCAGAATCATCTCTTTCTCTGCATCGGTGGTAGAGAGTGTGTTGGCTGCATATATGAGTTCTTCCAGACTCAATTTGGCTGCATTGGTTTTCACTAACTCCATGATGGCATCATCACTGCGTCCAATTACATCGTAGTTAATCACCATACGGGCCCGACGCAGTTCAGGCAGCACAGCATCGGCCAATTCCTTATAGAGGAGTGCAACGTTGCGGATTTCTTGTTCACGCTGTTCAGGGTCTTGATACATGGATAGCACTCGAAGAATGATGTCTTTGTCGGGCAAGTTAGACTGCGACACCAATGCCTGAAATCCTTCCCAGTCCTCAGCGGTGTATTTGGTGTCCACATTGGTAGCAAGCTGGTTCTGCTTCAATTGCTGGTTTACATAGTCTTCTGACACTGTTCCGCGCTTTTCAGCCAGTTTTTCATTGATGATGTATGCCCCATCTGGCGAAGCGTAAGCACTTATTTCTATGTTGTTCAGCACAAGACTCTGCTCGTCGTTCTTGATGTTTTTAAGTGTTGCAATGAAGTCCTGCACCGTTTGGCTGTTTAGTTCACTACCTCGTAGATTGGCTTGACCAATAAGAAATTTGATGGCAGCCTCTTGCTTTTGGTTGATGACTCGTTGGAAATTGTCTGGGGCTACTCCAAAATTTGCCGTTTTAGCCGTTTTGGTGATGAGGGAAGCTGTACACTGGGTGCCATATCCTATCTTCACAGTAGGCATCTTGATGACTTTCTTTCCTTTTCGAGCATTGAATTGCATGAACAGCTCACACTTTTCCATCCCTTCTTCAAAGGGTACGCTGAAGCGCATGGTGGCATGTCCCCCGTTTTTGTAAGAGATGATGGTGTTGTTGGCTTCCACTTTCTCCCCTTGCAAGGTGAAACCGTCGCCAGCTGAAGTACCACCATCCCACTTAATGATGGGTGTACAAGTTATAATGGCTTTCTTGTTCATCGTCTTTGCGGGAACATTGATGCTGATGGTTGCTGGCACGTCGCCAGCCATGTATTCCAAAGGTGTGGGTGAAACGGCGAAGTTGCCAGCTACAAAAACTTTCTGCTTTCCACAACTTGTCAGCAGCATAGCTATGCATGTTGCCGACATCCAAATCTTGTTCTTTCTCATATCTATTTTAATCTTTCAATGTTTTAATATTTCTTTTAAAGTTAATAATTAAGAGTCTTTTTAATCTTTCATGTATTTTCTACTTATACGTTTCACAGGGTACCACACTGACAAGAATCCTACGGTAATGACGGTCAGGAAAATCAGCGCTATATCCACTGCATGCACACTCACAGGGTAAGCATCAATGATGTAGCTTCCCTCGCTGTTGCCAAACCTCACCAAACCGAATTTTTGTTGCAACAGACAAAGAATCAACCCCAGCGCAATACCAATGGCAGCACCCATTAAACAAATCATCCTGCCTTCAATCATAAAGATGTTTTGTATCTGCTTTTCGCTCGCTCCCAGATTGCGGAGGGTAATGGCGTCTTGCTTTTTATCGATAATCAGCATGGAGAGCGATCCAATGATGTTGAAACAGGCGATGGCCAGGATGAACGTGAGAAATAGGAAGGAGATGAGTTTTTCTATCTGCATAATCTTGAACGTGTCCTCTTGCTGCTCATAACGATCCAACACCTGAAATTTCTCACCTAACATTTTTTGTATCCTTTCTTTGGTCTGTCCGAGATCCACACCTTCTTTCAGTTTCAGTTCCACAGCCGACAGATACCCTTGCCGTTCAAACAATCTTCTGGCAAACCCTATGTTGGTAATCACATATTGCGAGTCATATTTGTTCTGCTTCACCATAAATCCTACTTTTGGCGAGTATAGTTCCTCCTCGTTCAGACTTTCACGTGGATTGCTTAGGTCAATGCGTTCTCCTTTTCGGGGGGCAAACACTTGAATTGGTTCTGAAAAATCGGTTGGTAATCCTAATTGCATCAGCAGGTTGGCACCTAAAATGCCATAATCAATAACGTCGGCATGCAGTTCAAACACTCCATCACCTATCAAGATATTGTCAAAGCTCGTCAGTTCTTCAAAATTGTCTTCCACACCTTTCACTGTGGCCATCACCTGGCGGTTGTTCATCACCAACAACGCTTGTTCTTCCACTGTCTCAGTATAGACCTCCACATCGGGGTTCTTCTTCAGCTTTTCCAATCCTTCAACATCAGCGGGAATCCATTTCCCTTCGGTCGGAACTACTTTCAGTTGTGGGTCGAACGAAGTGAATAACCCTGCCACCATGTCCTGAAAACCATTGAACACCGACAAGATGCACACCAATGCAGCCGTTGCAATTGACACACCACACACCGACACACCTGAGATGATGTTGATGGCATTGTGCGATTTTTTTGATAGCAGATAACGCTTTGCTATGTAGAAAGGGAAATTCATATCTTTGTTTCAAGGACGAGTGAGGCAATTTTCCACCCATGCGACATCGTTCAATATCACTGGTTGAGCAATTCATCAATGTGGTCCATATAGTCCAGCGAATCATCAAGGAAAAATTTTAATTCCGGAATGATGCGCAGCTGGTGACGCTCTAATTTTCCCAGTTCATAACGAATTTCAGAAGCATGCTCGTTGATGTTTTGCAGCACTTCTTGCGACCTCTCTGAAGGGAAAATGCTTAAGTAGGCCTTTGCCACACTCAAGTCTGGGCTGATTCGTACCACACTCACGCTAACCAGCAGATTTCTGGTCTGCCTTGTTTGTGCCTGAAAAATGTTGCTCAAGTCCTTCTGAATAAGCCGAGCAATTTTATTTTGTCTTGTTGTTTCCACGCTTTTTAATCTTTTAATTATTAACCTTTATCTTTTAATCTTTTAATTTTCTCATCACTGTCAGTCCATCTCGTAAGGGCAATATCACTTTTTCCACTCTCATGTCCTGTGCTACGAGGTCGTTAAATGCTTGGATTCCGAGCGTCTGTGCATCATGCGTTTCTGTCTCCAACACATGTCCATCCCACAGCGTGTTGTCAGCCAAGATGTAGCCTCCAACGTTCAGATGCTTCATCACCACCTCATAGTAGTCCACATATTTTCGTTTGTCACCATCAATAAATGCCAAGTCAAACTGCAAGCCCAGCCTCGGTATTACCTCCATCGCATCGCCAATATGCATGGTGATGCAGTCGGCCCACGGCGAGTTCTGAAACCACGGCAATGTGAAATCCTCCTGCTCATCATTAATCTCAATTGTGTGCAGGTGACCACCTTCTGGCAATCCTTCAGCGATGCACAAACCTGAATATCCCGAATAAGTGCCTATTTCCACCACCAGTCGTGGGCGAATCATCCCTACCAGCATTTTCAGTATTCGTCCCTGCAAATGTCCACTTGCCATTCGCCCATAAAGCAGATGCAGCTGCGTAGCTCTCCACAAGCGGTGCATGTAGTCACTCTCCTTATCAATGTGATGGAGAATGTACTCGTCTAATAGAGGTCCTCTTCCTATCCTCTCAACAGGGAGGGAACTGTCACTTTGTACATTCTTCTTTTCCATTGGCAGAGTTCTTATTTATTATTTTCCTCTTTCTTTTTGGCAACTATTTTATTCCCCTTTTGCTGGGAGGGAGAGGTGAGGGTCTTCAGTGCTTCAATAGCCAGTCGGTAACTGTCTAATCCGAAGCCACAAATCACCCCCACACAGGCACAACTAATCATGGAGTGATGACGAAACTCCTCTCGTTGGTGTACATTTGAAATGTGCACCTCCACCACAGGCGTGTTCACCCCTCTGATAGCATCCTGCAAGGCAATGCTCGTGTGCGTGTAAGCCCCAGCATTCAGTACAATACCGTCCCATTCAAAACCCACATCATGAATTTTGTCAATCAAGTCCCCCTCATGGTTCGACTGGTAGTAACTCAGTTCCACCTCTGGAAACAGAATTTTCAGTTCCGCCAAGTAGTCCTCAAAGCCTCGACTGCCGTAAATGCCAGGTTCTCTTTTGCCCAGCAAGTTCAGATTGGGGCCATTCAAAATCAGTATTTTCATGATTTCTTCCTTAAGAAATTGATATCTTGTGCAAAATTAGATAAAATTTGGGAATTGTAAGCCATTTGAGATAAAGAAATTTCATTTTCTGTAGAGGAAAGGTACGATTAAGTGAGAGAAAAAACAAATTTATTTGAGATTTTCCGAACGTGAGTACTTTCGGCGTTAGCCAAAGGTACGATTAAGTGAGCACAATACAAATTAGAAATGTTTTTTCAGTTTTATTGTCGGACGTGATTTCCCCTCTTTCCCGTACCTTGCCTCTATAGTTTTTCTGTAGTATCTCGTGTCCATTTGTTCGGTACTTGGTTGTTACCTTATGGATACTCTGAACTAACTCCTTGCTATCTGATGCCTCCGGCGAACTTGAGGTTCGTATTGAGGCCTGTTTTGTACGGAATTTTCAGTAAAAATGTGGGCAAGTAGTCAGAAGGAGGGGAAGAACGCATGTTTTTCCATCATTCATATTTCTCATTTCGAACAAAATGTGTAACTTTGCAGACAAATTGTAAAAAAGGAATAGTACAAAATTATTATGGAATTTAAAAGAAACATTGTCATTACTGGTGGTGCTGGCTTTATTGGAAGCCATGTGGTTCGCCTCTTTGTGAACAAGTATCCTGAGTACAAAATCATCAACCTCGACAAGTTGACCTACGCTGGCAACCTCGCCAACCTGAAGGACATCGAGGACAAACCGAACTATAAATTCGTCAAGATGGACATCTGCGACTTTGAAGGTTTTTACCACCTGATGCAGGACGAAAAGATTGATGGCATCATCCATTTGGCTGCTGAAAGCCATGTGGATCGCTCCATCAAAGATCCGTTTACTTTTGCTCGCACCAATGTGATGGGCACTCTCTCGCTGCTGCAAGCTGCCAAGCTTTACTGGGAAAGCCTGCCTGAGAAGTATGAGGGCAAACGGTTTTACCACATCTCCACTGACGAGGTGTATGGAGCGTTGAAACTGACTCACCCTGAGGGTGTGATAAGTCCCTTCACCACTACGGCCTCCAGCAGCGAACATCATGCTGCTTATGGCGAGGACTTCTTCTTGGAAACCACAAAATATAATCCTCACTCTCCCTACAGTGCCTCGAAAGCCTCGAGCGATCACTTTGTGCGAGCTTATCACGACACCTACGGCATGCCTACCATCGTGACCAATTGCTCGAACAACTACGGACCTTATCAGTTTCCAGAGAAGCTGATTCCGCTGTTCATCAACAACATTCGCCACCGTAAGCCACTCCCTGTGTATGGCAAAGGCGAGAACGTGCGCGATTGGCTCTATGTGGTGGATCATGCGCGTGCCATCGACACCATTTTTCACAACGGCAAAGTGGCTGAGACATACAACATTGGCGGTTTCAATGAGTGGAAGAACATCGACATCATCAAGGTGGTCATCAAGACGGTAGATCGACTCTTAGGGCGTCCTGAAGGTGCTGACCTCGACCTCATCACTTACGTAACAGACCGCTTGGGACACGATGCCCGCTATGCTATCGACTCGCGTAAGTTGCAGAAGGAACTGGGTTGGGAGCCCTCTTTGCAATTTGAGGAGGGCATTGAGAAGACGGTGAAGTGGTACTTGGAGAATGAGGCTTGGATGGATAACATCACTAGCGGAGACTACGAGAAGTACTACGACGATATGTATAAGAACAGGTGAAAGATAAGAGTAGAGAGTGAAGAGTGAAAAGTGAGTCTTCAGCTCGGCATAACCAAAGTTACTTTGTAAGTTATTAATAAAAACTTTTTTGCTCTTCAATCAGTAATGAAGAAATGATGACTGCAGACGAAAGGGTGGCGCGAGGAGTAGCTTACTTCAAGCAAGGGTATAACTGTGCCCAATCCGTGGTGTTGGCTTTTGCCGACCTCTATGGGTTGGAAGAGGCTTTTGCGGCACACATCTCAGGTTCGTTTGGCGGAGGAATTGGGCGCATGCGTGAAACTTGCGGAACGGCTTGCGGCATGTTTATGCTGGCAGGCCTGGAAGTGAAGGGTGATTATCCTAACCAAGAGCTGAAAAAACAGAACTATGAGGTGGTGCAGAAGTTGGCTGCCGATTTCAAGGCAGAGACGGGTTCCCTGATTTGTAAAGAACTCCTCGGGCTTAATAAACAACGGACAGATGGAACCATTCCTGAGATAAAGATTGTAGCCACTCCTGAACCTCGTACAGATGAGTACTACAAGAAGCGTCCCTGCATCCGCATGGTGGAGACAGCCATCCGCATTTACTGTAAGTATTTAGAAAGCATCAGCTGAAAAAATGTTATTTGTACATATTTTATAAAAAGGGAGAGAGGAAAGGTGTGTATCCTTCCTCTCTCCCTTTTTATGTGCTGAGGTTATCCTTATTTCACTTCCCAAATGTCATTGGTTTCAAGCAATTCGGCAAAGTTGTGGTACTTTTTCTGCGCTTTCACTTCTTCAATCTGTGCTGTGACACAATCGTCGTAGGTGGGAGCATCTACATCGCGAATGACACCTAATGCCACAGGGAATCCATCGCCATTGCCCATCAGGGCAAGTTTCAACTGGAGCGTGTTGTCCTCTTGGTGAGCATCATGCACCAGAATGTCCTTCTCCGTGATGCCGTTCTCGCCCAGTTTCACCACTTTCAGGCCAAAACCCTCCTGCATGAGTCCATACTCGCAGTTTTCACCAAAGATGAGGGGTTTTCCATGCTCTACGTAAATGGCGTTCTTAGCACGCCCTTCTTTCGAATAGACAGCGTCGTGTGTGCCGTTGTTGAAGATAACACAGTTTTGTAAAATCTCGCATACAGCAGCTCCCTTGTGGTGGTAAGCAGCCTTCAGAATGTCCACAGTGCCAGGAGCATCCGTAGCAACTGCACGTGCGAAGAAATGACCGCGTGCGCCAAAGCAGAGTTCGGCTGGGCGGAAGGGGTCTTCTACTGTGCCGTAGGGGCTGGACTTGGACACGAATCCACGGGGAGAAGTGGGTGAATACTGACCTTTTGTCAGACCATAGATGCGGTTGTTCAGCAAAATCATGTTGAGGTTGATGTTACGACGATTGGCGTGGATGAAATGGTTGCCGCCTATGGCAAGTCCATCGCCGTCACCGCTTACCTGCCACACCGTCAAGTTGGGATTAGCCACCTTGCATCCAGTTGCAATAGCGGCAGCGCGTCCATGAATGGTGTTCATGCCATAGGTTGCCATATAGTGTGGCAGACGGCTGGAACAACCAATACCTGAAATCACGGCTGTGTTCCATGGTTCCACACCAATCTCAGCCATTGCCTTGTGGAGCGAGGCAAGGAAGAAGTGGTCACCACATCCAGGACACCATCTTGGCTGTCCTTTTTTATAATCTTGTGCTGTATATGCCATAGTGTATGTCCTTTCTTTTATTTGTTGATGATTGCGTTGAATGCCTCGATGAGTTCGGAAATGACAAAGGGTTGTCCTTTGACTTGGTTGAACTGGTAGGGGGTGAAGTGATCGACTTTCATGCGGAGCCATCCGGCGAGCTGACCCATGTTTTGTTCGGCCACCACAACCTTTTTGTACTTGCTGAGCACATCGGCTGTGTTTTTGGGCAGAGGATTGATATACTTGAAGTGAGCTAGTGCCACCTTCTTGCCTTGGGCGCGCAGTTCGTCCATCGCAGCGTGGAGGTGTCCGAAAGTGCCACCAAAGCCTACGATGAGGAGGTCGGCATCGTCCTTGTCGCCCAGCACCTCAAGGTCGGGCACTTGAATTTTGTCAATCTTCGCCTTGCGCAGACGGGTCATGAGGTCGTGGTTTTCAGGGTCGGTAGAGATGGCTCCTGTTTTGTTGTCCTTCTCCAATCCGCCCAGAATGTGCTGGAAACCTTCGCGTCCAGGCACAGCCCAGTAGCGTACACCTGTTTCGGGGTTGCGGAGATAAGGTGCCCACTGACCCTTCAGATCTTCTGGCACGTAAGGTGGGTTGATGGCTGGATAGTCATTGAGGTTAGGAAGCTTGAACGCAGCCGAACCGTTGGCCACGTAAGCATCTGTCATGAGGATGACAGGGGTCATGTGTTCGAGTGCCATCTTGGCAGCAGCATAGGCTGCATCGAAACAGTCGGTTGGTGAGGTGGCTGCAATGACAGGCATTGGGCTCTCGCCGTTACGTCCGAAGAGCGCTTGCAGAAGGTCTGTCTGCTCAGACTTTGTGGGAAGACCCGTAGCTGGTCCACCTCGCTGCACGTCGAGTACTACGAGTGGCAGTTCCATGATGACGGCCAGGTTCATGGCCTCGCTCTTCAAACAGATGCCTGGACCCGAAGTGGAAGTTACACCTAATGCTCCTGCAAAGGATGCGCCTACAGCTGAAGCACAGCCTGCAATCTCATCCTCACACTGCACCGTAGTGACACCCAGCGACTTGTGTTTGGAGAGTTCGTGCAGCACATCGGTGGCAGGGGTGATGGGATAGGAGCCTAAGTAGAGCTTCAGGCCAGCTTTTTCAGCGGCAGCAATGAAGCCGTAGGCAGTGGCCTTATTGCCTGTGATGTCCATATAACGGCCTGGCACTTTGTGTTTGGTTTCGATGCGATAGACGTTAGTCACGCTGCTGTGGGTGTTGTGTCCGTAGTCGTAGCCGGCCTGAATCACCTTGATGTTGGCTTCTGCTACACCTGGCTTCTTGGCAAACTTCTCCTTGAGGAAGTTGAAGGCGATGTTGAGGTCACGGTCGAAGAGCCAGCAAACCAGACCGAGGGCGAACATGTTGCGACACTTGAGTATCGACTTCACGTCCATTCCTGAGTCGGCCAGACAATTCTTCACCATCGTAGTAATGGGGCAGGCAATCACACGGTCAGGGTCGATGCCCATCTCACCCAGATAGTCCTCAGTGGCAAATGCCGCCTTCTTCAAGTCGGTAGCCTGGAAGGAGTCTGTGTCGATGATGATGGAAGCTCCTGGCTTGGCAAACTTGTATTGTGTCTTCAGTGCTGCCGCATTCATTGCCACCAGTACGTCGCATTTGTCGCCTGGAGTATAGACCATTTCTGCGCCGATGTGCACCTGAAAGCCGCTCACACCTGTCAGCGAGCCTTGCGGGGCTCGGATGTCGGCTGGATAGTCGGGGAAAGTACTGATACTGTTACCCACAGTGGCTGACACTGTGGAGAAGATGTTTCCGGCCAACTGCATGCCGTCGCCAGAATCACCTGAAAAGCGAACCGCCACTTCAGCGAGTTCCTTCACTTCCAATTTTTCTGCCATAAGCCTTTATGTTTATGTTCTCTCTTTTACTCTTAAAATATGTTCCACCAACAAGCTCAAGCCGATTGATAGAACCTATAAAAAACGCTTTTTGTCAGCAAACGGCCTTGTCCGCTGACACTTTGATTTTGCAAAGGTACGTTTTCTTTTCATTATGACCAAAAAACAGACGAACTATTTGCTATTTGCCCCCTTACATTATATTTCATCATCTTATATGTCTCTTTGTAAAATACAAGAGCATAATCCAAATATGCAGCGAGAATGGGTGATGGGACAATGCAAAAAAATCCAAAAACTATCACAGAAGTCCAAAAAAGAATTTTATTTTGTTTTTCTTTTTCCCTTTCACTTTATTTCCTTACCTTTGCAATCTCATCTGAAGAAAGGATTAAATAACCAACTAAAAACCTATATATTTAATGAAAAGACTTCTCGTTATGACGCTGGCAGCAGTATCGGCTGTCACGCTGGTAGCCCAAGACAAGAATGGTGGCTACCCCATCACTCAAGTGCCTTTCACCAAGGTAAAGGTTGCTCAGAACACTTTCTGGGGGCAGCGCTTACAGGCCAGCCAAGATGTGACCATTCCACTCGCTTTCTCAAAGAGTGAGGAGACGGGCCGCTACACCAATTTCAGCAATGCTGCCCAGCACTTGAAAGACCCTTCGAAGGTGTTTGAAATAAAGCGGGGTACTTACTCGTTTGACGACACCGACCCCTACAAGACCATTGAAGGAGCCAGCTACCTGTTGCAGACCTATCCCAACGCAAAGTTCAAGGGAGGTCGTTTAGACAAGTATGTGGATAGCGTCATTGCTGTCATCGCTTCAGGTCAGGAACCCGACGGTTATCTTTACACCTCGCGTACTCAGAATCCAGAACACCCCCATGAATGGGCTGGAGGCAAACGTTGGGAACGTGTGGAAGACCTCAGCCACGAGTTCTACAACCTGGGTCACCTTTGCGAGGCTGCTGTAGCACACTATTATGCCACTGGCAAGAAGAATTTCCTTAACGTAGCCATCAAATATGCCGACTGTGTGTGCCGGGAAGTGGGAGACAAGCCAGGACAGGCAAGTGTGGTGCCTGGTCACCAAATTGCAGAAATGGGGTTGGCAAAACTCTATATTGCCACTGGCGACAAGAAATATTTGGATCAAGCCAAGTTCTTTCTCGACAAGCGTGGCAAGAAAGACCCAGCTTGGAAGCAGACACGTAACGGACTCTACGATGCGGGCGGTTATTTCCACTCGCTGAGCGACTATAGCCAGAGCCACCAGCCCGTGCTGGAGCAGAGCGAGGCTGTAGGACATGCAGTGCGTGCAGGTTACATGTATGCAGGTATGGCTGATGTGGCAGCCCTCACTGGTGACAAGAGCTATATCGATGCCATTGACCGCATTTGGGAAAACATTGTCACCAAGAAGTACTACATCACTGGTGGTGTGGGTGCAACAGCCAGCGGTGAGGCATTTGGAGCCAATTACGAGCTGCCAAACATGTCGGCTTACTGCGAAACTTGTGCTGCCATTGCTCAGGTATATCTCAACTACCGTCTCTTCCTTCTGCATGGCGAATCTAAATATT
Organism: uncultured Bacteroidales bacterium; assembly: GCA_902789725.1. Lineage (GTDB taxonomy): Bacteria > Bacteroidota > Bacteroidia > Bacteroidales > Bacteroidaceae > Minthosoma. The sequence continues at coordinate 48,774 of CADAPC010000015.1, forward strand.
ATGATGCTTTGGAGCGTTCGCTCTACAATGGTGTCATTTCAGGCATCTCCATTGATGGTGGCAAATTCTTCTATCCCAACCCGCTGCAGAGCATGGGTCAGCACCAGCGTCAGGAATGGTTTGGCTGTGCATGCTGTCCCTCCAATGCGGCTCGCTTCATTCCTTCTTTGCCGCAATATATCTATGCAGTAAAGGACAACGGACTCTACATCAACCTTTTCAATTCCAACACAGTGAACGTGAAGGTGGGAAAGACAGCTGTCACCCTCACGCAGCAAACCAACTATCCTTGGGATGGCGATGTAGCGCTGAAGATAGACAATGGGGCAGGTAAGTATGCGCTCAACATCCGCATTCCAGGTTGGGTGAAGGGTGAAGTGGTGCCCAGCAACCTCTACACATACGCTGACGGCAAGCGCCTGGGCTACATTATCAAGGTGAACGGTCAGGAGGTGAAGAGCGAGCTTCAGCAAGGCTACTTCGTCATTGATCGCCAGTGGAAGAAAGGCGACAAGGTGGAAATCCACTTCGACATGGAGCCTCGCGTGGTGCGTGCCAACGGGCAAGTGGCAGCCGACAAGGGACGTGTGGCAGTGGAGCGCGGACCTATTGTCTATTGCGCCGAATGGCCAGACAACCAGTGCGATGTCCTCTCAGTGCTCATCAATCAAGAACCTCAGTTCACCCTTGGCAACAAGGAAATTATGAGTACCAACGTGCAGACCCTCACTACTGATGCTCAGACGCTCAATTTCGACACGAAAGGAAAACTCCAAACGAAGGACGAGCGCCTTGTACTCATTCCATATTATGCTTGGGCTCATCGTGGAGCTGGCAAGATGACGGTTTGGATTCCACAAGATCTCAATGCCACCACTCCTGCTCTGCCAGCCTCCATCGCATCGGAGAGTAAGATTAGTGCCAGCAAACGTGGTTTGCCAGCCCTCACTTCCATCAACGACCGCCTGGTGCCAGCCGACGGCACCGACCGCTCTGTGCCATACACCCACTGGTGGCCCGCCAAGAACTCGACTGAATGGCTTTCTTATGAGTTCAAGCAGCCCGAAACCATCAGCACTTCCACTGTTTATTGGTTCGACGATGGCCCTTGGGGCGGTTGTCGTGTGCCCGACAGCTGGAAGCTCTATTACAAGACCGATGCTGGCGAGTGGGCTGAAGTGAAGAATCCCACAGAGTATAGCACTGTTAAGGGTGCTGCCAATATTGTTAACTTCGACCCCGTTAAGACAACAGCCGTGAAGCTAGAAATAGTACAAGGCGACTACAGTGCTGGTGTGTTTGAGTGGAGCTTGAAGTAGTTTTTTGACAGAAAAGGAAGTAATCTCTATATTAATGCGCATTGTCCCCAAAGGCAATGCGCATTAATATAGAGATTACTGTGTTTATTAATTTCGGAAATCTCGGTTGGCTTTCTATTATTTTCTGCGGAAAACCTACCCTTTATACGCTTGAACCTCCCTCATCACCCGCAGAAAATTGCCGCCCCAAATCATCTGAATCTGTTCTTCGGAGTAGCGTTCGCGCAGCAAGCGGCGGGTGAAGTTAATAAGTTCGCTGGCCGATGCACAACCGCGTATGCCACCGTCGCCATCGAAGTCTGTGCCGATGCCCACATGTTCAATGCCCATCACATTGACCATGTGGTTCAGGTGTTCAATGGCATCGAGGATGGTGGCTTCTCTCACGTTTGATGCATCGGAGGCAAATGAGCGGAGCTGGTTCTGTGGGTTGAAATCGGTGGAATCCTTCACTAAAAAACCGTGGTAGAGGGTCACTTGCGCCACACCGCCTGCATCGGCAAGTGCACGCATTTGGGCATCGGTCAAATTGCGGGGGTGGTCGCACAACGTACGTGCTGAGGAATGGCTGCACACAATGGGGGTCTTACTTAGCCGAAGAGCATCGTAGAAACTTTCTTCACTCGCATGGCTCAGATCCACCATCATGCCAATGCGGTTCATCTCCTGGATGACCTGTGTCCCAAATTCGCTTACTCCGCCATGCTCGTGATGTCCTCGGGCAGAGTCGCAAATGTCGTTGTCGCCATTGTGGCAAAGTGTCATATACACCACTCCCCTATTGCGGAAAGCCTCCACGTTGCGAATGTCCTTGCCAATCGCATAGCCGTTTTCTATACCTAACATGATGGCTTTCTTGCCCTGCGATTTCAGGTGCCAGAGGTCGTCGGGTGTGTAGGCAATATCAACGGCTGTGCAGTTCTTAGCTACCATTTCTTCTATTTGAGTAAGAATCTGATTCGCTTTCGCAGTAGCATTTTCCAAAGAGGCCTCATCGCGTTCTTGCTGTTCCAGATAGGCCACCATGATGGTGGAATCGAGGTGTCCCTCAGTCATTTTATGGAGGTCCACCAGTATTTTAGGGTCGCGTGAAGCGAAGTTGATGCTTTGGTTGAAGAACATGGGTGTGTCGCAGTGGCTGTCGAGGGTAAGCATCTTGTTGTGCAGCCTCTTTGCTGTTCTGAACTCAGTGCTTTCCTTTACCATCCACTCAAAAATAGGAAGCATTTCCTTGCTGTTGCGTAAGATATACGTCTCTGGGTGCCATTGCACGGCAAGGATGGACTTGAACTCGCTGCTTTCCACAGCTTCAATTACTCCATCGGTGCTGGTGGCACTGACTGTCAACCCGGGTGCCAGTTCTTTGCAGGCTTGATGATGGAAAGAATTGACAGCCAATTCTGCCTCTTCGAAAAGCGAGGCAAGGATGGTGCCCTTCGTCAGGTTCACTGTGTGGGAAGGGTATCGTCTGTCTTCATCTTGCGAATGCTTGATGCGCACCCCTTCCATCTGCGTGTGGATGTCCTGATAGTTCGTTCCTCCCAGAGCAGCGTTGATGACTTGAATGCCTTTGCAGATGCCCAACATCGGAATCTGGCGGTCATAGGCCAAACGGGCCAGCAGCAATTCTTGCCTGTCGCGCACAGAAGTAATGCTGTGCAATTCCTTTATGGGTTCTTCTCCCAGTAACAATGGGTTGATGTCGCCACCGCCGCTGAAGAGGATGCCGTCAAGACGGTCGAGTAATGCCTCAAGACGGTCGGTCTCGAAAAAAGGAGGGATGATGAAAGGGATTCCCCCAGCTTTGAGCACTGACTGGTAGTAGCCTTCAGCCAGTGTGCAGGTTTCCTTGTCGAAATTGCCTGTGATGCCTATGACTGGCTGTGTGTGGTGGGTGCTAAAGCTGTTGTTGATGCGCTCATAGTCGTTTAGCCACTTATAGTTTTCCATGTGTAAAATGAATAAATGGGGCGGGTGAACCGCCCCACATTAACGTTATTTTTATTTCTTCTTTTTCTTCTTGAAGCTTTCGTAGAATGGCTGCGATTCAACCTGTCCTTCAAAGAACTTGGCCCAAGCGGCAGCACCTTTGGGTGTATGGTCTTCACGATGCTCTTTTTCCTCGCGCTGAGGCTTTGCTGCAGCCCCGCGAATGACTCCGCTACCTTTTTTACTTTTCTTCTCGCCGTAGGAGCGACTTTCCTTCCGTCCGTGGGCATTCTCCTTGCTGCGGGTGCGCTCGCCCCTTACAGAGCGGAATCCGCCTTCTTCTTTCGTGCTGCGCTTTTTTTCACCTCCCCGTTGTCCCTCTGCTTGGTCGGTCACTTCCACATTCACCTTTCTGCCATCGAAATCTGTACCGCTGAGCACGTTCAATACAGTCTTTGCCTGTCCTTCTGGCACTTCGAAGAAAGAGAAGTTTTGCATGAGGTCGATGCGCCCAAGGTCGATGTGCTGTCCCTGCGACACTCGGTTGATGAAGCCCATGAACACCTTGGGGGTGATGCCATCTTTCTTGCCCAGATTGATGAACAAGCGCGTGTAGCCAGCTTCGGCCGTGCGGGTGCGTTCTCCTCCGCGGCTTCGACGCTCTCCGCGAGTGCGCTTCTCGCCCCCTTCGCCATGGTCATTTTTGCGATCGCCTTTTTCAGATGGCTGAACGATTTCAGGCGCATTTTTATAGTAGTTGAGGAAAGTGTTGAACTCCATCGACACCATGCGTTTGATGAGGTCTTCCTTCTCCATCATGTCGAACTTGCGATACACCTCGGGAAGGAATGGGGCAATCTCCTCTTCATCCACTTCCACCTTCTCGATGTCATCAATCACTTTGTAGAGTTGCTTGGCGCAGATTTCCTGTCCTGTCGGTAGGATGCCAGGTACGAACTTTTTCTTAATCTGATTCTCAATGTCGCGCACTTTCCGTTTCTCCTTCACATGGATGATGGAGATAGAAGTGCCTGAACGTCCCGCGCGTCCCGTTCTGCCCGAACGGTGCGTGTAGCTCTCAATGTCGTCGGGCAATCCGTAATTAATGACGTGGGTGAGTTCGTCCACATCCAAGCCACGTGCTGCCACATCGGTGGCCACCAGCAGCTGTATGCGGTGCTGGCGGAACTTCTGCATGGTCAAGTCGCGCTGAGCCTGCGACAGTTCTCCGTGCAGCGATTCGGCATTGTAACCATCGCGGATGAGCTTGTCGGCAATTTCTTGTGTCTCCATTCGGGTGCGGCAGAAGATGATGGCATAGATTTCCGGATAATAATCGGCCACACGTTTGAGGGCGTTATATTTGTCGCGTGCGCTCACCATATAGTAAATGTGGTTCACGTGTTCTGCGCCTTCGTTGCGGCTGCCCACCACAATTTCCTTTGCATCGTGCAGATAATTCTTCGATATGCGTTCAATTTCCTTGCTCATTGTGGCTGAGAAGAGCAGTGTGTTGCGTTCAGCAGGTACTCCCGCAAGGATAGTGTCGATGCTCTCTGAAAAACCCATGTTGAGCATTTCGTCGGCCTCGTCCAGCACCACATTCTCCACCGTGCCCAGTTTGGCCACTTTGCGTTCCATGAGGTCAACCAGACGACCAGGTGTGGCAACAATCACCTGCACTCCTTTCTTCAGTGCCCGAATCTGTGGTTCAATGCTTGCGCCGCCATAAACAGCCAGTACATGCAGCCCCTTGATGTATTTGGAGTAGTCCTTCAAGTCGTCGGTGATTTGAAGGCACAGCTCTCGTGTGGGAGCCATGATGATGGCCTGTACTTCGCTGCGTGAGGTGTCGATTTTTTGCAATACAGGCAGGCCGTATGCAGCAGTCTTTCCTGTGCCCGTTTGAGCCAAGGCAACCACGTCGTTGTTATGGCCAAGCAGGTAGGGTATCACCTTTTCCTGCACAGGCATAGGAGTCACATAGCCCATCTCTTGGATGGCTTTCAGGATTTCACCCGATACACCGAGTGCCTCGAAAGTTGTGTCGGTTGCCTTGAAGGCATCCACCACAGGTTGTTCTTTTGTGATAGACATTTCGTTGTCCATAGTTTCTTGTTTGTTGTTACTTTCTTCCATAATGAGTTGCAAATTCTTTACTAATTGAGTTGTTGAGGCTTTGGCAAACTTCTGTTGCAAAAGCTATGCCATGGGTAATGATGTGGTCCCATTGTTGTTCAGTGAGGGTGGCTATGTCGTCACGACCAATGCCTTCCTGCATCAATCCGAAAACGATGCCGGCATTGAAATTGTCGCCCGCCCCAATGGTGGATACTGTTTTAATCTTGTTGACTTTATATTTTTTGTTGACACTGGGCGAGAAGAGGCAGATGTCACTTTCGGCATCGGTGGAAATCATTTGCTTGCAGTGGTAAAACACTTCTTGCTTGTAAGCCTTCTCGGGGTCGGTCAGCTGGAACATGTTCTGGAAGTCTTCGGTGGAGCCGCGCACAATGCTGGCATATTCAAAGTTTTCCAAAATGGTGGAATAGAGCTTGATGGCTTCCGATGCGTGTGAGGAACGGAAATTGATGTCGTAGTAGATGAGTGCTTCTTGTTTCGAAGCATATTCAAGAAATTCTTTTACTTTGTTTCGCAACACAGGGTTCAACACAAAATACGACCCCATCATCACGATGTCATCCTTGTTCACCTCGGGCCATTCCACATCCAGACGGGCATTAGGATAGTCTTTGTAAAAAGTGTATTCAGCATCGTTCCGCTCGTTCAGGAAAGCCAGCGAAATGGCGGTGCGACCATCTTTGTACATGCACACGTGGGTGCTGTCGATGCCATTGTCCTCCATGAACTGCTTGATGGTTCTGCCCACGCGGTCGTTGCCAGTCTCTGTAATCATGGTGACGGGTACGCCCATCCTTCCCAAAGAGATGACGCCGTTGAAGGTGGAACCACCTGGCACTGCGGCCGTAGGTTGTTCGTTTTTGAAGATGATGTCGAGAATGGTCTCTCCGATTCCTATTACTTTTCTCATTATCTGAAAATCAATGTTGTTAAACCTTTTTCGTCAAACACCTCTTTTGCCACTTCCTGCAGGAGCTGAGGAGTGAGTTTCTGTAGGTGTTCAATCGTATCATTCATTCCCTCAAACTTGTTGTAGTGCAAAAAAGACTTTGCCATGTCGAGGGCATAGTTTTCAAAGTTGTCGCAAGCCACGCCAATTTGCCCTTTTATTTGCTTCAGCGATGCCTGAAACTGTCGCTCAGTCAGCGGCGTGTTCATCAGTGCGTCCAGTTCTTGCCGCACTGTCTTCAGGCACTTGTCCACGTCTTCCGCATCGCAGCCAAAATAGATGGCCCAGGTGGAAGTGTCGGTGTAATTGGTGAGTGTACTCTCCACCGTATATACCAGACCCTTGTGTTCCCTCAGTGCAATGTTCAGCCTCGAGTTCATGCCTGGCCCACCAAGGATGTTGTTGAGGAAATAGAGGGCTATGCGCTTGTCATCCTTTGAGCCGTAGGCAGCCCTGCCAATCATCACGTGTGCCTGGTGGGTGCTCTGTTCTTCCTCCACTACCCTACTCTTGTTTTCAATCTTTTCATTTTTTGCCTTGGTATGCTTCCTTCCGCAATTTCTAATCTCTGCCACCAAAGGCATCAGTACCTTGATAGTCTTTTCAAAAGGCACGTTTCCGTATAAAAAGAACACCATTTTCTCTGGCCTGTATAGCCTTTGGACGAATCGCAGCGCATCCTCTGTGCGGAATCTTCTCACATTCTCGGCTGTGCCAAGGATGTCGTGTCCCAACGCATGCCCCTCGTAGATGAGATCCTCGAAATGGTCGTAGATGAGGTCGGCCGGTGTGTCGTTGTAACTTTCTATCTCATCTACAATCACCTCGCACTCCTTGTCTATCTCGTGTTGTGGGAAAGTGCTGTGAAACACAATGTCGAAAATGAGTTCTGCTGCCCGGGCAAAATGCTCCTTCATGAAAGCGGCATACACCACCGTCTCCTCCTTGTTGGTGTAGGCATTCAGGTCGCCTCCCACCGATTCCATGCGGTTGATGATGTGCCAGGCTTTGCGCTTCTGTGTGCCTTTAAACATCATGTGCTCGCAGAAATGAGCCATGCCCTCTTCCCCACTCTCCTCGTCGCGTGTGCCAGCATCGATGCTGAGTCCACAGTATGCCACGTTGGTGGGCGAAGCAATCTGAATGACCCGCAGCCCATTCTCAAACGTGTATGTCCTTGCCATTTCTGCCATCGCTCTCTCTTCTTTTGGTCAATAAATCAACAAACCAGCTAATCCGCAGAGCAGAATCATGAGGATGGGATGTATCTTATAGAGTCTAGTCCCCACAAAGGCGAACAAGAAGATAATAATGCTCAAGATGAACACGAAGGGCGATTCCGATGGAGAGCCGAAGTTTTCTTTCGACATCAGCATGATGGCGGCAGCAGCCAACAGGCCCACAATGACGGGCCGTAATGTGCCAAAAACGCTCTTCACAGTTCTCGATTCGTGGTGCTTGATGAGGAACTTGCTGATGCTCACCATCAGGATGAAGGGCAGCCAAATTACGCTCAACGAAGCCAGCACTGCGCCCAACACGGCAGCCCATGTGGGGTAGCCGGCATGGATGACGGCCGTGTAGCCCGTGTAGGTGGCGCAGTTGATGCCGATGGGTCCTGGAGTGGATTGGCTGATGGCCACGATGTCCGTAAATTCGTTGATGGTCATCCACTCATGCTTGTTCACCACTTCGTCCTGGATGAGCGACAGCATCGCATAGCCACCTCCGAAATTGAAGATGCCTATTTTCGAAAACACATAAAACAATTCTACGAATATCATTTCTTTACTCTCCCATAGATAAATCCGCCAATGCCCGCTGCGAGTATGCACCAAATGGGCGACATGCCGAATGCAGAGATGAGCAATGCGGTGATGACAGGAATCCACCAGTTACGTTTGTTGAGCTTGGCCTTCTTTGCCATGCTGAAACATGGCGCAAGAATAAGGGCTACCACACAAGGGCGCACACCCATAAACACTTTCTCCACATAGATGTTTTCTCTAAATGTCTGAAAAAAGATGGCAATGAGCAAGATGGCCACAATGGAAGGCAAGGCTGTTGCCAAAGCTCCAACAATGCCTCCCCTCACACCTTTCAGTTTCAGCCCTATGTGCGATGCCATGTCAATGGCAAAGAGTCCCGGGGTGCTCTGAGCCACAACCAGTGTGTCCATAAACTCCTCATGACTCAGCCATTGCTTTTTATCGACCACTTCCTTCTCCATGATTTGCACCATCGCATAGCCTCCACCAAGGGTGAAGCTGCCGATTTTGGCAAAGGTGAGGAAAATGTCGGTGTAGATGCCCATGCGTTCTTTACTTCTTTTTGGCTTCTACCCACTTGCGGGCATTAACGAATGCTTCCATCCAAGGAGTGATTTCGTCGTCCTTGCGGCTGGATGGATAGTTTGCTTGCTGCCAGGGGAAAATGGCTCGCTCCAAGTGAGGCATCATGGCCAAATGGCGACCATCGGCCGAGGCAATGCCCGCCACGTCGTAGTCGGAACCATTCGGGTTGCCAGGATAGCCTGAGTAGTTGTACTTAGCCACGATGTGGTAGTCGCTTTCTGCCTTTGGCAGACGGAAGTTGCCTTCGCCGTGAGCCACCCACAAGCCTAGCTTGCTGCCGCTCAGCGAACCGAACATGACAGATTTGTTCTCTGGAATTTGCAGGGTGACGAACTCACTCTCAAACTTATGACTCACGTTGTGAAGCATCTGCGCATAGTCTTTTGCGTCGGTCACTGCGTGGTTGTTATTGATGAGTCCGAGTTCCACCATCAGCTGGCAACCGTTGCAAATGCCCAGCGAAAGCGTGTCCTCGCGAGCGTAGAATGCGTCGAGTGCTGCTTTGGCTTTGGGGTTGAAGAGGAAGGCACCTGCCCATCCCTTTGCACTGCCCAGCACGTCGGAGTTGGAGAAACCGCCGCAGAACACAATCATGTTGATGTCCTCTAAGGTCTCTCGGCCACTCACCAAGTCAGTCATCATCACATCTTTCACGTCGAAGCCAGCCAAATAGAGCGAGTAGGCCATTTCGCGCTCGCCATTCGTTCCTTTCTCACGGATGATGGCTGCCTTCACTCCTGTGCGTTCGCGACGGTCGGCACTGATGCCGTATTGTGCCATGGTGCCCGTGAAATTGGTGGGGAACTTATGTTCGATGGGTTGTTTCTTGTAATTTTCAAAACGTTCCTTGGCCATGCCGTTGAACGACTGCTTCGTGTCGAGGCGGTAAGAAGTGGAGTACCAAATGTCGCGCAACTTGTCTATATCGAAATAGCGGTTGCGGTTGCCTTTCTTCACCACAATCTGGCGTTCAGCAATGGGGTGTCCAATCTCCACAAACCCTACGCCTGCGTTGTTCAATATCTTCTCCACATCGCGCTTGTCAGCGTTCTTCACCTGTATCACCACACCTGGGTTTTCGGCAAAGAGCACCTTTACGGGGTCTGTTTCTGCTATGCCATTCAGGTCGGCCTTGATGCCACCCTTCTGATTGGCAAAAGTCATCTCCAGCAGCGTGGTGATGAGACCACCGGCGCTGATGTCGTGGCCTGCCAGCAGCAACCCTTCCTTCACCAGTTCCTGCACAGCCATGAATGCATCGCGGAAATACTCCGGATTCTTCACCGTAGGCACGTCGCTGCCCACTTTGCCAAGGCTTTGAGCAAAGGCAGAACCACCCAGTCTCAGTTTGTCGAACGAAAAGTCGATGTGGTAGAGCGTAGTGTTAGCATCGTTAACAAGTACGGGACTGACCACTTTCTTCACGTCGCTCACCTCGCCGCCCGAAGAAACAATGACCGTTCCGGGCGAGATGATTTTACTCCCGTCAGGATATTTCTGGGTCATGGACAGGGAGTCCTTGCCTGTTGGTACATTCACTTGCAATGCGCAGCAAAAGTCGCTCAGTGCTTGCACACCTGCATACAGACGTGCATCCTCGCCCTTTTGCGAACGGCAGGGCCACATCCAGTTGGCTGACAGGCTCACAGAGTCGAGTCCGTCGGCCATGGGTGCCCACACGAGGTTGGTGAGCGACTCGGCTACTGAGAGCACACTGCCTGCAGCGGGGTCGGCCAATCCTGCTTGCGGTGCATGACCAATGGCGGTGGCAATACCCTTTTCGCCACGATAGTCGAGGGCCACCACGCCACAGTCGCTCAAGGGCAGCTGAATTTCGCCCTGGCATTGCTGGCGGGCAATCTTGCCTGTCACAGAGCGGTCCACTTTGTTGGTCAGCCAGTCCTTGCAGGCCACAGCCTCCAATTGCAGCACGTTTTCCAAGTAGGTTTCTATTTCTTTGTAGGAATAGCTTACGTCCTCGTACTTCCGTTCCACAGTCTCGTCCGTCATCACCGTCTTGGGTGAATGGCCAAACATCTGAGCCACGTCTAAGTCGAAGGGGCGCACGCCATCGCCTTGCTCAAAGGCGAAATGCGCATCGCCCGTCGTTTCGCCCACCACATAGAGCGGTGCACGCTCGCGCTCGGCAATCTTCCGCACATGTTCTATATGTTTCTCGTCAATCAGCAAGCCCATGCGTTCCTGGCTTTCGTTGGCAATGATTTCTTTTGATGAGAGGGTCTGGTCGCCAATGGGAAGTTTTGTCATGTCGATGAGTCCGCCACACTCCTCCACCAGTTCAGAGAGGCAGTTTACGTGCCCTGCCGAACCGTGGTCGTGGATGCTCACCACGGGGTTGACCTCTTCTTCGCAGAGGGCGCGGACCAGGTTGTTGGCTCGCTTCTGCATTTCAGGATTGGCTCGCTGCACAGCGTTCAGCTCGATGCCCGACGAATAGCGACCTGTGTCAACTGAGGACACGGAGCCGCCACCCAGACCGATGCGGTAGTTGTCGCCTCCCACCACAACAATCTTGTTGCCCTTCTCGGGAGTGCCTTTCAAGCAGTCGCGCTTGGTGCCATAGCCCACACCGCCAGCCAGCATGATGACTTTGTCGTAGCCGTATTGTTCTGCCACCCCACCCTGCTGTTCCTCGTGCTCGAAGGTGAGTACCGAACCGCAAATGAGTGGCTGGCCAAACTTGTTGCCAAAGTCGCTTGCACCGTTCGATGCCTTGATGAGAATCTGCTCGGGAGTCTGATAAAGCCATTTCCGAATGGGCAGAACCTCTTCCCAAGGACGGATGTCACCTTCTTTGTCCGACTTTGTCCACTTCGCATAGCTGTGGGGTTGGCAGGGAGCCACACCATTGCGCGGGTAGCTGGTCATATAGACCGCCGTTCCAGCTATTGGCCAGCTGCCTACACCGCCGCCCATGCGGTCGCGAATCTCGCCGCCCGTGCCGGTGGCTGCACCATTGAAGGGCTCTACGGTTGTGGGGAAGTTGTGGGTCTCAGCCTTCAGCGAAATCACCGACTCGATGTCCTTCACCTCAAAGTAGTCGCTGGTGGAGTGGTCGGCTGGAGCGAATTGCTCCACCACCGGACCCTGGCTGAATGCTACGTTGTCCTTGTATGCTGAAAGAATCTTATTGGGATTCTCCTGTGTGGTCTTCTTAATCATTTGGAAGAGGGAACTCTCCTTCTCCACCCCATCGATGATGAAGGTGCCCCCGAAAATCTTATGGCGGCAGTGCTCTGAGTTGATTTGTGCAAAGCCAAACACTTCTGAGTCTGTCAGTTTACGGCCCAGTTGCCCTTCCACCTTGTGCAGGTACTCGATTTCCTCGGGCGAAAGAGCTAAACCCTCTTGCTCGTTGTACTCCTCCAAATTTTCGATGTGGAGAATAGGAGCAGGTTCAATGTTCACCGTGAAGATGTCCTGGTTCAGGCCCTTGTACATGCGTTGCAGCATGGGGTCGTACTCGGCATCCTCGCTTTCTACGGGGAAATACTCTTCAATGCGTTGCACGCCTTGGATGGCCATGTTTTGAGTGATTTCCACGGCGTTGGTGCTCCAAGGAGTAATCATTTCGCGGCGTGGGCCTACAAAGTAACCCTGCAAATTGTTCTCGTGTTCGGGTTGAGCTTCGCCATAAAGCCAGCAAAGCTCACGGGTCTCATCAGCAGAGAGTTCATGATTGAGTTGAGTGGCAATCACGCTCTGCGCTGGTGTTCTGAAAAAGTAAATCATAAAATTACAGATCTGAAATTTTCTGCAAAGTTACGACTTTTTCCCCGAATCAGCTACATAAAATCCTGTGAACTTACATTATTTGCTGAAAAATACCCTTTCTCATTGTCTGATTTTGAAAGTCTTTGATTTTTTTTACCCCCAATAATGGTGCCGCCACATACCCTAATGTTCGGGTGTTCTCCCTCTTCCTAAGGAGCACTCAAGGCAACTTTTCCCTTAATTTTCCTCCCATGTTTCTTTAGTAGTTGTTCGATAGTTGTTCGATAGTTGTCCGATCATTTATCGAACAACTAACGTAGAACGAACGGAGAATAATCGGACATATATGGGAGGTAACCTAAGGGTGAATGGTAGGGAATGCCTACATAAATTGGGGGTTTTGGCTGACGCCGAAGGTGCTCACGTTCGGAAAACCTCAAATAAATTTGGTTTTTCTCTCACTTAATCGTACCTTTGCACCAAATTTGTAAATATTGATAAGAAAAAAGACAAGAAATGGCTTTGAAAGCAGGTATAGTGGGTTTGCCCAATGTGGGTAAATCAACACTCTTTAATTGTTTGTCGAGTGCGAAAGCACAGGCTGCTAATTTCCCTTTTTGTACGATTGATGCGCAGTTGGGTCAGGTGAGTGTGCCCGACGAGCGACTGACGAAACTGGCAGAGTTGGTGCATCCGGGCAGGATTGTGCCAGCTGTGTGCGACATTGTCGATATTGCGGGTTTGGTGAAAGGGGCAAGCAAGGGCGAAGGACTGGGCAACCAGTTCTTAGGCAACATTCGCGAGTGCGATGCCATCATCCATGTGTTGCGCTGTTTCGACAATGGCAATATTGTGCATGTGGATGGGAGTGTGGACCCTGTCAGGGACAAGGAGATTATCGATACGGAATTGCAACTGAAGGACCTGGAAACAGTGGAGATGCGCCTGAAGAAGACGGAGAAGCTGGCCATGGTGGGTCACGATAAAGATGCAAAGGTAGAGTACGGATTGCTGCTCCGTTACAAGGAGGCTCTTGAGAAGGGGCTTTCCGCCCGTACGGTGGAGCCTGAGAACGACGAGGAGGCATTGGCTGCTAAAAACATGTTCTTGCTCACCACTAAGCCAGTGCTTTATGTGTGCAACGTAGATGATGCAAGTGCCAAGACGGGTAATGCCTACGTGGATAGGGTGCGCGAAGCCATCAAAGGCGAGAATGCTGAGTTGATGGTCATCAGTGCGCAAACTGAGGCTGACATAGCCGAGTTGGAAAGCTACGAAGAGAAGCAGATGTTTCTGGAGGATATGGGCTTGGAGGAAAGTGGTTGCAACCGCCTCATCAAGGCCATCTATTCGTTGCTCAACTTACAGACCTTCATCACCGCTGGTGAAATGGAGGTGAAAGCTTGGACCGTGAGGAAAGGGTGGAAAGCTCCGCAGTGCGCAGGGGTGATTCACACCGATTTTGAGAAAGGATTTATCCGCGCCGAAGTCATCAAGTACGATGATTACATCAAGTATGGCAGTGAAGCCGCTGTCCGCGAAGCCGGCAAACTGGGTGTAGAAGGCAAAGACTATGTGGTTCAAGACGGCGACATCATGCACTTTAGGTTTAATGTATAAGTCCTATGGGTCCTATGGGTCTCATAGGTCCCATAGGTCATATAAGTTCCACAAAACCCCCACCCAATTATGCTCACACTTTTTATTGACTGGCAACCTTCAGTAGAAGTCTTCTCCATCGGCTCTTTCAGCGTCAGATGGTACGGGCTCCTTTGGTGCGTAGGCTTCATGGTGGCCTACCTTATTGTGCAACGGCTCTATAAACAGCAGAGAATTGAAGACGAGAAATTTGAGCCTTTGTTCTTTTACTGTTTCCTGGGAGTGCTCATTGGGGCACGCTTGGGGCATTGTTTGTTCTATGAGCCTGCTTACTATTTAGGCAGTTTGACAGGCTTTATCGAGATGTTTGTTCCTGCCCACCTGATGCCTGATGGCCACTGGAAATTTACGGGTTACGAAGGCTTGGCTTCGCATGGGGGAGCAATAGGACTGATTGTTGGCATGGCTCTTTATTGCCGAAAAACCAAGGTGAAGACCTGGGCTGTGCTGGACAACGTGGCCATTGCTGTGCCTCCGATGGCAAGTCTTATCCGTTTGGGCAACTTGATGAACTCGGAGATAGTGGGCAAGACAACGGATGTTGCTTGGGCTTTTATTTTCCACAGTCGCGAATCTTTGGTAGATGGCATGCCTGTTCCTCGACATCCTGCTCAACTCTACGAAGCCATTGCTTACTTGTTTATTTTCGCCGTTCAGGCGTTTATTTACTGGAGGTGGTACAAGGTAAAGGGAGCGTCGGAAAAGTCGCCTATAGCCGCTGGAACGGGCTTTTATTTCGGTTTCTGCCTCGTGACCATATTCACCTTCCGTTTCTTCATCGAGTTTTTGAAGAAGGAGCAGGTTGATTTTGAGCAAGGCATGCTGTTAGACATGGGGCAGTTGCTCAGCATTCCGTTTGTCATTCTGGGAACGTGGTGCATGATAAATGCAAAGAAAAAGGCTGCAAGTTGATTGCAGCCTTTTTCTTATGAGTCCTATAAGTCCTATGGGTCCTATGGGTCTTATGGGTCCTATAATGCTTCCAAAATTCTCTTGAGCACCACTGTGGCAGAGATTTCACGGTTGGCTGCCTCGGGAATGACAATGGAGGTGGGTGCCTCAATTACATCATCGGTCACAATCATGTTGCGGCGCACGGGCAGACAGTGCATAAAGAATGCATTGTTTGTTACTGTCATTTGTCGGTTGGAGATGGTCCAGTCGGCATAGTCGTGGTAATCGCCTAATACTTTGCCGTAGTCTTCGGGGCGGGTTACGCCTGGGCAACTCCAGTTTTTTCCGTAAATGAAGTCGGCTCCTTCAAAGGCTTTCATTTGGTCGTATTCCACATGGGCATCGCCTACAAACTGTGGGTCGAGTTCATATCCCTCAGGGTGGGTGACTACCAGGTCAACATCGGCGGCATTCATCCATTCGGCAAAAGAGTTGGGTACGGCCTGTGGCAAAGCCTTGGGGTGGGGTGCCCAGGAGAGCACCACCTTGGGGCGTGGATTGGGGGAGCGCTGGATGGCCTTTCCTCCAAAGAGGGGGTTGGGTTCGATGAGGGTCCTGTTTTTGTATTCCTCAATGGTGATGAGGTCGGCAAAAGCCTGGAGAGGATGGACGGTGGCACTCTCCATGAAGAAGACGGGGCGTCCGCTGTATTTGATGAACTGGTTGAGGATTTTCTCTTCGTAATCGTCCTTGCGCGACTCGAAGCGTGCAAAGGAGCGCACCCCGATGATGTCGCAGTAGCAGCCCATGACGGGGATGGCTTCGAGGAGATGCTCGCTCTTGTCGCCCTCCATGATGACTCCACGCTCGGTTTCCAGTTTCCAGGCTCCCTGGTTGACATCGAGCACGATGACGTTCATGCCGAGGTTGAGAGCTGCCTTTTGGGTGGAGAGGCGTGTGCGCAGCGAGTTGTTGAAGAAGATGAGCATGGCGGTTTTGTTCTTGCCCAACTTTTGGTATTTGTAACGGTTTTGTTTAATTTCGAAAGCCTCGTCAAGGGCTTGTTTGAGGTTGCCGATGTCGGCTACGTGCTGGAAGATTTTCATTGTCGGTTGGGGTTATAGTTTTTTTGATGGGTCTTATGGGTCCTATGGGTCTTATAAGACTTATAGGTCCTATGGGGGGTGTAAGCCCTATGGTTTTTTGAGAAGGGAGAGGGCTCGGTTTTCGGCGGCTTCCATGATTTCGCGTTCACCTGGGCCTTTGTCGTTGATGCCGCAGAGGTGAAGAATGCCGTGGATGATGACACGGTGCAGTTCTTCATCGTAAGTGGTGCCTTGCTGTTCGGCATTGGAGCGCACGGTGTCGAGGCTGATGAAGAGGTCGCCCGAGATGGTGTCTTTGTGTCCCAGGAGGAGCTCGTCCTCGCAGTAGTCGAAGGTGATGATGTCGGTGTAGTAATCGTGCTGGAGGTATTGTTGGTTGACCTCCAGTATTTTGTCGTCGTTGCAGAAGATGTAGGCAATGCTGCCTACTTGCTTGCCATAGGTGGCAGCAACTGCTTTGATCCAAGCGCTGGTGTCGCGTCGGCGGATTGCAGGCATCCGAACTCCTTCAACATTGTAACTTATCATTTCGGTTGGTGCGTATGTTTTGTGACTTATTATATCAGTTGGTGCGTATGTTTCTGAAAAGTTCTTCGTCCTTGATGGCTTTCAGGCCTTGCTTGTAGATTTCGGTGGTGGGATTGATGATTTCGAAGTATTCCGACATGTCCCAGAGGTCGCGAGCTACAAGGGCTTTCATCTGCACACGAAGGAGTGGGAGAGTGGCTTGGAAAGCCGAATCGGTGTATTCTATCTTTTCTTCCTTGGCCTTGGCGATGAGCATGTCCATCATGTCTTGGGGTACAGAGAAACTTTGCTTGAAGCGTTCGAAACCTGTGCGGAGGTCTTGGGCTTCGAAGGTCTTGCCTTCGGTTTGGCGTGCACGTGCCTTGCGGTATTGCTCCACGTCATATTCTTTCATCATGCTCTTGCGGTTGAGGTCTATCCATTTGAGCACCGTGGTGGTGATGCAGCTTTTGGCTGAGAGTTCGCGGTGTAGGCGGGTGTAGAGGGTGGTGTCAAGCGGCACATAAACATCGGGCATGATGCCACCTCCGCCATAGACGATGCGTCCGCCTGGGGTGGTATATTTGAGCGAGTCGGGGAAGTGGATGCTGTCGGCACTCATCAGTTCGCCGCTGTTGAGGCGGTCGAGCATGTCCATGTCGTATTTCTTCTTGTCGCCTTTCACGTAGGGCTTTTGGAAGCATCGGCCAATGGGGCTGTAATAGTGGGCAACGGTGAGCCGGATGAGCGACCCGTCGGGCAGGTCGATGGGGCGTTGCACCAGTCCTTTGGCAAAGGTGCGTCGGCCCACGATGATGCCTCGGTCGTTGTCCTGGATGGCTCCAGAAAGAATTTCAGCTGCCGAAGCCGTATATCCATCGACAAGGATGACTATTTTGTTGATGTGCATCTTGCCTTTTTCGGCGTGGTATTCGTGTCGTCCTGTGGCACGTCCCTCTGTATAGACAATCATCTCGTTGTTGTCGAGGAACTGGTTGGAGAGGTCAACTGCGGCTTGCAGATAGCCTCCTCCGTTGCCTTGAAGGTCGATGATGAGGTCTTTCATTCCCGATGCCAGTAACTGTGTGGAGGCCTTGATAAATTCGGTGTTGGTGGTGCTTCCAAAGCTGCTGATGCGTATGTAGCCGGTGGTGGAATCAATCATGTAGGCGGCATCGATGGTATAGACGGGAATTTTGTCGCGAGTGACGGTGAAATGCTGTATGCCTTTGACTCCGCGGCGGATGATGCCAAGGCGCACTTTGGTGTTTTTGGGTCCGCGGAGGCGCTTCATGATTTCCTCGCGGCTCATTTTCACACCAGCGATGGCGGTGTCGTTGACGTTGACAATCTTGTCGCCGGCAAGGATTCCGACCCTTTCGGAAGGGCCTCCGCTGACGGGCTGGATGACTACAAGGGTGTCCTCCTGCATGTTGAACTGTACGCCGATGCCTTCGAAGGAACCGTTGAGGGGTTCGTTAAGGCTCTGCACTTCTTTGGCGGGAGTGTAGGTGGAGTGGGGGTCGAGTTCTGCCAGCATGCCACGGATGGCATCTTCAGTCATTTTGCCTATGTTGACGGTATCTACATAGAGCTGGCTGATGGCACTTTCTACGATGACGAACTTGCGGAGTTGGGCATCGAGGTCGGAGTTGACGCGTTGTGCTGCAAGGGGTAGGGTGCAGATGTATGCAAGGGAGGCGAGGAGTGCCTTTTTCATGATTCTGTTCATGGCAAATAGTTTTTAACGTTTTGGTGATATGAAATGAGTTCACGCACAGTGCTTGAACTGATGCAGGCAAGTTCGGGAGCGGTGAAGAGCAGGACGGTTTCGATGCCTGTGAGCCGATGGTTTACTTCTGCCATATCGCGCTCATACTCAAAGTCCTTCACGCTTCTCACCCCTCGCAGCAAATAGTCGGCGCCAATCCTTTGGGCAAAGTCGGTGGTCAGCCCCTCGTAGGCCTCCACGCTCACTCGGGGTTCGTCCAGATAAACTTGGCGAATGGCTTGCTGACGTTCTTTGAGCGAGAACATGCATTTCTTCTCGTTATTGATGCCTATGGCAATGACTACTTCGTCGGCCACGCTCTGTAGGGCGCGATCCACGATGTTTTTGTGTCCTATGGTGAAGGGGTCGAAACTCCCTGCAAAGATGGCTTTCTTGCTCATGCTCATTGGTTTATTTTTGAGGGGCTATCTCTTCGTGTTTGGCGAAAGACATTTTGGCTATTCTTTCTGTTCCGATGCCTTTTCTTCTGATTCATCCTCCTCGGCCAGTTCTGTGTCCTCCTCGGGTTTGTCTTCTTCAATGACGAGGTTGTTGATGATGAAGTTTTGGCGCTCCATCGTGTTCTTGCCCATGTAGTATTCGAGCAGCTCCTTCACCTGGTCGGTTTTGCGCAGCGTCACGGTTTCCAGGCGGATGTCGGGACCAATGAAGTTCTTGAACTCGTCGGGTGAGATTTCGCCCAGTCCTTTGAACCGGGTGATTTCAGGCTCGGGACTTAGCATTTCGATGGCTTTGTGGCGCTCTTCTTCATTGTAGCAATATAGGGTGATGAAGTCTCCCTTGCTGTCGGGATGATTCTTCATGTATTCTTCCAAAACGGCCTTCTTGATGCGCTTTTTGCGATTGCGCACGCGGAAGAGGGGAGTTTGGAGGATATAGACGTGGCCCGTGCGGATGAGTTCGGGGAAGAACTGGAGGAAGAAGGTGATCATGAGCAAGCGGATGTGCATGCCATCGACATCGGCATCGGTGGCCACGATGACCTTGTTGTAGCGGAGCCCGTCGATGCCGTCCTCAATGTTGAGGGCTGCTTGGAGCAGGTTAAACTCTTCGTTCTCATACACCACCTTTTTGGTCAGGCCGTAGGAGTTGAGCGGTTTTCCGCGTAGGGAGAAGACGGCTTGGGTCATCACGTCGCGGCTTTTGGTGATGCTTCCGCTGGCCGAATCGCCCTCGGTGATGAAGATGGAGCTTTCCTCCTTCAAGTCGCCCTTGGGGTCGTTGAGGTGTATTTTGCAGTCGCGCAGTTTGCGGTTGTGCAAGTTAGCTTTTTTAGCTCGTTCGCGAGCCAGTTTGGTCACGCCTGCTATGGCCTTGCGGTCGCGCTCGTTCTCTTTGATTTTCTCTTCAATAATTTCGGCAATGTCCAGGTTTTTGTGGAGAAAGTTATCCACCTCCGTTTTCACGAAGTCGCCCACGAACTTGTTCACGCTGATGCCTCCGTTGGGTTCCATGGTGAGGGAGCCGAGCTTGATTTTGGTTTGCGATTCAAACTGTGGTTCCTGCACATTGATGGCGATGGCAGCGATGATGCCGGAGCGGATATCGCTGTACTCGTAGTTCTTGCCGTAGAACTCCTTGATGGTGCGGGCAATGTGCTCCTTGAAAGCACTCTGGTGTGTGCCTCCCTGGATGGTGTGCTGCCCGTTGACAAAGGAGTGGTATTCCTCGCCATATTGCTGGTTGGTGTGCGTAAATGCAATCTCTATGTCGTCGCCTTTCAGGTGGATGATGTCGTAGAGAGGGCGGGTGTCCATCGTGTCTTTCAGCAGGTCCTTCAGTCCGTTTCGGCTCACGATGCGACTGCCGTTGTAGTAGATTTCCAGGCCAGTGTTCAAGTAGGTGTAGTTGCGCAGCATGTTGCTGACAAACTCGTCCTGGAACTTGTAGTTGAGGAAGAGGGTGTTGTCTGGCTCGAAGTAGATGAACGTCCCGTTCTCTTCAGTGGTCTTCTCTGTCTTGTCATCCACCAGTTTTCCTTTCTCAAACACGGCTGTACGCACCACTCCGTCGCGATAACTCCTCACTTCGAAGCGAGTCGATAGAGCATTCACCGCCTTGGTGCCCACACCGTTCAGGCCTATGGATTTCTGGAATGCCTTGGAGTCGTATTTTCCACCTGTGTTGAGAATGGATACGGCTTCAATCATCTTGCCTTGCGGAATCCCTCGGCCATAGTCGCGCACAGTGACGGACAAGTTGTTTTGCACCTCCACCTCTATGCGCTTTCCGGCTTGCATCTTAAATTCGTCGATACTGTTATCGACTATCTCCTTGAGGAGCACGTAGATGCCGTCTTCCGCATGGCTTCCGTCGCCCAAACGGCCAATGTACATGCCTGGACGGAGGCGGATGTGTTCAACACCTGTCAGCGTGATGATGTTGGCGTCGCCATAGTTCGCTTCGGGGGTATTATTGTTTAGGTTTAGTTCTTCCATCATTGTTTCAAGTCCTCACACTATGTGTGCGTGGTCATTTGATTGTCTTCTTGTAACACCTTCTGCGCTTGTGCTGTCTGCGCTCAAAATAAATCCACTGTTGCTGCACCTTGTCGTTCGATTCCAGTTCAGGATTGGTTTCCACATAGTCGTAACCTTCCGAAATGTAGATGGGGAGCAGGTCGTAGAAAAGGATGGAGTTGACACCTTTGCTTTGGTATTCGGGCAGTACGCCCACCAGCATCAGGTCGAGCACTTTGGGCTTCTTGATTTTAAGTGCCTTCAACAAATGCCACCAACCGAAGGGCATCAGCTTTCCCTTTGCCTTTTGCAGTGCTTCTGACATAGAGGGCATGGAGATGCCCACTGCCACCAAGCGACCGTTTGCCTCGGTGACAAGGCTCACCAGTTTCAAGTCGAGCACAGGCAAATACATCTTCACATAGTGGTCTATCTGTTTTTGACTCAGCTCGCTATATCCGAAGAGCGGTTTGAAAGCTTCGTTGATGAGGGTGAAGATTTCCTGCCCATATTCTTTGGCAATCTTCTTGGCCGAGGTGTATTTCTTGATGTGGAGGTCATATTTCTTCATCACAATCTCTGCCACGCGCTTCAGTCGCTCAGGCAAGCCCGTCTCTTTGGGCACCGTCATCAGCAGTTCCACCCAGTCGGCATCCTTTTCAAAGCCCAGCCGCTCCACATGATGTTGGTAGTAGGGGTAGTTGTAGATGGTGGCCATTGTGGAGAGTTCCTCAAACCCCTCTATCAGCATGCCTTCAGCATCCATGTCGGTGAATCCCAATGGCCCCTGGATGGTGTCCATTCCCTTTTCGCGCCCCCAGTCTTCCACAGCTTTCAGTAGCGCCTCGCTCACCTCCTCGTCATCCACAAAGTCAATCCATCCGAATCGTACGTTCTTCAGGTTCCACGTGGCATTAGCCTTCTTGTTGATGATGGCAGCCACTCGCCCCACCAGCTTCCCGTCCTTGTAAGCCATGAAATACTCAGCCTCGCAAAAGTCCATCGCTGGGTTCTTTTCCGAAAACGTGTTCAGCATATCCTCGTACAAATCGGGCACAGAATAGGCGTTGTTTTTATACATTTCGTAATTGAAGCGAATGAACTGTTTCAGTTCCTTCTTTGTCTCTACTTTCTTGATTGTAACCATTATAAAACGCAAATTTGGGGCAAAGGTACGATTTTTTTCTTGTTTATTCGTCCTTTCCCCTTCAAAAAAAACATTTATTCACATTCTGAGGGGGAAAGCACTCCCATTCTCACCCGGGTTTTGTAATAATGCAAGTGCATGCTACATCCTCAATTTACGCTGAATTTTTAGGTTGGCAGTGCTATGGGTTGAGTTTTCTTCCCCCGCTGCATTCAGTTTTTCTCCCTGAGTTTTTCTATTTCCCTCCCTAAGTTCTTCTATTTCTTTCCCTATCCTTTTCAATTTTGAAACTTTGAAAAAATATTTTGAAAGTTTGGAAAAATATTTTGCAACTTTCAAAATTTATTTTGCAACTTTCAAAATATTTTTGCTCAGTGACCAAAACAGAACTCAACAGCCATCCATTTTCTGTTGGCAAGAATGTAAAGCACATCGCCAGCAGCCGTTGAAACTGCCAACGATGTGCCTTTTTTCGAGTGTATCAGAACGTCTTACTTCACCAGCACCTTCTTGGTTGTGCCATCAGAGTAGCGGATGATGTTCACCCCTTTCTGCTTAGCCGTGATGCGCTGACCGCTCATGTTGTAGACTAAAAGTCCAAGTTATATGTTGAGTTTGAGCAGAAACACCGAGTTGATAATTAGTTATTGTTCTCGTGTGGAGTAAATGGAGTGGCTGAGCCGTCTCTCACGCATCTCCACGTGTGCGTTTCTGGGGTTAAATCATTGTATTACTTTCTGTTTCTTGCTATTTGGTTCTTTTGTATTGAAACAGATACATTGATGCAGTCAAGAAGGTTAATTTTTGATAAGAAAAGCAAGTTTGACACAGCTTTTGAAGGAGAATCCGTTGAAAATATGTACCTTTGCAGACAGATAAATCGAAATTTAACATGAAACGTATTATCATCATCATTCTGTTTCTCATATCAGAAATAACGGCTAATGCCCAGTTCATATTCCGCATCAGCGGCAATGGGCTCGAAAATCCTTCGTACATCTTGGGCACATTGCATGTAATGTCAGGCGACCTGCTCGACAGCATCCCCGCCTTTCTGGAAGCTGAGAGCCAATGTCAGCAGTTGTTCGTGGAGAGTGACGTTACTGACCCGCAAAACAAAGAAGACAGACGAGCCGAAAGCCAACAGTTAATGACACTGCCCGACGGCAAGACCATCTCCGATGTTTTGGGTGAAGAGAGAATGACTATCCTGCAAGAAAGGATGAAGGAGTCGTGCCACATCAATCTGGCCGATTCAGCAGCACAGAATCTCCAGCACTATCAGCCTTTATTTTTTACATCATTGCTCAATCTAATGATTCAAATTGAGGCCTTACAGAAGTATCCTGCCATGCGAAACGGCAACATGATGGATGGAGCCTGTATGAAAAGGGCCAAGGCCCGCGGATGGAAAGTCGGGAATCTCGACCAACAAAAAACGTCCGAAGAACTGGAAAAAATCAAGGAGACAATAACGCCCATCGACGAGCAGGTCGATACGCTCATGGAGCTCCTTAATAACTTCGATGAACACAGACAGAAAATACTGAAATATTTTGAAGGAATGCAGAATGCGGACGACTATTGGTCTGTGGGCGACTACGAGGGTTTTGAGCGTTTCATAAAGCCAGAGAACGAGGCGAACCCTGCCATCTATGCCGAGCGCAACAAGAAGTGGATGCCCACCATCATCGAAGCCGTGAAAGAGATGCCTACGCTCTTTGTTTTTGGAGCCGGCCACCTGACAGGCCCGGATGGTGTCATCCGGATGCTCCGTGACGCAAGATATAAAGTTGAACAAGTAGAAATAAAATAGATTTATAAATTCCAATTTACCGAACAGAATAAGCGAGGCCACATGGCTTCGCTTATTGAGTATTTTATGTAGAGGTTTCCCACGAATACTTCAATAAGTCTCTTTTCTTTCTAATCGTTGTTCATCGACTTTCTCCTTTCACTTTTCCGTTCTCAATTTCTATTACCACCTTGTCTTTTTGGTAACTGGCATGAAAATGAGGTGGATTGTGGTCGAGAAATCTTAGTGCTATTTTGATTTCGAAGAATTCAGAGATAGTAGGCATTCTTTCTTTTTTGGGATTTGCAATTGCAAAAGTACAATGAATTTTTGAACAGTACAAATGAATCCCTAAAATTCTGTGAAGAAGAGAAATAAATCCTCTTCTAATCCTTTTTTTCTTGCTTGATTTTGAATGAACTGACGACAGGCAGGTGGTCGCTGAGGCCACCTTTATAAACTGGGCCGAGATAGGTGCGGTAGGGTTTCTCGCCTCCGTTTGTAGGGTCGGGTTCTAACAGAAAGGGTAGGGTGAGGATGCGAGTTTGTTGGTGGGAGAGGGTGGTGGTGTGGGTGAGGATGTGGTCGAGGGTGGACCATTCACCTTGGTATTTGTAGGTGCCAGGTTCGAGTTTGGCGGTGCGGTCAATGAGGTGATGGCTGCGTGTGAGGAGTTTGAGCTGTGGAGAACGGGTTTCGGCATTGAAATCGCCCATAACAATGATGTTGGGATGCTGACGTTTTGTGCGGACAGAATCCACATTCCTTATGAGTTGTTGGCAAATGTTCATGCTCAATGTCTGCGCCTCACCTCCGCCTCGTTTTGAGGGTAAATGAACCACATAAACATCCACGGTGTCGCCATTTGCAATCGTTCCCCAAGCATGCAGAATGTCGCGCGTGTGTTGCTTGGGAGCGTTTGGTTTGATACTTTGTGTGTTCATCAGATGAAATGTGAAGGGAGAGTAGAGTAGGGCGACATCGATGCCTCGCTCGTCGTCTGAATGGGTCATCACGTACTTATATCCCATATTCCTGAGCGGTGTGCGATGTGTGAGATATTCAAGTACTGTGTCGTTCTCTACTTCGCACAATCCAATCAGGTCAATGGGGCGTTTTTCGTCGGCAGCCGCTATGACTTTACCCACTCCTTTCAGTTTTTTGTAGAGCCTCGGCATGTTCCATCTCCTTTCTCCTTCGGGACAATATTCAAGGTCGTTCTTTCCTGCATCGTGAATGGTGTCGAAAGCATTTTCTACATTGTAGGACATTGCGCTAAAACTCTGCTGCGCTCTGAGTGAGCTTGCGCATAGGAGTAGCAATACTATGTAAAAGATTTGAAATCGTTTCATCAGTGTGCTGCTAACCAGTTCTCGCCCCATCCGCAATCGGCTATGAGAGGCACTGAAAGATGGATGGCATTTTGCATTTCTTCAATGACCAATGCTTGCAGACGTTCTTTTTCTTCTTGCACAACGGAGAAGTTCAGTTCGTCGTGTACCTGTAGAATCATTTTTGAGTGCAATCCTTCTTCCTTCATTCGACGATCGATGCGAATCATGGCCACCTTGATGATGTCGGCTGCCGTTCCTTGAATGGGTGCATTGATGGCATTTCGCTCCGCATACCCCCTCACTACGGCGTTGCGCGAGTTGATGTCGGGCAGTTGGCAGCGACGGCCCAGTAATGTTTCTGTATAGCCTAATTGACGAGCCTTTTCAATGCTGTTATCCATGTATTCTTTCACTGCAGGATAGGTGGCGAAGTAGTCGTCGATGAGTTGTTTTGCCTCATTGCGGCTCACCTCCATCCTTTCTGCTAATCCGAAGGCAGAGATACCGTAAATGATACCAAAATTGGCGGTTTTGGCTTTTCTGCGCATGTCGCTTGTAACATTTGTTAGAGGTACTTTGAAAATCTTGGCTGCCGTAGCCTGATGGATATCGTGTCCACTGTTGAAATCTTCCACCATATTCTTATCTTGGCTGAGGTGAGCCATGAGGCGCAGTTCAATCTGGCTGTAATCGGCAGAGAAGAAGAGTTCTCCTTCATCGGGGATGAAAGCCTTGCGCACCTCTTTTCCGTTCTCGTCGCGAATGGGAATGTTCTGTAGATTGGGATTGCTGGACGACAGTCGCCCCGTTGCTGTTACGGCTTGATTAAAAGAGGTGTGGATATGTCCAGTTCGAGGATTTACCAACTGCGGTAGTGCGTCTATGTAGGTAGAGAGTAACTTCTTATACCCTCTATAGTCAAGAATCTTTTCAACAATGGGGTGCTTACTCTTCAGAGCGAGTAAAGTGGCTTCGTCCGTCACATATTGTCCCGTTTTGGTTTTTTTAGCCTTCGTGTCTATCTTGAGGCGATCGAAAAGAAGTTCCCCGATTTGTTTAGGTGAACTGATATTTAATTCTTGGCCGGCAATTTCGCGAATCTCTCGTTCGATGCTGTTCATACGTTCAGAAAATGTCTTTGATGTTTCTGCCAGCGCTGCCTCATCAATTCTAACTCCATTTCTTTCCATTCTGGCCAATACAGCAACCAACGGCATTTCCACTTCTTCGAATAGTTTGAAGAGTCCTTTCTCATGAAGCTCTTTATCTAATACTGTTTTCAGTTTCAAAGTTACATCAGCATCTTCTGCCGCATATTCATAAACCTCTTGGGGTGCAAGCTCGTGCATGGAGCGTTGTTTCTTACCTGTGCCAATGAGTGCGTCGATGTGAATGGTCTTATATTTCAGATACACTTCTGCCAGATAATCCATCCCGTGTCTCAACTCAGGTGCGATGATATAATGTGCTATCATCGTGTCGAACTTCTTTCCTTCCACTTGAATGCCGTAATTACCCAATACCAGCATATCGTATTTGATGTTCTGTCCAATTTTAAGAATTTGGGTCGATTCATAGATCTCCTTGAATTCATTAACAATCTTTAACGCTTCTTCAAAGTCATCGCCTGTCCATGCTTCATGATAGGGGATTGGTACGTAAAATGCCTCACCTTCTTGGATGGAGAAGCTTAGACCGACCAATTTTGCCGACATGGCATCGACCGAAGTTGTTTCTGTGTCTAATGAGACAAATTCCGAAGTCAACAATTTTGCAACTAAATTCTTTCTACCATCCTCCGAATCAACAAGATGATATTGATGTGGAGTGTTGCTAATGTCGCTCAGATTTGAAGAAAATAAAGTTCCTTGCCCCTTGTTGGTGAAATTCGCCTCATTTTTTTGCTCGTTTTCTATCTCTTTTGTGTTTGAAGGGGTAGTTCCGAACAAGTCACCGCTAAACAAGTCTCCATTTTCTTCTTTTCTATTTTTTTTCTTCGTAGTTGCAGTCGGATGCGTTGTCGAGTCTTCTTCTCTTTCTCTCCCTCCTAATTTCTTTCGGATGAGAGTTCGAAATTCGAGTCTTTCAAAAATGTCCTTTAGCAAATCCTCATCAATCGAATCACGTTTCAGATTTTCCAATTCTAAGGTGATGGGAGCATCAGTTTTAATTTCTGCCAAGAATCTTGACATTTTGATGTCCTCTATGTGACTTTCCACTTTTGTCTTGATTGCCCCTTTCAATTTGTCAGTATTGTTCAGAAGGTTCTCAATGCTTCCAAACTCGTTGATGAGTTTTACAGCAGTTTTCTCGCCCACACCAGGACAACCTGGATAGTTGTCAGCCGAGTCGCCCATCAACCCTAAAAGGTCAATTACTTGTTTGGTGTTGCTGATGCCATATTTCTCCATCACTTCCTTTTCTCCCCAAATGTCGAATCCACCGTCAAATCGTGGTTTATACATTTTCACGTTCTTTGCCACCAATTGCCCATAGTCTTTGTCGGGTGTCATCATGTATGTTTCAATTTCCTCGAACGATTCGCTTTGTTTTGCTAATGTACCTATCACATCATCGGCTTCATAGCCTTTCACTTCCAATACAGGAATGCGGTAGGCTTTGAGTATATCTTTAATGATGGGGACAGCAAATCGAATTCCCTCTGGTGTTTCTTCACGCTGAGCTTTGTATTCAGGGTAGGCATCATGGCGAAATGTGGGTCCATGAGGGTCAAAAGCCACACCAATATATTCAGGATTCTCTTTATTGAGAATCTCTTCAAGTGTATTGACAAATCCCAAAACGGCAGAAGTGTTTTCACCCTTGCTATTGATGCGTGGGTTTTTGATGAAGCCATAATAAGCACGGTAGATCAATGCATAGGCATCGAGAAGGAAAAGCTTTTTCATGTTCTTTGTTGGATTAATTCACAAAGGTAGCCATTTTATTATAAATTCAGAAATAGTCATTAGAATTTATCTCTTTTTCAACGAAAAAACGGTTGATGGCGCAAAAAATCCTTCATTTCTAATTCCTAATTCCCAATTCTTCACTACCTTTGCACCCGAAAATCAAAAACATGGTCGCATTGCAACAAATCAGAAAGCCAATTGAGGCAGAGTTGGATCAATACAAAAAAGTATTTGATTCCTATCTTGTACACTCCAACCCCATTTTGAGTAAAGTGCTTAATGGCATCAGTCAAAGAAGGGGGAAGATGATGCGCCCAATGCTTACCATACTTTCTGCTAAATTATTAAACGACGAAATTACCGATAGTACCCTTTACACTGCGGCAACGTTCGAGTTTTTTCATACAGCAAGCCTGGTGCATGACGATGTGGTTGATGAAAGCGAAGAGCGTCGTGGACAACAATCAGTCAATAGAGCTTGGGGGAATCAGGTGGCTGTTCTGTCTGGCGATTTCATCTTGGCTAATGCGCTTTTATGTGCGTCTAAGACTCATAGTACCCATCTGATTGAAATCCTCTCCATTGCAGCGCAGAATTTGGCTAATGGCGAGTTGTTGCAGTTGAATAATGTTGATAATCAATCTATCGATGAATCTGTTTATTTTGACATTATTCGTAATAAGACTGCAGCTTTGTTCTCGGCATGTGCCGAAGCTGGTGCTCTTTCTGTTCGAGCCGATGAGGCATGTGTTCAACGAATGAGAGACTTTGGAGAATATATAGGAATTTGTTTTCAGATTCGGGATGATATATTCGATTATCAGCAAGATGCTGAAATAGGGAAGCCAACAGGCAATGATATAAAAGAGGGAAAGTTAACTCTCCCTCTCATTCATGCCCTTCTTTCTACCGGCGATGAGCAGATGATGGCAATTGCCCGTAAGGTGAAACAGCATTCTGTTTCTCACGAAGAAATAGCCCTTTTGGTTCAGTTTACCAAAGAGAATGGAGGGATAGAATATGCCGAAAAGGTGATGAACCAATATGCTCAGAAAGCCAGCGATATTCTTCACATCTATCCCGATTCACCTGTCAAGCAAGCTCTTCTCCAATACGTTGATTACGTCATTGCTCGCACCTTCTGAACGTATATGGTTTAGAAGAACTTGATTTCTTTCCCTTCAATTTCCGATAGGATTTTATTGGCAAGCGAGCTTGTTCCAAGTCGCAAATACTGATTCGTTAGCCATTTCTCTCCCAACACCTCTTTCACAATGGTGTAGTATGTAAGCGCATCTTCCACTGTTTTCATGCCGCCAGCAGGTTTGAATCCTATCTGTATGCCCGTTAGTTCGTTGTACTCCTTAATGGCTTGGCACATCACAAAAGCTGCTTCAGGAGTGGCAGCAGGCTCCAGTTTGCCTGTCGATGTCTTGATGTAGTCAGCCCCTGCATACATAGCCAAAATGCTCGCTTTCTTAATATTTGAAGCACTCTTTAAGCAACCTGTTTCCAAAATCGTTTTCAGTTTTTTATCTCCACACAACGCTTTTATTTCTCCGATTTCATCGCACATTCCTTCATAGTCACCTGACAGAAATTTACCCACAGGAATGACCATGTCAATCTCCGTAGCTCCATCTTTCAATGCTAATGCCGTTTCGGCAATCTTTACTTCCATGAAAGTTTGAGCCGATGGGAAACTACCCGACACGCATGCTATTTCTATTTCGTCATTTTCAAGTGTATCGTGGCAGATTTTTGCAAAATTAGGATATACGCATACTGTAGCAACATGCCCTAATTCTGGATAAACATCATCAAATTTATTCACTTTTTCTACAAACCGAAGCACGCTGTCTTCATTGTCTGTTGTATTCAGCGTGGTGAGTTCAACGCTGTTCAGCAAGAACTGCATGACCGCCTTCGTTTTGTTTTCCTGTAAGTGCTCTTTGAGCAGGGTGCTCACTTGACGTTTCACCTTTTCGTCATCGAGTTCTAAATCATATTTGTTCAGAATCTCATAATACTTGTTTTCTTCCATATCTTTTCTTTATTCTTTATTTTTTGTATCCATGCAGATGGTGACAGGACCATCATTCAGTAGTTCTACCTGCATTTCTGCCCCAAATTCTCCTGTAGCAATGGGTCTGCCTAACTCCTTTGCTAAAACCTCGCAGAATCGCTCGTAAAGGGGTATTGTCAACTCATGGCTTCCAGCTCTCAGATACGAAGGGCGGTTGCCTTTCTTGTAGCTTGCCCAGAGTGTGAATTGGCTTACCACCAATATCTCTCCCTCCACCTGCAGGATGGATTTGTTCATTACACCATTTTCGTCATCAAACACACGAAGGTGGCATATTTTCTTAGCAAGCCACTCTATATCTTCTTCATTGTCAGAGTTTTCGCATCCTAAAAGTACTAAATAGCCTTTGCTGATAGAAGACTTTAGTTCTCCTCCAATCGTTACCGATGCTTTCGTCACTCTTTGTATAACTGCTCTCATGCTTTTATCATTTTATTTACTTATTCTTTGAATGCTTGAATAATCAATTCCGCTTTTGATTTGCCTACGACTTCTGCAAGTGATTCAAAATCAGCTTCTTTAATTCGTTTTAGACTCTTGAATTTCTTCAGAAGTAGTGTTTTTGTTGCTCTGCCAATCCCCTTGATGGCATCCAATTCCGATTCGGTTGTGTGCTTGGCGCGTTTTTGCTTGTGGAAACTGATGGCAAATCGGTGTACCTCGTCTTGTATTTGCGTGAGAAGTTTGAACAGAGGGCTGTCCATTTCAATGCCTACGACCTGTGCAGGAAAGCCAAATAAGAGTTCGTTAGTGCGATGATGACTGTCCTTTGCCAATCCTGCTATGGGAATCGTTAGGTGCAGTTGATCCTCTATTACTTTTCTCACCACCTCCATTTGCCCTTTGCCACCATCCGTAATAATCAAATCGGGTAGGGGAGTTTCTTCTGCAATGGCACGACTATATTTCCTATATACCACTTCGCTCATCGACGCATAATCATCAGGACCAATAACCGATTTGATGTTGTATTTTCGGTAATCATTTTTCGATTTTCGTCCTCCAATGAAAACTACACATCCAGCCACCTCGTCTTGCCCCATGATGTTTGAGTTGTCGAAGCATTCAATGCGCATAGGAATTTTCTCCAGTTTCAGCTTTCTCTGTAGTTCTTTCAGAATATTTACATTGCGTTGGTCGGGATTCAAACGCTGAGCTTGTTTTAGCGCATCTAATCGATACTGTCTTACATTCGATTCAGACAGTAGCAGTAATTTCTTCTTGTCTCCAGCTTTGGGTACAATAAAAGATGCATCTTTCAAGGTGAAATCTAATTCGAATGGCACAACAATTTCTTTCGATTCTACCCCATACTTTTCCCTCATGTCCACGATGGCTAACGAAAGAATATCTTCTGCCGTTTCGTCCATCCGCTTTTTGTATTCGTTCGTAAATACACGCGTGATACATCCGTTCACAACGTGCATGTAATTTACGAAGGCTTTGTTTTCGTCATCCTCAATGCTGAATACATCGATGTTTTGGTTCGTACTGGTAATCACCCTGCTTTTACTGTCAAAATCTTTAGCGAGTAAATACTTCTGCTTCACTCTTTCTGCCTCCATAAAGCGTTCTTGCTCAGCCAGTGCTTCCATCTCATTTAATAGTTTTTGGCAAAGTTGGCGTGTGTTACCACTCAGAATCTCTTTAATTTCGTCTATTTGCTGAACGTATTCTTCGCGTGGTTGAAGTCCGATGCAGGGGGCTTTACATTTGCCTATGTCATAGTATAAGCATTTCTTCACTTTGCCTTGCTCCATTTTCTCTTGGCTAATGGTGGTGTGGCAAAGGCGAACATGGTATAGTTTGCCGATGAGTTCCATCATGGCATTCAAGGTTCCTGCGTGACTGAAAGGCCCATAGTAGTTTCCGAGCTTTTTGTCAATATTGCGCGTCTTGATAAC
This sequence comes from uncultured Bacteroidales bacterium, assembly GCA_902789725.1. GTDB lineage: Bacteria > Bacteroidota > Bacteroidia > Bacteroidales > Bacteroidaceae > Minthosoma. The sequence continues at coordinate 80,797 of CADAPC010000015.1, forward strand.
TCTTGGCAGATATTCATTCGTGATGCAGACAGAAGGGTAGGTTTTTCCGTCTTTAAGAAGAATGTTATAGAAAGGCTGATGCTCCTTTATCAGGTTGTTCTCCTGAATAAGGGCATCTTCATCAGTTGGAACCACGACATATTTTATGTCCTGGATTTTGCTGACAAGAATTTGAGTTTTGCGATTCTTTGGTGAATTGTTGAAATAGGAACTGACGCGCCGTTTCAGGTTCTTGGCTTTGCCCACGTAAATCACCTTCCCATCCTTGTCTAAATACTGGTAGCATCCTGGCTCCTCACTCAAGCTGTTGACAATTACCTTTAATCGTTGAAGTCTTTCTTCTTCTTTTGTCATTCTACTTAAACTGTTTCTTTAACCACAGAAATGTTCCACGTGGAACATTTTCGCTTTAACTTACAAGGACTCAGTGAGAAACAATATTCTGTTACAGAGTTCCTTCTATCCTTAAAGGCAGAAAGTTCCACGTCTGCGATTGCTTCAGATGCTGAGTAATGTGGTAATTTCAATGCCCTCACCGATGGCCTCTCTTCCGTGCAGGCCTTCATCGTGAATTTCCACAACGAAGTTCATGTAGCATTTCTTGGGATTGAACTTTTTCACCAGGTTCCACGCAGCCTTGATGCTTCCGCCTGTTGCAAGAAGGTCGTCGTGAATTAGCACAACATCATTCTCGTCAATAGCATCCACGTGTATTTCTATGCTGTCTTTCCCGTACTCTTTTGTGAACGACTCGCTGATGGTTTTGTAGGGTAGCTTTCCGGGTTTGCGTGCCATGATGAAACCTGCGTTCAATCGACGTGCCAGTATTGCCCCCATCACATAGCCACGTGTTTCGAGTCCCACCACTTTCGTGATGCCCTTATCCTTGTATAGTTCGTATAGTTCCTTTTCCATGATCTCAAGTGCTTTGGCATCTTTGAAAAGAGTGGTCACATCTCTGAAATTGATACCTTTTATGGGAAAGTCGGGAATGCAGCGGAGATGATCCAACAGATACTGATTGTTCATTGCCTTTTGTTTTTAGATTGTTCTATGAATAGTTTAGTCTTTTTTTGTAATTGCTTGAATATGTATTATGTACGCCTGAATTGTTTCACGTGGAACATTGAGCAATGCTTTAACGCCCCATCAGCACCAGCATGATGCTAATGTCGGACGGTGAAACACCCGGGATGCGTGAAGCCTGAGCCAGCGTTACGGGTTGGATGGCTTGTAGTTTCTGTCGGGCCTCGATGGAGATTTGAGTCATGTTGAGATAATCGAACTTACCCAGAATTTTGATGTTCTCCAGTCGCAGCATCTTTTCTGCTTGTTGCTGCTCTCGATAAATGTAGCCCTTGTATTTGATTTGTATTTCGGCTGCCTCAATGATTTCTTCCTTGCGGGGGTCTTCATCGAGCAAGCGTTTCAGTTCTTTCTTCAACGGAGCAATGTGTGGAGCAATGTTGTTGATGTTGATTTGTGGGCGTCCCAGCAATTCCTCCAGTTTGCATCCTTGGTGGAGTGGGGTGGTGCCCAATGTTTCAAGAGCTGGATTGATGAATGATGGCTTTAAGGAGAAGTTAGAGATGAAGTCGATGAGCGCATTGCACTTTTCTTTCTTCTCTGTCATCAATCGATAGCGTTCTTCCGATGCTAACCCCAATCGATAACTACGTTCTGTGAGTCGCATGTCGGCATCGTCTTGGCGGAGAAGGATTCGGTACTCTGCTCTGGAGGTGAACATGCGGTAGGGTTCATCAACGCCTTTTGTCACAAGGTCGTCTATCAGCACACCAATGTAAGCCTCATTACGTCCCAAGATGAAAGGCTCACCACCGTTGAGGTTGGCATTACATTTGATGGCTGCATTGATGCCAGCAATCACACCTTGACCCGCTGCTTCTTCATACCCTGTGGTCCCGTTCACTTGCCCAGCAAAAAAGAGATTCTCTATCACCTTCGACTCGAGCGAATGCTTCAGCTGAGTGGGGTCAAAGAAATCGTATTCGATGGCATACCCTGGCCGGTATATTTCCAGATTCTTGAAGGCTGGAATCTTCCGCAGTGCTGTGAGTTGTATGTCCATCGGGAGGGAGGACGAGAACCCGTTCAGGTACATCTCGTTCGTGTGCTCGCCCTCAGGTTCGAGGAAAAGCATGTGCTCATCCTTGTCGGGGAAGGTGTGGAGTTTGGTCTCAATACTGGGGCAATATCGGGGCCCGATGCTTTTGATTTGTCCATTGTAGAGCGGCGAATCGGGAAGGCCAGAACGGAGCACGTCGTGTACTTCCGTGTTAGTGTAGCAAATCCAGCAAGGCAGATTGTTGCGTTCCGACACGGCTGTGTGCTCCGTGGGCAAATAGGAAAATTTGTGGAAGTCGTGGTCACCGTCCTGCATCTCCATCAGAGAGAAGTCCACGCTTCGCTTGTCAATGCGCACGGGCGTACCAGTCTTCATTCGGTCCGAGCGGATGCCGTGTTGGGTGATTGACTCCGTCAATTCCAACGAAGCAGCTTCTGCACAGCGTCCTCCTGGAATTTTCACCCTGCCTATGTGCATCAACCCATTCAGGAAGGTGCCTGCTGTGATGATGACACACTTAGCTCGGAAGGTGGCTCCATAATATGTGCAGACACCGACAACCGATTGATTCTCAACCAATAGCTCTTTCACTTGGTCTTGCCAAATCTGCAAGTTGGGTGTGTTTTCCAATATCTCGCGCCATGTCCAAATGAATTTGGCACGGTCGCATTGCGAACGAGGACTCCACACAGCTGGCCCTTTCGAAAGGTTTAACATTCTGAATTGCAGACTACAACGGTCTGTCACAATTCCTGTATAACCTCCCAAAGCGTCAATCTCTCTCACTATCTGTCCCTTTGCGATACCACCAATGGCAGGATTGCACGACATCTGCGCAATCTTGTTCATGTCCATCGTAATGAGACAAGTCTTAGCACCTAAATTAGCAGCAGCGGCAGCAGCCTCGCATCCTGCGTGACCTGCTCCCACCACAACCACATCATAGTTGAAAATCATTTGTTCTTGAAACGTTGTTTATGCAAAGGTACGATTAAGTGAGTGAAAAACCAAATAAATTTGGATTTTTCCGAACGTGAGTACCTTAGATAGCTATATCAATGTAGTGTAAATGAACCAAATTCGAAATATTTCAAAGTCATACCGAAGTCATAACATTTTATGTTGACTCTCATCATATTTTGCCGACACCTCCCTAAATTGCTCAGAACCCCAGTAAATAAAGGGGGGGGGCAAGGGAGGTATGTTGGTCGGCGGACAAAATTTTGCTGGATGCCTATGAAAAAATATTTCTATAGGCATCCAGCAAAAGTCTTCAGCGGATGAATAATATGCATAAATATGCAATTTTAAGAATTGAACTCCCACTATTTGTAATTTGCCGCAAAGATGAAAAATAAAACGTTGAATGGCAAAACTATTTCTGCGCCTGATAGCGGTTCGCCAGTATCGGCATCTAATACTCGGCCCTTGACAACATCGGCTTGTGTAGTTGTTACGCTCAGAATGAGGGCGAGGATACTATTGATGAATCTTTTTTCATATTCTGTATGGTATAGCTCAGGTTTGTACTGACCATGTTGGCCAGTAGAATGAGAGTCTTATTCATAAAATAGAAGGTGTTTATTAAGGTATGTTCTAATAATTACTAAATCTGAGATGATTATCTTCCATTGTTTTTGTTGCTTTTGGGCATCTTTGGGCTTAATCCCTTGGGCCATAGCTTGCTATGCCCCTGCGGTCTTGCACTCAAATCTACTCCAAAATCAACTAAAAACAATTGAAAGCTAATTTTTAGAACATACCTTAAATCCTTTTTACCCTTATTCGGTCCACCATCTCATTCGTGTTCAGTATGGCAATGACGCTAAATGCAATCATCAATGATGTCAGCAATACGGAAATCAAGCGACTATTCTGCTCAATGAACAGCAGAGGATAGAAATTGATGCCGAATGTGAACAGTGGCACATTGGACGGAGTGGATAAAATGAACGTAAGTAGTCCGCTGCCAAGGACGATACCCGCCACGAATGCAGCTACCACCGCCATACGGTAACGGTGTATCTGAGTTGCCTGTGACTGACGGATTTCATCAATCATGGCGAGTTTCCGTTCAAGCCGTTGGTTGAACAGTTCGCTGTCGGTTAGCAACGGGCGGTAGCTGTCGAAAAGCTCTTCGAAGGTCGAAGCGGGTAGTGAGTCCAGTAGTTTTATGTCGTCATTCATCTTTCAAAAGTGTTTTAAGTTTGTCTCTTCCTCGTGACAGTTGCTTCTTCACGGCATCTTCCGTAGCATTCACTATGCCGGCTATTTCCCTGATGGTATATCCTTTGAGATAGAAGAGCAATATAGCGGTTCGTTCCTTGGACGGCAGTTCTTCCAAAGCTATATAGAGTGACTGGTAGCGGAAATCGCGGTCGGCAGCAAAACCGGCATCTTCCTCCTTTTCGAGGACATTCAAAGGTTGCATGTTGCGTCGGCAGCGGGCAGTATCAATGAAAAGATGGTAGGCAATGCGATAGAGCCATGTCGTGCCCTCGTACTTGGAAAAAGACAGATAAGCCTTCACCAGCGCGTCCTGCGCTATGTCGTCTGCCTCATCCCGGTTACCGCAGCAGAGGGCGAGCAGGAACCGTCTGAGCGGTTCCTGTTCAGTCCTGACAGTAGCTATGAATTGCTCGCGGGTCATGCCTGATTTTGAGCTTCGGACTCCATTTCCTGCTTCAGCACCTTTCGCCCCACAAAATAGTTGACAAGGAAAGCAAGGCCGACACCTAACGACGGTACTGCGGCAAAGGACATCCCAATAAACATATCTCTATCGAAGTGTCCAATAAATATATTATACACGAACACAGCTATATAGATACCCACCCCGAAGAGCGTGAAGATGGATCCCCACAGCAGCCTGTCAAGCAGCCGTGCTTTGATGCTTCGGCGCGGCGGGTTCATCTTCTTGAAGAACTCTCCCAAATCCACATCAGTGTTCTTCTCAATAGCGGCCAGTGCTATTTCGGCTCGCTTGTTGGTGGCGTTCGTTTTTGCACGTGCCACAAGTGCCACAATAATGATTGGCAGCACAACAAAAACCCCTAATAGGGCAATCATTTCAGTAATATCCATACTTTCTACATTTTATTAGTTATACGCTATTTTTGAGCTCGCTCGTATATATAACGAATGAGTAGGCCGAAAAGTGACACAGTGAAGATTTTTTTCAGAAACAAGGCTCTAAAAAGGTGACTCTACCATAGGAGTAGGCAAACCACTAAAAATACCTTACCTAAGCTTTTTCCCCCATACTTGTTCGATAGTTGTTCGATAAATGATCGAACAAGTACTGGACAACTACCGCATAAATATCGAACAAATAGTTGAGGTACTCGCTTGTCACAATCAGAATAATCCGAACCCACTTCTTGCTGGTGTCGAATCTTGATGCGGTTCATCTCAGTTCTTTTCAACTCACAAAACTTAAACTCTTATGAAAAAAGTAGGGGAGAGTAGAAAAAAAATCAAAAATTTTATTTAAATTTGCAAGAAAAATGAATGTATGCAAGCAGAACTACGCGATTTTATTCAGCAGCATATTGATGACGATACGGCAGCCCTGTTGTTGTCGGCACGCAGGTATCCCGGCATTGATGTGCCTTTTGTCGTCCGTCAGATAGAGGCAAGGCGGCAGTTGAAGGGAAAATTGCCGGAGTGGTGTGCAAATCCTAATCTCATCATGAGTGGGCGTGTGCCTGCTGAACAATGCAGCTCGGAACAGACAGCGAGGTATAAGCGAAGCATTGTTGAAGGAAGGACTCTGTGTGACATGACGGGAGGCATGGGGGTGGATTTCTGGTATATGAGTGAAGGGATGGGGCGAGCCATCTATACGGAGCGGGACGAGGGTATGTGTGAGGCGGCAACGCATAATTTCCACGCATTGAAAGATGGCCAGCATCCAGAAGTGGAGGTGAGGCATGGCGATGGACAGGTTTTGCCCATCCCGCAGGTGGATGTCATCTATCTCGACCCAGCCAGAAGGGCCACGGACGGCAGTAGGGTATATGCGATGGAAGATTGTGAACCTAACATGGTGGAGTGGCAGGATGAACTTTTGAGGCATGCCCGCATGGTGTTGGTGAAACTCTCCCCGATGGTCGATTTGACCGATGTGTTACGGAAGTTGAAAGGTGTGGCTGAAGTGCACGTTGTTGCCGTGAGGAATGAATGTAAGGAGGTTCTTGTCAAGCAAGTTTCTGCCATCACCTCACTCGCGCAGCTGAAAGGGGCTGTAGCGGTGGCGCTACATTGTGTCGATTTCCTCGCTTCGTCCACCATTCATTACACAGCCACTTTTCCCGATGCATCGGAAGCTGTAGTAACCGAGCATGGGGTGGGGCATTATCTCTACGAACCCGATGTCACCCTGATGAAGGCACAAGTGTTTGGCAGCCTTTGCGGTCGCTTCCATGTCAAGCAGCTCGATTATGGCACCCATCTGATGACTTCCGAAGTGTTCGTCCCCGACTTTCCAGGGCGCATCTTCGAAGTAGAAGAACAAATTCCGTTTACTTCTAAAGTGGTCAAGCGGCTCAAGCAAAGTATTTCACAAGCCAACATGGCCACCCGCAACTTCATCCTTACTGCCGACCAATTCCGTCAACGCACTGGCATCAAAGAGGGGGGAGAGGTGTATTTGTTCGGGGCAAAAGTAAAAGATGTGGGGCAGATGTTGCTGAAATGCCGAAAAAAGTAGCAAAATTCTTGATATTTATGAAATCAAAATGGGATTCCATGCAGGTTACACACAAAATTTTGGGCATCTTTGGGCTTACTCCCTTGGGCCATAGCTCGCTATGCCCCTGCGGTCTTGCACCCAAATCTACTCCAAAATCATCTAAAAACAATTGAAAGCTAATTTTTAGAACATACCTTAAAACAAACCCTTTGGACTTGCTATGCTTGTCTAAGACTTGCCAAAGGCATTCGCTTTTTGTGTTTTTTATGATGAGAAGCGTGTAATCTCGAAAATTTTATATAAATTTGCACCATCATAGTAATAAACTAACCCGATAGAGAAATATGGCAGGGCAAACAAGACCAAGAAGAGGCTACGCCGTTGGCGTGCAGATGTTCGATTGGATTCGCGAACGCGGTTCGGTATATGTCGATAAGACTGAGTATGTCTGGAAGATGGTG
>CADAPC010000016.1 GCA_902789725.1 uncultured Bacteroidales bacterium
CGACAATGTGATGCACGAAGCCACGTTTATGAACGTGCTGATGGCTGGAACGGGAGCCGGTAAGGATTGTATCTCGCAACCCATCAACCACATCATGGCTGATATCCGCAAGCGCGATGCAGAGAACCTGAAACGAGAGGCCGACTGGAAGAAGGAGGTGAACTCTAAGGGCTCTAATAAAGACAAACGCCAGCGCCCTGAAGGGCTTGTTATCCAAGAGGTTGACCCCGATATGACCAATCCAGCTTTCGTGATGCGTATGGCCGAGGCTGACGAGCATTTCCTCTATACGAAGATGAACGAGATAGACCAGTTTGATGCCCTTCGCGGTTCGGCTCGTGGTTCACAGCAGTTTCAGATCATGTGTCTGGCCTTCGACCCCGACAACCGTTACGGTCAGACGCGTGTAGGTACGCAATCGGTCACGGAAAAAGTGTGCATCCGATTCAATTGGAATGCAGCAACGACCATCCAAAAAGGGCAGCGCTATTTCGCACGGGTTTTGACCGATGGCCCTATCAGTCGTATCAACTTCTGCACCATCCCTGAACGGGAAATCGGAGCCGACATGCCCGTCTATGGCACATATGATTCAAGCTTCGACGAAGAACTGAGGCCTTTCATTGACCGCCTTTGTCGAGCTGCTGGGGTGATAGACTGTCCGCAGGCATTCCGTCTGGCTAAGCGCCTGAAAGATGAATGTGCCGAGTTTGCCCGTCTCTCACAGTCGAGAGTGTATGAGAATCTCTCGTTTCGTGCCAACGTCATCGCCTATCTGAAGGCGTGCGTGCTATACATCTGCAACGACTACAAGTGGGGGCGCGAGATAGAGGACTTCGTGCGCTGGTCGTTGAAGTACGACCTCTGGTGCAAGATGCAGTTCTTCGGCGAGGCTATCGAGAATGCCAATCGTCAGGCTGATGAGCAGACAAGCCGCCGAGGCCCTCGCAACCTGCTGGAGCTGCTGCCCGACGAGTTCACCCTGCACGATGCCGACCTCATCCGCCAGGCCAACGGCATGGACACGCGCGGCACTCGCAACATGCTCTCGCAATGGGTGCATCGCGGCTACCTCTTACAGATGACAGATGACAGTTTTAAGAAATTAAGAATTAAGAGTTAAGAGTTAAGAATAATAGACTATGGAACTGATACTAAAAAGAATAGCAAAACGCAAGACCTACACGATAGGCCGTCTGTACATCCGACAGCAAGTAATGGATGAATATCTGCCCGGCACGGAAGACAAGTATTTCTGCGACACGCTGGAACCCACATGGCGCGACTACGAGCATGGAGCCTACAAAGTGAAAGGCCGCTCAGCCATCCCCGAAGGCCGCTATGCCGTGGTCATCTCTTGGAGTCCGAAGTTCAAGCAATGGCTCCCCATCCTGCTCGGTGGCCCCGATTTCAACCGCAAGTGGCAGGGCATCCGCATCCATGCGGGAAACACTGCCAAGGACACCGAAGGCTGCATCCTCGTTGGCCAGAACCGTGAGGTCGGCAAGGTGCTTGACTCCCGCAAATGGCTCTACGAACTGAAGCAGAAAATCGTGGAGGCTAAAGACAGAGGCGAGGCCGTATGGATCACCATCAAGTGACCGGAACTCCTAAATTATCTCAAAAATTCTCCCATGTTCAATCGGATATGGGAGATTTTTTGTATTTTTGTGGCGTAGAAAATGTTTGATGATGCATACGCCAAACCAGATACTCAAATCCTATTATGGATACGGCTCCTTCCGTCCTTTGCAGGAGGAGTTCATCAAGGGTGCTGACCTGAATGCAGAACAGGAGCAGTACTTGAAGAATATTCTCGACTACATCAGCGTGAATGGTGACATGGAACTTGAGTGACTTCATGGAGTACCCGCTAAAGCATTACCGTTGGCGTGATGTGTTTGGAAGCCAATTTGTAAGCCTGAAGGATTTCGTCAAGGAAATGCATCAGGTAATCGAGGTCATTGCATGATTTCCAAGTTAGTTGAAATCCTGCTGTCGGCTACGAAGCCATGCTGATGCCGCGTTGGCATGCCATGTGACGGAGGTTGAGAATGGCATAGCGCATGCGCCCCAATGCTGTGTTGATGCTGCAATTGGTTTTGGCTGCAATCTCTTTGAATGAGAGTTCTTCATAGACGCGCATCATGATGACCTCGCGCTGTGCATCAGGCAGTTGGGCAATGAGGTTCTTTACTTCCTGCAGGGTTTGCTGGTTAATCATTTCCTGCTCGCGGTTTTCGTTCATCGCAATTTCGGCTTGGCTGAAAAGATTCACTTCGCTGTCGTCGTTGGAGAGAATCTTTTCAGACGGTGTGGTGCGATAGTAATCAATGAGGTGATTGTGGACGATACGCATCATCCAAGAGGAGAACTTGCCGTTTTCTTCATATTGACCGTTTTTTATGCGGACAACTATCTTGATGAAGACATCTTGGAAGAGGTCTTCAGCGAGTTCTTGATTTTTGACTGAGTAGAGAAGATAAGAAAACACCTTCTGCTTGTAGCGCTTCAGCAAAGTGTCGAATGCGCTATTATTGCCTTGTGTGTATAAACTGACCAACTGCTCGTCGGAGAGTTCATTCAATTGCTTCATTATGCTCTTTGTTTTGGTTTAGCGTAATGTTTTCTTCTATAGGCAAGCGGTTTTTAGGTGTTAATAATTCAGAAAAATTGCTTTTGATGTTGCAAAGTAACATCTTTTATTTGAAAAATGCAAATTTTTTACACAAAAAATGCATTATTTTCTAACTTTAAGCCTCTGAGCAGGTCTGTGACGGGCATTCTTTTCTTTCCTTCCAATTGCAACACCTTGAGGTTGAGCATTCCGTCGAGCGTAGAGACTTTGAGGAAAGTCTTGTTGTCTGTGTGGAGCGTGCCTGGTTCGCTTTGAGGTGCTGCGGCTTCTTTTTCTGCCTCGTAAATTTTCACAGACTTCCCCTCTAATGTGGTCCAGGCAGCAGGGTAGGGGCTGAGTCCTCGGATGAAGTCGTACACTCGTTTGGTGGGTTGTTTCCAGTCGATGCGGCAAGTGTCGCGAAAGATTTTTGGCGCAGGCGTGAGAGGGATGTCCTTGAACTGGTCTTGTGGAATGGAGGTGACTGTGCCGGCCAAGATGTTATCGACCGTTTCGGTCACCAGTTTGCCACTCAGCATCATGAGTTTGTCGTGCACCACCTCTACATTGTCGGTGTCGGCAATGGGAATCTTCACTTGTTGGATGATGTCGCCAGTGTCAATTTCGTGCTTGAGGAAGAAGGTGGTGATGCCTGTTTCTGTTTCGCCGTTGATGACCGCCCAGTTGATGGGGGCGGCTCCGCGGTATTTAGGCAGAAGGCTGGCGTGGGCATTGAAGGTGCCAAGGGGCGGCATGCTCCACACCACTTCGGGCAGCATGCGGAAGGCGACGACTATCTGCAGGTCGGCCTTGAGTGCTCGTAGTTCTTCCACAAAAGTGGGGTCTTTGAGTCTTTCTGGTTGGAGGACTTTCAATCCATGTTCCACAGCATACTGTTTCACAGGACTGGGTTGGAGTACACTTCCGTGACGTCCCATGGGTTTGTCGGGCATGGTGATGACAGCCACCACATTGTAGCCACCTTCAACAAGGGCGCGGAGGCTCTCGACGGCAAAGTCGGGGGTGCCCATATATACGATTCTGAGGTCTTCTTTTGTCATAGTCTTTTTATTCTCTTACGGAATTGGGTGATTTTTGGTCACACGGATTTCGCAGATTTTACGGATTTTTTATGTTCCGCATAATCGCCTTTCATCCTGCAATCTATTCATTCTTTAATTATTCTTCAATCTTTTTCTCACTCTTGGCTGAATTTGATGAGGGTTTCGCGATAGCTGTTGAACAAACCTGAGCGGGAGATAAACCCTAAGTAGAGGTGGTTCTCGTCCACCACAGGAAGGTTCCAGGCTCCTGTCTCCTCAAATTTCTGAGCGACGGTTTTAAGGGAGTCGTTCACCAAAAGCACAGCTGGAGGCTCTTTGGTGAACATGCCCACTGTGTATTGGCGGTAGAGTTCTGGACGGAAAATGTAAAGGCGGACGGAATCGAGCGAGACAACGCCCATCAAACGACCTGTTGTGTCGATGACGGGGAAGATGTTTCGATGAGATTTCGTGATGACTGAAACTAATTTGCCTAATGGCATGTCGGCTGTTACAGTCTTGTAGTCACTTTCTATTAATGATTTCAAATTTAGGACAGTGAGGATGGCGTTGTCCTTGTTGTGGGTGATGAGTTGTCCTCTGCGTGCCAAACGCATGGCATATATGCTGTGGGGTTCGAAGATGTTGATGGTGAGATACGACACTACCGAGACAATCATCAGGGGGACAAAGAGGTCATATCCGCCTGTCAGTTCTGCAATGAGGAAAATGCCTGTCAATGGGGCGTGCATGACACCCGACATCAAGCCCGCCATTCCATAAAGTCCGCAGTTCTTGGGAGAGAGATAGCCTGTATTGCCCATCAGGAGTCCCAGCCCCATGTCCCACAGGTGGGCAAAGATGAAGCCGGCTATGCAGCCAAGAAAAAGGCTGGGTGCGAACACACCGCCACATCCGCCTCCGCCATTGGTGGCAGTGGTGGCAAACACTTTGAAAATGAGTACCAGGGCTAAGTAGATGAGCAAGTTGCTGTCGTTGCTGTAGAAAAGGGTGTTGTGCATGATGTCCTTTTCCGAAGCGTCGTTGATGAGCTGGTTGATGACGTCGTAACCTTCTCCATACATGACAGGGAAGAAATAAATCAGCACGCCTAAGACGATGGCACCCAGGATGAATTTGTAACCTCTGTTCTTAATCTTGCTGAAGATTCCCTCAAACCAATTCATGGCTCGTGTGAAATATAAACTGACCAGTCCGCAAGCAATGCCCAACAGAATGCAGCCAGGGATGATGTCGATGGTGAATGCCTTGTTGAGGCTAAATTCAAACAAGGGGGCTGTTCCGTAAAAGGCGTAGGACACGCATACTGAGGTGATACTGGTGACGAGCAAAGGCAGCAGAGAGGAGAAACTCAGGTCGAGCATGAGTACTTCGAGCACAAACACCAAACCTGCAATGGGAGCCTTGAAGACACCCGACACGGCTCCTGCCGCACCACAGCCGACAAGGAGCATTAACGTTTTAGGAGGCAGGTGAAAACGCTTTCCGAAATCGGAACCCCAGGCGGCACCTGTCAGCACGATGGGAGCCTCAGCCCCAACAGAACCACCAAATCCGATGGTGATGGCGCTGGCAATCACGCTTGACCATCGGTTGTGGGACTTGATGCGGCTTCTACCTCGCGACATTGCATAGAGAATCTTTGTTACCCCATGGCTGATGTCGCCTCTGACAATGTATTGGACGAAAAGCATGGAGAGGAGTATGCCCACAGCAGGGAAAAGCAGGTAGAGGAGGTTGGTGTCTTCGGCTACAAAGCCAGAAGTGAGCAAGTGCTTGATTTCTTCAATCAGCGACTTCAGTACGAAGGCGGTCAGTCCTGTGCACACACCAACGATGAGGCTGATCATCAGAACAATTTGCTTTTCTGTGTGGTCGCCCTTCAACCATTCGGTGATGGCATTCAAGAACTTAATTTCTTTGCGTCTGATTCCGATAAAATTCATCTTCGTAACATGCTGTTCTCTTCATTGAGGGAAGAGTTAAGAATGATAGAGTGTGCTTATTCGCGAATGATGGTGAACTGTCCGTTGGCACTCATTTTGATGATGCTGCTGGGCTTGTGCTTTTCGCGACTTTGACGGCTGTACTTCACCACATAATCGACAGCGTTCTTGATTTCGTCGCTGATTTCGTCGAATGTGGCTGGTGTGGGTTCGCCGCTGATGTTGGCACTGGTGCTCACGATGGGTTTTTGGAAACGGTAGCACAACTCTTTGCTAAATTCCTCCTTCGTGATGCGGAGCCCAGCACTGCCATCGGCAGCAATTACATTGGGGGCTAATCCCGTGACATTGTCAAAGATGACGGTCAGCGGCTTTTCGCTCAGTTCTATCATGTCCCAGGTGACATCGGCCACATTCCGTACATAGCGTTGCAGCCTTACGTCGCTGTCAACCAAACAAATCAGTGCCTTGCTGTCTTCGCGCCGCTTGATTTCAAAAACCTTCTTCACGGCCTCTGCATTGGTGGCATCGCATCCGATGCCCCAAACGGTGTCGGTGGGGTAGAGAATCACTCCCCCTGCTCTCATTACCTCGATGGCCTTTTTTACTTCGTCTTGTAGCATGTTGTTGTTAGTTTCAAAATTCGCTGGTGAAATGGAATTTAATGTGCTTGAAGTCCTGCTGCGCCATTTGCAGCACATAGTTGGAGTCGGCCAGGAACACATCTCTTCCTTCTTTGTCTTTCGCCATGTACTGGTACTTTCGCTTTTTGAAGGCTTCCAGTTCGGCTTCATCGTCACTCTCTATCCAACAGGCCTTGTATAAGCTGATGGGTTCCCACTTGCATTTGGCGTTGTACTCGTTCTCTAAGCGGTATTGAATCACCTCAAACTGCAGTTGTCCTACGGTTCCGATGATTTTACGATTGTTGAATTGGTTCACGAACAACTGCGCCACACCTTCGTCCATCAGTTGGTTGATACCTTTTTCTAACTGCTTGGTCTTCATGGGGTCGGCATTTTCAATGTATTTGAACATTTCAGGCGAAAAGCTGGGCAACCCCTTGAAGTGCAGCTGTTCACCTTCTGTCAGTGTGTCTCCAATCTTGAAGATGCCATTGTCGGGCAGACCTACAATGTCGCCAGGGTAGGCTTCCTCAATCGTGCTCTTCCGCTGGGCCATGAATTGGGTGGGGCTGGAAAAACGTACCGTCTTTCCGTTTCTTACATGCAGGTAGGGGGCATTTCTGACAAATTTGCCTGAACATACTTTGCAGAAGGCCGTACATGAGCGGTGGTTGGGGTCGATGTTGGCAGTGATCTTGAAGATGAAACCGGTGAATTTGGGTTCTTCTGGTTGCACGATTCGTTCCTCAGCCGTGGTGGGGCGAGGATTGGGGGCAATCTCCACAAAACAATCCAGCAGTTCCTGCACACCAAAATTGTTCAAGGCTGAACCGAAGAAGACGGGAGCCACTTCAGCCTCCAAGTAGGTGTTCACATCGAAAGAGTCATACACTCCGTCAATCATCTCTAAGTCCTCTCTCAGTTTTTCTGCATCCTGCTCGCCAACACGTTCATCGAGTTCTTGTGAGTGAATGTCCACATTCACCTTTTCGGTAACCATCTGCTTGTTGGGTGTGAAGAGGTTGAGGTTTTCTTCGTAAATGTTATATACCCCTTTGAAACGCGCCCCTTGGTTAATGGGCCAGGAAAGTGGGCGAACCTTAATTTGCAACTCGCTTTCCACTTCGTCTAACAAGTCGAAGGGGTCTTTACCCTCGCGGTCCATCTTGTTGATGAATACAATCACAGGTGTCTTTCTCATGCGGCACACCGTCATCAACTTTCTGGTTTGAGCCTCCACACCTTTGGCTCCGTCAATGACGATGATGGCCGAATCTACCGCAGTCAACGTTCTGAACGTGTCCTCGGCAAAATCCTGGTGGCCGGGGGTGTCGAGAATGTTCACCTTGTAAGGTTGCAGTGAAGCGTCAGCCGCTGGGGGGAGGTAGTCAAACTCCATCACCGACGTACTCACAGAGATACCTCTCTGCTTCTCAATCTCCATCCAGTCGCTGGTGGCCGTCTTTTTAATTTTGTTGCTCTTGACTGCGCCTGCCACTTGAATTTGACCGCCAAAGAGCAGCAGTTTCTCTGTCAACGTGGTCTTTCCTGCATCTGGGTGCGAGATAATCGCAAACGTTCTTCTTCTTTCTATTTCGTTCATGTTCTATAATTTACTGATACACTCTCGGAGCGAATCTTCCCAATAGGGGATTTCAATTCCGTAGGTGTTCTTGATTTTCGTCTTGTCCAGCACGGAGTAGTGAGGACGAGCAGCAGGGGTGGGGTATTCTGCCGTGTGGAGCGGTTTCACATGGCAGCCCTCAATGCCTGCGATGCGGTGGATGGCTTTGGTGAAATCGTACCAAGAAATCACTCCTTCGTTGCTGAAATGGTAAATGCCTGGCACAATGCCCTGGTTGATAGCGGCAAAGATGGCAACAGCCAAGTCGCGTGCATAGGTGGGTGTGCCCACTTGGTCGAAGATGACACCCAGTTCTGGCTTTTCTTTTCCCAGGCGAATCATGGTCTTTACGAAGTTGTTGCCAAAAGTGGAGTACAGCCATGCTGTGCGGATGATGAGGTATTGTTTACAGTTTGCCATCACGCTTTCTTCGCCTGCCAACTTTGTGCGTCCATATACGGAGTTGGGGCAAGTGGGCTGTTCTTCTGTTACAGGCTTATAGCTTGTGCCATCGAAGACGTAGTCGGTGCTTATTTGCACCATGCATCCCCCTCTCTTTCCCATTGCTTGGGCCAAATAGCCAGGGGCGGTGTTGTTCAGAAGGTTGCACAATTCCTCGTTGCTTTCGGCTTTGTCAACAGCCGTGAAAGCTGCGCAGTTCACAATGCAGTCGATGCGGTTTTCTTCCACGAAGGTCTCCACTTCGGCTTGGTTGGTGATGTCTAATTTTTGAGCGATGGAGCCTTCTGGTATCACCACATCTGTAAAACAGTAGGTGTGTTGAGGGTTCTCCTTTGCCAGCAACTGCATCTCATTGCCGAGTTGCCCGTTGCATCCAGTCACTAAAATTTTCATATTTAACTATTCCTTTGGTTGTTGCTTGAAACTATTAATTTATGGCCAGCATGAGAAACCGCTGGAAACCAGCGCTAAGGTGCTAAGTTTCTGTGACCAATTGTGTCCATTGTCAGTTCTCAATTTTCAACTCTCCTGCTTTGTCCTGTTTGTAGTAGTCGCTCAGCATAGCGATGAACTTGGCAATATGGTCGATGGCGGTGGCTGTTTCGGGTGAAAGTCCTTTTTTTTGTGCTTTCAGCAGCATGGTTCCATACAGTGCATCGAAACAGTTCTCAAGTTCGTTCTTTTCTTGGCTCGCCAGACTTTTAGATCTCAGCTCCACAATGAATGGTAAAGCCTTGTAGTAAGCTGCCGAATAGAACGGGTGCTTGCTTGACTTGAGCAGTTGCACGTGTAGGTCGGTGAGCAAGATGAGGATGTTTTTGTTGATTTGCAGATGCCCACGACTCTCCACTCCCTCTTCTCTCATCATCTGGATAAGGCTTTCATACCATCCCCTCAATTCCTCGCTTTTCTCTTCATCGAGTTTGAACTGAGGAATATACTCTTTCGCCATGCGTTCGGCATCTAATCCGTAGGCGCGCAGGGTGTCCTCCACTTGCCACATGTAGAGCAGGTATTCGGCGATGCTCTTTTTTTTGAGTTGTTCTGCAATGTACATCTTTTATTCTTATTCAAATAAATTCAATCCGGGGTCATCTCCAAAAGGGATGAAATGGAAGGTGTGCCCTGTCAAGGCATAAACAATCATCAATGCGCTCACCACCATCACTACGATGCCTATGATGCGGTTCAGGCGCCAAATGACCTGATTGCTGAAGCGTGCCCGCACCTTGTCCACCAGCCATGTGAGTCCGAACCACCAAGCCAACGCTCCTGCCACGATGGACAGGTAGCCCATGGCTTGCACAAACCAGTTGCCTGCCAAGATGAAGGTGAACTGACCGAACAATGCCACAAACAGAAGGATGATGAGTGGATTGGACACTGTGATGAAGAAACCTGAAATGACAAACCCCGTCAGTTTGTTCTTCGTCTCCACTGGCACTTCCCTGTCGAGCACTTTGTGCTTGGGAATGCTGCGGAACGTATAAATTCCGAAAGCAAAGAGCAGCGCACTGCCTATCACCTTTATCCACAGAGCCGTGATGGGGTCTTCGATGATGTCCACCACCAAGAACATGAAATAGCCAGTGATGATGGCATAAAGAATATCACTGATGCTGGCTCCCACACCCGTTGCAAACCCTTCCCAGCGTCCTTTGTTGAGTGTGCGCTGTATGGTCAGTATGCCAACTGGCCCCATAGGTGCTGATGCCAGAACACCGATGATGAATCCCTTCATGATTTCCTCAAAAATGCCTACATTCTGCATCCAATCTTGGAAGTTCAATTCAGGCATTTGAGGCATCGCTTGTACTATCATAAATAATCTTCTGTCAGTTTTGAAAGTGCAAAGGTACGATTAAGTGAGCACAATACAAAATGAAAACCAGCTTTTTTCATTTTTATTGTCGAACGCAAGTACCTTCCCCTCTCATCCTCACTTTAATGTTTCCAGCCAGGCACTGAGGTCGGCCAACATTTCTTTATGGTATTTGAAGTTCTCTCTGAATCCCCATCCGTGACCTCCAGAGGGGTAGATGTGCATGGTAGCTTTTACCTTGCTCCGCTTGAGGGCAAGGTAGTAATTGACGCTGTTGGGCGATGGCACCACGGTGTCGTCGTCGCTCAACAGCATGATGGCAGGAGGGGTTTGGCTGGTCACCTGTTTCTCGTTGCTGTAGAGGTCTGCCATTTCTTCTGTAGCCTTCTCGCCAATGAGTCCGTGGCGGCTGCCTTTATGGGTGTATTTGTAGTCGAACGTGATGACGGGGTAGAAGAGAATCTGGAAAGCTGGGACTGTTTGCGCATCACTATGCGTGGCAACAGTAGATGCCAAATGTCCTCCTGCCGAAGAACCCATGATGCCGACCTTCCGGGGGTCGATGTTCCACTTTTGTGCATTCTCTCTCACCACTCTCAGTGCTTCCTTTGCATCGCTGATGGGCACATCGGCATTGGCGTGCGGCATTCGGTATTTTAGCACAATCAGTGCAATGCCCCGTTCGTTGAAGAAGGGTGCCCAGGCATAGCCCTCGTGGTCGGTTGCCAAATGGCTATAGCCACCACCAGGACAGCACACCACAGCTCTGCCTGTTGCTTTAGTTGCATCGGGCAGGAAAACCCTAATGGACGGTTTGAAGTTCTGCTTGGAGTCATCGAAAGGTTGAGTCTTGTCGATACCATTACTGTTGGGCAGTCCGTTCTGCCACAAATCGATGTCGAATGCTGGCTGTTGAGCCTGAGACATGAAAGCACTGAAGATGCTGAACATAAACAAGAAAATCTTTTTCATTTTTTATTGTGAAAATTTATTGAGTGAGTTATACAATTTTTCGGATGAACTTATACGCCTTCGGCGGACGAGCGAGAAATATAAAAAATGCCCCTTTTAGTAGGTAAACCAAAATAGTATATATAAAATATTCATGATGATTTCATGGACAATTCATGGCAATTCGGTTTATTTAAAACATAATTATCATGAATTGATCACGAATTATCATCAATTAAATTTGTTCAGTTACTTATTGATGAGTTATTGTGTGCAAAAATACACATTTTGTACCGAAATAGAAGTCCGAAACATTGAAAAACGTCTGTTTCCCCCCTCAGAAAGCATGCAAAATGGATTTTTCTCACTTCGGAGCATCATTTTTTGTGATTTAATCCGTAACTTCGCAACCATCAATCTTCAATAACTGAAAAGATATGGACACTCAGAAACCTTTTGTAATTGGTGTTGACCTTGGAGGAACAAACACCGTGTTTGGAATTGTTGATGCTCGCGGCAACATCTTGGCAGAAAATTCAATCAAAACGCAGGCATACAAGACAGCCGACACATTTGTGGAGGCAGGGGTGGTGTGCCTCACCCCCCTCATACAGCAAGTGGGCGGTGTCAGCAACATAGCTGGCATGGGCATTGGTGCTCCCAATGGCAATTACTATAGCGGAGCCATTGAATACGCTCCCAACCTCTCTTGGGCGCATGAGGGAGTGGTGCCCTTGGCAAAGATGTTTTCCAGTCAATTAGGAGGCCTACCTGTTCGTCTCACCAACGATGCCAACGCAGCAGCCATGGGCGAGATGGCCTACGGAGCGGCACGCGGCATGAAGAATTTCATTGTCATCACGCTTGGCACAGGCGTTGGCTCAGGCATTGTGGTGAATGGACAGCTGCTTTATGGCCACGATGGCTTTGCTGGCGAATTGGGACATGTCACCATGGTTCGCGGCGCAGAAGGCCGTCCGTGTGGTTGTGGCCGCACAGGCTGCCTGGAGGCATACTGCTCAGCCACCGGGGTGGCACGCACGGCACGTGAAATTTTGGCCAACACCCGTCGGCCCTCACTTCTGCGCAACAAGCCAGCCGAGGAACTTGAGTCGCTCGATGTCTCCATCGCAGCAGGCAAGGGCGATGAAGTGGCCAACGAAATATTCCAGTTTACCGGCAAAATGCTGGGAGAGGCATGTGCCGACTTCGCAGCCTTCTCCTCGCCCGAGGCCTTCATCTTCTTTGGCGGACTGTGCAAAGCCGGCAACCTCATCATGAAACCCATCGAAGAAGCCTACAACCAGCATGTGATGTCCATTTTCCGTGGAAAAGCAAAATTCCTGGTTAGTGGGTTGATGAATGCCAATGCAGCCGTGTTGGGTGCATCAGCTTTGGGTTGGGAAGAGTAACAGCCTGTAGCGATGTGGATTATTGCGGGGGACTCATTGAAAATGTGCTGTCCCCCGTTTTTTATGCTTTCTCTTTTACAAGGCAGTCGGTAAGTGAGGAACTTTCGCGCAGCCAAAACCTCGAATAAATTTGGTTTTTCTCTCACTTAATCGTGCCGTTGATATGGCTATCTAAGGTACTCGCGTTCGGAAAACCTCAAATAAATTTGGTTTTTCTCTCACTTAATCGTACCGTTGATATGGCTATCTAAGGTACTCACGTTCGGAAAACCTCAAATAAATTTGGTTTTTCTCTCACTTAATCGTACCTTTGCACCCGCAAAAGGTTCGTCATGCTGACGATGAAAAGGGAATAGGGTGGAAATCCCTGACAGTCCCGCTGCGGTGAGTCCATGCAATCTGCGTAGCATATTTACCACTGAGTGCAAAGGCGTCCTGAAAAGCGCTTTTGAACAATACTTGGGAAGGTTTTGTTGCGGAGAGGATAAGTCCGAAGACCTGCCTTTGCTGAAGAGTGTAAGGCTACTGCCCCGTGGATTGGGCAGCTCTATAAGGCATTAAGATGAAGATTCTATCGGTAATTTTGATACTGCTCGTTGGTTCGGTCAGGGGGGCGGCTCAGACCGACACCGTCATGCGCCATGTGCAAGAAGTAGAGGTGGTGGAGACGCATAAACACCATGCGGTAACATCCACTTCTCCGCTCTACATCATGGAGCGTGGTGATATGCTGCGTTTGGGAGTGACAGACATTGCCGATGCACTACATCGGTTGCCAGGAATGACATTGCGCGACTATGGAGGGGCGGGTGGTATGAAAACCGTTTCGGTGCGTGGTTTTGGCACGAAGCATACGGGCGTGAGTTATGATGGCGTGATGCTTTCTGACTGTCAGGGGGGCGAAATAGATCTGTCACGCTATTCTATCGAGAATGTGGGGAGTCTCTCCTTGGTGATAGGCGACAATGATGACCTCTTCATCCCTGCACGTCAGGCTTCTGCTCCTGCCACTATCAACATTCTGACCCTTTCTCAGCGCGGAACTGATGACTTCTCTCCTCATCTCACACTGCAGGCTAAACAAGGCTCTTTCGATTATGTTTCTCCTTATATTAAATATGAGCAATCCATCAATCACCACTTCTCCCTCTCGGTAGTAGGGGAATACGTTTATGCAGAGAATGACTACCCCTACATCATTAAGAATGTGACTGAGAAGGTGCATGCTCATCGCAACAATAGCCGCATGAAAGCTGGGCATGGAGAACTCAATTTCAATTGGCAAATCAATACATCTGATCGTTTGATAGGGAAAATTTACTACTATGATAATGACCGCCAACTGCCAGGACAAGTGCGCTATTACTCCAACATCAGCCATGAAACCCTTCGCGACCGAAATGCGTTCGGACAGTTGATGTTTCAAAAGCGGCTAACTCCAAAGCTTTCTCTCAAGCTGCATGGAAAATTCAATTGGGCTGCTTCTTTTTATGACGATGGTATGGTGGCGAGTCAGGTGCAGGATGCTGACTATTGGCAGCGAGAGTACTATACATCCGCTTGCCTCCTCTACCACATGAATGACGTTTGGTCGTTTGACTATTCAGCGGATTATGCCTATAATAATTTGAATAGTTCTCTTCCCACAGACACTCGTCCCTTCAGGCATTCTCTTTGGCAGTCAGCCACAGCCAAATTCCGTACGAATCGGCTTACGGTGATGGCGCGTCTGCTGCATTCCCTTCATCTGAACGATGTTAAATCGGGTGTGTCGGCCGACGACGTGAAACGCTTATCTCCGTCCATCAGTGCATCTTTCCTTCTGCTACCTCACCTGCATCTGAGAGCATCGTACAAGGAGATTTTTCGTGCCCCCACTTTCAACGAGAATTACTTCTTCCACTATGGGTCTATAGACTTGAGGCCTGAAAGGACAGAGCAGCTGAATTTGGGCGTGACATGGGAAGGAATGTGGAACAGCGCGGATTTTAGGGTTACGGTTGATGGTTATCACAATCAAGTGAAGGATATGATTGTGGCGGTTCCTTTCAACATGTTTGTGTGGAACTGCGTCAATGTAGGTAAAGTGCGTGTGTTCGGTGGGGATGTCAAGATGGATGCCGCTTGTCGGCTGAATCCACAACATGTGCTGACATGCTCAGGCTATTACAGCTACCAGCGTGCACAGAACCGCTCGAACCCTTCGTCCCCCTTTTACAACATGCAGATAGCTTATACCCCAGAGCACAGTGCCTCATTCTCGTTGGCATGGGAAAATCCTTGGGTGAACATCGCTTCGCACCTTACGGTTGTGAGTGAACGGTGGAGTACAAACTCACACTTAGAAGGAACACGAGTGGATGGATATTATGAACTTGGTGCCTCTGCCTCGCGTCGATTTTCTCTGTGGCGAGGAATGTTGGAGTTACGTTTTGACTTGAAAAATTTGACTGACCGCCAATACGAGATTGTGGGTAGTTATCCCATGCCTGGTAGAAGCTATCAGTTCTCTTTCACTTATAAATTTTAATCAATAACAAAAAATGAACAAAAATCTTTTGAATTTAGCAGTACTAATGATGGGTGCATCCATCTTTACTGCATGTAGTAATGATGACAATGGCCCCGAGTTGGTCAAGACTGACGTGTCTAATGGTATTTTTATTGTTGGTTCTGGTAACAAGCGTGCCAACATCGATGGCAACGTCAGTTATATCGATTATGCCTCAGGAGCAGTGACTTCGAATGCTTTCCAGAAAATTAACGGAAAGTCGGTAGGCAAAACGGCTAATTACATCGTTGATTATGGTAGCAAAATTTACATCGTGGTGGATGCTGAGGCTACCATCTGGGTATGTGATAAAAACAATTTGTCTGTGCTGAAACAAATTAACACCACGGAATTGTTGGGTGAGACCGACGGTCAGAGTCCTCGTGCCGCTGTGGGCGTGGATGGTAAGCTCTACTTCACCTGCTATGGTGCCAGCACCACTGGTGAAAATGGTATCGTGGCTGCTATCGACACCGTCAATTTTGCCAAGCAGGAAACCTATACTGTCGGTTCCTATCCTGATGGACTGACGCTGGCTCACGGATGTCTTTATGTGGCCAATTCTGATTACGGAAGTTGCGTAAAGCCTTCTGTCTCAAAGATTGACCTCGGCTCGAAGGAAGTGAGCGAAATAAAGAACGAGCTCATCACCAATCCTATGCACATGCTTACTGTCGGTGACGATGTTTATTTCATGGATTATGGCACTTATGATGAAAATTGGAATCAGACGGGTGCTGGCGTGCGCAAGATTACTCCGCAGGGGGAAGTGACCTTTGTAATGGACGGCACATCAATGTGCTCCGACGGGAAGAAGGTATTCACAGTCAATGCTCCCTTTGGAGGTGCGGGCACTAATTATCTGATTTACGACACTGCGACCGGTGCTACATCCAGCTGGCAACCAACCGATGTGTTCAGCCCTGCTCTTATTGCTGCAGACCCTGTGACTGGTAACATATTCATTGTTTCTTACCAGCAGGATCCCGACACGAGCTATCCCAGTTACTCCCTGCCTTCTTACACGCTTCAGTATGATGCCCAGGGAAATTTCGTGAAGCGTTATGACAACACGGCAACTGGTCCTATCTCTGCTGTGTTTAACAGAGGTGTAAAGTATGAACAAAAGTAGTTTACTCCTTGGTCTTCTGCTGTTGCTTCTCTCCTGTAAAGGAGGGGGCACAGCGGAAAACCTTTCTGATGTTGGCGATACCATTCGGCTACAATATGCCCGAAACATCACGATGGTGCGTTATGGAAACCGCATCAAGGTGGAACTGGCTAATCCTTGGGGGAAAGGTCTGTTGGGGTCTTACTTGCTCGTACCTCGTACTGAAGGAGTAGGGATGGGCAATCCCTCTTCTGGCATGCAGCAAGTGACTATCCCCTTGGAGAATGCGCTTGTTTTTACGGCTGTTCACTGTGGACTGATATGCGAATTAGGTATGGAAGATTGCATCGGAGGGGTGTGTGAAAGGCAATATATCCATTGTCTTACCAAGGATGTGGTGGATTGCGGTAATGGTATGTCTCCCAATCAAGAGCGGATTATACAACTAAATCCTGATGCCATGCTGGTGTCTCCTTTTGAAAGCAACACGGGGCATGATAAACTCGGACAGCTCGGTATTCCCGTCATTGAGTGTGCTGAGTATATGGAACCTACGGCTCTTGGAAGAGCTGAATGGATGAAATTCTACGGACTGTTGGTGGGAAAGGAGAAAGAGGCCAATGCCATGTTCGATGCACTGGTGGCTCGTTATGACAGTCTTAAGGCATTAACAGTCCATGTTACAAAACGTCCGCGTATCATTTCCGAAACCCTATACGGCAATGTGTGGTATCAGCCAGGTGTGAATAGCCCTATTGGACAGGTCTATGCCGATGCTGGTGCCATGACCGCTTTTCCAAAGTATGTCCAGACTGGTTCTGTGCCCTTGTCAGCTGAGCAAGTTTATGCTGAAGCCTACGATGCAGAGGTTTGGCTGGTACGTTACGATGGTAAGAATCCCAAAACCTTGACTCAGCTTGGTGCTGAAGCGGACATTTATTCACGTTTTGAAGCTTTCCGTCAACACAATGTGTGGGGATGCAATGTGTCTGCCTCCCATTTTTACGAACGTTCTCCTTTCCATCCTGATCGTCTCCTTTCCGATGTCATTCAAATTTGCCATCCTGAAATCAGTCTTCCGAGACCCATGTATTATTACGAAGTATTGAAATGAAATCTCGCATTGCCTTTCTTTTCTTTCTTGTTCTTGTCCTTTTTGTTCTCAACATCTTCATAGGCTCTGTCCACATCGATGCCGCTGAAGTGGTAAAGGTCTTGATAGGGAGTCTTTCGCGCCTTTCTGTTTTTGGTCGAGTGGTGGAAGATGGTCCTACAGCCTACATCGTTCTTGGCTCGCGCCTTCCCGCTGCCGTAACGGCGGCTTTGGCTGGTGCGGGTTTGGCTACGTCTGGTTTGCTCCTGCAAACAGCCTTCCATAATCCCCTTGCTGGTCCCTCCATTCTTGGTATTTCTTCTGGCGCAAATTTGGGTGTGGCCATTGTGATGCTCGCTTTGGGAGGAAGTATCACTGCTGGCATGTATCAGTGGACTGGCTACCTTGCAGTGGTGGGGGCCGCCTTTGCCGGAAGTTTACTCATCATGGGACTATTGCTCCTTTTTTCTTCTTTGCTCAAGAACAACCTGATGTTGCTCATCACAGGCATCATGATGGGTTACATCACTTCCTCAGTCATTTCGTTGCTCAATTTCCTCGCCTCAGTCGATAACATTCAGAGTTTCCTCATTTGGGGCATGGGAAATTTTAATAGTGTCTCCCTACAGCAACTACCCATTTTCTCTTCGCTCACCATTTTGGGCCTGATACTCGCTTTGCTGCTTATTAAGCCCCTCAATGCCATTCTTCTTGGCGAGAACTACGCCACCAACCTTGGTGTCAACATTCTGCATACGCGCAATCTTCTTCTTCTTGCCACGGGGCTTCTCACTGCTGTCATTACAGCCTATTGCGGTCCCATTGCATTTCTCGGACTTGCTACCCCCCATGTGGCCTTCCTTCTGCTCGGCACCAGCAATCATCGGCAGCTCCTGCCTGCCACTATGTTGATGGGGGCTGTCCTTGCGTTGTTGTGCAATCTGCTCTGCACCCTCCCCTCCGTCACGGTCATTCCCCTCAATGCAGTCACTCCCATTCTGGGTGCTCCAGTCATTCTTTATATCATCATGAAAAGAAAGGCTTGAATGCTTTCATCTATGTGAGGAGAGTGTTAAAAAATGAATAAATTGCATCGATTTGTTTCTTTTGTCTTACCTTTGTTCAACAATTTAATTTTATAGACGTATGAAAATGAATAATCTCATTTTGGCAATGCTGACATCGGTGATGTTGCTTGTCCCCTCTGTCCTTTCCGCTCAGGAACAGGAAGGTTTTAAGAAAATTGACGTAAGGAAGGACTTTACTGAGAATGGATTCCAGTGGTTTCGCGATGCTGAACTCTTGGCTGCTGGCAACAAAGAAAAGAGTAATGCCATGACCATCGGTTGGGGCGGTATTGGCACCCTGTGGGGACGAACGGCTCTGACGGTCTATGTGGCAGAGAAGCGCTACACCAAAGAATTTATGGACCAGAATGAGTACTTCACCGTGATGGCTTTCGATGTGGAATATAGCAAAGTGCTCAATTATATGGGCACCAAGAGTGGACGCGACGGTGACAAGGCGGCTGCACTGGGACTTCACACGGCCTACACAGCCAATGGTACCCCTTATTACACGGAGGCCGACCTTGTCATTGAGTGTAAAATCATGTATGCGGCACCCTTCGATCCCAATGGCTTCAAGAGCGATGTGCCCAAGAATATGTATGCCAACTTTCCAGCAGGCGTTCACACCATGTACATTGGTGAGGTGGTCAATGCTTGGAAAAAATAAGTGAGCGTCTTTTTTGTCAGTTCAAACGAGAAGCTTGATGTCTTGATGTGAAAAATGCCCCTGCATCACTGCGGTGGGCATTTCTTTATTGCGCTCTTGATGCGCACTTATTAACAAAATCATCAAAAAAGGGTTTTATTTGCAAAAAGTTGGTTTAGTTAAGATGGGATATAAGTTTTCTTCTATGATGGTAGGCTTATGACAGGTTGTGTGTAGTAGGAGCCATCACATTAGACGTTTGTATCCACTTGCTGCCATGGAGTTTGTAGTTGCAGATTTGGATAGAGGATTGGTCGGGTTGCTGGGTATAGACCATTTTCTCAATGGGAGCGGAGAAGCGTTGCATGTCGCTACTCCAAACAGAATAGGACACTGAATAGCCATCTGTGGCATAGATGTAAGTTAACCTTGACTCTGGGTACCAGTTGCTACCATCCCATTTATAGGTAACTTGGGTGGCGAGGCGGTCGGTAGCATCGTAGGTGTAGTCATATTTCCGCTGAGGCTTCAAAACCTTGTAGGTGGTGTGCTTGTAGGGAATGGACACTTGCTTATACACATACTTGGCGGTCACTTGGTTGTTTTCCAGCTCTGTGTTGTAATAGAACTCGTTTTCTTGAATCTGAGAACCATTCATGCACATCGACATGATAATGGCAGCGGTGGCGATGATTAAATTCATAATGTGTGTAAAGTTTTAATTGGTTTGTAGATGAGTTTTGTTGATTTGCTGAATTGATTTTCGAGTGCAAAGTTATGGGGTATTGTTTTACGGCGCAAATTTCTGGGATAGACGGTCTGAATCTGTGACGAATGGAGGGGGGGAGTGGGATGAAAGGCTATTTTGTGACAAATGGTTTGGTAGTTTGGTCGATTTGTACTACCTTTGCGCCATTATGAATAAAGAATTTAAGGAAACCGTAAGTGTTAGGACCGTGAGTGTGGGGTTGTCAGTTCTCGCCTTGGCTGTGTTCAAACCTTTTGGCTTGGAATCGTGGCAATGGAAGGACTGTGTTCATCTGTTGCTCATTTTTGGACTTGGTATGGGCATCTGTGTGCTGTCGGAAATAGTGATGAGATACGTGCTTCGTATGCCGCATTCGTTGAGCGATGGGGTGGATTATATTATCCGTCGCAATCTGTGGTTTCAAATCATCAACACACCGCTTGAGGCTTTGATGATTTGTTTGTATCGCCATTTTATGCTGAGCGACCGCATGCCCAGCAACCTGCTTTCGTGGACAAACTATCTGGAAACCTTGGCCATCATTGTATTCTGCTCGTTCTTTATTGGACTCTACTGGAGGTTCAAGTTTCGCAGCCGTTATCTGGCTGCCGAACTGGAAGAGTCTCGGCGCATGAATGAGCAACTGCAACAGCTAACTGCTCAGTTGCAACAGGAGGTTGTCAGCGGAAATGTGCGAAAGGAGGGGATGCCTCAATCGGAGAGATGCTGTGTTGTGGCCGAAGATTCGAAAGAAGAAGAGAAACCTCGGCTTGAAGATGTGGTGACGCTTTCTGGCTCGACCAGTGAAGAGGTGCGGCTTCGGATTGGGGACTTGCTCTGTGTGGAGGCTGTGGGCAACTACATGAGGGTGCATCATTTGAACGATGGGAAGGTGAGGGAAGTTATGCTCAGGGCTACTTCTAAGCAGATGGAGGAGGAGCTTGGTGGCTACCCCTTCATTGTGCGTTGCCATCGTGCTTTTCTGGTTAATCTGGCGCAGGTGGAGCAGATTGTGTCGAAGTCGGGCAATATGCAGTTGTTGATGAGGCACTCTCACGGCTGCATTCCTGTGTCGCGCAGCAATGTCCCTCAGGTGAAGGAGGCTCTGAGAGGACGTGAAGGGGCATGGAGGTGATTGGGAATGCTGAACGGGATGGAAGGGTTAGTATTGACATGAAAGAAACGAACCGCTCAAATTGTGTGAGCGGTTCGCTTCTTTTTTATGTCAGGGGAAACGTGCGGGGGGCTTATTTCATGGCATAAACCACGTCCATGATTTTCTTGCCTATTTCGTCGGCTGCCTCCATTGTCGCAGCTTCGGAATAGACGCGGATGATGGGTTCGGTGTTGGACTTGCGCAGGTGTACCCACTTGTCGGGAAAGTCAATCTTTACTCCGTCAATGTCGTTCACCTCGGTGCCTGACTGCCCTGTGTAGATGGCTTTCACCTTGGCAAGGATGGCATCCACGTCGGTGGTGGCATCGAGGTCGATGCGGTTCTTGGCTATGGCGTAGTTGGGGTAGGTGGCACGCAACTGGCTGACAGTGAGGCCTGGCTTTGCCTCGCGTTGGTGAGCCAGATGGCTGAGGAAGAGGGCTATGCCCACCAGGGCGTCGCGGCCGTAGTGGGCGGCGGGGTAGATGACACCGCCGTTGCCCTCGCCGCCAATGACGGCGCGGGTCTCCTTCATCAGGGTCACTACATTCACCTCGCCCACTGCGGCTGCATGGTACTGCTGTCCGCAGTGGCGTGTCACATCGCGCAGGGCACGGGTGGAGGAGAGGTTGCTGACGGTGTTGCCGGGGGTGTGCTTGAGAATGTAGTCGGCCACGGTGACAAGGGTGTATTCTTCGCCGTACATGGTGCCGTCTTCGCAGATGAAGGCGAGGCGGTCCACATCGGGGTCCACCACAAAGCCTACGTCCTTGCCGCCCCGGGCCATGAGGGACATGATGTCGCTCAGGTTTTTCTCTAATGGTTCAGGGTTGTGCTGGAAGTCGCCCGACGGATCGTTGTACAATGGGGTTACATCCTCCACGCCCAAGGCTTTGAAAAGTTTGGGCAGGAGGATGCCTCCCACAGAATTGATGCTGTCGAAGGCTACGCGGAACTCTTGCCGTTTGATGGCTGGTACATCGACAAGGTCGAGGCCCAGTACAAGGTCGATGTGCTTCTGGTCGTAGGAGTTGTCTTCTATATACTTGCCTAAGTGGTCAACGTCGGCAAAAAGGAAATCCTCGGCCTCTGCTATGCGCAGCACCTCGTTGCCTTCGGTTGCATTGAGGAATTCGCCCTTCTCGTTGAGAAGCTTGAGCGCATTCCAGTGACGGGGGTTGTGACTGGCGGTGATGATGATGCCGCCGCAGGCTCCTTCCATGGCTACGGCAATTTCGGTGGTTGGGGTGGAGGCCAGGCCGATGTTGACTACATCGAAGCCCATTCCCATCAAGGTGCCACACACTACGTTCTTCACCATCTCGCCTGAGATGCGTGCGTCGCGGCCCACTACAATTTTGTTGCTTTGCACCTGAGTGGTGCGGCGGATGAGTGTGGCGTAAGCACTGGTAAACTTCACGATGTCGAGAGGGTTCAGTCCCTCTCCGGCTTGTCCGCCGATAGTACCGCGGATGCCTGAAATGGATTTAATTAAGCTCATATTATAAAAAGTTCAATAATTTGGCGGAATCTGGTAGGTAATCTCGTAGTAGAATGGCAGCACATGGCCTGAGGCATTGGTGGTGCCCGATGTGTGGGGGACGATGAGGCGAACTTTTGCTTCCTCGCCTGCCACCTTGGTGAGCTTGATGTAGTTGAGAGGCTTGAGCCACCCGGCTGGCACTTGAGAGTTGTAGGTGGCCTTCATGCTGCCTTCGGTAAAGGAGGCGGTGTAGCTGCGACTGTAGTGGCTGTAGGTGCAGAGCATCTTGTCGTTCACGCTCGCTTTGAAGATGTTTTGCAAGGTGGTGTCGGCGGCTTCAATGTCGTATTCAAGGAACTTGCACAGAATGGGACGTGTGATGGTCGAGTCGCTGCGGTCCTTGGCCAGCTCCACCATGGTGGGGCCTTCGCCTTTGCGCACTATTTGCATATAGACCCCATCGTCGCCAAAGAGGACGAATTCGTTTCGGTCTAAATTAGTCATGCTGTCCTGTGCGTAGAAAGTTTCCTCGTTGATGACATTGATTTTTCCCACGAAATCGTTGTCGTCAAGAAACTGGGTAATGTATCTTTTCTCTTTTGCCTTCTGTTCTGCGTATGTCTCACCGTCGCTGCAACTGGTGGGCAACAGAGCAGTGCTCATGACTGTGGCCGTGAGCACTGTGTAAACTAATTTCTTCACTGTTTCTATATTCCTTTTAATCATTTTTCTTAGGAGTGCTCACCCATTATGTTTATGCATTCTTCTCTTCCTTCTCTTCAATGGGGCCGATGGGTTCTTCCTTCTTCTTGGCAAGGTATTCGGGAAGTGCAAGACCTGCCTGGTCGAAAAGTTCGTGGAGAGGGGGAACGCTCTTCATCAGTCCGCTTAAGAAGTTGGCTGTGCTGCCTTTTCCGTCGGCAGAATTTCCAGAGTCCCAAACAGTGACGTGGTCGATGTTGATGCCCTTCACGGCTTCCACCTGTGTCTTCACGAGCTCTGGCAATTTCTCTAACAAAAGGAGCATGTATGCTTTGTTGGCATCGCCACCAGCAGCCTGCACCATCTTGTCGTAACCTTGTGCTTGGCGACTCAAGATTTCGTAGAGACCTCTTGCTTCAGCTTCCATCTTGGCGTATGCAGCGTCAGCTTCACCCTTGGCATTGACACGAATTTTTTCTGCTTCTGCTTCAGCCTCAATGATTTTGCGCTTTTTCTCAATTTCTTGACTTACAAGTACGTTGGCACTTTGAGTGGCCCGCTCACGGTCGGCACGGGCTTCCTCTGCTTTTTCCTCAGCTGAATAAGCCTCTTGCAGAGCCTTAGCGGCTGCCACTTTCTCTGCAGCAATGGCTTTACGCTGCGCTTCAGCCTCGCGCTCGCGGCGGTCGGCATCAGAGTTTGCAATTTGCACTTTGGCTTCATTCTCACCCTGCACGGCCTGGGCATTGGCTTCTGCTGTGCGGATGCGGGTTTCACGATTGGCCTCTGCCTTACCGATTTCACCAAACTTCTCTTGTTCTGCCACACGCACTTTGGCTTCGTTAATGGCTTTGGCAGCCGCTTCCTGGCCAAGTGCCTCGATGTAGCCACTCTCATCATTGATGTCGGTTACGTTCACGTTGATGAGGCGTAATCCGATTTTCTTCAGTTCCACTTCCACATTGCTGGAAATGGCTTCGAGAAATTTGTCGCGGTCGCTGTTTAATTCTTCAATGCTCATGGTGGCAATGACCAAACGCAACTGGCCGAAGAGAATGTCGCGTGCCAATTCTTGAATTTGGCCAGCAGTCAGGCCTAACAAGCGTTCAGCGGCAGCTGTCATGCTGTCAGAATCTGTTGAGATGCCTACGGTGAATCGGCAGGGCACATCAACGCGGATATTCTGGCGAGAGAGTGCATTGGTCAAGTTGGCATCAATGCTGATGGGGGTCAGGCTCAGGTAGGCATAATCCTGAATGATGGGCCAAACAAAGGTGCCGCCTCCATGCACGCACTTGGCAGAGCCTTTATTGCCTGTGGTTCCATAAACTACCAGAATTTTGTCTGATGGACATCTTCTGTAACGATTGATGATAGATACTAAAAGTACGATGGCGACAACCACCGCTACAACGATGAGATAAACCATACTTGATTTTTTTTAGATATTAAAAAAGTTCTGTGTGCGAGTTCTTTTGTTTTGTGAGGGGGTTAGAGGGCAACCAGTACTGTGCTGCCATCAATCACTTGCAGCACTTTTACTTTCATGCCGCTGTTGATGCCTTCTCCTTCGGTCATGGCCTCAAATTCGTGCACTGAACCGTTCAGACTTACCTGCACTTTCCCTTTGCCGTTTTTGCTGGCAGGAATGCGGAGATACACATCGACAGTCTTGCCTACGCAGTCCTCAATGTGGAATGCTCCGTTGTGTTCAAGCTTCTTGGTCTGTTTCTTGATGAAGAAGAACATGAGTACAAATGCTATGCCTACAACGATAGCGACAAGGGTGAGCAACCACTTGTTCTCAATGGCGGGACTGAAGCAAACGCCTGCCCAGCCAAAGCCAACAATGAAGTTGACAAAATTTTTGATGCTGAAGAGCGAAATGCCTCCGCCCAAATCCATTGTGTCAGCTCCGTCGAAATCGACATCCAAGTCCGAACTGTCCATTCCGACCAGGGTGAGAATCATCTGAATGATGAAAATGACGGAACCGATGATGGCACATCCCCAAAACACCTGCATCCAGGTGTCCATTGCCTGATACATGTCTAAATACGTTTGCATAGTTGTTGCTTTTTTGTGAAACTCGCCACAAAGATATAACTTTTCTTTCATAATTCATCGTTCATCGTTCATAATTCACATTTTTTTACTACTTTTGCAGCCAAAAATGTAAAAACAAGGTAAATTATGAAGATAGGATTCGACAATGAAAAGTACTTGAAGATTCAGTCCGAGCACATTCGGGAACGAATTGCCCAGTTTGATGGCAAACTCTATTTGGAGTTAGGTGGCAAATTATTTGACGACCACCATGCATCGCGTGTGTTGCCTGGTTTCAAGCCAGACAGCAAGCTGAGAATGTTTGCTCAGTTGAGAGATAGTCTTGAGATTGTGATTGTGATTAGTGCAGAGGACATTGAAAAGAATAAGATGCGAGCTGACTTGGGCATTACGTACGATGAAGATGTTCTTCGGTTGAGAGACGAATTTATGAGTCGTGACTTTTATGTCGGTTCTGTAGTGATAACCCATTACGACGGACAGCGCGCCGCTGACCAATTCCGCCATCGCTTAGAGCGCATGGGCATCAAATCCTATTTTCATTATCTAATTGATGGCTACCCTCACAATGTGGAGCTGATAGCCTCGGACGAGGGTTTCGGAAAGAACGACTATGTAGAGACTACACGTCCGCTGGTGATTGTCACCGCTCCGGGTCCTGGCAGTGGTAAGATGGCTGTGTGTCTGAGTCAATTATATGGCGAAAACAAGCGCGGCATTCGTGCGGGGTATGCAAAGTTTGAGACCTTCCCAGTGTGGAACCTCCCTTTGAAGCATCCTGTAAATATTGCCTACGAGGCTGCAACGGCCGACTTGAATGATGTGAATATGATTGACCCCTTCCATTTTGATGCCTACGGAAAGGTGGCCATTAACTATAACCGTGACATTGAGATTTTCCCCGTGTTGAATGCGCTTTTTGAAGGCATTTATGGAGAAAACCCTTATAAGTCGCCGACTGACATGGGCGTGAACATGGTCGGATTCTGCATTTCAGATGATGATGTTTGCTGTCAGGCATCGAAAGATGAAATCATTCGCCGCTATTACGATGCAACTAATAAATTGGCTGACGGAGCATGCAATGAAAATGAGGTGAGTAAGATTCAGTTGCTCTTCAATCAAGCAAAAATCACCACATCCACCCGTAAGGTTACGGTAGCTGCTAATGAACGGAAAGCACAGACGGGTGTGCACTGCGCTGCTATGGAAATGGAAGATGGCACAATCATCACTTCCAAAACAGGTGCGCTGCTGGGCTGCTGTGCCGCTTTGCTGCTCAATGTGATGAAATATTTGGCGGGTATTGACGATGATGCTAAATTGATTCCGCAGAGCATGATAGAACCCATACAAAAGACAAAAATTGAATATCTGGGTGGGCAAAATCCACGTCTGCACACTGACGAGGTGTTGGTGGCCATTTCGGTGCTCTCACAGCACGATGAGAACTGCCGTCATGCACTCGAACAACTGCCAAAACTTCGTGGATGTCAGATGCACAGCACGGTCATGTTAGGCGAAGTGGATAGGAAAATTCTGAAGAAACTGGGTTGCGGTCTTACTTGCGACCCTGTGAAGAAAAAGTGATAAGGATTTTCTCAATTAGTACCTTCGATGTACCCTAAGGTTGCCCTAAGGTTGCCCTAAGGTTTAAAACCTGAGGTAAACTTTGAGGTAATCTTGCCTTTTAGTTCTCTTCTAACAGTGCTGTCAGTCGCTCAAACGTCATACCCTCGAAGCTGTCAAGCACATAGTTGCATTTGTCCTTGATTTCTTCCTTGGTGTGTCCAGTAGGAAGCCCGATGGTGAAGATGCCGGACGACATACCTGCTTGCAACCCTGTGTAGGCATCCTCAAACACGACGCACTCGTCAATGTCGGCATTGAACACCTTAGCCCCTTGAAGGTAGCAATCGGGGGCGGGCTTAGAGGCGGTGAAATCTTCAGCAGTCAGCACTTTGTCAAACAGCGCGTCGAAATCGGGTATCTGTAGTTTCACACTCTCCATTTTAGGAATGTTAGAACTGGTCACTAAGGCACATTTTACCCCATTGCGCTTTAAGTCGTTGATGAATGCAAGCGCTCCCGGATAGAAAGCATATTTCATCTGAGCTTCGTAGGCATTCAGCCCTTCGGTAATTTCGGCCTGCCACTGAGGATTGGGGAAATATGTGCTGAAAATCTGTGTGAGGGTGGTGCCTTTAATAAGGTATTCCAGCCGAGGTACATCGGGACGATACTTTCTGGCTGTCGCTCCCCAAAAGATGGAGTATTGGTCTTCGGTATCTACCAACGTGCCGTCCAAGTCGAACAGCGCCACTTTCAGCCTACGACGGCGAGGTACATTTCGGTCGCCTTTCACAAACAGCTCGCCCCAAGGCATAGCGGTCTTCTCATCTTCTATATCTTCGTTTCTTTTTGTCCAAAAAGTTGCCATAGTTTATTCTTTTCTGCTGCAAATATAGATAAAATTTCCGAAATATGAGCCAGACGAGATAAAGAATTATGTTTTCTTTAGAGGTAAGGCAGGAAAAACCTTTAAATTCTAATGGTTAACTCACAACTTTTTCATATCTTTGTGGCGATTTTTTAACTAAAAACCACAACACAATGAAACAAATTGCATTATTGGCAGTTGCACTGCTTATGGGCACAACGTGTTTGGCCCAAACTCAAAATCTTCCTAAGCCTAATCTTCAGCGTCAGACTCTGACGGTGATGGAAATGTTCCAGCAGCGTAAGTCTGTTCGCGAGTACAGTGCGAAAGACCTCTCCGAACAGGACTTGAGCGACCTCTTGTGGGCCGCCATTGGCGTGAACCGTGCAAACGGTAATCTTACTGCTCCTACGGCCATGAACCGTCAGGAAATCTTGCTCTACGTCTTCTCACGCCAAGGAGTGTGCTTGTATAATTCCAAAGCGCATTCGCTGACACAAGTGGCAGAAGGTGACCATCGCGACATTCTTGCAGGCTTTCAGAGCTTTGCAAAGGAGGCTCCTGTGAATTTGTTGATGGTGGGCGACTTTGATAGATTTGGCTCTAAAGATGCTCATGCACAGTCTATGGTGTCGATGGATGCAGGTTATGTAAGCCAAAACATCGACCTTTTCTGTGCAGCTGCAGGACTCGCAACTGTGCCTCGTGCCACGATGGATATTGCAGCCATTAAGAACCTCCTCAAACTGAATGAGAATCAGGTGCCTCTGCTGAACAACCCTGTAGGTTATCCTAAGGAATAGGCATTGAGCGCGCGTTGATTCAGCAGCACTCCATATTCTGTAACCGAATCTTCATCGCTTTGTAACCATATCGTAACAGTTTATTTTTGGCTGTGTGGTGGAATCGCTGTAATTTTGCACTCAAAAAATTAATAGCGACAATAATGGAACAAAGTTACACGATGATTGCCTTGCGAGTTCTGGGGGCATTAGGGTTATTAATCTTCGGGATGAAGATGATGAGTGAGGCTCTGCAAAAAATGGCAGGCCCGCAGTTGAGGTACATTTTAGCAAAGATGACAACGAACCGGTTGACAGGAATGTTGACCGGTACTTTTGTTACTTGTGCCGTACAATCTTCCTCAGCCACAACGGTGATGACTGTCTCGTTTGTGAGTGCAGGACTGCTGACATTGGCTCAGGCCATCTCTATCATCATGGGAGCGAACATTGGCACAACGCTCACGGCTTGGATTATGTCGTTAGGCTATTCGGTCGATCTTACCAATGTGGTCTTTCCTGCATTTTTCGTCGGCATGATATTGATTTACAGGAAAAGCCACCGTTACGTGGGCGATTTCCTTTTTGGCATAGCTTTCCTTTTTCTTTCGTTGGTGATGCTCAGTGCTGCAGGTCGTGACTTGGATTTGGAGCATAACGAAGCGGCCGTTCAGTTCTTTGCATCGTTCGACACTGGTAGCCATTTGACCATCGTGGCTTTCCTTGCTATAGGCACCTTAATAACGGGCGTGGTGCAATCTTCTGCGGCAGTGATGGCCATCACCATCCTGCTTTGTTCCACGGGAGTGTTGCCCATCTATTTGGGAATAGCATTGGTCATGGGAGAGAATATCGGCACTACGGCAACGGCCAACCTGGCCGCTTTGGGTGCTGGTGTAGAGGCGCGACGTGCTGCATTGGCACACTTGCTGTTTAATGTGTTTGGCGTGGTTTGGGTGCTCATTGTGTTCTATCCCTTTGTCAATATGGTGTGTCGGCTTGTAGGGTACGACCCGGCAGTGGGTGGGCAAGTGGAACAGCTGCCCGTAGTGTTGGCCATGTTCCATACGTGCTTCAATGTGACTAATACAGCCATTCTCATTTGGTTTGTGCCCCAGATGGTTCGTGTGGTCTCGTGGCTTTTGCCTGGCAAGGAAACTCATCATCCGGACGATTTCCGTTTGCAATATATTCAAACCAACCTTGTACAAACTCCTGAAATTGCTGTTCTTCAAGCCAAAAAAGAGACAGCTCGCTTTGCCGAAAATATTCACCAAATGTTCGAGCGTGTGCAGCAGATGCTCACAATGGACGATTCCAAACTGTTTGCAAAATCCTATGCTTGGGTGGAACAAGAAGAAGATGTGTCCGACCGCATGGAAATAGAAATTGCTCGCTATTTGGAGAAAGTGAGTAATGATCATCTGAGTGACGAGACGAAACAGAAAATTCGGCAGATGTTGCGTGAGGTGGGCGAGCTGGAATCTATCGGAGACGCATGTTATAATTTGGCGCGCACGCTTCAACGGCGAGCACAGAGTGGACGAAAATTTACGTCTCAGCAAACAAGCGATTTGCAAGAAATGATGACGCTTTGCGACCATGCCCTTCGCCAAATGTGTGTAGTGATGCACGGTCATCGTTATGAACATGACATTCGTGAGACATTCCGTATAGAGAATGACATCAACGCTTTGCGCGACCGTTTGAAGAGAGCAAATATTGTGGCGGTGAACAATCATCAGTATGACTATGCTGTTGGCACCATGTTTGGCGATCTTGTGGGTGAATTAGAAAAGCTTGGTGACTATGTTGTTAATGTTGTGCAAGCGAGATTTGGAAAAAAATTCGTAACTTTGCACTCTGTATGAGACAAAAAAAGATACTTGTTGTTGATGACGAGCGCGATTTGTGCGACATACTGCTTTTCAACCTGCGTTTTAATGGCTATTGGGCTGAGGCCTGCTGCTCGGCCGAAGAAGCTATAGAAAAAATAGAAGAATTGAAAAGTGGTAAATTGGCGAAACATGCAGCTTCCAATGCGTCGAATGACATGGGTGGTTTCACCTCTCCGCCATTCGACTTGTGCTTGCTCGATGTGATGATGCCGGGAATGTCGGGGTTTGAATTGGCGGCGCGATGGAAAGCGGAGGAATGTACATCGCAAATACCAATCATTTTTCTGACAGCTAAGGATTCGGAAGATGATACGCTTCATGGCTTTGATTTGGGCGCTGACGATTACGTAACCAAACCCTTTTCGGTTCGTGAGGTGATGGCGAGAGTAAAAGCTGTGCTCAACCGTTCCGTAACAAGAGGGGAGGAATTGCAGAGCATGCTTGCTTATGAAGGGCTGCTGATTGACTTGCAGCAGAAGACTGTCTCTGTGGACGAAGAAATGATAGAACTGACAAAGACAGAGTTCGAACTCCTGTACTTGCTCCTCAGTCATAGTGGCAGGGTTTTTAGCAGACAGGAACTGATTGAGGCTGTGTGGCCAAGGGATGTCATCGTCACCAGCCGAACAGTTGATGTGAACCTTGCCCGGTTGCGCAAGAAGTTGGGCCGTTACTCGGGTTGCATTGTTGCACGCCAAGGATTTGGCTATTTATTCGAGAAATGAAAAAAATGAGTGAAGGACGAAAGATGTGGGGCAGCGTGATGGTGATATTCGCTGTCTATGCAGCCATTTTCATTGCATTTGAGGACTATGACCGCAAATTTATCATGCCATTCAACGAGGTCAGCGATTGGCATTTGCTGGTGTTCTCTTTAGTGGTCATGACAGGCTTAGGGTTGCTGCTTTTGCACTATGCGCGCAGGATGGATGAACGCATCAGCCGCGAACAGGAAATGAAGGAAAGCCGCATGCGTCGAGAACTAACCCAGAATATTGCGCATGAGCTGAAAACTCCTGTGGCAAGTATCTTGGGATATACAGAGACCATACTTGATGCTCCCCACATGGATGAGACTACCCGCATGCAATTTGTGGTTCGCACCCATGCTCAGGCGCAGCGTCTGACTGCATTGTTGCAAGACATTTCTACGCTGAACCGTATGGACTACGCTGCCGATGTGCTCACGATGGATAGAGTGGATGTGGCAAGTCTGTTTGCTGACATCGCAGAAGAAACGGCGCTGGCTTTTGAACAAAAGCAGATGAAGCTTTTTAATAGTCTGCCTCAAGACATTGTTGTCCGAGGCAACACGTCGCTTCTCTACAGTGTGTTTCGCAATCTGGTGGATAATGCCTTGAACTATGCTGGTAAGGGCACTGTGGTGGAAGTCTATGCTGTTGAGGAGGATGATTGTTGGCATTTCACCTTTGCCGACCATGGCGTGGGCATTCCTCCTGAACATTTGCCACGCATCTTCGAGCGTTTCTATCGCATTGATAAGGGTCGCAGCCGTTCTCTTGGAGGTACGGGGCTTGGACTGGCTATTGTAAAAAATGCCGTCTTGCTTCATGGTGGCACTATCACGGTTCGCCCCACAGAGGGAGGTGGAATCACTTTCGAATTCTCTTTGAAAAAGAAACGATGATGTTGGTGGCAATTACCCCACAGTTTTGTCGCTTGTAACGTGGGTATATTCGATGCGAGGTACATGCGAGGTACATGCGAGGTACATGCGAGGTACTCCCTTGGTGCTTATGCCTATTATTTTGTGCTCTCGTCAGTGGTGCTGTGAACCTCCCAAAAGGGGTGGAAGATGGAATAAAGTTTCCTCAAAATTGGAACGTATGGGTGGAAAATTGATTTTTCTTCTAATTTTTTTCCTTTTTATTTTGTTTTCTTCCTAAAATGTGCTACCTTTGCACCCGATTTCAGAAGAGCTCAATGCTCCATGAGGTCAATCGGGAAGTAGCGCAGTTGGTTAGCGTACGCGTCTGGGGGGCGCGTGGTCGCCAGTTCGAGTCTGGTCTTCCCGACGAAGATAAAGCAAGAGTGGTGTTTCTGGATACCACTCTTGTTTTGGTTTCATGCAATAAAGGAGTATGCTGACAGAAAAGACCATGGAGAAATTGCGCATACTGGCGGAATCGGCAAAGTATGATGTGTCGTGTTCCTCCAGCGGAACAGTGCGTGGTGGTAAGCAAGGCATGGTGGGCAACACAGTGGGCGGTGTAGGCATCTGTCATTCGTTTGCTGATGACGGGCGGTGCATCTCGCTGCTGAAGGTGATGCTCACCAACTATTGCATGTACGATTGTGCCTATTGTGTGAACCGACGCAGCAATGACATTCCACGAGCGACATTGGCCGTGCACGAGCTGGTGGAGATTGTGATGGAATTTTATCGCAGGAACTACATCGAGGGTTTGTTCCTGAGCAGTGGGGTGGTGCGCAATCCTGATTATACGATGGAGCGGCTGGTGGCTATAGCGCGTGACTTGCGAACTGTGCATCGATTTAATGGTTACATTCATTTGAAGAGCATTCCTGGAGCCAGTGGAGAACTGATGAGTGAAGCGGGACGGTATGCCGACCGCATGAGTGTGAACATTGAAATTCCCAAAGAAGAATCGCTGAAGCTGTTGGCACCTGAGAAAGATCACCAGAGCGTTTTCCAACCCATGCAGTTTGTGCAGCAAAGGGTGTTGGAAAATCAGGAGGACCGCAAGCGTCTGAGGCGTGTGCCGCGCTTTGTCCCTGCAGGGCAGAGCACACAAATGATTGTTGGTGCAACGGCCGATACTGACCGTGACATTCTGCACATGTCATCTGTCATGTATAGTCAACCCACCATTCGGCGTGTGTATTATTCGGGTTATGTGAGTGTGAATACCTACGACCCACGTTTGCCTGTGTTGAAACAGCCTCCGTTGGTGCGCGAAAACCGCCTTTATCAGGCCGATTGGCTCATGAGGTTCTATCAGTTTAGTGTGGAGGAAATTGTGGATGAGGCTAATGCGAACCTCGACCTGGAAGTGGACCCGAAGTTGGCTTGGGCTTTAAGGCATCCTGAACAATTTCCTGTAGATATCAACAGGGATGACTACGAGAAAATCTTACGAGTGCCAGGCATCGGGGTGAAGTCGGCAGTGCTGATTGTCAATTCCCGACGTTTTAACCGCATCACATCCTACCATCTGAAAAAGATGGGGGTGGTGATGAAGAAGGCAAAGTATTTTATCACCTGCCATGAATTGACAGATGGTTATGCCAATCCGATTGTGGGCATTAATGAACTTCACCCAGAACGCCTGAAACCGTTGCTGGTTTCAAAGGCTCAGCAGAAAAAGGCGGCAGATGAATTACAACTGAATCTAAATTTTGAAGAAGAACCATGTTAGTTTACGCTTTCGATCGAACATTCGACGGGCTTCTGTCGGCAGTATTTGATGCCTATTCCCTCCGTCAGCACCCCGACATGCTGATGGGGGAAGGAGAGCCATTGCCGTTGTTCTGTGAAGAAGTGCATGAGGTGACGACAGCCGACGACCGAGCTGCACGGGTGTGGGCTGGATTGGAAAAGCGTCTTTCGAAGCAGGCACTTCGTATGCTGATGGTGAGTTATCTGTCCGAACTGCCTGAGTTGGACACTCCTTTATTCCAATATATATATAAGGTGTTTCAGCAGCCAGAAGGCAGGACGAGCCTTGAGCGGAATTTCTCTGATGCCGATGTGCTGGCTGTGACGAACATTGGCAGGAAAGTGATACATGAACAACACCGCATGCTTCAGTTCCTGCGTTTCCAGAAAGCGAAAGATGGTACTTACTTAGGTGTGGTTTCACCTGACCACAATGTGTTGCCGCTAACAGTAGCCCATTTTAAGGATCGATTTCGCGATCAGCCCTGGCTCATTTATGATGCCAAGCGTCGTTACGGATTTTATTATGACTGTCAGGAAGTGATTCGTATCACTTTTCAACATGAGGAATCTCTTCCATTCGACCTCGATAGTGGTCAACTGAACGATGAAGTGATAAGCAAAGACGATAAGCTCTTTCAAGATATGTGGCGCACTTATTTCAAGGCCATCTGCATACGCGAGCGTATGAATCCCAGAAAGCAACTTTCCGATATGCCGCGTCGATACTGGAAATACATGACAGAGAAGCAATGAGGTTTTAGAATGCGGACTTTTGAAAATAAGTGGTGGTTTCAAGTACTTCTTCCACTTGGCGACCATGATTAATTTGACGTATTTATGGCAGACAAGATGACACCCGAACAGCGTAGCAATTGCATGCGCAGAATCCGATCAAAAAACACGCGACCGGAGATGCTTGTGCGGCGTTTCCTCTTCAGTCACGGTTTCCGTTATCGCATTCATGCCCAAACATTGCCGGGTACTCCCGACTTGGCCATCGTCGGCCTCCGCACTTGTGTCTTTATCAACGGTTGTTTCTGGCATGGGCACGAGGGATGTTCTATGTACAAAATGCCTCAGACGCATGTCGATTTCTGGTCGAAGAAGATTATTCGGAACAAAGCGCGCGACCACGAAAACATCTTGGCATTAAAAGCCTTGGGTTGGCACACGGTGGAAATATGGGAATGTCAGCTCAAACCGAAAGAGCGCGAGAAAACTCTTCAGGGATTGTTGCGCACCCTCAATTACATTGCCTTGGAAAATCAGGGAGCGCGGCTTGCCTATAACTTTGATGGAGACGAAGAACGGAGCATTGCTGCTGAAGACTTGGAATAGAGCGGAGTGAGTGTCAACCGAAATATGACAAAAGATGTTTCATTTTTGTTTATGACTAAAATATTGTAAAAATATGGATAGGAATAAGAAAATCATTCGTACAAGTATTGTTGGCGTAGCTGCAAATGTATTGCTGGCAGTCTTTAAGGCTGCTGTCGGACTTTTGGCAGGTTCAATTGCCATAGTCATGGATGCTGTGAATAATTTGAGCGATGCCCTTTCTTCTGTTATCACGATTGTAGGTACAAAGTTGTCGGAACGCCCTGCCGATCATGAACATCCTTTTGGACATGGACGCATTGAGTATTTCAGTGCCATCATCATTGCGGTGATTGTTCTGTTGGCTGGTGTGGGTTCATTGATAGAGTCTGTGAAGAAAATTCTTGAACCCACTTTGCCTGAATATACGACGTTGACGTTGGTTGTGATTATTGTGGCCATTTTTGTCAAAATAGTTTTAGGGCTCTATGTGAAACGCGCTGGTCAGCAACTCAAAAGCGATGCCTTGAAAGCCAGTGGAGCTGATGCTCTCTTTGATGCCATTGTAACGCTTGCAACACTTATTTCTGCAGGTATTATGCTCATTTGGCAAGTCAATCTCGATGGCATATTTGGTACACTCATCTCTTTGGTTATTATTAAAGCAGGATTCGAAATGTTGGCCTCGCCCATCAACGAACTGTTGGGCAGCCGAATCTCTCCTGAATTTGTAGCGGCATTGAAAAAGGAGGTGAACAGTTATGAAAATGTGCAGGGTGTTTATGATATCATCATGAACAGCTATGGTCCCAATACCATTATCGGCTCACTTCACATCAGTGTGCCCGAAACTCTCACGGCAAAGGAAATTCATCGTCTCACACGCGATATTGCGCAAAGAATTTTTGATAAGTTTGGAGTCATCCTTACTGTAGGCATTTATGCTGTCAATACGACTGATTCAGAAAAAGGACAATTGCAGCGTAAGATTATGCAATTCGCTTCTCAGCATGAGGGTGTAATGCAGGTGCATGCCTATTATTGTTACGAAGATAGGCATCTCATTACGCTTGATATCGTGCCCAAAGAAAATGTGAAAGACAGTGAGAGGTTTGCCTCTGTCATATCAACCGACCTCCATGCCCAGTTCCCTCAATATGAATTCTCCATTGTTGTTGACCACAACTATAGCGAGTGAACATGTTAACGCACTTTTTTTGTATCGTTAAAGATATAAAATGGAGCTTTTTGTGCTATTTATGTCGTTTAAGATATAATTACTTGGTAAATTATTTGCGTGTTTATTTTTTTTCCGCTATTTTTGCACCAGTTTTTATTACTAACTATACAAAATACTTCATTAAATTATGGACGAGCAAAAATCTATTGACGCATTGCAGTTTTTTGTGACTAACCTCAATGCGCCTTACTACTTTTCGACATGATGAAGGTGTATCTGAAAGACGAGGAAGAGGATATGTACTGGAGCGAGGAGCAGCTCGGTCTCATTGAGATTATCAGTGCTAAGCCTTGGTTGATGAAGGTTGCCATTTGACCCAAACGACTTTTATATCCTCAATTATTCGTTTAATACGCGAACAAAGTAATTATGGAAGATAATCATCTCAGATTTAGTAATTATTAGAACATACCTTAACTCAATTTATTTAGAAAGGATTATGAAAGAACAAGTTTTACAGGCTATGCGGGAGGCTGGAAAACCCGTTTCAGCTGGTGATGTGACTAAGGCTTTAGGCGCAGACCGTAAAGAAGTGGACAAGGCTTTTTCCGAGTTGAAGAAGGAAGGTGCCATTGTGTCTCCTGTACGTTGTAAATGGGAGCCTGCTAATTGATGTTAACACTTGCATTAGGACTTATCATACCTCTTTTGGGTACAATGCTTGGGGCGTCATTCGTCTTTTTCATGAAGGACGAAATGTCGCTTCGTGTTCAGAAGTCATTGCTCGGTTTTGCATCGGGAGTGATGGTGGCTGCATCGGTTTGGTCACTCCTCATTCCTGCTATGGAGATGGAAGAGGGGAAGGGGACATGGTCTGTTCTGCCAGCTGCTGTCGGATTCCTGCTTGGCATGGGTTTCCTCTTGCTGTTGGATGAAGTGACTCCTCATTTACACTTGGGTAGTGTGAACCCTGAAGGGCCACGTTCTAAACTTTCACGTACAGCCATGTTAGCCCTTGCTGTCACAATCCACAATTTACCAGAAGGAATGGCCGTGGGTGTAGTGTTTGCTGGGGCCGAACAAGGAGTGACTAACATTTCGCTTGCTTCAGCTGTAGCTGTGTCCTTGGGTATT
The DNA here is from genome assembly GCA_902789725.1 of uncultured Bacteroidales bacterium. Taxonomy (GTDB): domain Bacteria; phylum Bacteroidota; class Bacteroidia; order Bacteroidales; family Bacteroidaceae; genus Minthosoma. The sequence goes on from CADAPC010000016.1 coordinate 37,327, forward strand.
GCCATTCAGAATGTGCCCGAAGGTGCCATCATTTCTATGCCCATGCGTGCTGAAGGAAATTCTCGTTGGCGTTCTTTTCTCTTAGGTAGCCTTAGTGGGGCTGTGGAACCGATAGGGGGATTGGCAGTAGTGTTGCTTGCTTCCATGCTTACGCCCGTGTTGCCTTATATGCTTGCATTTGCAGCTGGTGCCATGTTCTATGTGGTGGTGGAGGAACTGATTCCTGAAGCTTCTGAAGGTGAACACACAAATCTTAGCACTATAGGCTTTGCCATAGGGTTTGTTCTGATGATGGTGCTGGATGTTGTGATGGGATGATAGACCATTATTGCATGATGTTTTTTGCTATGCGTTTAGCCAGCGCCATGATGGTCAGGATGGGGGGTAAACCAAGCGACTGCGGCAAAATGGTGGCATCTGCCACATAAAGATTGTCGGGCAGCAAAGGAGAGTGAAGTGTGTTGGCTTCGTTGGGAGTGAGAGGCAGCATGCCGCCTGGGTGACCAGCATTGAGCGTACCAAGGAAGATGTCCTTGTTGGCTGCACCCATACGGAGAAGAATCTCACGGCAATCTTCCACCCCCTTCTTTAGGTGTTGCTGATCAACTTCCGTGAGTGTTTTCAGCATTTTCCCTTTTTTCACATCCCCTTGCTCCACGTCTGACAATTTAATCATCAGGCTGGCTATACCATCCATGGGGCGGAACCAATCCTTGTTGAAGAAGAAACTGAGCCAGTCCATGTATGGCGAAATGATGTACTTTTCGCGTTGGCTCACAAAAGGCATCAAGAGTTGTCGGTTTTGCCGTGCTTCCTTCATGGGGGCTGCCACACAAAGCACTGGATCGACAAAGAGGGTGGGTTGGCACTCGATGCCCGAATTGCGAAGAATGTCGGGTGTGCCCATTCCGCCTGCTGCCACCACGATTACATCAGCCTCGAAGGAGAAATGGCGCAGACCTTTTGTGGCGTGCACACATTTGGCTTCATGCCCACTGATGTCTATTTTTGTCACCTTGCATCCTGTAATCACCTGGATGCCATTGAGCAATTCTCTTGTGTCCCATTTGGCTCGGGTTGGACAACCAATAGAGCAGTGGCCACACAGTTTGCACGCATTGGGACGTAACATTTTGGGCATGGGCATCGGGTTCATTCCAAGCTCCTGCATCACTTCAAACTCTTTCTTCGTGATGGATGTCCAGAAGCGTTGGTGGTCGGTGGTGATGGGGACCTCCTGATAGATTTCGTCAAATTCGTCATCAAGATTGATGCCGATTCGCTTCAGTCCTTCGTCAGCTCGTATAGCATTGCCTGTAGCTAAAGTGGTGGTGCCACCTACGCCGCGACCATACACCATCACCATCTCGTGGGATGAGTTGTCGATGCGCATGTTAGGTAGGAACAACTGGATGAGCCGTTCGTCAAAATAGAGTCCAGTCTTCCGGAATTTGGCCAACATGTCCATTGATACCGATAGAGGATGAAACTCCTTACCCTCTTCAATAACGGTGACTTCGTATTCTTTATTCAGCATCTTTGCAGTCATGGCACCTCCAGCACCGCTGCCTATTACAATCGCTTTTTTCTTCATGTTTTATTTATATGTTAAATGTTTGTCTTCTTGAAAGTTGCTATGCAACATAAGCATCCTTCGGTGATACGTTGCTGAAACGTGAGTTGTCCACCACCCGATAGACCGCTGATGATGCCGCTGTCTAAAGCCGAAGCAGCCAAACACACGGCTGGGGAGTAGAAACGGCTGAAAAAACAATGGCGTACACACAGGTTGCCAGGGATGTTTCCATTCATCGTGATGCCGATGTTTTTGTAGAGAGCAAAAGTGAATTGCTCGATGTCGGCTGATTTGCGTAAGTGAAACATCATTCGCAGCCTCTGTCCCATCTTAAAAGCTTCTTGGTGCATGCGCTCCAGCAAGTGCTGGTCGATGTGGCCTTTTAAGTGTTCGCGTGTGTATTGGGCATATACGCGCAAAGCCTTCCCGTTGGACAAAGTCCAGATGCGTTTGGAAGGTTTGCCCAGTGCGCGTGCTGTCAGATTCATCAGCAACTGTAATTCTATACGTCGGAACAGCGAACTATTGAGCAGCATACATCTCTTCTATTTCTTGTTGGTGGTGAGCAATCACCACATTTCGTTTCACTTTCAGGTTAGGAGTCAATTCTCCGTTTTTAATGCTCATAGGGCGTTCCATTACTTTCCATCTTTTCACTTGCTCGGGGTGTGAAAGTTGGGCATTCATTTGTTCGATGTCTTTTTGCAACGTATCTTTTCCGCTGTTTAGCCACAAGAGAGCGGTGCAGTAGGGACGCTGTTCGCCTACCAATACAGCATGTTCCACACATGGGATGTCCATCAGACGCTCTTCAATCTTACCGCAGTTGATATTCTTGCCATACGATGTGATGAGCATGTCCTTCTTCCTTCCGCTAATGAACACGTGCCCGTCTGGACCGATGTGGCCCAAATCACCCGTGTGGAGTTCACCTTTTTGGAAAGTGTCAGACTCCAATTGGTAATAGCGTAATGCCACTTGAGGCCCCTTCACAATTAGTTCTCCGTCTGGGTTTGTGCTCACCTCTGTGTCAGGCAGTGGAGTTCCGATGCTTGGTATGACGTTGTCACCCAACCTGTTGAGGGTGATGAGCGGTGCTTCTGTCTGTCCGTAGGCATTATGAATTTCGATGCCTAAAGCTCGGAATTTTAGCAATAGTTGTTCACTGATAGGTGCCGAACCCACAATGAGTTGTGAGCACTTGTCCAAACCTGCTTTTCGTAGTACAGCCCAACGCAAGAACTTGGCTGTGAGGGTTTTCAATTTCCCCTCCTTCATGGCCAGATACTTTTGTCCCACAGGGCTCAATTCTACTTGTTCCCACAGCTTCTCGAAAAAGCGTGGTACGGAGAAGAATACGGTGGGGCGCACCTTGGGCAGAGCATGGGTGAGCATCTGGAAATCGTTTAGATAGTATATCTTCGCATCGCACAGCATGCAGTAAGGAGCATAGGCGGCCAAAATACCCTCCACCACATGGCTCATGGGCAAGAAGGAAAGGTAGCGCATTTGTGTGTTGCGGTCTTTCCAAGAGAGGAGATTGGTTAGTACCTCACCCAACCATTTGAGTTGCTCAAAGCTGAACATCACGCCCTTCGGTTCGCCAGTGGTGCCAGAAGTGAAACGAATGGTGGCAAGGGAGGGTGGCTGTGCCTCAGGGGACTCAGGGGACTCATGGGACTTATGGGTCTTATGGGACTCATAGGACTCATAAGTCTTATGGGATTTGAGAGGGCCAAAGAAAATGACTTGCACCTGGTTGAGGAGATTGCCAAGGTTCTGCTTTACACGTTCGTCGCCTACATAGAACCAGCGGGCACCGCTGGTGCGCAACAGAAGTTCTATCTCTTCGGCTGGGGTGGTGTAGTAGATGGGTACGCTGGTGGCTCCCACCAGACCAATTGCATGGTCAATGGCTACATGCTCTGTGCAGTTGATACCTGCCAATGCCACTTTGTCTCCCGCTTTCACCCCCATGGCTTGCAGTTGTTCCATACGGTGCTGAATCAGCGTGTTCATTTCCTTGCCCGTCATGCGCACCATACCTTTGGCTGTGATGTCATAATAGGTGATGGGGTAGTGTTTGCTCGATCGGCGTATCAATGCTTGCTCGAAGATGGATTTGTCCGACAAGCGCATGAAATTGTGTCTGCAAGCAAATGCCAGAAGGGTGGGGAGGTATTCGTGCCAATCCAATTGGTACTGACCAGTGAATGTGTCGCTGTTGGTTCGGTCAAACTCGTGGTCATCGGTAAAGTAAGGCATCAGAGCTGTTAAGTTCGACAGGATGCTGTGACTCTTGGCTTTCTCCCCCGCATTATAGCTTCGGGCTAAAGGACGGAGGAAAGGCGTTGGGAGATAGATGGGGCGAGGTACATCGACTTGTAAATTGTCTTTGGCCCATGCGGTCACCTCTTCCATCAGCTCTCTCACTTGAGGGAGCTGGTTTTTGGGTGGTGTTAAGTGGAATGTCTTGCCTATTGCATCGGGGTTTGTACTCACCGCCACCACCATGCGTGCTACTTCGTCGGCAGGAATCACATTGACGGTCTGTGTGGGACGAGTCGGTAACACGCGCATCTTGCCCAAGAGGACCAGCTTAAGCACATAATAGATGGTGTTGAAGTTGCGGGTTCTGCCCGTCTGAGTGTTACCCACCACCATTCCTGGACGGCAGATGATGAAAGGTAAAGAAGATTCCTTCACCACTTGTTCAGCTTCTGCTTTGCTGCGTTCGTAGAGGGTGAAGAAACTGTTTCCAAGAGGTGCATCTTCCAGGACAAGCCCTTGTTGCGTGCCTGCTACGTATGCTGTAGAAATATGGGTGAAGCACGTCAACTGCTGCATCTCCTTCGCCAACTCCACCACATGCCGTGTTCCTTCTACATTGATGCGCCATGACTCTTGCTTCGACTTTTGCACTCCAGTTTCAGCCGCACTATGAATCAGATGAGTGGCGTGCTCAGTCAGCCACATCCTGCTCTCCTCGTTCAATCCCAACCCTTCTTTTGTGAGGTCGCCCATTATGGGGACAATGCGTTCGCCAATGGCCGATGTCAGTACCTCGTCACCCCACCAGAGTGTGTGCAACCTGCGTTCGGCATCCTCTTTCGAAGCTGCTCTCACTAAAACGCCGATGCGGCTATCCGTCTCTTTCAGCAGACGCTCTGTCACTTCTGTTCCAACTAAGCCTGTTGCTCCTGTGATGAAAAACAATCTTTTATCCATTGTTTGAAAAAATTACTCATTTCTTCCACTTTCTCTTTGTAAGCAACCAAACTCTTGCTGAGTGTGTCGGCAATCTCCTCTCGATGTTCTTCTGCCAAGTGGATTGACTTGGTGATGTGCTCGCTCAAATGCTCGTCGTCAACATGGTGCAGGTATTTCTCTTTCAGTCCAGTCTCTCGCATCAGCGTGTCCAATCGAGCATCCATCGATACGGCTACTACGGGATGTCCGTGCTCCATGCTCAGCACGTTGGCATGGTAGCGCGAAGTGACCAGCAAGTTGAGTTGGCGCAAAAGTCCTGTCATTTGAAACACATCGTGATGTTTCGATGTATATACTCCATGAGGCCCCTCTATTTGTCGCTTCATCACGTTGCAAGCTTCAGCATCCAAACGTTCCATTCCTAAAATGATCACAAAGGCGTTCCGCTCTTTCTGATATTGGTTCGCCGCCTTAGCCACCTCCTGCAGATAGTGGCTGAACTTCTTTCTGCGCTCTTCACTTTCGCTGAAAAAGTACATCATGTCATATTGCTGCGAGAAGTCTCGCGTCACCCATGCCATTACCCATTTGCTCAACGATGGGCGCACTGGCCAGCAAAAGGGGTTGATAACCGCTACTCCCAGCAGGGGCTGCTTGCCGTCCCAACCATCGCTCTTCAGTTGTTGCCTTGCCCATAGCTCTCCCTCAGGCGTTTGAAACGTCCAGGCGGTATCGGTTCCCACATGTCCTTTCAGCCCTAATGCTTGCAGATTTTGGAGCGATTCTTCTGTGCGGACAATGAAATAGGTGTCGCTGCACAAATCGCTGCACAATTGCCCCAGCCATCCATCAACATGTCCCACCTCCGAACCGTAGGCAATACATGGCTTCCCTTGCCGTTTGGCTATACCTGCCGCGCCACAATAATAAACAGTCAGGGCATCGGCAAAAGTGCGCGTAATGGTGCTGCCTTCGCACAAAACGGCTACATGGTGTTGTGAAATGGCGCGAGGTAACGAGAAGAAGAAGAACGTGGTGAACGAGAACAGACGAATTTTCGGACTGAAATAGCCTTTCATGGTGTTTTCGTCCAGTGTCATGACGGTCAGTTCTACCTCGTCGGCTCCAAACATCTGCTCCATCTGTTGCGTTAACGCTACCACCCGGGCATCTGCTCCAGTGTTTCGGGCTCCATTGTAGCCCAGTAGCAGTATCTTCATTGGGTGGCCTTTGCTCCACTCTTCATAGCGAGCAAGCCCTATCCGTGCTAAGGGTTTTGCCCATCCCGACAAGCAAACAATGAGCCGTACAATATATGAAAGTAATCTGTCCATGCGTGTTAGTAGAGACTTTCCATTCATCAGGTTCAGCCTCCAGTTTCCTGTTCTCTTTTTACCCAATTTATGTTGTTTACGATGCAAAATTACGGAAAAATGCTTGCATAACAGGTACTTTGTTCCCTTTTTTAACAAACCTTAATGGAATTTGATGTGCTAAATGGGAAAAGCATCGTATCTTTGTGCCATTCTTTGTTTTTTTAACATCGGAATGCATCCGATTTGTATTTTTTCTGAGAAATAGTAAAAAAGAATAATGAAAAAGTCGTACCTTTGCAGCGAATTTTAAGCGAAAATACTAAGGCAGTACTTTGTGCTTAAACAAAATAGGTAACAAGATTAATATAATAAAATGAAAAAAGAGTATTTTAAGCCTACACAGAAAGTTGTGGAATTGAAGAATCAGAAACTGTTGCAGGATGGTAGTATTCGAACTTTTAGTAGTTTTAAAACAAATCTATCTGCTACTGATGATTTGGAATTTGGTGGTGGAGGCTATTATGAAGCCAGATAAAATTACTCTCTAAAGACCAGCAAAACATGATGAAAAAAGTATGGGTAGTTGCCGTGTTGGTGCTGATGGCATCGGCATCGGCTTTTGCGCAGTCGAAAGTTTTTCTGACACGCGACATCACTCCTGAGTCGTTGGTGAAAATCTACAAGGCACTGGGCGTTCCAGCAAAGGGGCGAGTAGCCGTAAAGATGAGCACGGGCGAGGGGAGTAACCCTAATTATCTGAAGCCCGAATTGGTGAAAGACCTGGTGCTTGAGGTGAAAGGCACGGTGGTGGAGTGCAATACTGCCTACGGCAATGCGCCTCAGGACAAAAAGGATGAGCGCACAACGGCGGAGAACCATTGGAAGGTGATTGAGCGTCACGGATTCACAAAGTACTTCCCTGTTGATATTATGGACGAATACGATGAGATTCGTATTCCTGTGAAAGATCAGTCACACATCAAGTACGACATCGTAGGTGGTCACTTGGCCAACTACGACTTTTTGATTGCTCTCAACCACTTTAAGGGACATCCCATGGGAGGTTATGGAGGTGCGCTGAAAAACCTCTCCATCGGTTGTGCAAGCCAGAATGGGAAAGCTTACATTCACTCTGCTGGCAAGATGGAGAAACTCGACATGAGTAAGCTCTGGACCCCAGAGTTTATTGGCGACCAAGATGGATTCCTCGAATCGATGGCTGCGGCTGCACAAGCTGTCGTGAACTATTTCCAGCGCCAAGAGGGCATCATCTACATCAGTGTGATGAACAACATGTCGATTGATTGCGACTGCGTGGACCATCCGGCACCAGTCAAACTGGAAGACTACGGCATTCTGGCTTCGACCGACCCCGTAGCTCTTGACCAGGCTTGCATCGACATCATCAATCAGCAAAAGGTGACGCCTAAGAACGACCCTACTGACTTGCTCAAGCGTATTGACAAGCAGCACGGCGTTCACACCATCGAGCACGCTGCCAAGATAGGCCTTGGCAGTCGTGAGTACACACTCGTTAATATCGACAAGTGATTCTTCTGCAAAGCCATTGCTGACGAGTTGCGCTTTACCCTTATTCTGTATGAAATTTCAGACGTTAAATGTGATGGTAGAGCCGGTTAGAACGAAAATCGGGATGTTGCTCCTCTTCATGGCTCTGTTTAGTGCCACGCTGGTGGCAGCGTGTTCCCACGATGATAACCCTGCTGCGGGTGATGAAGGGAAGGTTGCTGAGATTGTGGAGCGAGGCACCTTGCTTGTGGGTACAACGGGCGACTACCGTCCATTGTCATTTCGTGAAAGTGACGGTGCCTATTGGGGCTTCGGCATAGAAGTGGCGCAAGCTATTGCCAACAGCTTAGGCGTGAAGACTGAATTTGTGCCCACCTCATGGCCAACGCTGACAGCCGATGTATTGGCTGAGCCTCAGAAGTTCGACTTTGCCATTGGTGGCATCACCATCACGGCGGCAAGGAAAGAGACGATGCTGATGAGCGAGGGCTATTTGGCAAATGGGAAGACCATTCTTTGCCGTGCTTCGGAGGCCGACCGCTTCCGGTCGTTGGCCGATATTGACCAACCCAAAGTGCGCGTGATGGTGAACCCGGGTGGATTGAACGAGAAGTTTGCCAACGAGAACCTCACGCACTCCGTCATCATCGTCCATCAAAAGAACGAGGAAATCCCTTCGCTCATCGCTGCAGGAGAGGCTGACGTGATGATTACGGAGATTACCGAAGCACCCTATTATGTGCAAACCGACACTCGGCTGGCAGCACCGCTGCTCAGCCAGCCGTTCACGCATGGGGAGATTGGCGTGCTGATGCAGCAGGGGCAGGAGGATTTGTTGCAGAAGGTGAACCAAACCATCCAGCAGATGAAGAAGGATGGCTCCCTGCAACGGTTGCACGAGAAATATGGGCTGGTGTATGCCTATTGATGATGATTAATGAGGCAATATGAATACAAACCAAATAGGACAAGTAGGAAACGAAATTATTTTTCTCCGCACTATTGCTTGCGGCAATGATGTTTACGCAATTGTCTTGTTCCGACAATGATTCCTTTATCTAGGCACCACCATTTCCAATCAGCAACAGGGCAAACCTATATATATGGCCATCGACAAGATGGAGTATGACGCGGTGGAGCTGGGTAATCATGAGTTTGACTGGGGACTGGAGAATATGATTGACCCCGACGGCACGCTGCTCGACTATGAATACGAAGGGCAGAACTACGCCAACGAGGTGCCTGTGGTTTGCGCCAACATCTATCAAAACGGGACACGCCTTAGCAGCACGAAGGACTATGTCATTGTAGAGAAGACCGCAACCAACTCGCAGGGGGGTGAGGTGAAGGTGAGGATAGGAGTCATAGGCCTTGCTGAATTTTACCATAGTCTGTTGTGCTTTAATGTTAATCATGGTCGTAATCCTTTCTTTTTGTGTGGAGGCCTTCAAGTGCTGTGACAAATGTACCATTTGCAAAGGTAACTTGGATTCTTCACTTTTCACTTTTCACTTTATGCCGCCTCCTGTGCTTTCCATGTTTGCCAAACGAACTCATGCTATAGCTGAAAAGCTTCGAGTTGGGGGGTCCGTTGGTGTTGTCGCTGAAGTCTGCGTTGCCGTCATTGTTAAATTGAACGTTAACGTT
>CADAPC010000017.1 GCA_902789725.1 uncultured Bacteroidales bacterium
GAGATCGTCGATACCTCGGGCATGAAGATTGCGCATTGCATGGGCTGTAACCAGTGCTGGCTGAAAACGCCTGGCATCTGTGCCATAAAAGACGATTACCTAAAATCCGCAACTAATAGTCCCGTGGACTAATTTTTCTGTTAGGTGTTGCCTTTGCAGGCCTTTTTGCCACTATATCCGTGATAATATATGGTTTTTACACCCACCTTCCCCTTACCCCGTTAAGCATTACAGGGGCTTTATGCCACTTATCCACCCTCAAAGTAGGAATCTCAGCCGTCACCATGTCATTGACGATTTTTGCTTGTCTTGATTTGCAGCACTAAGGTAAGTGAAAAATCTGACATGGCAAAATCCTGAGCAACTTTTTTGTTGCTCAGGAACTTATAAAGAATGTTCAACTTAAATGCTGCGGAATTTAGGGTAAAGATGAAAAAATATGTTGAAAGGCAAAACATAATTTTTTTCTTCCCTTTGTTTGTTGGTCTTGAGAAAACGGTATTTTGTATCCATTTTGTAATAAAGACATTCAAGATTTTCCCAACCTTATTGGGATGTAACCCAGCCTTATTGTGCAATAACCCTTGGTTATAGCGTGATGGTCAGTCCGTCTTCAGCCAAGATGGTGTTTGGGAAAAGGGCTTGGGCTTCGTGCAGCAGAATGTCTTCCGACTTGTAGCGCGAGGAGAAATGGCCCAGAATTAGTTTGCCAGCCCCACTGTCTTTGGCTATTTGCGCTGCTTGTGTAGCGGTGGAATGATGCGTTTTTTGTGCCAATAGCAGGTGCTCGTGAGCGAAGGTGGCTTCGTGGTAGAGGCAGGTTACGCCTTGCAAGAGTGATGTCAGCTGTGGACGATAGGAAGTGTCAGTGCAGTAGGCGTAGGAACGGATTGGGGCGGGTGGAGTGGTCAGATGGTCGTTAGGAATGATGGTGCCATCATCGGTTTTCCAATCCATGCCTGCCTTGATGTTGTTGATTTGGGCGATGGGGATGTGGTAGAACTCGATGCAGTCACGGCGAATGTGGCGAAGGGTGGGTTTCTCCTGGAAGAGGTAGCCGCAGCATGGGACGCGATGGGAGAGAGGAAGGGTGGTGACGGTGAGGGAGCGGTCTTCGTAGATGGTTTGAGGAGTATGGGTGTCGATTTCGTGGAGGATGATTTTGTAGGGTGAATCGACGCAGAAGTAGTCTATTTGTGGTTGGAAGATGCGCAGGAGGTCTTGTGGACCATAGATGTGGAGGTCTTGTATGCGCCCAAGGAGTGCGAAAGTGGAGAGTAGGCCGATGAGTCCGAAGGTGTGGTCGCCGTGCAGGTGGGTGAGGAAGATTGCTTGGAGATGGGAGAAACTGAGGCGAGAGCGACGCAGGGCCATTTGGGTGCCTTCAGCACAGTCGAGCATGAAGAGTTTCTGGCGTATGTTGACCACTTGGGCTGAACTGAGACGGCGTGGGGTGGGAAGTGCTGCTCCGCAACCCAGTATGGTGATTTCGAATTTTTCCATTTTTTGATGGCGTGAATATGGAGTGTTAGTTCTTAATTTTTTAATCTTTTGGGATGGCGGCGGCAGAAAGTGAGGAAGTCGCAGTAGAGGCAATGTTGCTCATCGGTGCATTGAGTAAATAGGCCCATGTCAGTAGGAGGTTGCAGAGTGTTGTCAGCTGGTTGCTGGGTGTCCTCGTTGTAGGGGGTGAAGATTTCGTCGATTTTTTGTGTGAGGAGGGCATTGAAGTCATTGGCATATTGAGATTGAAAATCAGTCACCTCTTCCTTTGTGGTTGTTCCGGGAGGAATGAGTTTGATGATTCCAGAATAGTTGTTGCCATAGTCTTTGGCACAGTACATTAGGGCGGGAACGACTGTGCTGTGCTGGTAGGGCGAACCTTGGGCTGTGAGAACTGTGCAGTAGTAGAGGGTTTGCATGATGTGATAGTTGGTTGTGTATTTATCAGGGTCGAAGAGGTCGGCGAGAACTTTTGCTGCGTGGGGTTTGCTGCTGGTTTTGTAATCGACAATACGTATGCGGTTGCCTGCAGGATGGACAAGGAGGTCTAAGCGGTCGATGATTCCTCCTAAAAGTATGCCCTTGTGCATGGTGGTGTAGCGTTCTTCTTGACTGATGATTTGCCAGTAGCCTCCTTCGCTTTCGAGGCTGGCTGCCATTTTTGCGTCGGCTTGAATTTGATTGATGACGAACTGCTTGATGACGTGGCGGTTGATGAGTTGGGTGCCGTTGAAGATGAGCCGTTTGCCTTTCATGCCTCCATAGTCGATGTAATGCCCTTCGGCATCTTTTTCGGGATAGTGGAAAAGATTGACAGCAAAGGCGTTGTTGATTTTCTGGAGGAGAAGGTTTTCGTTGGAGGCGAGTGCCAGCGCCTCGGCACTGGTAAAGGTTTTTCCTTCGTAGGGTTCGTAAATATGGTGGATGGCATCGTGGAGGATTATGCCAAACATGGGGCTGTCAACATCTTCCGACACATCATCGGCTGGGCGCAGGTTGGCCACGTAGTTAAAGTAGAACTTGAGGGGGCACTTCATGTAGGTGTTGATGGCCGATGGTGAGAGGATGTGCTCAGCATTGAAACGTGCATGGAGTTTTTCCATCACGTTGGGTGTCTTTTTTACACAGAGGGTGGGGGACGCTTGCATTTCGCTGGTGGTGGCGAAGGATTTGAGAGAGATGGTCGTTTCTGAACCAAAAAGTTCGTCTTTCTCTGCAAGCGACTGAAGCATGAAGCGTGACATTTCTCCTTTTCCTCCCCCTTCGGTGCTGGAATTGTAGAGCAGGGTGATGTTTTCGGCACGTTGCATGAGGCGATAGTAGTAATAAGCGTAGAGGCTTACTTCCTTCTCAATGGTGGTCATGCCGAAGGCTGCTCGCAGGGTGTAGGGAATGAGGGATGGCCGTTTGTCGCTTTTGGGCATCTGACCTTCGTTGACTGAAAGCATGATGATGTTCCGGAAGTCGAGATTGCGTGTCTCAAGAAGACCCATCACCTGGAGTCCTATGGCTGGTTCGCCGTGGAAGGGAATGGTGGCTTGCGACATGAGTTGGAGGATGAGCCGCATGAGCATGTCGTTGCCAACGACCAATGTGGGGTGCTGCTCCTGCAAGGTGTGGATGCGGTTGACGACGGTGTAGGCTACGAAGATGCTTTCCTTGTATATCTGTAGTGTGAAGTCCTTGCTGCCGAAAGCATTCTGATAGGTATGTCCAACTCTCGAGATGATGTCTGCTAAATAGGTGGTGAGTTCTTTTCCAGACACAGGGGTGAAAATGCGTTGGAGTGTGATGTTGTCGGCAAACATTTCGGAGGTGGGGAAAATCACATTGTCTTTCTGCAATTGTGTGAGTTTTTCTTCGCATGCCTGTCCTATCAGACGTTGGGTAAACGCATGTTTCATCACGGCTGCAACGTATTTGTAGCGCCATGCTCCAAACTGTGTGTGTCCATGTATCTGCAAGTCGAGCAGTGATTGAACCAGTGAGAAGATGGGCGTTTTGTCAAGAGGGTATCCCATTGTCACGTTGATGGCAGGAACGTCACCGATGCTGTGGAGAACGGACTGCAGGAGGTTCTCGTTGCATAGAATCACGGCCGACTGGTTGAGTGGTTCGTCTGTTTTCAGATGTTTTTTCCCCCATTCATGTATATATCTTGTCTGCGCATTCTCAGTGGGGGATTGGATGAAGGTGATGGCTTTGGGGCATTGCATGCTCCGAAACAAGTCCTGCCCTTCAAACTCATTGCCCAAAAGCCTAATGTTTTCCAAAATGAACTGTCCTGCCTCGTATTTGCTCAGAAGGTTTGAGGGTTGAGCAGGGCGTTTGGTGTAGGCTTGGTCGTAGTCCCAATAGAATTTGGTGTTACGGTGCTGCTTGAGAAAAAGGAACAGTTCCTTTTCGGTTTTGTTCAGCACATTGAATCCCACCACTACGTAGTTTTTTGCTGCAAGTCGTTGGCTGGTGTGCAGTTGGAGAGCTTCGTCTGCACTGTTCAGCGATTCGATGACTTGGCGTTTGAGCATTCCTTCATACACCATGGGTTCTTGGTTTTCGGTGTGGAGCAAGGATGACTGAAAGGATGTGTAGATGTCGGTCAGGTGGTTCCACAAAACTTTGAACCTTGTCTTCAGGGTGGTGTTGGCCGTTTCGCCTTCGAAGTACTTCCCGAAGAACTGCTCTATCGCTTGGCGTTGTTCTTCTTCCAGAAAGGAGAAGTCGGTCATTTCTTTCAGGTCGGATATGTTCACGAAGAGTTTTGTGGGTTCCACCATATTGTTGTCGATGTCCTGGAAATCGCTGAGCATCATCTCCATGAGCGGGTAGAGTTGGTCGAGCGATTTAGTGGGTTGCATCTTCTCCTGATAGACTTCCCATAACTTTACAGCTAAGTAGATGGGGTCGCCCAAAGTGTATTCAGACAAGGAGATGAACAGCTCGCTGATGGTAGTGTATTCGGGGGTCCACATAGTGTGTCCATGACTGTTTTCCCATAAGTATTGGTTGAAGAACAGTGAGGCGCGTTTATTGGGGAAGATGATGCAGGCGTCTTGAAAGTCTCCTTTCAGTTTCTGATAGAGGTCATCTGCCACAATTTTTAAGAAAGGTGTCATATGCTCTTTGTGTGATAGACGTGAATAAGATGGAGTTCCTGCTCATTAAAAGGGGAATCCTTCATTGAATTGTGGTTTGATTTCAGTGGGTTTCTGTATGTGTGGCTGGAAATCCTTGCCAAAGTTGTCAATGTTTTTGTCCAGGAAGGAAAGCCGCTCAGAAAGCCATTTCTTGAGCACTTGAATTTCTTCTTCGTAGGAACTTACTCGGTAAGCAGCGAACCATGAAATGGCATTCATGGCTATTGCGCCACCTATTCCTCCGAACGCTCCTGGCATCTGGAATCCTCCTTTGGGTTGTTTAGACAGAGAATTTTTTTCCTGTTCACTCACCAGCAGTTCTGGATATTCCTTGAAGTGTCGGTTTTTGGCTTGAGCCACTAATTGGGCATGTTGGTCAATGTAAGCATTGATGGCTTTGTCGCTCAGAATAGTCTTTCTCAGGGCTTGATAACGTGTCTTGACTGCCTTTTGGAAATCAGGGTCTTGAAGCAAGCGTTGCCACAAGGCTGGAGTGGGTTGTGTATTGCCTCCTTCGAAGCACCAAGCGTTTATCTTGTTGGCGTTGCAAAAGTTGCAGTTCCCGTAGGCAAGATTATAGTCCCACACAGGACCTGCGTATAGCTTACCTCCTGTACCGTCGGCATTTTGCCTTTCCTTGTAGAAATAGGCGCTGCGTTTGTAGCCATCGGCATTCAGACTTAGTTCGGTGTGGATGAAGTAATCGACAAAGGAAGGTACATCAATATATTGGGTATATCCTTTTTGAGGATGGGTAAAGTCATCGGACTGGATAACTTGTTCCAACTCATCTACATAGTGCTGGATGTAGGCCAACTGTTCAGGCTGTAGATTTTTTTTCTTGGGATAAATGCAGGTCCAGGTGATTTGGCTGGTCATGATGCCTTCTCCGATGCCCGGCACTTTGGAGGGGAAGGTGGCATCTTCCTCATTGTAGGTGTCAATGCGCAGGATGTAGCCTCCTGTTAATGCAGTTCCTTCTGTGTCAGTTTTGAGCATTTTGTCAATGTTGACTCGTGAGGGTCCCCGTTTAATGGCTTCGGAGAGGATGTAGATGCCTAAATATTCGTCATTCATTAGCACCTCCACCATTTGTGTGCGTGGTCCCCAATGCCCCATGTCTCGCCAAAGCTGAAAAGCAAAAGGGTCGCGCATCATCGACACATCGTTGTAGGGTGAAAGCAGTACCCAATCGCTACCTGCTGGCATTCCCAAGAGACAGGCTTTCAATTCTGTACCGTCTTCATTACGAGTCTCGATGGTATATTTCTTCTGGTTGAAGGAAAGGGAACTGTTCCCCCTCAACTTGATTCCAATGTAGCCATCGTAACCCTCCATTGTCATCTTCGCCATGACTTTCTTTTGCGCATTGAGTGGTGTGTTGGTGGTGATGGTGATGACGGGCAAGTTAGACTCCAGCCGTTCCATCTTTGTGTGCGAAACCTTGGGAAACATGTTTTCCATGTTGAATTGCCCCATGTTGAATCCTCCCACTTGGGCTTGAGCATCAGAAGTTGATAATATGTTGGCAGTTAATGCCAAGGCTAATGCAATGTGTTTCATAGAGCTTCTTGTTCTTTTCATGACTGATATGATAGTAGGTGTTGGGATTGTAGTTTTATACAGAAATGATATGGTTGTCTAAGATATACCACAGAAAAGCTTTTACGTCGGTATAACCAATCTGGGCCAGCAGGTGTTTATAGTCTTCTATCTGTTTTCGGTTTTCGTTAGGTGCCACCAATGTGCCATCAGCTTTTTTCTTAACCACTCCCTGCGCTGTTTTGTAGTCGATGATGATGGCTTGGTGACCTTTGACAATGACGCGATCGGGGCGCTTGCTCATCATATCCTGCTCTTCCAAAAACAGGATAGCACGTTCGTTTAGCGCATGCCAGTCGGGGGAAAACCATTCAGGATGATCTGGGCTGATGCTGGTAATCATGTCAGAGACAGCCTTTTGTGCTTCTTCCGCATCGAGTAGAGTGCCTAAGCATCCTTTTGATTCTAATTGTTGAATGGCATGTGGCACATCTTCAATGGTGCGTATGTGTTGAAAGATGTTGTGATAAAGGTTGCCAAGGCTGATGAGACGTATGCGTTCGGCATGCTGCTGTATTTTGGGATTGAGCGAGTCGGCTGTGATGAACATGTCCGACTCGTAGCTCTGTCGGAATTCTGCTACAGAGGGATAGGAGATGAAGGAGACGGGCAGTGGGTCGTAGCCGCATTCCATCACATTACGCTCTTCCTGACGAGAAGGGGCACTATTGGAAGAAGGCACGATAGTTCCATATTGATATTGGGTGATAATCCCTTCCACATCTGTTTGCATCATCTCTTGAGGCATGGCTTTCACAAGGAGTGCCTGGGCATTGTCTGCTTCGTTCTCTTCGTTCATTGGCTCGCCTAACTTGTTGCCTGTCAAGATGATCAAGTTGTTTTTTGCGCGGGTGAATGCAACGTACAGCACGTTAATATTGTCCACCAATGTGCGCAGTTCCTCGTCTCGGCGATCATCAGCAAAAATGCTGTCGTCCTTTGCCCTGCTCACATTGATGGGCAGTAGTGGCATAAGGTCGAATGGGGAACCATGTGGGATGCACCAAAGAACTTCTGAGCCTTTGGGCTTGATGGGCCAGGAACAGGAGGGAATAATCACGCTGTGAAATTCCAATCCTTTTGATTTGTGAATTGTCATGATTCGCACTCCATCGGATGCTCCGTTAGGGATGGTCTTTTCGCAGAGTTGTTCATCCCATGCTTGCAGAAAGGAGTCAAGGTCGCCCTGATTGTCTTCACAGAACTGTTCCACGATGTCGTTAAAGAAGAACAAATAGGCATCTTGGTTGGCCATTTTTGCTAATTGGAAGGTCTGATAGATTTCCTCTACCTGTTCGGTGAGTGCCTTGAACTGTAGAGAATTTCTTTCGACAGGACCGAAACCATTCGGTAACAGTTTTTCTACCTTATCAATGGCTTCAAAAAAATCGGCATCATCTTCTGTTCCAGTTCCTTTTAGCATCTGTTGGTAGTAGTATGCTAATGTGGCCAAGTGCAGTTTGTCATCGGGGGTTGCCAATGCTCGCAAGGCACAAATGATGAGATTGATGGCGGAAGAGGCATCGAGACGGAATGCATCGTCTGAAACTATCTTCACTTTCACTACATTCTGGTGCTCGTTGAAGTAATTGCTGATGAGGGGCACCTCTTTATTGGTTCGAATCAGAATGGTGATATCATTGGATTTCACTCCGTTGTCCATCAGTTCCTTCACTGTTAGTTGAATGCGTTGCAAGGTGGCTTCTTCGTATGCTTGGGGTGTCGATTTCTCCCACACATCAGAGAGTTGTTCGGTGTCAATGTCATGATAGTCGATGTTTTCCACCTTGATGAATCCCGCTTTTTTCGTCTTTTTGGCAATTTGCTCCAAATCGCCATACGCAGTGGATAGGGCGGGGCAGTAGGACTGCAAAATGTCGATGGCGTTCTTGAAGAAGTGGTTGTTAAAATCGACAATGTGTTTGGCTGAACGGAAGTTGTAGAAGGCGGGTATCCTGCCCATCAGTCTCTGCAAATCGGGGTCTTGTTCTATCCCATTCAGAATTTGCCAATCGGAGTTGCGAAATCGGTAGATACTTTGTTTTACATCCCCAACGATAAGGCACGATCCATCCATCGACAGGCTGTTCAGAATGAGTGGCTTGAAATTTCTCCATTGCAGCGTGGAGGTGTCCTGAAATTCGTCAATCATGATGTGCTTGATAACAGCTCCTGTCTTTTCGTAGATGAAAGGAATGTCGCTGTTGTTGATGACATTGCGCAGAAAGTTTGCTGTTTCGGACAAGAGGAAGCGGTTCTTTTCTTCATTGAGGATTTTGACTGTTTTGCTAATTTGGTTAAGGAGCATGAGCGAATACAGATGTTGGCCAATGGCATTGACTGTGTGGAGATTGCTGACATAATCTGCGTGTTTGTCGAATGCTTCAGACAAAAGAGGCATTAGCACAGAAGTTACTTTGAGTTCCAGTTCTGCGCGATTGGGTGATGTTTTTTTGAACCACTTATCAATCTCTGTTCTGTATTCTCCAATGGTGTCGGAAAAGGTGCCTTTGCTTTGGTTGGTGGGTTCTGTAATTTTGTATTCGGCCACTTTTTCCATAAAGGTGACAATGGCTTTGCTTCCGTCTTTCTCTGTCATGCCGCAGGTTCGGTAAGCATTCAGCATCTGAGTTCCCAAATTGATGACTGTCTGTTTCTTTTCCTCTAAATAAGAGTTTATAATGTTGCGATATTTGAAAATGGTACTAATGTCTGTTATTTTCTTTCTTACATCTTCTCCATGAATCAAGTAATTTTCTTTGAAGATGTTGCGCCCAAATTCCTTCACTGTTTCTTCTATCTGCCAAGAACGATTTTCATTGATTTTCGTTTCAATGAAGTCAATAATGGTGCGGAACTCGCTCGACCCCTCGCGCAGGTTGTCGATAATATGGTCGATGGCATCGCTTAGCACTTCTGTCTCGTCCAGTTCCACTTTCATCTTGGTAGAGAGTTCCAGTTCGTTAGCCAACTCTCGCACAATACTTTGAAAGAAGGAATCAATGGTTTCGATGTGGAAGCGGCTGTAGTCATGTATAATGTTGGAGAGTGCTTCCTTTGCTTTGGTGCGTAACACCTCCTCGTTCATGTTAATCAATGCAGAGCGATAAGGCTCTTCTTGATAACGTGGCATCATCTTTCTCAACTCTATGTTCTCCAGAATGTTGTCGATGTAATCATCAGCTCCATGCAAACCGTTGGCAATGCCATACAGTGTGCTCAAAATGCGCTGCTTCATCTCTGCTGTAGCCTTGTTTGTAAAGGTCACAGCAAGAATGTTCTGATATTCCATCGGATTTATTGCTAACAGTGCAATGTATTCTACCGCCAGCGTGAAGGTTTTGCCTGAACCTGCCGATGCCTTATAGATGCGCAGGGGTTTCATTTCTTTCGTCAGTTTCTTTTCCATATTGAGCGTCTAGACATTAGGGTTGTCATTTCGTGTAGAAGGGAAGTGGGAGCGAAATTCCCTTTACTGTCTGAAAAAGACAATCAACATGCAAATTTACATGATTTTCTTGACATATACTCTAATTGTTGTCAAAAAAAATCTTCTGTCGAAAGATACGCTGTCCAGCAAAACCTTCCTTTTTCAGCAAAACGTTCTTTTGTTCTAAGAAATGGTATGGAGTTTATTTTTTAATAAGCGTTATATCGTCGATGAGGCATTGGGCGAGTGGTTTTCCTTTGCCTACACTCCACTTGCCTGTAATGGGGTCGAGATTCCATTCGGAAAGTGAGTTGAAGTAGGGCCTACTACCATGGAAAGAGAGTGGCACCCATTGGTTGTAACCTAAACCATTGCCTGCAAAATCGCTCCAACGGTCACCACAGTAGATGACGGTTTCTTGTTCCGTTCCACGCAGCGTGTAGAAAAATGGAGGCTTCTCTAGCCGAACAACCCATCGGCATTTCAGGTTTCATGATCAAATATGAGTTACTAAAAAAGGTCTGGATGCCTTGGTTGCAATCCAGACCTTTCGGTTTGTTATTTTTCTTTCTGTTATGCTGCTTACTCGGCATTGCCTTTGTTAGTCAGTTCTGCCAGTTTCTTTTTCCCATTGAAGGCAAACACCCACACGAGGAAGCCTGCAATGAGCAAAATGATGATGCCGAGGATGGGTCGGTAGAAGATCCAAGCCACAGCAATGACGATGAGTGACCAAACGACACCGAAGATGGTGCTGATGATGCCTGCACCAAAAGCAAAGATGCTGGAGAGGAAAGGCACAACCTTGAGAATGGTTTCGATGAAACCAAAGAGGCTCTTGAAACCTGAAATCATCAACAGAATGCCGATGATGCGGAGAATCCATGTCCACATGTTGTTTGCCTCATGTTCGGCATCAAAAATTTCATCAGAAGTCTTCTTTCCCATCACCAGGGTCTGATACCTCTTTCCGTTGGATGTCTTGAATGCTTTAAAGGTGTTTCCATCTACTTGGGCTATCACTGTCACCTTGGCAGGAACAACCTTTTCGAAAGTGATTCGCACATCGCCCACTTCTGGAGCATTGGTACTGCGGCCATAGTAAAGCACGTTGCCTATCTGATGAATATATTCCAAATCCACTTTGTTTTCCTGAGAGATAGAGTCGGGGATGACAGTTTTCATGCTATCGGCCAACAACGTACTGTCGGTTGCAGCAACAGGTGCTGGTTGAGTGGTATTGGAATTTGTGGCAGGAATGCCCTTTCGGATGGCGTAAGCCTCACCCACACTCTTGTTGATGGCCTGCAACTTTTGTTCGCTGAGTTTGAGTTCAAGTGCTTCGTTCGAGCGGATGGATTGAATGAGCGATTCATTCAGTACGTAAGCACCAAACTTAACGTTTTCTGCCCACAGGTCTTGCTCTTCCACCTGAGTCCAAGTGAAGTTCTTGTCCTGATAGGCAGGGTCTTTGAAATCAGAACTGTTAATTGGAGAGCTGACCCATTCTTTTGTGTAGGTGTAAGTGGTAGTGGTTACTTCTTTGCCACCCAGCTTGTCTTCCGATTTTTCTTCAGCGTGTTCCACCCACTGGAAATATTCCACATCGCGGGTTAAACCGATTGCGTTTTCGCTGATGCCGAAATCTTTGTCGGTGAGTACTTCGTCGGTTGTTGCCATTGCGGTGGCACACACCAGTTCGCCTTCGAACTCTGCATTCTTCTTGTCGGGATTGGGCATGTCCACACAAGCCTCTTGTGCATCGTTCAGCATTTTGTCTGTTTTCACAGCACGTCCTTCATTCCACCATAAGAGACAGGTGGCACCGATAATCAGGATGAAACCCAAAAGAATTCCTTTCAAGGAATTGCCTACACGTGTTCCGTAACCGGTGGTTTTCGTTTCTTGGTAAGCCATAATCTTTGTTGTTTTAAGAAGTTAAAAAAAGTAAATAGATAATGTGTAGTTTGATATTTTGCCTTGCAAAGGTAAATCTTTTCTTCTTCTTCACCAAATTAAATAGCTTTTTTTGTTAAATTATCTTTCTTTTTGTTCCATAGCATGTGTTTCGTAGTACTTTCACCCTTTCTCCAACGCTTCCAATAGCCCCTCGCAAGCATCTTCCAAAATCTCAATTACATTCTCAAATCCTTGCTCGCCTCCATAATAAGGGTCGGGTACATGGTCGATGACGTGGGTTTGGCAATAGTCCGTCATTCGGACAATTTTTGTCTCTGCTTCCACCGTAGGAGCCAATCTGTGTAGCCTTTCCCAATTGCTGTCATCCATCCCTACAATCAGATCGAAGAGTTCGAAGTCAAGTTCTCGGATAGGACGGGAAATGTGAGTTAACTGATAACCGTGTCGTCGGGCATGAAACTTCATGCGTGGGTCGGAACCTTCGCCTTCATGGTAGTTGATAAGACCTGCTGAATCGATTTCATATTCAGAGTCCATTCCTCTCTCCTTCACTAACTTACGCATGATGGCTTCTGCCATGGGAGATCGACAAATGTTGCCCAAGCAAATAAACAATATTCTTTTCATAAATTGGTCTTTTCTTCTTGTCTAAATGTGATGGATGTGCTGCAAGGGGAGACAGAGGACGGGGTTGGAAACAGAAAATCCTGTGAGGTGGCTCACAGGATTTTGTTTGTATTCTGGTCGGGGAAGACTACTTTGGGAGTAAATGTCTTAGCCTCTTCAAAGTCCATGAGCGCATAGGACATGATGATGACGATGTCGCCAACCTGCACTTTTCTGGCGGCAGCTCCGTTGAGGCAGATGCAACCGCTGCCACGTTCTCCCCGGATGACATAAGTGTCGAAGCGTTCGCCGTTATTGTTGTTGACAATATATACGCGTTCGCCTGCTATGATGCCGACGGCATCCATTAAGTCTTCGTCAATGGTGATGCTGCCCATATAGTTGAGGTTGGCTTCCGTCACCTTCACGCAGTGCAGCTTGGATTTCATCACTTCTATCTGCATGTTACTCTGTTATTTATAATTGATGTTGTCGATAAGACGGATGGGGGTGGCTCCACAAAAGACGGTGATGCAACCTTGTATGTGATCGGCATCGTCCCATGAAGTGACATTTTCGAGAGTGATGGCATTGACAATGTTGTAGTACTGCACTTCGAGTCCTTCAATGCCATTCAGTTGGTTGACAACCATTTGTTGGGTTTCCTCTACTGTGTGGGTTTTGCTGAAATCGACACTTTCTTTCAGCACCCTGTAAATGTTGGGTGCTATGGCTTTTTCGTTGATGGAAAGCAGAGTGTTGCGACTGGAGAGCGCCAAACCGCTTTCCTCGCGCACGATGGGGCAGGGACATATTTCAAGACGCTTTGCCCATGTTGCACCTTGCGAAGTGTAGTCAGCAACCATCGCTCTGATGACAGCAATTTGCTGGAAGTCTTTTTCACCAAAATAGGCGCGGTCAGGTTCCACAAACATGAAAAGCTTGCTCACAATTTGACAAACTCCGTTGAAATGTCCAGGGCGGAAGGCTCCTTCCATCACGGTGTCTGTGGGAGGGTAGGAGAAAGTGCGGGTGTCAGGCTCAGGATAAATTTCCTCCACCGATGGAGCAAACACAAAGTCGGCGCCGAGCCGTTGCAATAGATTGCAGTCGGCAAACAGTGTGCGAGGATAAGCCTCGAGGTCGTTTTTATCGTTGAATTGGGTTGGATTGACAAACACGCTCACGATGGTGGCGTGGTTTTCTCGGACGCTGCGTTTTACCAGCGAAGCATGTCCTGCATGGAGCGCGCCCATAGTTGGTACGAGGCCGATGGTCTTGTTATCACTTCTCAGGGCAGAAACCTTGGCCTTGAGTTCCTTGACTGAATTGATGATTTCCATTTTCTTTCTTTTCATGTATGATGTAGCAATTGCACCACACATTATTTATAATTGTGTGCAAAGGTACGAATTTAATATGGAATGTAAAGAGTAAAAGAGAGAAAAGTGAATGGTGGAGGCTGAAAAGTGATAAAGGAAGGGTAAAAGTACAAGGTGAAAAGTGAAAAATCTTAGTTATTAGAGCTACTTATGGGTGTAACTGAGATTTTTCACTTTCCATCTTGTATTGTATGTTCTTTTTCAGAGAGGGTAATTCTCAAAATCATAAAGTACTGTTGAAAGGTAGCGTTCACCTGTGTCGGGTAGGAGTGCCACGATTAGCTTGCTTGCATTTGCATGGTCTTTGGCAAGTTGGGTGGCAGCCCAAGCTGAGGCTCCCGATGAGATGCCGACGAGCAGACCTTCGCTGGCTGCAATCTTGCGGCTGGTGAGAATGGCGGCGTCGTTAGGGACTTTTAGAATTTCATCTACAACGTTGCGGTCGAATGTTTGTGGTACGAAACCTGCACCAATTCCTTGAATCTTGTGAGCACCTGGTGCTTCTCCGCTCAACACGGCAGAGGTTTCAGGTTCAACAGCCACAATCTTTACGTTGGGGTTCAGTTCCTTCAAGCGTTTACCGATGCCACTGATAGTGCCTCCAGTGCCTACACCTGCTACGAAGATGTCAATTTTTCCGTCGGTGTCGCGCCAAATCTCTTCAGCTGTAGTAGCATAGTGGGTGGCGGGGTTAGCAGGGTTTTCAAACTGCTGTAGAATGATGGAACCTGGTGTGTTGTTTCGCAGTTCTTCAGCTTTGGCAATGGCACCTTTCATGCCTGCCGAACCAGGGGTGAGCACCACGGTGGCTCCGTATGCCTTGACGAGGTTGCGGCGCTCAATGGACATGGTTTCGGGCATAGTGAGAATAAGTTTATAGCCTTTTACAGCACTAACGAAGGCTAAGCCTACACCCGTGTTGCCTGAGGTGGGTTCGATGATGGTGGCACCAGGTTTAATTACCCCCCTTTTCTCTGCATCCTCAATCATGGCGAGGGCGATGCGGTCTTTAACCGATCCTGCAGGGTTGAAATATTCAAGCTTTGCGACGATATTGGTTTGAAGTTCCTCCTTCTTTGAGTAGGAGTTGAGTTGAAGCAGTGGGGTGTTGCCCACCAGCTCAGTCAGTTGTTTTGCTATTTTTGCCATAGTTTTGAAGTTTTTGTGAAATTTGATGCAAAGTTACAAATTATTTTAGATTTGTGCAAATGCTTGATCAAGGTCAGCAATGATATCGTCGATATGTTCTACTCCGACAGAGAGGCGCACGGTTGTGGGTGTGATGTGCTGTTCCTCCAGTTCTTCGGCACTAAGCTGAGAGTGGGTTGTGGTGTAGGGATGGATTACAAGCGACTTTACGTCAGCCACATTGGCAAGCAGGGAGAAAATTTTTAACGAGTCAATGAACTTCCATGTTTCCTCTTGTGTGCCGTTGATTTCGAATGTGAAGATGCTGCCGCCTCCATTTGGGAAATACTTCTTATAAAGCTCATGGTCGGGGTGTGATGCCAACGCGGGGTGGCTGACACTCTTCACCTTCGGATGGTTGCTCAGGTATTCTACTACCTTGAGTGCATTGTAGGTGTGACGCTCAATGCGGAGCGGCAATGATTCCACGCCTTGCAAAAGAATCCATGCGTTGAAGGGGGAGATAGTGGCACCTGTGTCGCGCAGAATGACTGCACGGATGCGAGTTACATAGGCTGCTGCTCCAGCCACATCAGCAAAGACAGCTCCATGATAGGAGGGGTCTGGCTTGGCAATGGTGGGGTATTTGTCGGCATTGGCTTTCCAGTCGAATGTGCCCGCATCAACAATCACACCTCCGAGTGACGATCCGTGACCGCCGATGAACTTGGTGGCAGAGTGAACCACAACATCGGCTCCATGCTCAATGGGACGGAAAATGATGGGCGCGAAAGTATTATCTACAATGACTATGATGTTGTGTTTGTGTGCTATTTCTGCAATGGCGTCCAGATTGGTCACGTCGCTGTTGGGGTTGCCGAATGTTTCCACATAGACGGCTTTTGTGTTGGGACGAATGGCTGCTTCGAGGGCTTTCAGGTCATTTACGTTTACGATGGTGTTTGCAATGCCTTGTGTGCTGAGCGTGTGGGTAATCAAGTTGTAGGAACCACCGTACAGGTTGTCGGCTGCTACGATGTGGTCACCATTTTGTGCAATGTTTTGCAGAGCGTAGGTGATGGCAGCGGCACCCGATGCCACAGCAAGGCCAGCTACGCCGCCTTCAAGAGCAGCTACACGGTCTTCGAACACGCTTTGGGTGGAATTGGTCAGACGTCCGTAGATGTTACCAGCGTCGCGCAAACCAAAGCGGTCAGCTGCATGCTGGGAGTTGTGGAACACGTATGATGTGGTCTGATAGATTGGCACGGCGCGTGAATCGGTCGTGGGGTCGGCTTGCTCTTGTCCTACGTGGAGTGCTAAAGTTTCGATGTGAAGTTTCTTTGTCATAGTTGTATTCTTTTTTTAGTTGTTAAACGTTTATTTTTCTGATTTCGATGCAAAGTTACGGGGTTTGGAAAATCTGTCCAAGTAAAATCGGTTACTTTAGAAAATATTTCTCAGAAATGTGTAAAGTGTAGAATAACTATATTGTCATAAACAAAAAAGGGACTGAAACGTATGAGGCTTCAGTCCGTGCTTGTTTATGTTTGTTTTAGATACGGCGTTTCTCTTGGGCAGAAACGCCGTTTCTGTTTTTGAGCTGTTTTATTGGTATCCTTTAGCTTCCATTCGACGTTCCCATTCCTTTCGCAGGAAGACATTCAAATAGTTAGCAATGTCAATGCATCCCTTAGGTGGAGACACCTGATTACCTCCCGTGCTGATTCTTCCGTCTGCTGTTTGGTAGGTGAAATTCCATGATGGTGGCCCACCTGTAATTTCTGGCACTCTAGGTATGTGCGGGCGTGAATAATAGCTCAATGTCTGATAAATCTTTTCTTTTTCCACTATCTGACGAATGGTGTCAATCGCAGTTTCGTCCAATGCTACCGTCAGGCGTTCGCCTATCTCTCGCCTAATTCTGTCGTTTTCTGGTCCATAGAGGGTTGCTTTGCCGGTGGCGGAATCGACCTTTATCTCATAGTAAACAGGATCGGGTCGGGAAGAACCGTATTCCTCATAACGAAAATATGTCATCTTCCCCTTCGGCATTGTGCGAGCTTCTGCTTCACGGCGCATGGTGAAGATGCGGTCATAATATTTAAGCACGGCATCGAAGCGATCGCTTGTTGAGTTGTTCTCCATGAGTGCTGTTTGTATGATGTATTGCCAGTCTTCCAGCTGGTACTTCTTCACTTCTTTCTCCGATATGGATTCGCACATGCGAATAATCCAGTCGTTCTGTCTGTACACATTGAGAATCTTGGCCGTGTCGTTAGCAAAGTCCGCTTCTTTTTTGTGGTAAGCGTCCATGCAATAACTGAAACAGGCTTCATCGTTCATTAGCATTTGCAGGACAGCACTCCGTTGACGGTTGTTCGTTAGTTCAATGAGGCGCAGAATGTCTTGCTTGCGCTGTTTCTTGTCTGGACCGGATAAGCCTGCGGCGCACATCATGCTGCAAGATAGTAGGAAGCTGACACTTGTAGCGATTGTTGTCATCATAATTCGTTTCATATTTAGGGTTATTAGTAAGGTTTGATGATTGCAAAGGTAGAAAAAAAATGGGATATGTACAAAAAAGGTGAGAAGAAAATGAAGGGAACATCCCGTTTGGATGCTCCCTTCACATATTAATATAAGATTGCTCTTCGTTTGAAGAGACCGATTTCTTGGGAGCGATGCCCCAAGCACTCGATTTACTCTTCGTTCAAAATCTTCATGATTTCACAGCAAGCCTTGGCTACGTTGGTGCCAGGCCCGAAGATGGCAGCTACGCCAGCCTTGTAGAGGAAGTCGTAGTCCTGTGCAGGGATGACACCGCCGGCAATGACGAGGATGTCTTCACGGCCAAGCTTCTTGAGCTCTTCAATCACTTGTGGTATGAGGGTCTTGTGACCTGCGGCAAGTGAGCTGACACCCAGCACATCGACGTCGTTCTCAACTGCCTGACGAGCGGACTCGGCAGGTGTCTGGAACAGGGGACCCATGTCCACGTCCATGCCGCAGTCGGCATAACCAGTGGCTACCACTTTAGCACCGCGGTCATGACCGTCCTGTCCCATTTTGGCAATCATGATGCGGGGACGGCGGCCATTGGCCTGTGCAAATTTCTCTGTTGCGGCACATGCATCTTTGAATGCCTGATCGCCTTTAGATTCTGAACTATACACGTTGCTGATGGTTCTGATGATTGCTTTATAACGTCCTACAACTGCTTCGCAAGCGTCGGAAATTTCGCCAAGCGTACAGCGCAGACCTGCTGCTTTCACTGCGAGGTCGAGGAGGTTGTGCTCGCTCTTCTTGCCGTCTTTGAATTCTTGTACACACTTGGTAATTTCTTCCAGCGCAGCCTTGCATGCAGCCTCGTCGCGATTGGCTCTGAGTTCTTTGAGCGCAGCTTCCTGCTGAAGGCGCACGGCAGTGTTATCCACTTCGAGGATGTCGAGTGGGTCTTCGTGGTCAAGACGGTACTTGTTGGTGCCGACGATGGTTTGAGTGCCAGAGTCGATGCGAGCCTGAGTACGTGCTGCGGCCTCCTCGATGCGCATCTTGGGCAGACCTGTCTCGATGGCCTTTGCCATGCCACCCAGTTTCTCGATTTCCTGGATGTGCTCCCAAGCTTTGTGAACCAGTTCGTTGGTCAGGGTCTCTACGTAGTAAGAACCAGCCCATGGGTCAATCTGCTTGCAGACCTTGGTCTCGTTCTGAATATAGATTTGTGTGTTACGAGCGATGCGGGCTGAGAAGTCGGTAGGCAGGGCGATGGCCTCGTCGAGGGCATTGGTGTGGAGCGACTGTGTGTGGCCCAACACGGCTGCCATAGCTTCAATACAGGTACGACCCACGTTGTTGAAGGGGTCTTGCTCTGTGAGCGACCAGCCCGATGT
Source organism: uncultured Bacteroidales bacterium (assembly GCA_902789725.1). Taxonomy (GTDB): domain Bacteria; phylum Bacteroidota; class Bacteroidia; order Bacteroidales; family Bacteroidaceae; genus Minthosoma. The sequence goes on from CADAPC010000017.1 coordinate 18,602, forward strand.
CTGTGAGTGAGTGCGCAATGCGAGCGACTTGGGGTTCTTGGCACCGAAACTCTTCACAATCTTTGCCCACAACAGACGTCCGGCACGCATCTTGGCAATCTCCATGAAGTGGTTCATGCCAATGGCCCAGAAGAAGGACAGACGGGGAGCGAAAGCATCCACGTCAATGCCAGCATTCACACCTGTGCGGAGGTAATCCATACCGTCGGCCAGCGTGTAAGCCAGCTCAATGTCGGCAGTGGCACCGGCTTCTTGCATGTGGTAGCCAGAGATGGAGATAGAGTTGAACTTAGGCATCTTTTGCGATGTGTACTCAAAGATGTCGGCAATAATCTTCATGGAGAATGCTGGGGGGTAGATGTATGTGTTACGCACCATGAACTCCTTCAGAATGTCGTTCTGGATAGTACCCGCCATTTCCTCAAGTTTGGCACCCTGCTCCAGACCTGCGTTGATGTAGAAGGCGAGGATGGGAAGCACACCGCCGTTCATGGTCATGGAAACAGACATCTTGTTCAATGGGATGCCAGCGAAGAGCACCTTCATGTTCTCCAACGAGCAGATGCTCACACCTGCCTTACCCACATCGCCAACCACACGTGGGTTGTCTGGGTCGTAGCCGCGGTGAGTGGGAAGGTCGAATGCCACCGAAAGTCCCTTCTGACCCGAGGCGAGGTTGCGGCGATAGAAGGCGTTAGACTCTTCTGCTGTAGAGAAACCTGCGTACTGGCGGATGGTCCAGGGACGGAAGGGGTACATCATGGAATAGGGACCACGGAGATAGGGAGGAATACCTGCTGTGAAGTCGAGATGTTCCATGCCCTCGAGGTCTTCCTTCGTGTAAACGGGCTGAATGTCAATCTGCTCAGGAGTTCTCCAGTTAGCGCTGATGCCATTCTCTTTCTGCCACTGCTGGCCATTCTTCTCCTGAATGCCGGCATAGATGTCGATATCGTTAAAATTCTTGCGTGCCATAATTAAATTCCGAGTTTAGCATTATACGCCTGAAGCGTTTCGAGCTGATTAGACTTAACGTGAATAAAGTTCTCGATGCCAGCAGCCTTGAGGTCTTCCATGCAAGCTGGTGCACCAGCCACCACATACATGGCGCGGCCGTTCAGATACTGGAAGGCTGGGATAGCATACTCAGCATACTCGTCGTCGCTGGAGCAAATCACCACGATGTCGGCTCCTGCCTCAAGTGCTGCATCCACACCTTCTTCCACAGTCTTGAAGCCGAGGTTGTCCATCACTTTGTAGCCTGCTGCGGCAAGGAAGTTGCAAGAGAATTGTGCACGTGCCTGGCGCATGGCGAGGTTGCCGATGGTGAGCATGAAGGCGATGGGTTGCTTGGCTGCCTTTTCGGTAGAGAGGCGGAGAGCTTCGAACGCAGAAGCCAAACGGCTCTTGTTGAGGACTGGGAGTTCGCCTGGCTCATGACCGTCACACTTGCAGCAGCACTCCAAGGGTTGCTTGCCTTCGCTGGTTTCGGTGAAATTGGGGAACTGGTTGGTGCCAAGGATGAACTCCTTGCGTTTGGCTGCATCAGCATGACGCTTGTCGTTCGACGCATTCACAGCGTTCACGATGTTGCCCTTCAGGGCTTCGGCCAAGAAACCGCCTGCGTTCTCCACCTCAAGGAAAAGTTTCCAGCCTTCGCGTGCAAGAGCGTCCGTCAGGTGTTCGATGGTGTAAGAACCGCCAGCCACATCGACCAATTTGTCGAAATGAGCCTCTTCCTTCAGCAGGAGCTGCTGGTTGCGTGCAATGCGCTCGGCAAAGTCGGTGGGAATCTCATAGGGCTTGTCGAATGGAGTCACCACGATGCTGTCCACATTGGCAATAGCAGCCGACATGGCTTCTGTCTGGGAGCGGAGCAGATTTACGTAAGAATCGAAAAGTGTCTGGTTATACTCTGAGGTGATGGCGCAAACGTGCATTTGGCAAGCGCAGTCGCACTTAGGCTCGTACTGCTTCACAATCTGTGCCCACAACAAGCGGGCTGCACGGAACTTGGCAATCTCCATGAAGTAATTCTCACTCACACCCATGTTGAACTTGATGCGCTTGGCAGCCTTTGTGGGCTCGATGCCAGCCTCAGTGAGCAGGTTCAGATATTCTGCACCCCAAGCCAATGCGTAGCCTAACTCCTGATAGATGTATGCACCAGCATTGTTCAGTGCTACAGAGTTGACGTTGATGCACTTGTAGCCAGGCAGTTCAGCCAAAGCCTCGATGAGTGGCTTGGCGCACTCCAGCACGGCCGTCACATCCTTGCCCTTGCAAAGCACTTTGCTGATGGGGTCGAAATTGATGCTTCCCTGCAGGTCGACAAGTGGGTAGTTCTTCTCTTTGAAGTACTCCACCAAAACCTGTGCCAACTCTACGCAATGGCGCTGGCAGGTCTTGAAGTTCAGCTCCACATATTGGGGCAGAATGCCTTCAAGCAGCGTGGCGATGAAGTCCTTGCTCACATCTTTGCCCGAAATCTTGAAGCCGATGGAGTCAACACCCTTGTTCAGAATGTCGAGTGCCTTCGCATTGGCAGCCTTTGCATCCTCCACGTCAATGTCCTGACGGACAAACCAGAGGTTGTTGTCCTTCTTGTTGCCGCGAATGAAGGGGAACTCACCTGGCAGCGAATCCACCGCCTTCAGGTCTGCCAAGTCCTCACGACGATAAAAAGGCTGCACGTTGAAACCTTCGTTGGTTCTCCAGACCAACCTTTTCTGGAAGTCGGCACCCTTCAGATCCACCTGAATCTTGTCCAGCCACTCTTGCGTGGTGGGTGCCTGAAACTCCGAAAAGAGTTTTTCTTTCATATTAGCCATAAAATATCAATTAAAGTGTTGTTGAAAGTGTTTTACATTATTATATGTGTACATTAGTTAGCGAATATAAGTAAGAACCTACAAAGGTAAGTATTTTTTCTTGATGTCGCAAAAGAAAAAAAGGAAAAAGTTCACTTTTCGTGTGTTATCCTTTCTGCAAGACTTGCTATAGTAAACTGTGGATGATAAAAAGCTATTATTCAAGTGCGCAAGTTGAAAAGAACTGAGAAGAACCGCATCAAGATCCGCTCCCAGTAAGAAGTGGGTTCGGAGTACCCGTATGGTGGCAAGCGAGTACCTCCTATATTTGTTCGATATTTATTCGGTAGTTGTCCAGTACTTGTTCGATCATTTATCGAACAACTATCGAACAACTATCGAACAACTATCGAACAACTATCGAACAACTATCGAACAAGTATCGGACAACTATGGGAGGTAAAGACAAACTATTCATGCACTTTGTCTGAATTTTTGTTCACAAAGTCTTTCCAGGAAGAGAAGTGGTGCTCCACTTCGGGCTTCCCCATTTGGATGAAGTGGCAGTAGGCGGCGCCGAGGGCATCGGTGGCATCGAACTGAATGTCCATGTCGTCCTGCGGAATGTGGAGCATACGCTGCAGCATGCCTGCCACCTGCTCTTTGGCTGCCGATCCGTTGCCGGTGATGGCCACTTTAATTTTGCGGGGTTCGTATTCAGTAATGGGAATGTCGCGCATGATGGCGGCGGTGATGGCCACTCCTTGAGCGCGCCCGAGCTTGAGCATGGACTGTACGTTTTTGCCAAAGAAAGGGGCTTCAATGGCCATTTCATCGGGGTGGTAGGAGTCGATGATGGAGGTGATACGCTCGAATATTTTGCCCAAGCGCAAATAATGGCTGGCATATTTCTTGAGTTCAATCACCCCCATGGTGATGAGGTCGGCTTTGTTGCCTCGGACACGAAGCACCCCATAGCCCATGACATTGGTACCAGGGTCAACGCCGAGGATGATTTTTTCTACGTTGGAGTTAGTCTTCATCGTGTACAGGTTTTTAGAATCACCTATAGTTGTGGTACAAAAAAAAGCCTATACAATGATAGGCTTGTGTGCTTTTGGAGCCGAATGGCGGACTCGAACCGCCGACCCACGCATTACGAATGCGTTGCTCTACCAACTGAGCCAATTCGGCAAGACAAATGTCAAAAACGTGATGCCTTTTGTTAAAAGCGATGCAAAGGTAGTACTTTTTTTTATAATAGCAACAAATTTTATAGAAATCTTTCTTAAATTTGCAAGAAAAAAGAGAAAACACCTCTTGGAAATGGGGGTGGAAAGTACAAGAAAGATGAAGGAAAAGAAAAAATCAGTATCTATTTTGCTTACTTGTCTGGTGTTGATTGTTGCCGTGGCCGGCATCAATCAGTTGTGGGCGTGTGGAAATGGAAAAGACAAATTGCCTTCGGAAATGAACGAGGGTGGAGCGAGTGAGACCAGTGCGGAAAGGAATGCCATGTTTGCCGCTCAGGAAGCAGAAGAGACTGAGAGGGAAGAGGAGGAACGAGAGCGTGAGAAGTTGTTGGAGTCGGAGGGGGGAGTAAGCGTTCCTTATGAGAAATTGGAGCAACCCGCCGAGTTGAAGAATGTTGACGAGATGCTTCTGTTTAAATCTCAGTTTATCATTTCGTATAATATTAGCAATCTGTGTCCTAACTATGTTTGTTGGAGTCTTACATCCAAGAGGGCACAGGGTAGGGTGAAGCGTTCCAACAACTTTCATGGCGACCCTGCAATGAACGAGAGTTCGAGAGTGGAAACGTTCGATTACAACGGGTCGGGCTATGACCGCGGACACATGTGCCCGGCTGGCGACAACAAGAACACGGAGAAGGCGATGGACGAGTCGTTCTGCATGACGAATATGTGTCCGCAAAGTCACGGCCTGAACATTGGCGCATGGAACGACTTGGAAGTTCAGTGCCGCTCATGGGCGAAGGACTACGGTACGCTGTATATTTGCTGCGGCCCCATCTTCAGTAGTAAAGAACCGAAGACAGTAGGTTCGCGTAGGAATATGCGCATTGCTGTGCCTGACAGCTTCTTCAAGGTGATTCTGACGTTGGGACGTGTGCCCAAAGCTATAGGATTCATCTACCCCAACCGCTCGTGCGAAGGTGACATGAGAGACTATGCCGTGTCGGTGGACGAAGTGGAGAAGGTGGTGGGCATGGACTTTTTCTATCAGCTGGATGACAAGCAAGAGCGTCAGTTGGAACGTGAATGCAATCCCGCCACATGGGGCATTTGAAATGAATGATTAAGTTACTATTTGTTGAAGAATGAAGAAATACGTAAAAGATTTGACTGTGGCTGAAGTGTCGTTTCCACACGAACAATATGTTCTATTGAAACTGACCGACAAGGAGCCACTGCCTGAGACACGTCCTGGACAGTTCGTGGAAGTAAAGGTTGAGGGAAGTCCTCGCACTTTCCTGCGCCGTCCTATATCTATTAATTATGTGGACAGGGAGAAGAACCTTCTGTGGCTACTCATCAAGAAGGTGGGCGAGGGCACGCACAAACTGGCTGAACTGAAAGTGGGCGAACGCCTGAATGTGGTTTTTCCCTTGGGCAATGGCTTTTCGCCCGTACAAAAAGTTGGCGAACGGGTGTTGTTAGTAGGTGGCGGAGTGGGGGTGGCCCCGATGCTTGATTATGGCAAATATCTGAAGGAACAGGGAGCGAATCCCGTGTTTCTGTTGGGTGCCCGCAGTAAGAACGACCTGTTGGAGATGGACTTTTTCAAATCCATTGCTCCTGTCTATGTGACTACCGAAGATGGTTCGGAGGGAGAGAGGGGGTTCGTCACTCAGCATTCTGTGTTGACTCAGGAGACGTTTGACCGCATCTCGGTTTGTGGTCCCAAACCCATGATGGTGAGTGTGGCGCGATATGCAAAACAAACGGCGACTCCCTGCGAGGTGAGTCTTGAAAACATGATGGCATGCGGCCTGGGGGCTTGTTTGTGCTGCGTAGAGAAGACGATAAAGGGAAACGTGTGTGTGTGTAAAGAAGGACCCGTGTTTGATGTAAACGATTTAACTTGGGAGGTATAGCACAATGGCGGACTTGACAACAAAGATTGCTGGCATCACGATGAAGAATCCCGTGATGGCCGCTTCGGGCACATTTGGCTACGGGCTTGAATTTGCCGATTTTGTGAATTTGGAAGAAATTGGAGGCATCATCGTGAAAGGCACAACGTTGCACCCGCGCGAAGGGAATGACTATCCGCGCATGGTGGAAACCGCCAGCGGCATGCTGAACTGTGTGGGGCTGCAAAACAAGGGGGTTGCGTATTTCTGTGAACACATCTATCCTGAAATCAAGGATATACGGACTAATATGATTGTCAATGTGAGTGGCTCCACTTTGGAAGATTATGCTGAATGCGCTGCTCGAATCAATGCCCTGGAGAACATTCCAGCCATTGAACTGAACATCTCTTGTCCTAACGTGAAGCAAGGAGGCATGGCTTTTGGTGTAACTACCGATGGAGCCTACTCGGTGGTGAAAGCGGTGAGAGAGGTGTATGACAAGACGCTGATTGTGAAGCTCTCGCCCAATGTAACCTCCATCAGCGACATTGCTCGGGCTGTGCAAGATGCAGGAGCTGACGCTGTGTCGTTGATCAATACCTTAATGGGCATGGTTATTGACATAGAGAAACGCAAACCAGTGTTGAGCATTGCAACGGGAGGCCTGTCGGGTCCCGCAGTGAAATCCGTGGCAGTGCGTTGCGTGTGGCAAGTGGCCAAGGCTGTACACATCCCCATAGTGGGACTGGGGGGCATCATGACCGCAGAGGATGCCATCGAGTTCTTTCTCGCCGGAGCATCGGCCATCGAAATAGGTACGGCAAACTTTATTGACCCGGCGGTGACTGTGAAAGTGGCTCAGGGCATCAACGACTGGTTGGACCGACATGGCTGCACCTCGCTCACCGACATTATAGGGCAATTAGAAGCTTGAGCGAGTTTTGACGGAAAAACGTCGCTATTTGAACGAAACGAACTGAATGTCACTAAAAAAAGTGGCATTTAGTTTTTTGTTTCTATATTTATGCTTAACTTTGCAACTGATTACAATTCAATTGCCTTCTAATGAGAAATCTGAGAACATTCATGATGACATGTGCCATAGGTTTGTCATCAATTGTTTTTGCGCAACGAAATGCTGCTTATCAGCAATATATTGATAAGTATAAAGATGCAGCCATCGAGCAAATGCGCCAATATCGCATCCCTGCCAGTATTACCCTCGCTCAGGCTCTGCTCGAGAGTGGTGCGGGCACCAGTTTTTTAGCGAAACATGCCAACAACCACTTCGGCATCAAGGTGGGGATGGGCTGGAATGGCCCTTATGTCACTCGTGACGACGACCGAAGGAACGAACGTTTCCGCAAGTACAAGAATGTTGGAGAGAGTTATGTAGATCACTCTCAGTTTTTACTGCAAACACGGTACAAGAAACTCTTTGACCTCGACCCGATGGACTACAAGGCATGGGCACGCGGACTAAAGGCTTGCGGATATGCCACTTCGCCCACTTATGCCAATAGGCTCATCACCATCATTGAAACTTACGAACTGGACGATTATGATGAGGACCGAGTGGGGCTGAGAAAAAGGAAGAAGAGGACTGAGCCTGAAGTGGTGATGCCTGCTCGCCATTCGGTGAGCATGGTGAACGGAATACGATGTGTAACCATGCGCAGTGGCGACACTTGGGATGCGCTGGCCAAGGAACTGAAAATTTCTAAGAAAAAATTGATGAAGTTTAACGAGGTGGATGAGGAATACATCCCAGCTGTGGGCACGAACATTTTTCTGTCGAAGAAAGCGAAGAAAGCCGATGCACAGTATAAGGACACTTGGCACAAGGTGAAGGAGGGCGAGTCGATGTACACCATCAGCCAGTTCTATGGCATTCGCTTGGATGCGCTTTATAAGATGAATTTCAAGGACGACACCTACATCCCCGTGATGGGCGACCTGCTGAAAGTGAGGTGAGTTCATGCGTCATGTGGGGCGTCGATCAAAATAAAAAAGGGAGGGCTTCTTTCAGTTGAAGTCCTCCCTTCTTTTTGGGGGTGTATCACATTGCAAAGCTAAGTGTCTGTCAAGATTCATCTGGTTTCCATTTCCTCTGTCATGTCGATTTCATTGCCTTTTGAATCGACAAATTTGTATTGGAGGAAACCAAGTTCTTGACTTGGATATACTTTCACTCCGAATCCGTAGGTCATTTGCCATTTCAGATATTGGCTGATGAGACCCTTGGTGACGTAAGCTTCTACGTAAGGATTGACGTAGAGCTTGAATTTCTTCATGCCAAGATTGTTGACAAGGTAGTCAATTTTTCGCTCTAATGTTTCGGTGAACAGAATGGAAGGCTTTACGACTCCCTTTCCGAAACATGTGGGGCACACTTCCTCTACGTGCATGTCCATGGCCGGGCGCACTCGCTGGCGGGTGATTTGCATGAGCCCGAATTTGCTCAGGGGCAGGATGTTGTGCTTTGAGCGGTCGCTCTTCATGAGCTGTGTCATGTGCTCGTAGAGCTTCTGGTTGTGCTCGGAACTGTCCATGTCGATGAAGTCCACCACAATGATGCCGCCCATGTCGCGCAGACGCAGCTGCCGTGCCAATTCCTCTGCGGCCTCCATGTTGACGACGAAGGCGTTCTCCTCCTGGTTGTCGAGTCCGCGGTTACGGTTGCCCGAGTTCACATCCACCACGTGGAGGGCCTCGGTGTGTTCGATGATGAGGTAGGCACCATGTTTGAAGCTGACGGTGCGTCCAAGTCCCGACTTTATTTGCTTCGTCACTCCGAAGTTGTCGAAGATGGGCGCATTGCCTTTGTAGAGTTTGACAATTGACTCTTTCCCTGGGGCGATGAGGCTGACATAACGTTTCACTTCGTTGAAAACATCTTCGTTGTTCACATGGATGCTTTCGTAGGAAGGATTGAACAGGTCGCGCAGCATGGAGACAGTTCGGCCAGTTTCTTCATGCGCAAGTACTGGCAGACTTGTAGATTTCTGAACCTTTGTGATGCATTTGTTCCACAATTCGACGAGCATACTCATCTCATTGTTCAGTTCTGCGGCTCGTTTGCCTTCTGCAACTGTGCGGACTATGACTCCAAAGTTTCGGGGTTTAATGCTCTGAATGAGCTGTTTCAGACGTGCACGTTCTTCTTTCGACTTGATTTTGGAACTCACATTCACCTTGTCGTCGAATGGGATGAGGACAATGTAGCGGCCGGCGAAGGAGATTTCTCCTGTGAGGCGAGGCCCCTTTGTGTTGATGGGTTCCTTGATGATTTGAACCATCACCTCTTGTCCGAGTTCGAGCACGTCCTGAATGCTTCCTGCTTTCTCCAGCGATGACAGGCCCGCTGCCTTGTTCATCGGGGCGAGCTTCCTGCGGTCGCTCACCACTTGCTTCACGTACTTCTCCAGGGAGAGAAAATATTTGCCTAAATCTTGGTAGTGCAGAAATGCTTCGCGTTCATGACCCACATCGACAAAACATGCATTGAGTGCCGGCATGATTTTCTTCACTTTCCCGGCGTAGATGTTGCCCACGGAATACTTGCTGTCTTGGCCTTCCTTTTGGAACTCAACGAGCTTCTGGTCCTCAAGCAGCGCAATGGTCACTTCCTTTGGCTGGGCATTGATGATTAGTTCGCTGGTCATTTTTGCTTACCTTTTAGTTTTTCGTTACAGAAAAAGAACAAACTCCACAATGAATTCTTGTCGAGAAGATGGTTCATGGCGGGGTTTGTCCTTTATCTGCCACTCTGAGAGCCCTGCGGGGCGTTTTCTCAACACCTCCGTTTGCTTTACTTGCTCTTGTGGCGATTCTTTCTCAGTCTCTTCTTACGCTTGTGAGTAGAGATCTTGTGTCTTTTTTTCTTCTTACCGTTTGGCATAATAATTAATAGTTTAATTGTTTATAATTGGTCTGTTTATAGCCTTTATTTCAGACGATGACGGTCTCATTCGTCCGTTCAGAGTGCAAATTTAGTGCTTTTTCTTGAATGTAGGAAATTTTTATTCGTGAAATTGGCTCTTATGTTATGAATAATCGCCGAAAAGCTCTAAATTTGCAAAAATTTACGCTTTATCATCTATGAAGTTTTTTCTATCAACTCTTTTTCTCGGCCTCTCTTTGGTGAGTGCTCTTCCGGTTCATGCACAGCGCAATGCTTATGCAAAGAAGGCTTCCTCCATTGTTTCAGACTACAAAAAGCGGATTCAGCAGGCCTCGAAGGAAGCGGGCGCGCTTGCCGATTCTGCCGACACACACATTTCTCCTTATATCTACAGGCTCCTGGGGCCTGGTGTCTATTACAGCTCGGTGTTGAAGCAGGGGTTTGCCATCGACCACCGCTTCCCGTGGCAAGCGGGCGAGGGGGACGAGACGGAGGGCATGGGGTATAGAGACCGCCTGAACGCATCGGTCAACGGGGCTTTGCTGAATGCCTACGCGCTGAACCCTGCCATGTTTCGCTATCACGATTCGCAAATTGCTTCGGAGGAAATCGTTTCGCCTGCTGCCGACGTGGAGGCCAAGACGGAGGACTTGAAGAGCATTTACGACAAGGTGGATGAAATAAAAGATGTGGCTGAGGTGGTGGAGGATGTGGATGTGGACATCAAGATTGAGAAACCGAACTTTTGGAAGACGAGCGGGCGGTTCGTCTTTCAGTTCACGCAGAACTATTTTTCGGAGAATTGGTACAAGGGCGGCAACAACAACGTCACGCTGCTCTCCAACTTGGTGCTCGAAGCCAATTACAACGACCAGAAGCGGCTCTCATGGGAGAACAAACTCGACCTCAGGCTGGGCTTTGTCACTGCCACGTCCGACTCCATCCACCGCTATTTGACTAACAACGACAAGATTGACCTCTTCTCCAAACTGGGCGTGAAAGCGGCCAAGGCCTGGTACTACACGTTGTCGGCTGAGGCAAAATCGCAGTTTCTGCCCGGCTACCGAAGCAACGACCGCCGCGCCTACTCCAAGTTCCTTTCGCCCCTGGACGTGTACGTCTCGCTGGGTATGGACTTCAAGCCTGCGCTGAAGAATGGAAACTCCCTGTCCCTGCAGCTCCTGCCCCTTTCCTACAAAATGCGCTACATCAGCGACGAAGAGGAAGCCATACACAAGTCGTACAACATGGCCGACAAGGATTTTCAGCAAGACTTTGGTTCGAAGATTGAATTTAACTCCAAATTGAGTCTTGCCAAAAACCTCATCTGGCGCTGCCGGCTATATTGCTTCACCTCCTACGAATATGTCGAAGGGGAAATGGAGAATGTATTTTCCTTCCAGTTCAACAAATACATCTCCACCGAGGTCAACACGCTTTGGCGTTTCGACGACAACCGCGACATGAAGTATTACGACCATACGCTTGGTTACTTCCAATTCAAGGAATTCTTCTCGCTGGGTCTCTCCTACAATTTCTGAACCCTGTCTTTTCCGAAACCTTTTTTGCAAGAACATTTTCCCAATCTTTGGGAAAATGTTCTTGCAAAAGAAAATCCATAAGCTTATGGAAGTGCTCAACTCAAGGGGCACCACAAGCTTATGGAAATGTTTCTTTGTCTCGGAAAGTCTGAAAAATCGGTCTATAGCTTAAACTTCAGTACTTTGCCTCCGTTGGCCGGAATTTCCACGTAGAAGGTTCCATCGGGAATGAGTGTCTTCTTTTCCTTCTTGTTGGTGAGCAAGTCCTTGCACTCTCGCTCCTTCTCGCTCAGGGGAATGTTCATGCAGTCGAACGCGTGGGCGGGAATCTTCACCCAGGAGCGCGCCGGCTTGTCGTCGAAGTTGGCGATGATAAAAATGAGTTCCTTACCGCTCTTGCGCAGGAAAGCGTACTGGCGGCTGTCGTCCATCCCCTCGCCGTGGTTGACATACATGATGTCGAAGAACTGGCCCTCGCAGATGGCTTTCTCCTTGTTGCAGAGGTTGAGCACGGTGGTGTAATACTGTTGCAAGTCCTTCTCTTCCCGCGAGAGCAGAGAACCGTCGAACTTGTTGTTGTTTCGCCAGCGGCGAATGAGGTCGATGGTCCAATAGTCGAAAATGGTGGTGCGGCCGTCTTGTCCGCTGAAGCCCTCGGAGTACATGCCTTGCTCGCCCAGCTCCTGACCGAAGTAAATCATCATCGGGTTGGTGTTCATCAAGGCACTCACCAGCAGAGCGGGCTTTCCCTTCTCGGCGTCGCCCGCGAAGAACTTGGAGGCGATGCGCTGCTCGTCATGGTTTTCGAGGAAATTGAGCATGTGGCTCTGAATGTCATCCACGCTCTGCCATGCTCCTGTGATGCTCGCGGCTGTGTTGCCCCCCATGACCGAGCGGACCGTGTCGTAGAGTCCCACCTTGTCGTAAAGATAGTCGAAGCGTCCGCGGTAGATGTAGTTGCGGTACTCATGCGGATTATACACTTCGGCAATAAAAATGATGTCGGGATGCTTGGCTTTCACTTGCGGAATGGCCCACCCCCAAAAGTCGCAGGGCACCATTTCGGCCATGTCGCAGCGGAATCCGTCCACGCCCTTGTCGGCCCAAAAGAGCAGGATGTCGCGCATCTTTATCCAGGTGCTCGGGGTGGAAGGGCAGAAAATCAGTTGGTTGCATCCCAGGTAATCCACTCCATAGTTCAGCTTCACGGTCTCGTACCAGTCGTTCTGGCCCACCCAGGGAGTGAAGCAGTCGTTTCCTGTCACCTTGGCTGGCATTTCCACATAGTCGCCCATGTCATCGTCATATAGGGAAAAGTTGGGCGAGAATTGTGTGCCTGGCATATAGTAGAAATTGTTGTAGAGGCTGAAAGCTTGCGTGGTGTCGTCCTCTTCGCCCAGGTCTTTCACCCCCTCGGGCTTGGAGTCGGAATGATACTGCCTGGCCACATGGTTGGGCACAAAGTCCATAATGACCTTCAGCTCAGCCTTGTGGGTGCGCATGACGAGCTTCTCAAACTCCTTCATTCGCTCAGGCACCTTGGTGGCGAGGTCGGGGTCAATGTCGTAATAGTCCTTGATGGCGTAGGGGCTTCCGGCCATGCCCTTCACCACGGCAGGGTGGTCGCGGCGGATGCCATATTGCGTGTAGTCGGCTTTGGTGGCATGCTCGATGAGTCCAGTGTACCACACGTGCGTGGCACCAAGTTTCTTGATTTCAGCCAATGCAGCTCCAGTGAAATCGGCCATCTTGCCACAGCCATTCTCCTTTTTTGTCCCATTGCTCACGTTCTTGTTAGCGTTCGCTCCAAACAGGCGGGTGAAGACTTGGTAAACAATTAGTTTCTCCATAAGTTTTGTTGCCAAGGGTAGTTTTGTTCTTGAAAAAATGAAGGTCGCAAGTTATGATTTCTTCTGATTCATAACCTACGACCTGTTTTATTTATTCTGAGATTAGGCAATGCCATGGGCCGTTACGTCGCGGCTAATCTTTGAAATCATGCCTTGCAGAGCCTTGCCTGGACCACACTCTGTAAAGTCTGTCGCTCCGGCAGCAATCATGGCCTGCACCTCGTAGGTCCATTTCACAGGAGCCGTGAGCTGAGCAATTAAATTCTGCTTGATTTCATCTGGGTTGGTGTGAGCTTTAGCATCTACATTCTGATACACGGGACATTTCGGCGTGGAGAATGTGGTAGCCTCGATGGCAGCTTGCAATTCGTCCTTGGCTGGCTGCATGAGGGGAGAGTGGAATGCTCCGCCCACCGGCAGCGGAAGCGCGCGCTTGGCTCCAGCGGCTTTCAGTGCCTCGCAAGCTTCGTTGATGGCCTCCACATTGCCTGAGATGACCAGCTGGCCGGGGTTGTTGTAGTTGGCTGGCACAACGATGTGTCCAGGTTTTGAAATCGAGGCACACACCTCTTCAATCTTGGCATCCTCAAGGCCAATGATGGCCGCCATAGTAGAAGGTGCTGCCTCGCAAGCCTTTTGCATGGCCTGAGCACGCTGCGAAACGAGCTTCAGTCCATCTTCGAAAGAGAGCGCCCCAGCAGCTACCAGGGCTGAAAACTCGCCGAGCGAATGTCCACCCACCATGTCGGCATCGAATGCATCGCCAAGGCAAATGGCTGAGATAACTGAATGAAGGAATACTGCAGGCTGAGTCACTTTCGTCTGCTTCAGCTCTTCGGGAGTGCCCTCGAACATGATTTTGGTGATTTCGAAACCAAGAATTTCGTTGGCTTTATCAAAAAGCTCTTTTGCTACAGGTTTTGTTTCATAAAGGTCTTTGCCCATTCCGGGGAACTGAGCACCCTGACCTGGAAATACGAATGCTTTCATGTCTTTTTTTATTTGATGAATAAAAGCATCTTCCTCCATGAGAAAGATGCTTCATTGTTGTCATTGTATAAATTTACTTTACCTTCTCGACGATAGCCTTGAATGCCTCGGCGTTGTGTACGGCGAGATAAGCAAGTGTCTTGCGGTTGAGGTCGATGCCTGCCTTGTGGAGGCCACCGATAAACTGAGAGTAAGACAATCCCTCAGTGCGAGCGGCTGCATTGATACGCTGAATCCAAAGAGCGCGGAACTCACGCTTCTTGCGACGACGGTCGGCAAATGCGTATGTGAGACCTTTCTCATAGGCGTTTTTTGCAACGGTCCAAACGTTCTTGCGAGCACCAAACTGACCTTTTACGCGCTTCAGAATCTTTTTGCGACGTGCGCGCGATGCTACATGATTTACTGATCTTGGCATAATTTTGTTTGTTTTTTTGAATGTTAGCGTAGAAAGTGAATGGATGGGGTAGGGCGAAGAACTGAACTGGCAAATTGTTTCATGTTCTCTATTCTTCCTTTCTATCTTCCCTCTCTATTACCCTCTATGTCGTCCTCTCTATCTTTTGTGGGCTAACAATTCGATTAAACTTTTGTTTTGTTAAACTTACTGTTTTTGTTGTTCTCTCGAACTTGTGCCGTATGCCTTTCTGCAAAAGGAAGCTGGCACAAAAAACGGGATTTTGATTAGCGGAGTGCGAGACAATCGAGAACCTGCTTGCGATTGGCCTTTACGACAATTGCGCTGTGGTCGAGATTTCTCTTCTGCTTCTTTGTCTTCTTTGTTAAGATGTGACTGTGATAAGCATGCTGACGCTTAATCTTTCCTGTTCCAGTAAGCGTGAAACGCTTCTTTGCAGCGGATTTAGTTTTAATTTTTGGCATTTTTTAATGTATTTAATTATTAATAATGTGTGGCAACGCATATACCAGGGCGTTACGCACTTCTTTTTTTTGTTCCTTTTTTGAGGAAGTCTGAAAGTCTGCGCACCCACAGGGGGAGCCTTTCAATCTTCACTTTCTTTGGCGGCCAATTTCTCGGCGAGTCCAGCGAAGGGGCTGTTGGGATTGGGACTCTCTGCTTCCGTTTTTTCCTCAGCTTCCCTTTTTGCACTTGCTTCGGCTTTAGCGGCGGCTTCGGCAGCCTCGTTGTCTCTGCGTTGCTGACTCTTTTTGGGCGCACCTGCTTTCTTGGGCGCAAGAGTGAGAAACATTTTTTTGCCTTCCAATGATGGCATGCTCTCCACCTTAGCCAGTTCCTCCAAATCGTTGGCAAACCTTAGCAGAAGCACTTCGCCTTGCTCTTTGAACACGATGGAACGACCTTTGAAGAACACGTAGGCTTTCACCTTGTTGCCATCGTTCAGGAACTCTTGCGCATGCTTAAGTTTGAAAGCATAGTCTGCTTCGCCTGTTTGAGGTCCGAATCGGATTTCCTTCACTTCTACTTTCACCTGCTTTGCTTTCAGTTCCTTTGCCTTCTTCTTTTGTTGGTACAGGAACTTGGAGTAGTCGATGAGCCGACATACCGGAGGTTGAGCATTTGGAGAAATTTCGACAAGATCAACTCCTTTTTCTTCAGCAAGTCGGAGTGCGTCGCGAGTTGGCATGACTGTAGATTCCACGTCTTCGCCTACAATTCTCACATCGTGTACACGAATCTGTTCGTTGATTCTGTACTGTTGTTTTTTATTGTCACCTTTCATTCGGGTTGGCTTATAGTCCTTCGGTATGTATTTGAGTTAATTTTTGTTTTTTATTCAAAACTGGCTGCAAAGTTAGAAATTTTCTGTCATTTGGCGAACTTCTTCTTGAATTTTCTTCGCAAAATCGTCAATTTTCATTGTTTCTTGTTGCTGAGTGCCTTGTTTTCTGATATTTACAAGTCCTTCTGCAGCTTCTTTTTCTCCAACAACAAGCATATAAGGAATGTGTTTGATTTCGTTGTCGCGAATCTTTCTTCCTATTTTTTCGTTGCGGTCGTCGATGATGGTACGCACCTCCAGCGCATTCAGCGTTGCAGCTACTTGCTTGGCATAGTCGTTGAATTTTTCCGAGATGGGTAGTACCACCACTTGGTCGGGTATAAGCCACAAGGGGAAGTGTCCGGCGGTGTGTTCGATGAGCACAGCGATGAAGCGTTCCATCGAGCCGAATGGAGCACGGTGAATCATCACAGGGCGGTGCTTCTGATTGTCAGCACCTGTATATTCCAACTGGAAACGTTCGGGCAGGTTATAATCCACCTGAATCGTGCCCAATTGCCAACGGCGTCCCAGGGCATCCTTAATCATGAAGTCGAGTTTAGGACCGTAGAACGCTGCTTCGCCTAGCTCTGTGCGCGTGGGGAGCCCCTTTTCTGCACATGCTTCGATGATGGCCTTCTCAGCTTCTTCCCACACAGCATCCGAACCAATATACTTCTCTTTGTCGTTGGGGTCACGGAGTGATATTTGCGCTTCAAAATCTTTGAAATCGAGTGCTTTGAAGATGATATTGATTATATCCATCACGCGCAGGAATTCTTCCTTCACTTGGTCGGGGCGGCAGAAGATGTGAGCATCGTCTTGAGTAAATGAACGTACACGAGTTAATCCATGCAGCTCGCCCGACTGTTCGTAGCGATATACGGTGCCAAATTCAGCGCAGCGGAAGGGTAGGTCTTTGTATGAACGTGGCTGCCAAGCAAAGATTTCGCAATGGTGAGGGCAGTTCATGGGCTTGAGCAGGTATTCTTCCCCTTCTTCTGGTGTGTGAATGGGTTGGAACGAGTCTTTCCCATAATGAGTATAGTGGCCTGAAGTGACGTAGAGATTCTTTCCTCCAATATGAGGTGTAATCACTTCTTGGTAACCATAGTTCTTCTGGATTTTGCGGAGGAAGTCTTGCAGACGCAGACGAACTGCTGTACCTTTTGGCAACCACATAGGCAAGCCCTTGCCCACACGGTCGGAGAACATGAACAATTCCATTTCCTTGCCAATCTTTCGGTGGTCGCGTTTTTTTGCTTCTTCCAGAGCGACAAGATATTCGTCGAGCATCTTCTTTTTGGGGAAAGAGATGCCATAAATGCGAGTCATCATCGGACGCTTTTCATCACCTCGCCAATAGGCAGCCGCCAAAGAAAGCAACTTAAATGCTTTGATTGGAGCAGTGGTCATCAAGTGGGGACCTTTACAGAGGTCGATGTAATTGCCCTGCGTGTAAGTGGTGATTTTACCATCTTCCAACTCTGATATCAACTCGTTCTTGTAGCTTTGTCCTTTCGATTCGAAGAGCTCCATTACATCTTTCTTGGAGATTTCCTTGCGAATCAATGCTTCCTTCTTTTGTTGGAGTTCTTGCATCTTCTTCTCAATCTTTGGGAAGTCTGCATCGCTCAGTTTCACACCCTCAGGTGGCATAACATCATAGTAAAATCCGTTTTCGATGGCAGGACCGATGCCGAATTGTGTGCCTGGCCATAATTCCTCTATTGCTTCAGCCATCAGGTGAGCGGAAGTGTGCCAGAAAGCATGCTTGCCCTCTGCATCCTCAAATTTATAAAGTGCAATGGTTGCGTCCTCATTGATGGGTCGATTCAACTCTGTCGTTTCGCCGTTCACACCACAAGCTATCACGTCTTGTGCCAAACGTTGGCTAATGCTCTCGGCAATCTCTAAGCCAGTAACGCCAGCTTCATACTCGCGCACCGAATTGTCTGGAAAAGTAATTTTTATCATTGTATTGTTTTTGTATTTGAAAATTCATCCCAAGCAGACGCGCACACAGGTGCCCTGTCTGCATAAAATATTGCAAATTTAGCACTAAAAAATCTTTCTCCGTTATTTTTTCCTTAAAAAAAGCACGTAAAGTTTACTTTTTTCTGTTTTCAAGGGTCATTTGTCAGTTTTATGATAGAAAAGTGCGCTAAGTTTAGAGGGTAAAAAAGGGATTATGCTACATCAGACATAATCCCTTTATATTCACATTCCCTCGTTTGAAGAAATGGCTGTTGAACCTTTTATCCGCCAAAGTTATCGAAGCGAATCATGTCGTCTTCGACTCCAAGAGAGTGGAGAAGGTCGAGTACTGTCTTGGCCATCATTGGAGGACCGCAAAGGTAATATTCGCAGTCTTCAGGATTCTCATGCTGCTTCAGATAGGTGTCGCCCATCACAGGAGCTACGAAGCCTGGGGTATATTTGATTCCGGCTTCGTCCGCTTTTGGATCAGGACGGTCAAGCGCGAGGTGGAAGTGGAAGTTATCGAAATCCTTCTCCAACTGGAGGAAGTCATCAAGGAATGGAATCTCTTCCAGCGCACGCGCTCCATAGAAGTAGTGCATGGGGCGCTTGCGATCTTCGGACGATACACCATGACCTTTGAGCATGTGCATGATTTGTGCACGCAGAGGAGCCATACCAGCACCACCACCTACCCATATCATCTCGCGTCCAGTTCCGTATTGCGGACGGAATTCTCCGTAAGGACCAGACATTGTGACTTTGTCGCCTGGCTTGAGAGAGAAGATATAAGATGAAGCGATACCTGGGTTCACATCCATGAAGCCTGGACCTTGGTCCTTTGGTTTGAATGGAGGTGTGGCTATGCGGACGTTGAGCGTGATGATGTCGCCCTCGTCAGGATAGTTAGCCATAGAGTAGGCACGGATAGTGGGCGTTTCGTTGACGCACTTGAGGCCAAAGAGTCCAAATTTTTGCCATGCTGGTAGGTAGGTGTCACCAATGAGACTCTTATCGAAGTCCTTGTCGTAGTCGATGAAGAATGCAGGAATCTTGATTTGTGCGTAGGAACCTGGTTCGAAGTCCATGTGCTCGCCTGGAGGCAAAGCCACTTTGTACTCTTTGATGAAAGTAGCCACGTTACGGTTTCCAATCACAGTGCACTCCCATTCCTTCACGCCCATCACAGAGTCAGGCACCTTGATTTCAAGGTCGCCCTTCACCTTGCATTGGCATCCCAGACGGTAGCCCTCTTTGATTTGCTTGCGAGTGAAGTGGCCTTTTTCCGAGTCGAGAATCTCGCCGCCTCCATCTGTTACCTGGCATTTGCATTGTCCGCAAGACCCCTTGCCGCCACAGGCAGAAGGAAGGTAAACATCGTGAGCTGCAAGTGTGGAGAGCAGACTTGAACCTTGCTCCACTTCGAGCTTATCCTTTCCGTTGATAGTAATGGTGACATTACCGCTGGGAGAAAGGTACTTCTTAGCAACGAGGAGGATGATTACCAAAACGATGACGATAATCAGAAACACTCCTATACTATATAATATAAATGTCATATCCATAATTGCTATGTCCTTTCTTTTTTAGATTTTCAGACCAGAGAAACACATGAATGCCATAGCCATCAAGCCCACTGTGATGAAAGTGATGCCAAGACCCTGCAGTGGCTTAGGTACATCGGAATAGGCCATCTTTTCGCGAATTGCAGCCAAACCCACAATGGCAAGTGTCCAGCCAATGCCTGAACCTAAAGCGTAAGCGATGCAGTCGCCCACGCCTGAAATGGCCTGAGTGGATGTGGCAGGATCAAGGTTGATGCGCTGCTGCATGAAGAGAGAAGCACCCATGATGGCGCAGTTTACAGCGATGAGTGGAAGGAAGATACCCAGCGCGGCATAGAGGGAAGGGGAGAAGCGTTCCACAATCATCTCAACCAGCTGCACAATACCTGCGATAACTGCGATGAAAAGAATGAATGCAAGGAAAGTCAAATCGACACCCTCTGCCAAAGCTCCGTCGGCCAGCACTTTCGTCTGGAGCAAGTAATCAACGGGCAATGTGATGAGCAGTACAAACGTCACCGCTACACCCAGTCCGAAGGATGTCTTCACGGTCTTGGATACAGCAAGATAAGAGCACATACCCAAGAAGAAAGCGAAAATCATGTTGTCCACAAAAATGGAGCGGACGAACAAACTAATGAAATGTTCCATAATCTTGTTTTTTTGTTTAGGTATGTTACACTTAAGCTTCCAAATCCTTATTGATGGCACGATGTGCCCAGATGACACAAGCCACGATGATGAGTGCCATAGCGGGCATGGTCATCATGCCGTTGTTCATGTACAAACCACCGTTTTCTGTATATAAGCTTTCAGGAATGATTCTGATGTCGAAAAGGGTTCCGAAGCCGAGCAGTTCGCGGATGAAGCCCACGATGACCAGCACGATGGCGTAGCCGAGTCCGTTGCCAATTCCATCGAGGAAACTCTCCCAAGGACCGTTCTGCATTGCAAATGCCTCTAAGCGTCCCATGAGGATACAGTTGGTGATAATGAGACCCACATAGACAGAGAGCTGCACGCTGACATCGTAAACGTAAGCTTTGAGGATGTTGCTCACGATGGTCACCAGAGCTGCCACCACCACCAGCTGCACGATGATGCGGATGCGGTTTGGGATGGTTTTGCGGATTAAGGAAATAATCACATTTGAAAATGCTGTAATGACGGTTACAGAGAGTCCCATCACTATTGCAGGCTTGAGCTGTGAGGTGACAGCCAGAGCTGAGCAAATACCGAGGACCTGAACTGCAATTGGGTTGTTCAAATTGAGCGGACCCATGAACACTTCGCCATTCTCTTTAGAAAATAAACTCATAATTCTTTGTCCTCCTTAATTTATGAATGCTTCAATAGCGTCTTGGTTGTCGGTCAGACACTTCTGAATCATATCGTTAACACCATTTGAAGTAAGCGTGGCACCTGTTACGGCATCTACATAATTGTCGGCAGAAAGTGTGGCTGGAGCCTTTCCCTGCTTATAGACGCCAAGGACAACCTTGCCATCTTGATAGATTTTCTTACCTTTGAACTCATCCTGGAACCATTGCTCCTTGATGCGTGCTCCCAATCCCGCTGTTTCTGATTCGTGATTGAAGAAGGTCCCATAGACAGTTTCTCCGTCCTTGTTAATGGACACCCATCCCCACAGCGGGCCCCAGAGTCCTGCACCCTTCACAGCCACGATGAGTTTTTCCTCGCCATCTACATTGGCTTTGAGGGTGGGGCTGTTGAGTTCGCCGCTGGTGATGACCTCATTGTATTTAGTTTCAGCCTCAGCGTCGGCAAGGTCGCGTATGTTCAAAGATGAAAGAATTTGCTTCTTTGTGTCGAGCGCAACATTCGCATCCTGCTTCGATTTCAATGCAGAAGCTACGAACGCAAGGAGGAATGCCACGATGATGACCATTACAGATGCATAAATAATGGTGTATGCATTGCCATTTGTATTCATTTTTGCCATAATCTTTTGTCCTCCTTATTTTTTAGCACGCTTGGCGCGCTTGTTAATGTTAGCCTGTACAAAGAAATAGTCGAATAGCGGAGCGAAGACATTCATCAGCAGAATGGCAAGCATCATGCCCTCTGGATAGCCGGGGTTGAGCACGCGGATGATGATGGCCAGCGCGCCGATGAGGAAACCGAAAATCCATTTGCCACCTTCTGTGCGAGGGCTGGTTACAGGGTCCGTAGCCATGAACACGGCTCCGAAGCAGAAACCACCCACAGTGAGTTGTTCCCACCATTCGAAGTTCTGTGCGCCATCGTAGCGGAGCATGTAGGCCATCAAAGTACCACCTACGAAAGTGGAAAGGATAATTTTCCAGCTTGCGATGTTAGCCCATACGAGGATGATAGCACCAATCAGGATGGCAATGACCGAAGTTTCGCCGATGGAACCGGGTATTGTACCTATGATTGTGTCCATTGGAGAAACTGTCACAGCCTCACCTGCTGCCAATTGACCAAGTGGGGTAGCTGCTGAAACGGCATCCACCGATGTGGCACCGTTGATGCAATCCATGTAGTTGCCGTTCACCCACACTTTGTCGCCCGACATCATGGAAGGATAGGCAAAAAAGAGGAATGCGCGCGTAACGAGAGCTGGGTTGAAGATGTTCATGCCTGTACCGCCAAACACCTCTTTTGCGAAGATAACGGCAAAAGCTGTGGCGATGGCGAGAATCCACAGGGGGCAGTTGACAGGAACGATGAGGGGAATGAGAATACCCGTCACGAAGAACCCTTCATGCACTTCCTCCTTCTTCCACTGAGCCACAGCAATTTCGATGCCAAGCCCCACGGCATAGCTGACCACAATTTTGGGAAGCATGACAGCGAGGCCGTAGAGGAAGTTGCCCCATATGTCATCGCAAGGGCAAGCATCGGGAGTGCATCCGCCAGTAAAAATAGCATGCTGATAACCAATGTTGTACATACCGAAGAGTATGGCGGGTATCAGCGCAATCACAACAAAGAAAATAGAGCGCTTAGAGTCGATGGCATCATGAATCTGCGCTCCACGCACTTTAGCCGTTTCGTTGGGCACGAAGAAAAATGTTTCTGCCGCATCGAAAAGCGAGCCGAAAGCACTAAGCTTACCTCCTTCCGAGAAGGTTGGCTTCAAATTGTCAAGAATTTTCTTAAGTCCCATAATGCTTATTCGTTTTCTTTACGCAGCATGTCGAGACCCTCTCGAACAATGCGCTGGAGTTCAACTTTAGAACTGTCAACGAACTCTGCTAGTGCAAAGTCCTCAGGAGCCACCTCATAAATGCCCAGGGCTTCCATGCGGTCGATGTCGCCAGCAATGATGGCTTTCACTAGCTGCTCTGGATAGATATCCATGGGGAACACAGAGTCGTATTCACCGCTGAAAATCATGTGCCTGTGACCACCCTTCACACGTGCGTCGAGAACGTACTCCTTGTTTTTGGGTTGCAACCATGAAAAGTAGGAGCGGCTGACGGAGAAGTTGTTGAAGCGTGGAGCAATCCAGCCAAACAGTTCGTCGGCATCGTCGCCTTCTGGAATGGCTGTTACTTCGGTGGAATGGGCTAAAAGGAAGTTGTTTTCGCTGGTTTTCATGCCAGTGAGTGGGTTGCCGTCGATGAGGCGAACCTTCTTTCCTGCTTTCACGTTTCCAGCCACTATGTCACCAATCTTTGCGCCTACAAGCACCTGCTTGTACTGTGGGTTCTGGATTTCCGAACCTGCCACAGCAATGGTGCGGGTCAAATCTACCATGCCCTTGTTGAATAGACGTCCGATGAAAACGACCTCCTCCGCTCCGATGGTCCATGCCACTTCGCCCTTGTTGATGGGGTTGATGTGGTTAATCTGCACGCCCACGTTTCCAGCAGGGCATTTTCCGTCAAACACGGTCACTTCGGCATCTTTCGTGCCAGCAAGTGAAGAGCCTGGCTTCACCCCCAGATAAACCTTAGCCAATTTTGCAAGAGCAGAAATGCCCGTCTGGAAATCTGCTTCATTGCCTTTCATCACTACGTCGATGTTGGCTGCCAGCGGCATATCGGCAATGGCCGACACAAAAATGCCCTTGGGCACATCGTTGGGGTCGGCAACGACGGCATAAGGGCGCTGGGTGAAGAAGCCGAAAAGTCCGCTTTCCAGAAGGGCGGCTTTCACCTGCTCCGCTTTCAGCGACTTCACGTCCTTCTTTCCGAAGTCAACATACGCCTGTTGCGCAGCTGCCTCTACTTGAACGCTCAGCACTTTACGACGGTCGCCTCTCTCCACAAGCTTCACTTTGCCTGCCACGGGAGAGACGAACTTTACTTCGGGATGCAGCTTGTTGACGAACAAGGCATCGCCAGCTTTCACTTCATCCCCTTCCTTCACCACCACTTTAGGTTTCATGCCCCAAAATGCATCGGGTACGAGTCCATACACTTTCGATGCAGCCACGGCCGAAACCTGAGCAGCAGCCTTTCCTGTGAGGTTGATGTTCAAGCCTTTCGTAATTTTAATTACATTCGCCATAATTTGTTAATATTAACTATTGATTGTTTTGCTTTTTATTGGTTGAGTGAGTCTTTTTCTAAGGAATACTCTCGTATGCCCTCATGTTGAAAAGATACATCGGCAAAAACACCGATGGCGTACCGCTTTAGCTAAAAACGGCACAAAGTTACTAATTTTAATTTGATTGCAGAAATTTCCAATAAGATATTTCATGAATTTGAGGGAAAATTTAGAATAACCTTGGTTTAACCTCCATCGTAAATTTCAATAGACAGCGGTTAAGCATGCCTCTTGCCTGAGCAGAACGGGAGTGTTGTTAGCTTCTATGAACTGATATTTAACATTTTTTTGTTTTCTTTATTTCAACATGACTTTTTCCGATGAAATCGTTTTATTAACATACTTATCAACAGGATTCCCTCGTTGGGTGTTGACAACTTCTGCTACGAGTGTTTGCCTATGTTAATTATTCTCCCTAATTTTGTCGACGATAAAGTGAATGTATAGTATTCATCCGGCAGCACACTGCCAGTAATCCGTTATCATGCCTGAACAAAAAAGCACATCTCACAGACGTCCCGTTCGCAGTTCGGAGCAAGACCAACTGGCACAGGTTGGCCGCTTGCAACCCCAAGCCGTTGAGCTTGAAAGAGCAGTCATCGGCGCATGTCTGATAGAACAAGATGCGTTTGCCACTGTTTCCGATTTCTTGAAGCCTCAGTCGTTCTACGAGTCGAAGCATCAGGTCATTTTCCAGGCCATACAGTCCTTGGCGGCATCCAATGCGCCCATTGATGTGCTTACGGTAGTTGACCAACTACAGAAGAATGGAGACCTCGACAATGCGGGTGGGGCGGCTTACATTGCCGAACTTTCGCGCTCCATGCTCTCTGCTGCACATTTGGAGTTCCATGCACGTATTGTGGCGCAGAAGGCACTTGCGCGCGATCTCATTTCCTATACTAGTACCATTCAGAAACTTGCTTTTGATGATGGGCAGGACATTCAGGAACTCATGCAGATGGCCGAAGGCAAGCTGTTTGAACTCTCCAAATCGAACCTGAAAAAAGATTTCACGCAGATAGACCCCGTCATCAACGAAGCCTATGACCTGCTGCATAAAGCTGCAGCACGTGCGGATGGTCTTTCTGGTCTTTCGTCAGGATTTGACAAGCTCGATGCTATGACCTCAGGTTGGCAAAATTCCGACCTCGTCATCATAGCTGCTCGCCCAGCTATGGGAAAGACTGCTTTTGTGCTTTCGATGGCACGCAATATGGTGGTGGACAAGAAGATACCTGTAGCCATGTTCTCGCTCGAAATGTCGAATGTGCAACTGGTGAACCGTCTGCTCGTGAACGTGTGCGAGATTCCTGGCGAGAAAATCAAGAGTGGTCAATTGTTGCCCCACGAATGGCAGCAACTCGACTATAAAATGCGCGAACTCTATGGGGTGCCTTTTTATGTGGACGACACCCCATCTTTGTCTGTCTTCGAGCTTCGTACCAAGGCACGTCGTCTTGTGCGAGATTATGGGGTGCAGATGATCATCATCGACTACCTCCAACTTATGAACGCATCGGGCATGTCGTACAATTCGCGTCAAGAGGAAGTATCTACTATTTCGCGCTCGCTCAAGGGACTGGCCAAGGAACTGAACATCCCCATCATTGCCCTTTCCCAGCTGAACCGTTCGGTGGAGCAGCGCACAAGCAACAACCCCGATAGCCCTGACAGCAAGCGTCCTCAGTTGAGCGACCTGCGCGAGTCGGGTGCCATTGAGCAGGATGCCGACATGGTGTGCTTCATTCATCGTCCCGAATACTACAAAATCTACAAAGACCAGTACGGCAACGACACGAAGGGTATTGCTGAAATCATCATAGCCAAGCATCGAAACGGTGCTGTGGGCGATGTGCGTCTGCGCTTCAGGGGCGAGTTTGCCCGTTTTATGAACATCGACGATAGCATGCCGCCCTTGCCCACCGACGATGGCACCATCAAGCCGTCGCCGTCGAAATTCAATTCAGAACAGGGGGATGACCCCTTTGCAGGCCTCGACCCGCAAGCCGATCCCAGCGAGGCACCCTTTTAGAAAAATCGACACGAGAATATATATAATTATGATTGAATGGATTTTGAAATTACTTTTTTCATACCGTATGCCTCAATTCGAGAGAATGCCTGGCATACATTCTTTCGCCTGGTAGTTGCGTGAGCAACAGGCCCAGAAAGAATGTACATTTTTTCTCACTTTATCAATTAGAAGGCGTGGATACTCTTAGAAGGCGTGGATACTCTTCTTTCAACAAAGAGAGTATCCACTTTATTTTTTTTCATGCCGATTCACCATGCATGTACGAAACTCGCGCAACAGGCGACATTCATTCTCGCCCCAAATTGATTGCTGTTGGTGCCCCACATTTGTTTTACCTTACACAAGTTTCGGTTGTTCTACATGGGTCGGCCTGCGGCCTCAAAATGATAAGAAAATTGAATAAGAAAATTATCAAAAGGCTACGCCATCCCGGC
>CADAPC010000018.1 GCA_902789725.1 uncultured Bacteroidales bacterium
GAACGGCAGAGGAAGCCTTGCAGCAAATCAATGACAAGGGCTATGCTTTCCCATACAAGACTGAAGGCCGCAAGGTGGTGAAGGTGGGTGTGAAGTTCAGTGCCGACACTCGTGTGCCCGAAGAGTGGATGGTGAAAGAGGAATAATTAAAGGGCTAATTATTCTCACAAAAAACTAAAAAGCGGCTTCACGCAATTAATGCGTGAAGCCGCTTTTTATATGCTTCTTACCATGAGGAGGCTTTGTAGTAGGCGTGCTTTCTCCAAGTATTTTTCCTTATTATTACCAATATAATAATGTGCATTAATTAGTTTCCTGACTCAAAGTCTTCCAACTTCTTCAGATAGTAAGCACGCACATCCGCCCACTTATAATAAGGATACTGGTCTGTCTTTACAGGCATCGTTGCCTCTTTCTCATTGAGCAGGGCCTTGACGAGAATGTCGCCATCACCTTTCTTAGGACGGTAGAACACCCACTGTATGTTACATCCCATTGGGTAGATGCGATAGTTCACCCATTTCTCCTCCAGACGGTCGAGATTTTCCACCTGCCGTCCACAGCTATCCAATTCCATTAGGCAGGCAAGTGGCATCACACACACTTCGTGTCCAAAACGCAAGGCAGCACCATTCTTATAAGTCTTGCTGGCCATGACCGTATCGGTCGTCTCAATCATATTGCGCAACAGGTTGGCTTGGGAGAACGGCATGATGCCCTTGCTCTGAGGGGCTGGGCCATAACCCAAGTACCAGTCGATGTTTACAATCTTCCAGAGATCAAATATTTCTTCCTTAGTGAACAGGTTCCACATATCCTCGCCGAAGCCGTGACTCTGCATGTTGGTGACCACATTGAAGACGGCCCGCATAAACGATTTTGGACGGAAATCTTCATCTTTCCAAAACTCTTCGTCAGTAAAGATGGCACGACAGAAGCGTTCGGGATGGGTGTATTGTTTCTTGTAATGGTCAACTATGCGTCCGCGCCCACTGCTTGCATCGCGCAAACGGCGACTCCAGTCGGCATTCAAATACCACTGCAGCGATTCGCTCACATCGTTGTGCATCTTGATTTGCTGATTGAAGGCTGTGATTTCCTCGCATTCAGCCACCATACTGAGGATGCAACGGATGACCACCGTGCTGCGAGCATCCACCTCAGCACCCTTACCACTGAATATTTCAGGGAAATGTTCTGTCATGCGCTTGCCAATGCCATGATGTTGCTTCTCGCCCACATCGGACAAGTCGCCTAACCTCCCCTTTGTGCTTGGATAGAAACGCTCCATCTTTTCCAACGCTTCCAGACCTAACGGAGTAAGTTTACCTTCCTCTTTGGCCCGGCGCAGGGGGCGCAACACATTCATGTAGTCGCCATCGCCAAGCAGCCACCGCGATCCATGACGGCCATAATGGGACATGTAGAACGGTTCATAACCCTTTGGAGCCTTCGTAAGGGGCTGCGTTGGCACTTGGTAAGCCATGTAGTTAGAGCCAGCCTTCAGAACGTCGGCGTAAATTTCCTCTTTTGCTGTTTGTGCCTGTACTGTCAGAAGCGACAGGAAAAGCGATGATAACAAGAATACTTTTCTCATTTTGATATTATTAGAATTGATGTTATTTAACTTTCCAATCTTTTATTTCTTAATCTCTACTATTAAAAATCACCTTTTAGCCTTTTAATCGTAGGATGCGAAGTTTGCATTTCGGCCAAGATCGTGATAAGCATTTTGCAACAATTGGGGGGTAATCTCGAAGTCGCGGTTAATGGGACGCCCTTCATCCTTCAAAGAATGGGAGAACATCCAGTCGTACGTCTGGTACATGTAAAAAATACGAGCTGGACGTCCATGGTTGATGCCTGGCATACGAGTATAAATCAGGCGCGAGTCATCGCCCGTCTTCTTGATGGCCTCCACCACACGATCCGATGCCGAAACGGGCACTGCCGTATCAGCCGTGCCATGCACAATCCACATGGGGATGCGGGACAGACCGCTCAAGTCCTTCACCGTAGCACCTCCACACAAGGCCATGCCTGCAGCGATGCGGTCGGGATAAGTAGCACACAAGTCCAACGTGCCATATCCTCCAAGACTCATTCCGTAGCAATAGATACGGTCGCTATCCACATTGAAGTTTGCTTCAGCCCACTCCACCAGCTTCATGATTTTTGCCGGACTCCAAGCCCCACCTGGGTTTTGAGGTGCAAGGATATAGCAATCTATTGCACGACCACGCTTCAGTGCTTCCATCGGACCATATCGTTTCACCTTCTGAAGGTCTTTTCCACACAAACTTGCCCCATGCAGAAAGATGAGCAAAGGGCGATGAGTGCCGTCACTTTCATCTTCTTCCGGACGATAGAACCAATAATTATAACTGCCCGCCACCGTGTTGTAATAAGCTTTGCTTGTATCTTGAGCATACCCCGTCAACCAACACACACAGGAGAGCAACAAAAAGACATATCTGTACATATTCATTTCTTTATCTATCCACTTGAGGGTACAAAGTTACAAAATCTTATTGGAAAGAAAGGCATATCTGTTGAGAAAAAACATATCCCCCCCAAAAATGCCACCACCGCATACCATTTAGAACTGCTCCAAAATGCGAATACGCTCCGCTGTGCTGGGGTGAGTGCTGAAGAGAGACAGGAGATTGTCGAAAAAGCTTTGCTTAGCCTTTGGAGGATGGATAATGTAAAGCTGGGCGATGTCTTCGCGGTTGACATGTCCAAGACCTGGATAAGCGGAAATTTTACGAAGGGCGGAAGCAAGGGCACGCGGATTGCGGGTCAGTTCTGCACCTCCTGCATCGGCCATGAACTCACGCTTTCGAGAGATGGCAAAACGAGTAAGCAGGGTGAGGAAATAAGCGATGGCTGCACAGACAATAGCCGCGACCACCACTACGATGACAGCCACACCGCCATTACCATTTTTGTTATTGGAACGGCGTGAAGAGAAGCCACCCCAAAGGAAAGCCCTCAGGACACCTCGTGTAAGGAGGGTGAGCAGGGTGGAAAGAATGCCCACAAAAACGATGCTGATGATGAGCACCTTTGTGTCGCAGTTGCGAATGTGCGTGAGTTCGTGGGCAATCACCCCTTCCAGTTCGTCATCGTCCAGATAGTCAATGATGCCTCGGGTCAGGGTGACGGTGTAGGTTTTTTGATTGATGCCCGAAGCGAAAGCATTGAGCTGCGGGTCTTCAATAATATTCACCTGAGGCATGGGCATACCGCAGCTCATGCAAAGATTCTCCACCAAGTTATAAACTCGCGGATTATCTTTCCGTTCCAAAGGTTTGGCACCTGTGGCGTGCTGAATCATCTGCACATTAAACGCGTAAGCGATGAGCAGCCAAACGCCCACGATAATGATGGCCCAAGGAGCCCAGTCGAGCCACACCTCATTGGTCAAATCAAAATCCATGGAATACCAGGTGTTGCCATAGATGTCTGAGTCACTTTGAAGACCAAAGATGCAGCAGAACACCCAGAGCATGCCCAGAATGATGCACGGAAACATCAGGAGCAGCAGGATGCTGTTCCAGTTGTTCCGTGCAATTTGAGAATGAATGCCTACGTACTGCAAGTGTGTGATAGTTAAATGTTAGAACTTAATTTCCGGGGCTTTCTCCATCGAGGCGCGTTGCGTTGCTTCAATCTCGTACATGGCTTCCTTGTGGAAACCGAACATGCCAGCAATGAGGTTGTTGGGGAAGGTCTGTACGGCATTGTTCAATTCGCGAGTGGCCGAATTGAAGTAGCGGCGAACGGCAGCGAGCTTGTTCTCGATGTCGGAGAGTTCACCTTGCAATTGGAGGAAGTTTTGGTTCGCCTTCAAGTCGGGATAAGCTTCCACCTGCACTTTCAGTCCTGCCAGGGCAGATGAGAGCATTTGATCAGCCTTGATTTTTTCGTCAATGCTGGTAGCACTGACAGCGGCTGAACGCGCTTTCGTAATGGATTCCAGCAGTTCCTTTTCGTGGGCAGCATAGCCCTTGACCGTTGATACTAACTGAGGAACTAGATCGTAACGCTGCTTCAGCTGCACATCGATGTCAGCAAAAGCGTTCTCACGGTTGTTGCGCAATTTGACCAGGGTGTTGTAGATGACAATGACGATGAATGCCAGCATTACAACAACGCCAATAATAATGATAAGTGTCATGATTTATGATCGTTTTTAAAGTGTTTTCGTTTTTCTATTTCACATCTTCTCCTTCTGCATCCTCTTCCTCCTTGTCAAAGAAATCTTCGTCGAAGAAATTCTCTATTTTAGTCCAAGTCTTTGATGACTTTTCATCAGACTGGTAGGTAAGTTTATCGCCTTCAATCTTCAAATTCCGAATGCTTGCCTCCCCATCCTTGTCGCTAATATCGGCATAGATTTCCTGCCAAACTTCGTAATTGTCGAATTCGAAAAGGTACTGAAGATAACTATTCAGTTTTTCGGAACTTTCATTAGTGTATTTAGGATTTTCCTGCTTTGCATCCCATTCCCTTACACGACGCTGATAGGCAGCCATATCATCTTCGTCGGGAATCAGGGCCAATGAAGCCGTATCGTATTTCAGCGACAAGTCACCAGCATCATTCAACTTGTAAGTTCCGCACACGATGATTTCATAGTGCAGGTTAAAAGGAATTCCGTGCCGGGGATCTTCCTCATCCACATAGTGCGTTTGGTCTTCGATGAAATTGCCCGACTCTCCATCTTTACTTGGATAGAACTGACGGGCGACATCATACATCTCTTTATCGATAGGCTCTTTGGATTTCCAGTTACCAACCAGGTCGTTAAGAAGCTTTTCCTTGTCCACCGTACAGGCACTCAGTGCCAACAAAGTCATTGAAGCCAAGAAGGCCGATTTCACTAAATTCTTCATAAGCGCATTTTTTAGTTAAACATAAGGATGAACTTGCATATAATGATGTGCAAATATACAGAATAATATTGAATAAAGCATGAAACAGAGAAAAAAAACTGCAATCTCTTCGTAAGAAACGGTGCAGTTAGCGGTGCACAATGCATAAAGATGCAGCATTTTCCGTCATTTCGTTTGCTTTTGCAAGGCGTATTCGTTACCTTTGCACCCCGTATTGAAGATATTGGTACTTACACCGACGGAACATCAGAAATTATGGCAAAAGAAAAAGTAGCATACGTTTGTAGTGAATGTGGGTATGACAGCCCGAAGTGGATTGGCAAGTGCCCTGCATGTGGCGAGTGGAACACATTCAAAGAAGTGAAGCTCGGTAAGAAAGACACCTCCTTCTCCACCCAAGGCGGGAAGCCATCGCCGGGCTGGGATGCCGCACTAGGTGGTGCAGAGAAAGTGCTCCCCATCTCCATTTCGCACATCAAGACAGAAGAGGAGCCACGCATCAACATGGGAGATGGCGAATTGAACCGCGTGTTAGGCGGAGGACTGGTGAGGGGAAGCATGACCCTGCTGGGCGGTGAGCCAGGAATAGGGAAATCGACCTTATTGCTCCAGACTGTGCTGCGGCTGAAAGGACTGAAGGTGCTTTACGTGAGTGGTGAAGAAAGTGCACGCCAGCTGAAACTGAGGGCCGACCGTCTGTTAGATTTTTCGCAGGGCGGAAAAGAAAGCTATGCCGATGTGCAAGTGGCATGCGAGGCGATGATAGAGACGGTGTTTGAACACGTCAAGGTGGTGCAGCCCGACTTGTTAGTGGTAGATTCCATCCAGACCATCGCCACAGAATCGATAGAGTCGTCCCCTGGCAGTGTGAGCCAAATCAGGGAATGTGCGGCCATGCTCTTGAAGTATGCCAAGGAATCAGGCACCCCCGTCATTGTGGTGGGACACATCAACAAGGAGGGCACGATTGCCGGTCCCAAGATTCTGGAGCACATGGTTGACACGGTGTTGCAGTTCGAGGGCGATCAGCACTATATGTACCGAATTGTGCGTGCCATCAAGAACCGCTTTGGTTCAACGGCCGAACTGGGGATTTATGAGATGCTGCACAACGGATTGCGCCCTGTGGAGAACCCCTCGGAATTATTCCTGAGCGACGTGAAGGAGGGCGAAGAATTGAGTGGCATAGCCGTGGCATGCTCTATTGAAGGGGTGCGCCCCTTGCTGATAGAAACCCAGGCCTTGGTAAGTACCGCCGCATACGGCACCCCCCAACGCTCAGCAACGGGTTTTGACCTGCGGAGGCTGAACATGCTCCTGGCTGTGCTGGAAAAGCGGGTGGGATTCAAACTTCCTCAGCGCGATGTGTTTCTGAACATCGCAGGAGGAATCCGCGTGACCGACCCCGCCATCGACCTGAGCGTCATCGCCGCCGTGCTGTCGAGCAAC
The DNA here is from genome assembly GCA_902789725.1 of uncultured Bacteroidales bacterium. GTDB lineage: Bacteria > Bacteroidota > Bacteroidia > Bacteroidales > Bacteroidaceae > Minthosoma. The sequence goes on from CADAPC010000018.1 coordinate 6,351, forward strand.
GTTGACACGGGCATTTCGCGCGACATCTGCTTCACAGGCGAGGTGGGTCTGAGTGGTGAGGTGCGACCAGTGAGCCGCATCCAACAGCGCATTGCCGAGGCCGACAAGTTAGGGTTCAGAAGAATCATCCTTCCTCGCGCCAACATGAATGGCATCGACCCCCAAAAGTGGAAGATTGAACTCGTACCCGTTAGGAAAGTGGAAGGGGCTTTGCGAGAATTGTTTGGCTAAAAAAGAGACTTTTAGAAGTCAATTGCTGTTTTAACAATATTTGTGCATTTTACAAGAAGCTGATTAGCCATAGGTTACGACTTACCCCCAAAAAGATGTGCACAATAATTTTGCGCATTCGGTTTTTTTTATGTAATTTTGCACTCGCAAAAAAGAAAAGGGCTTGTATTATGTCAGTTGTGAAGACAAGGGCGCTCTTGGTAGATGTGGCACGACAGTTATTTGCCAAGAACGGATTTGAAAATACATCAATGAATGACATCGCTGTTGTTGCAAACAAGGGACGTCGCACTCTCTACACTTATTTTAATAGTAAGGAAGAGATATATTTAGCTGTCATACAGACGGAACTGGAGCGTTTGTTTGAGCGCATGGAAGAGGTGGCTCGGAAAAACATCTCGCCCGAAGAAAAGCTGGTGCAGCTGATTTTCGCCCATTTAGATGTGATGAAAGAAGCGGTCTATCGCAACGGCAACCTTCGCGCAGAGTTCTTCCGCGACATCTGGAAAGTGGAAGCTGTGCGAAAGAACTTCGACAAGAACGAAGTCAATCTTTTCCGCCGCATTCTCAATGAAGGCATCGACAAGGGAGTGTTTGACTTGCGCAACGTCCGCCTCACGGCCGAAATCATGCACTACTGTCTGAAGGGTTGTGAGGTGCCCTACATTTACGGACGCTATGCAGCACAGAATGCAGAGGAGTTATACCCCTACGTGCGCAACATGGTGTTCAAAAGTTTTGGCAGAAATTTACGATTTAATTAGTTATAAACCTTGAATGGCGGAGGAACAAGAATTTGCCCCTCTGTCATTCTGCATTTTTATTTAATTTATGGGACTTTTACAAGGGAAAACAGCCCTGATTACAGGTGCTGCACGCGGCATCGGAAAAGCTGTCGCAATGAAGTTTGCACAAGAAGGTGCTAACATCGCATTTACAGACTTGGTACTCAACGACGACATGGCGGCTGGCTTGGAAGCCACTCGCAAGGAAATCGAGGCTTTGGGTGTCACTTGCCGAGCCTACGCTGGCAATGCAGCCGATTTTGCCGAGACAGAAGCCGTGGTGAAAAAGATCCACGAAGACTTCGGCAGCATCGATGTGCTGGTCAACAATGCCGGCATCACCAAGGACGGCTTGATGCTGCGCATGAGCGAGGCTCAGTGGGATGCTGTGCTGAACGTGAACCTCAAGTCTGCCTTCAACTTCATCCATGCTTGTGCCCCCATCATGCTGCGCCAACGCGGTGGTTCAATCATCAACATGTCGTCGGTGGTTGGTGTGCATGGCAATGCCGGCCAGTGCAACTACTCCGCTTCCAAGGCTGGCATGATTGGTTTGGCCAAGTCCATCGCACAGGAACTGGGTCCTAAAGGTGTGCGCGCCAACGCCGTAGCCCCCGGCTTCATCGAAACAGCCATGACTGCTCAGTTGCCAGAAGAAATCCGCGCTGACTGGATGAAGAAGATTCCACTCCGCCGCGGTGGTCAGGTGGAAGACATTGCCAACGTTTGCCTCTTCTTGGCATCCGACATGTCGAGCTACGTATCTGGTCAGGTGATCCAGATTGACGGTGGCATGAACATGTAATAGCATGGACCTACTGAAGAATTGGGAAATGGAAGTAATCGGGCGGCCTGTAGCACTGAACCGGAAAGTACTTCTGTTTTCCAATTCTACTGTTTTCTAAGGAATTAAAACTAACGACTTCCGCGAATTGCGCTAATAAAAAAGTTCCCGTTAGTAAACTTAAGGTATGTTCTAATAATTACTAAATCTGAGATGATTATCTTCCATTGTTTTTGTTGCTTTTGGGCATCTTTGGGCTTAATCCCTTGGGCCATAGCTAAAAACAATTGAAAGCTAATTTTTAGAACATACCTTAAAATAATCACAGTTCCCAACCAATTCTTTCTTCAATTCTCATGACAGTAGTTTACGAAGACAACCATGTCATCATCGTTTCGAAAGTCTCAGGCGAAATTGTTCAAGGTGACAAGACGGGCGACAAACCGCTCAGCCAAGTGGTGAAACAATACATCAAAGAGGCCTATGCCAAGCCTGGCGACGTGTTCTTAGGCGTGGTTCATCGTCTTGACCGCCCCGTATTCGGTCTGGTGGCCTTTGCCCGCACGTCCAAAGCGTTGGCAAGACTCAATGCCATGTTTGCCAATGGAGAAGTGCACAAGACCTATTGGGCCATTGTGAAAAACGAACCGCCACAGCGTGAAGGAACCCTGACGCACTGGCTGGTGCGAAACGAGAAGCAAAACAAGTCGTATGCATACGACCGAGAGATTCCGCACAGCAAAAAAGCCGTGCTCGACTACAAAGTAATTGGAAAATCGGACAACTACTACCTGATAGAAGTGGACCTAAAAACAGGACGACATCATCAAATCCGATGCCAGTTAGCCAAGATGGGATGCCCCATCAAAGGCGACCTGAAGTACGGTGCAAAACGTTCCAATCCCGATGGCAGCATCTCGCTCCTGAGCCGGACGATGCAATTTATTCACCCTGTCAGCAAAAAAGAGATCTTCGTGGAAGCTCCGCTACCCAACGACCGTCTTTGGCAATCATTCGGGTTACAAGCTGGAGACTGAACCCCACATTGGAGACTTGCCCCCACATTGGAGGATGCCGACAAACCGCCACCCCACCCTATTCAACCACGTATGCTTTCACTATTCGGACTTCTTGTAAAGGAACGTCCTGCGCATTCGTTTTCATCTTCTGAATAGTTTCCACCACTTTCATGCCTTCTATCACCTCACCAAAAACCGTGTATTCATTGTCGAGCCAAGGAGCCCCTCCATGCATTTTATATGCCTTGCGCAGTTCCTCAGGATAGGTGATGGGCGGATTTTCTGACATCTCCCATCTGGCATCATCTTGCAATTTCCCCAACAAGTCGCTCAATCCATCGCGGTCCCTATTGGCACGCAGAGCATCCAACTGGTCTTTCTGCTCCAGTTGCTTTTTGGCAAAGAGCGTTTCCGCATCACGTTGTGCCCGCCCTTCTTCATAAGAATCCATGTCTGCATCCAGACAGGTTTTACCTGTGACGATATAAAACTGGTACTTGTCGCTCTGACGTTCAGGGTTCTCTTCATCGCCATCCCGCGCGGCAGCCAAAGCGCCTCGCCTGTTGAAGTGTTTCGGCCAGACAATTTCGGCAGGAATACGCTCTGTGATCGTGTCGCCATCTTCCGACACTTTCACTTCAAAGCCTTCCGGACGGGTCGCAGGGTCACCGGTCTGAATCATGAAGTTACGAATGACACGGTGGAAGGTCACCCCCGTATAGAGTCCGTTTTTCACGTTACTGACAAAGTTGTCCCTGTGCCCAGGGGTGTCATCGTAGAGCTGCAGACGAATGTCTCCCGCCGTGGTCTCCAGCACAACCACAGTTCCTTGTCCCTCACCTTTTCCTGTGCATCCCATACACATCAGGCAGCAGGTCCAAAACATAATGGATAGTATCCTTTTCATACGCAATAAGGTTGGTAAATCAGTTCAGTGCTTGATTCTTTGATTTGCAAATGTACACATAATTTTTGAATTGTACAGCCAGACGAGTAAAGAAACTGCAATTTTCCGTACACAAAAGTACTCAAAACAAAAAAAATGGGATCCATCACGGACTCCATTTTCTTGACATTTCCCTATGCGGGAAAATGAACCTAAATCTTTTACTAACCTAAAACCTATTGTATAACCTATTCTAATATTTCTATTTACCTTTTTTACCTTACTTTAACCCAAACAAACAATCTCCTCACCTATTCAATTACTTTTTAAGAACTATTTTCGTTGTCCTTTTCTTTTGACAATGCAAAGTTACGACCTTTTTACGAGGTGAAACAAATAAATAGCTGAAAATCTTCAAAAAAAGACACATTACTTGACTTTCATCAATTCATGTGTACGCACACAAGCCTGTTTTTACACAATTCCAGCGCAACAACTGATGCCGTTTCCTTGTCTATTCCATAGAGAGAAAAGGAGGGCAGAGCTTGCTACGCAGGGGAGGGATATTCTACCCAATCAAGACTGTTTTCTGCTATTTTCAGCACCTGAATGCCATTTCGGAACGAAAAGTTTGTGCAGCTACGAAATAATGCCTACCTTTGTACAAAATTTGAGTAACGAAACATGCAAAATACTATACTTATTATACTCATCATCGTGTTGGTTATCCTCCTGGTAGTGATGATTTATCTCTACACAAAGGAGAAGAAAGAAGGGCACAAATATAAGCAAGGCATGACAGTGCAGAAGATTTATTTGCAAAATATGAGCCACGACATCCGCACCCCGATGAATGCCATTTGCGGTTTTTCCCAGATACTTTGCAACAAGCAGATTCGCGATATGCTCTCTGAAGAGGAAATTGCAGAATATGGCGTCATTATCCAAAACAATACAGACCTGTTGAGCACATTGGTCAACGACATCCTCGACATCTCCGACATGGAGAGTGGCAAATACAGAATGAACATTGGCACTTGCAACGTGAACGAGGTGTGCCGCCGTGCCATCAGCACAGTGAAATACCGTTGTCCTGAGAGGGTGAACATGTACATGACCACAAATGTGCCCGACACCTTTACCATCCAGAGCGACCCAAAGCGCGTGGAGCAAGTGGTAATGAACTATTTGACCAATGCAGAGAAGCACACCGATGAAGGCGAAATTCATGTGCATGTGTCGTTAGATGAAAACCCAGGCATGGTCACCTTCTCTGTCACCGACACAGGCGAAGGAGTGCCACCCGAAAATGCAGAACTCATTTTCGGACGTTTCGAGAAATTCAACACCATCAATGGCGGCACAGGATTGGGGCTGCCCATTTGCCGCAAAATTGCCACCCAGTTAGGGGGCGAGGCAAAGCTCGACCTCAACCACAAGGGGAAGGGTGCCCGATTCATCTTCACGCATCCCGTTGTGGCATAGTCGCCATAATTCCCAGCATCAGTTTCACCAAGAGGTAAATGAGGGTTGCAAGTAAGATGTAGCCCACATAGATGAGTGTTGTCCATGAAATGGCAAGATAGACCAGCATGGCTGCACCAACAAGTTTGGCCAGATAGGTGATGCCTGGCAGAAAATAAAAGTGGTGATAAACCTCATCGACGAGTGCAATGAAGGTGATGACCACCAGCCATAAAGCTACAACCAGTGCGGCCATTAAGGGCGGCAGCACCAAGGGGTTGAGCGTTGGATGGAAATAATACTCTTGCCAAAATTCAGGCACAAAGTTTTGGACAGAAGCATACAACGATGCCATCACCCCCACCCAGATCAGGAACAATGCCGGATAGATGCTGGGCATCTCACTGAGGAAATCAAGCAGATGCACCAGTTCCTGCTTCACTAAGTCCGTTTTCCTCAAGTCTTTTTTTCTGCCGATGAAGAAGGCGATAATTCCCAGTGCCACCAAGGCCGACATCCAGACGGCACGGCTACTGGAAAGTGCATTCAGCATCTCTGAAATGAAGTCATCTGGGGTGGTTCCTTTCAGCAGTTCTTGCTCAGGAATCCAGCCCATCGTGTATTGGTTACTCGCCACCTTTACCCAGATGGAATCAATCGAATCAGAAGGCTGAATCTTGATGGCGGCAACGGCAATGACATCGCCTGCGCGGACAAGACAAGTATCGGTAATGAGGTCGCCCTCACGAGGAATGAGCGTAAGCGAGTCGGCCTTCACCAAGAAATTAAAGTTTTCCGAATAATGATGAGTCAGTCGAAACTCCAACGAATCCACCTGCTGAGGTGTGAGGCACATGAGTGCCGTGTCGGTCGATGCAGCTGTGTCAACAATATTCACAATGACAGTCACCGAGTCGCTATCTTTGGCTGATGGCGATGAAACATTAGAAGTAGCCCCTCCCACACACGAGGCCAGCAGAGCTACCCAGATGGCATAGAGTAGTTTCTTCATTGCAGATAGATTTTCATGTAACAACTCTTACAGTCAAAGTCGAGTCGAAAGGTGGAGCCATTCGACAGTTTCAACTTCAAGTCCTCTCTTTTTTTGCTTTGTCCCTCTTTGAGGCACATTCCCAACTGCCGCCGGATGCAATACTTGCAAATCATCACCGGCGTCTCCTTATCGTGAGTCTGTTCATAATGTTCGGGCACTTCCACCCCGACAGGTTCATGAGCCTGCCGCTCCAACGGGTAAAACCTCCTTCTTTCTTCAGCCAGTTGGTCGGTCAACGCATGCCGCCACCTACTCAACACGGAAGAAGGGATGAAATAATTCTTCTTGGTATATATATTAATAATGTGTGCCTCAAAAATGGTACCCCCCAATTTGCTGAGTTGACGTTTGATGTTTTCCTGCTGATGGGTATGCGCCAGCTCAAAAGCCTCCGTTATCTCCACCCGTGCGCTCAGTCCATCCTCATCGGTCATCACAATGCAGTCCTCACGCACGTCAATGTCAACGCCAATTTTCCTTTCTGCCGAAGGCCGGCTCAGCACTCTGTCCCATTCCATATCCTGATTTCGAAAATACCGAATGCCCCTGACGGGACGGAACGCTTCTGCTTGGTTCACTCTGAAGCCCACCAGTTCCCCTTTGTTCAGATAGCACAGGCCATCGCCGTTGTGCAGCACAGTGTTTCGGTCCACTGGCTCACCCATCGACTTGGGCGTGTCGATGTTGGCATCTGGTTGGCTCACATCCGCCACAAAACCCCTGTTGAAACTTTTCCGCACATCGGGCTGAAAACTGAGCCTGACGTGTCCTGATGAAGCGCGACAGTACTCCTGAGGATGCCGGGCTATCACCTCATCCAAGGCCACGGAATAAGCCGCCGTCACATTCTTCACATAGTCCACATCCTTCAGCCGCCCTTCAATCTTCAGCGACGAAGCTCCAGCACAGAGCAACCGCTCCAGGTTGTCCAACTGGCAGTTGTCCTTCAGCGACAGCAGGTGTTTGTTCTTCACCACCACTTTCCCATCGGCCAGCAAATCGAACTTCATGCGGCACACCTGCGCACATTCGCCCCGATTGGCACTACGCCCGAAGAGAGCTTCGCTGGCATTGCAACGTCCGCTTAGCGACACGCACAGGGCACCATGAACAAACACCTCCAGCTTGGTGTCGGGACAGGCTTGGTGAATCATCCCAATCTCCTCCACCGTCAGTTCCCGGGCAAGCACCACCTGTGGAAATCCCATCGCCGCAAGCCGCTTCACCTGTTCAGGCATGCGGTTGTCCATCTGTGTGCTGGCATGCAGAGGAATGGGGGGAAGACGGAGCGAGAGGATGCGCAAGTCCTGAATGATGAGCGCATCCACCATCGCCTCGTAGAGTTGCCAAATCAGCCGCTCCACCTCCTGCATCTCCTGCTCAAAGATGAGCGTATTCACGGTTACATATACCTTCGCTTTGTACAAGTGAGCATACTCCACCAGCCTCTGGATGTCCTCCACACGGTTTCCAGCAGCGGCACGTGCACCAAACGCAGCGGCACCTATATAGACAGCATCAGCACCGTGGCGAACTGCCTCGATGCCAATGTCTGCTGTTTTTGCCGGAGCAAGAAGTTCAATGCTGCGCATCATTCCTGAATGTCTTCTATGTTGAAAGGCGTTTCCTGATAAACGTAGTAGTTCAGCCAGTTGGTGTAAAGCAAATTAGCAGCTGCCCTCCACCTCACAACGGGCCGTCGGCTGGCATCGTTGTCGGGATAGTAGTTCTGCGGAAGATTGATGGGCAAGTGCTTGGCCAGGTCGCGCTTGTACTCGCCGTCCAGTGTCAGAGGCGAGTATTCAAGGTGGCAGGTGATGAAAAATTCCCTGCCGTTTCTGGCCTCCACAATCGTCACGCCCGCCTCCTTGCTGTCGGCAATGATGTGCAGTCCAGGCACCTTCTCAATGTCTTTCCGATACACCTCGCAATGCCGGCTGTGAGGGGCATAGAACACATCGTCAAAACCGCGGAAGATGGGCAATTCGGGAGCGAGCATCCGATGCTCAAACACACCAAACACCTTGCTCTGGGTGTTGTACTTCGGCACCCCATAAAAATGGTACAAGCCTGCAAATGCCGCCCAGCACACATAGATGGTGCTCGTCACGTGGCTATGCGCCCAGTTGAACACCTCCTGCAGTTCCTCCCAATACGTCACCTCCTCGTAGCTGATGAACTCGAGAGGAGCACCCGTCACAATCAGTCCGTCATACTTTTCCCGCTTCATGTCGTCGAAATTGCGGTAGAAGGCCAGCATGTGCTCAATGGGAGTGTTCTTGCTTGTGTGCGATTTAATTTTCATGAACTCCACCTTGATTTGGAGCGCCGAATTGGACAAAATGCGGATGAAATCCGTCTCTGTCGTAATCTTCAGAGGCATCAGATTGAGCACAGCCAAGCGGAGCGGACGAATCTGCTGACTGTCCGCCCGTTTGTAGCCCATGGTGAAGATGTTCTCACGCTTCAGTTCATCAATGGCTGGTAGTTGATCTGGTAAGATAAGAGGCATAAATGATGAATGAAAAGTGAAGAGCGAAGAGCGAATAGTTCTTCACTTTTTAATGTAATCCACAATCCATTTTCCAACTTCCTTGGTACCATACTTGGCACCACCTTCCACCTGAATTTCGGGTGTGCGCACATTCTGGTCGAGCGAAGCATTCACCGCCTCGCGGATCAAAGCACCCTCTTCCTTCAGGTCGAAGTACTCATATAGCATAGCCACTGAAAGAATCTGCGCCAACGGGTTGGCGATGTTCAGTCCCTTTGCCTGTGGCCAACTGCCGTGGATGGGTTCAAACACCGGGGTGTGCTCACCTGTCGAAGCCGATGGAAGCAAGCCCATGGAGCCAGTGATGCAGCTGCCCTCGTCGGTCAGGATGTCGCCGAAGGTATTTTCGGTCACCATCACGTCGAAGAATTTCGGTTCCTGAATCATGCGCATGGAAGCATTGTCCACATACATGAAGTCGGTAGTCACATCGGGATATTGCGGAGCCATTTCCTGTGCAACAGCTCTCCACAGGCGGCTGGATGCCAGCACGTTGGCCTTGTCCACCACTGTCAGGTGCTTTCTGCGCTGGCGAGCATACTGATAAGCCACCTTCAGAATGCGCTCCACCTCAGCACGCGAGTAGGCATTGGTGTCGTAGGCATAATCGGTGCCTTCCTTCTTCTCGCCAAAATACATGCCGCCCGTCAATTCACGAATGCAGATGAAGTCGGCACCACGCACCAGTTCGTCCTTCAGCGGAGACTTGTGCACCAGACAATCGAACGTGGTCACAGGGCGCACATTGGCAAACAGACCCAACTTCTTCCTCATGGCCAGCAGCCCCTGTTCTGGGCGCACCTTCGCATTGGGGTTGTTGTCGAATTTAGGGTCGCCCACCGATGCGAAGAGCACTGCGTCTGCCTCCATACAGGTTTGGAAAGTCTCTTCGGGGAAGGGGTCACCCACCTCGTCAATGGCATGAGCACCACAGATGGCTTCCTTGTAACTCACTTTGTGTCCAAACTTCTCGGCAACAGCACTGCACACTGCCACACCTTGTTCCATAATCTCTGGACCGATACCATCGCCGGCCAGAACTGCAATTTTCAATTCCATATCTGTTTTCAATTATATATTCTTTCAAACGTAGCTTTGTCCTCCATAAAGCAAGGGTGCACAGGGCCATAACCATGTCCAAATTCGTATTCAGCCCCCAGCGCAATGGCACGATTGATAAATTCCTCGCCTTTCTCCACAGCCTGCTCCAGGCTGTAGCCTTTTGCCAGATAGGTGGCAATGGACGACGAGAAGGAATCGCCTGTGCCGTTCACATTGTGGGTGGCTATCCTCCGTTTCCGAAATTCCCTCACCTCCCCTGTTTCGGCATTGTAGAGGAAGTCCGAAAGCATGTCCTGAGCCGATGCACCATGACCTGCATAGACCTGACTCTCCATGCTCTTTACAATCACGCTGTTGCCCCATTGCCCCAGTTCCTTGATGTCCTCCCAAATGTTGGTGATTTTCCGTTTCAGCAACACTTCTGCCTCACGGAAATTAGGTGTAATCAAGGTTGCCAGGGGGAACATTTTCTCTTTGTAAGCCATGATGCTGTCGTCGCTCACCAATTGCACCCCATTGCTATCCACAATAACGGGATCAATCACTTTCTTCACCTTCGGATAGCGCATCAGCAACTCCGACACCCCGTCGATAATCTCGGCGGTGGGCAGCACCCCTGTCTTGATGCATTGTGCACCCACGTCGCCCAAAAACGACTCTGCTTGGCTCACCACCAGTTCCACTGGAAGCGGTGTCACACTTTTCACCCGGCGGGTGTCTTCATCCACAATGCCCGTCAGTGCACATGCGGCATATCCGCCACAAGCCGTAATTGCCTTAATGTCAGCCTGCATGCCCGCACTGCCCAGAGGCTCGCTGCCTGCAATAAGAAACACAATGCTCAGTTGCTTTTTACTCATCGATACGATTTATAGTTTGCGAGTGCAAAGGTACGATTAAGTGAGAGAAAAACCAAATAAATTTGAGTATTTCCGAACGTGAGCACCTTAGATAGCTACATCAACGGCACGATTAAGTGATAGAACGACCGATTTTCACATGCTATACTGGTTCTTGCGCAGGCATTGGTCGGCAAGCGCAAGCAGCCGCATGAAGCGCTCTACACGCTCAGGCTTCAGCTTACCTTTGGCCAGCATTTTCTTTTGTTGTTTGAACCAGTTGAGCATCTGATGCTCCTCCAGACGGTGCTTGGAAGGGCGGCGGCGATGTTCTACCATAAAGTCCATCATGGCCTGACATTGAAATGTCCAAGATTGGTCCTGTGTCATTGGGGTAGTTTTCTCAATTTTTTAGTCAAGTAATAAAAAAGCGGCACCAACACCAAATAGCAACCAAAGGTGAACAGTCCATTGGGATGCCATTCGAGGGTGGAAAAAGGAAGGTCGGCTATGCTGCGGACAATGCCGTTCATCGTTTCGGCCGTCCAATTGAGCACGCCAGTAAGTGTCTCATTGACAGGGGTGCACCAAAGGAATGCCCACCAAAAGATGCTGCCCAGAATAATCACATACACAAAGGGAGTCAGTGCCAAATTTCCCAGCAACGAAAGCAACGGCACGCGCCCAAAGTGATAGGCCACCAGGGGGGTGGAAAACACCATGCAGGTGAGCGACACCATGAAGAGAGAGTAGAGCCATGCCACGCAGGGGTTCCTTTGCAGAAAAAGGCTGCGCTCAGCGGTAGTTTGCACAAAAAGGGCTATACAGCCCACCGACACGAACGAGAGTTGGAAACCCACATCGTTGACATAGAATGGATTTCCGCACGTCATCACCAAAAAGGTGAGGGCACAGGAATTGATGGACAGAGGATCTTTCGAGAGAAACTGGCAGAGCAGCAGGAGGGTGAACATGCACGTGGCCCTGACCAGCGATGGAGACCACCCAGCCAGCAGGGCATAGCTCCACAGAATGACGATGAGGGCAAGGTGGCTGACCCACTGCCAACGCTGAGGCAAAAGTCGGCCGAGAAAGAAGAGTTGGAGGAACATGACAATAATGCCCACATGAAACCCCGAAAGTGCCAGCATGTGGCTCACCCCCGCAGCGGCATAAGCTTGCCTGATGGTGGGGGTAAGGGTTGCCTTCCGCCCGATGGACATGGCCTCAACGATGCCACCAGCCTCGCCCTCCACACCCCGTTCATCATAGATGCGGTGCAACCGACTCTGCATGCTTCGAAGCTGTTGCAACAGAGAGGGTCCGCCCCTACGAGGATGCACCCTCCACCAAGCAGTCGGAGCATAGCAAGTGGCACAGATGTTGTGATAAAAAAGGAACTTCCTGTATTCCTCAAACTCCCCTCCCCCATTGCTTGTAGGTTGCAGATGACGGATGGAGGCATAGATGGTATCGCCTACAGCAAGAGAGGCGGCAGTGTCCTCCTTGCTTACATAAAGCATCAGGTGGGTGCCGTCTTCCTGCTCCAAATTCAGTGCCCGCGAATGGGTTTTCTCCACCGGCACCTCGGCAAGGACTCCCTGGCAACAGGTAGAGTCCTGCGGCACTCCACAATCCATTTGGTAGAGTTTCTCTGCATAGAGGGTCATGCCCACCAGAAAAGCAAGCGCCATGGCCACCACCCCAAACACACTTTCCCTGATGCGATTGCCTTTTCGAGAGAAAAACAGCAGAACCAGACCAACCAGTGCAAGGCAACACAACAGGAAGAGCAGCATCCTGTGCTGTGGGCTGACAAACAGATGCGCCCCAACCATTCCGAATGCAAAGGGAATGACAAGGCGCACAAAGGGGTAGTTCTGCCAGTTCATGCAGACTTACAGACTTTTCAGTTCATTGATCCGTTCCTCAGGGTTGGCGGCTCCAAACACGTAGCTGCCAGCCACCAACACATCCACGCCCGCTTCCACCAAGCGGCGACCCGTCTCACCATTCACGCCACCATCCACCTCTATCAGGGCATGGCTGCCCGTCTGCTGAATGAGCGACTTCAGCCTACGCACTTTCTCAATGGAATGTTCAATGAACTTCTGCCCGCCAAAGCCCGGATTCACCGTCATGAGGAGCACCATATCCACATCCTGAATGATGTCTTCCAGCACACCTACAGGGGTGTGGGGATTGAGTGTCACTCCAGCCTTCATGCCAGCATGGTGAATTTGCTGAATGGTGCGGTGCAGATGGGGGCAAGCCTCGTAATGCACATTCATCATGTAGGCGCCCAAGGCCTTCACCTGCTCCGTAAACTTGCCTGGGTCAACAATCATCAGGTGCACATCCAGCGGCTTGGTGCAAATTTGGGCAACGGCTTCCAGCACTGGGAATCCGAAACTGATGTTGGGCACAAACACGCCGTCCATCACATCAAGGTGGAGCCAGTCGGCTTCACTACGGTTAATCATGTCAATGTCCTTGCTCAGGTTGGCGAAATTGGCAGCAAGGAGGGATGGGGAAACTTTTGTCATGGTCTCTATTCTATTTTTCACTCTTCACTCTTCACTTAGATATTTCACTTTAGTGTAAAACTTGTTTGTCCTATCATCTGACTGTCGCAGAAGATGAAAAGCTTGTAGGTGCCTGCTTCGAGATACTCCTCCACGTCACTGTACATGGTCAGCTTCAGTTCCTCTCCTGTGTAGTCAATATATTTTTTCTCTGTATATTCAAGCTGGGTACCCTCGTAGGCGAAGGTGCCTTTGTTGCCCATCACCGAATTGTCGGGTTTGAGAATGCGGGCATACACAATGCGCTGCCCGTTCTGCGCCGTCACGTTTTTCACGATGGTGAACCCGAAGGCAATCTTCTTCACGTCCTTCACCTTCTGCGTGTCCTTGCTCCTCTTATTTTTCGGAGTCACCCAAAAGCCCGTGGCATCCAACTGGGCGGCCACATCCACCTTGTCCTTCAGTTCGTTGCGCTCGGTGGAAAGGCTGGTGATGCGCACATTCGCCTCGGTCATCTGTGCCTTGATTTGAGTGTTCTCCTCGTTGAGCGACTGGTTGAGCCGATTGAGCGAATCCACCTGCACGATGTAGTTCTTCAGCACTTCGCGCAGCGAGGCAATCTCAGCCTTCAGGCGTTTAATTTCAGCCGCATCGGTCGCCTTCGTGCGCTCCAGTTCCTCCAGCAGCTGCTGCGTCTTGCGGCGCTCCTCCTCAATCTGTGCAATGAGGCTGTCGTTCTTGATGGTGCTTTGCAGTTGCTCGTATTGCAGGTCAAACTCCCGGTACTGTTTCTCCATCTCCTGCTTCTCCAGCTCAGCCAGTTCTTTCAGTTCTTCGTTCTCCTTCAGCAACGGTTGGGCGTAAAGGTAATGGTAGCCCACCACTGCCGCAACGATGGCCACGAGTGCCACCACCACGCCCAGCGCCATAAGCCCCGCCCCACTCTTCTTCTCTGGGGTCTGCACTTCGCTCCCCCGTTCCGTCATTGGTGTTTCTTCCATACAGCGTCCTTTATTTTTTGCAAATTTAGATATAATTCCCGAATTATAAGCCATTCGAAAGAAAGAATTTTTATTTTCCGCACGAATAATCCCTATTGGCCTTTAGAACATTTGCCATCTTACTGGCCACTTCGAACTAAAAGAGCGAAACGGCTTCGCTGAGCCGAAGGTTCATGATTGTTCCCCAAAATTGCATGTCCTTTTTTCTTTTCGAACATGAATAACACGAATCTAACGAATACAATGAGCTACCATCAGCACACACATTCGTTAGATTCGTGGTCGGGGAAAAATCACCAAGAGGAGAGTTTAGGGTTCCTCAGGCTCGTTGCCGCCAGCAGGCAGACCGCCACCGCCAGTGTTGGAGCCTCCAGAGCCGCTCGTGTTGTCATCGTCGATGACGGTGCCCGAGGTGTCCTCCGTCTCCTCCATCTGGTTGGCCAGCATTGCCACATCCACAAAGTTGGCCTTCTTCAGGAACTCCTTCGAACTGAGGTTCTCCTCCTCGCTCGAGTCGGGCAGGAAGCGGATGCGCAGCCCCTCGGTGATGGCACTGATGCTGAACTTCTTCAAGTCCTTCTCGCCCCCGGCGCGGTTGGCGATGGTCAGGTAGAACGTGCCCAAGCCATCCACCTTCACTTTCTTCGACTCCAGCAGCTGCTCAAGGAGACAGTTGCGGTAGGCTTCCAGCACGCCCATCACCACGTCAACCGTGTAGGGTGACCCATGACTGCTGATGTGCTTGGCCATTTCTCTGAGCGACAGGGTTTCGATGCTGACCGCCTTGGCGTAGTAAGCCGCATTGGCATCGAAGGCGGGGTTCAGCTGAGTCTTTGCCTCGTCCAGGTACTGCTTCACCCCTGGAGCGGCTTTCACTTTTCGATAAAGAATCTTACTCATAGCATTCGTGTATTAGAGAGTAATGAAACATCGCGCCCCCAACTTGTTGAAGGAGTGGAGGCTTCTCCTTTTTTCATTCGTTCTTTCCATGTCCTGGCTCCCCTCTCTTCATCCCTTCTTTTTACGCCACAAAGTTATGACTTTTTTCTGACATGCGCAAATATTTAAGCACTTATTTTACAGGAAAATGTAAAAAAACGAAGCACCGTACCGCTGGTGGAGAAACGCCGTTTCTGGCAGGGAGAAACGCCGTTTCTGATGAGGAGAAACGGCATTTCGGTGGAGGCGATCATGGCATATCTTCCCGTTACGCAAACTAAAAGAGGGAAAAGGGAGTTTTTTGTTGCAACTTTTCTAAAACAGATTCGATTTTCCTTTTTTTTACACACAAAAACACCCTTTTCTCCCTAATAATTTTTCAGACAATTGCTTTTCAGTTCGTTACCCTATTTAGCAACAAGAAAAAACACCCTAAAAACTCCCGAAAAACTCCCTAAAGGCAACCGAGAAACTCCCGAAAAACTCCCGAAAACGCCCTAAAATTCGGTGTACTGATTTTGGTTGACAACCGAAGCTCCTTGAAGCCGCTTGCTGATGATGTGGTCAGCGACATCGAACTTCTTTTGGTCGTCAGGAGCCATGTATTCACAATAATCGCTGACAACGAAGTTGGCAAGGTCATCCAAGGTCTTGATGGTTTGCCGCCACAGAGGGATGGCATCGCGGTCGGGAATGACAAGAACATCCCTGCTCCGCAATGGCTCCAGGACTTCCCGCTGCAAGGATGTCTTGTTGCCAGTAGCCACCCACAGATATTCAGGATGCTCCAGCGCACCCACGATGGCGTTTTTGGGACTTTCCACAAGTGCAACTGTTTGGGCGGGATATTTATAAAGGAGATGTTCGCCGAACAGACACTTGCTGCTGAACTCCGATTTCTCTGGCAGCAATCCATTGTCCTTCCAGATTTTTCCCAGCCAGTAGGACTTACTGTCGCTATGGGTGTAACGAGGAGAATGGGGATCGGTGTCGTAGTGCTGCACTTTCAGATTGCATACACGCCCTTGCGCATCGATGGAAGGAAAGACTGTCCAGTTGTCTTTTCCGTAGAGTGAATAGTTTCCAAGCAGATACGCTTCAGTGACCATTTTGACATGTTCGGGATGGAACAGCTTCATCAGAATTTGGCACAGAGAGTTATCGGCCGACACCAGCCTTTCCACCATAGGCATAGGGATGTAAGTGTAAGCAGGTTCTTTGCGTTCCTCGGGGTTATGGTTTGATTTGCGCTGTGGCATGGGTGCAGCACCTTGTATGGCAGAAATGCCAAATGTGCTCGACAGCCATTTGCAGGCATCTTGGAAAGACCAGTCCTCATGTTGCATGGCGAAACTGATGACATCGCCACCCTTTCCGCAAGAGAAGCAGTGACAATAATTCGCGCCCGTTTTTTCGACGAGTGAGAGCGACGGATGGTGGTCGTCGTGCCACGGACAGTGAGTGACATGGTTGATTCCTACTCGGCGAGGAGTGTCACCCAACTTCCGCGCCACCTCAACGATGGAGATGGCACGGAGGCGAGGAGTGTCAAAATGTGTAGATTTTTCAGTCTTCATATCGCACAACTTTAATATCGAAAGTGGGTTGATGCCCATTATCAGGAATTGAATGTCCAAGTTCTCGAAGGCGCTTGTAGAAGGCTTGATTGGACATGATCCTGTAGCCATTTTCAACCGCATAATCATTGAATGCCCTGTGCAGTGTAGAGCCTTTGCCAGAAATGCCAGGTCCGCTTTCGCATCGCATGTCAAGGAATTGAAGAATGGGGTCGTTACTGTACTCCATTTCTTTGACGGAGTGCTCGATGCCAACTGACTTTGTGAACTTCTTTCGCTGGATGAGTGCAGGGAGAGTGTCTAATACCAGATTCATGATGCCGGACAGCTCGCTTTCCAACTTATCATCCAAGTCGGCATCAGCCTCTTCTTCGGAGAATGTAACGTCGAATTTGGCGAGCATCCAGCGGCGTTGGTTTGCAAGGAGGCTCTTCACCTTTGGCATTTCGTTGAATGAGAATATCATCTTGGCATACTGCTCCATCTCATAGGGCTGAGAGTAGTACTTGCGGCATGAGATGGGTTCGCCCGACACCAGCGTTCTGAATGCGGCAGTGTTGATGTGCCCCTCGTTCTCCGTGCTGAGATTGGCCAACTTAAGCTCAATGTTGGCTCGGTGAGTTTCATTGGTGGTGAGGTCGTGAAGACTTTCGTGTGTGACAGACTCCTTCCCCAGCAGCCTCTCTATCAATCTAATCAAAGTGCTCTTGCCATTCGCGCCATTGCCAAGGAAGCCGAGAATCTTCTCAATGCGCAGCCACGGCACAAAACAATAGGCAATATATTCCAGAATGGGCAGATGGGTACTTTGGTCTGGTAGCACTTCATCCAAGAATTTCAAGAAGCGAGGGCACTCCGCATCTGGGTCGTAATTGTAGGGAAGGACATAGCGGAAGAAGTCCTCGCGGCGGTGAGGGCGCAAGCTGCGCTGACCGTCAGCAGCAACCTCCAACGTGCCGTTGCGGAAATTGATAAAGGTCACGCCACCATCAGGCAACTCTGGATGCCGGCTCAGCATGTGCTCTATCTGCTTTATAAGTCGGTCAATGAACTTGACGTCATTGACAAACATATCATGCAGCCCCATCTTATGACAGCCATCGCAGATGAAGTCACGTATAATTTGCGGATCGGGTACTTCCACCCAGTGCGTACCAACATACACCCACACAGGCGATGATTTCTCCGTGCTTAGCGAGTAATGCGGCACCAGCATCAGTCCTTTTGCCGCATCCACAAGAATGCTGGCTGTCAGATTCTGGATGGCTTTCGTCTGGATTTTGCCAATCATCAGGGGAGTGAAGTCTCCTTGACGAAGCTCTATGCGCTCTAAGGCACTCTGCAATACCACCTTCACTCCATTTTTCAGAAGGGAAGCACGATTGATTGCTAGTTCGTCAGCCTTTTCTTTCAGTTCCACGGCAAGTGATGCCTTCTTCATTTTATTTACGTCCATAAAATTATGTATGATTTATTGTCCATTACAATAGCCGCAAAGTAACGTGAAATTCCTGGCTCATGCGTGTTATCTTTTGTGTTGCATGCCTGAAAAAACAATTGCGGTTAGACTCATTACGAATCCAACCGTAATAATAATGATTTTCCTCTTCAAGTCAAGGGCAAGTGCATTTGGGCAGGATGCCCAGGGGGTGCCCTGCCATTTTTTGTAGATAATTTTAGCCAATGCAGGGAAATCGCTGAGGTTGAAGATTACTCTTCTCTTCCTTGCGGCTCTTCTCCACTTCTTTGTCCAAATTGAGAATGTTGTCAATTTGCGGGCGGATTACATCTGTAAGTAACCTGCCTGAGTACGGTCCCATGTATCGGGCGAGTTCTATAAACACAGCAGATTGGATGACAGCATCAGCGTGGTGATGGAAGTAGAGCAGGATATAGACCTTAGTCAGCGCTACTTGATATTCACTGTTGCATGCTGTACTTCTAATGTAAGTTTAGGATAAAACAGCCACCAAAGCTTGATGTGGAAAAAACCTTAAACCAAATAAAATTTAATGAAGATTGGGTGGAAATCATTCATGCACCCTTCTGCAAATAACTCTATATGCCCCATTTGTGGTTTATCTCCCATCAAGTGCTCTATGCGTTTTATCTCCCTGTTTAATTTGCGCAACAACAAGGGCTTTTTTCACTTACGGTTTGTAAAGTAACCTAAAAAGGTGGAAACCACCAATTTTTTCTTCGGGTTCATTCCTTTTCAGCGTTTTCAGATGCGCAAATGACAGGAAAGTTTGCAAGATAACTGAAAAAGGTGTACATTTGCACCAAAGAAAAAGAAAGTCATGTTGAAACCTATTGTGAGTCCGCAGGAAGCGGCAAAGCTGAAAAAGATTTTTGATGAGAGCAAGAACGTGGTCATTTTGTGCCACACTTCCCCCGACGGAGATGCCATAGGCTCGTCGTTGGGGTTGTATGAGTATCTGAAACGGAAAGGGAAGAACGTGAACGTGATTGCACCTAACTATTTCCCTGATTTCCTCCACTGGATGAAGGATGCCGACAAAGTGATTCTGTTCGACCGCCACAAGGCGCAGTCCTACACGCTCTTGAAGACAGCCGACCTGATTTGCTGCCTCGACTTCAACGACTTGAGCCGGCTGGACGAAATGGGCACGGCGGTGAGCCGCATGCACTGCAGACGCGTGTTGATTGACCATCACCTGAATCCCGACAAATCGAAGTTCACGTTCATCATTTCACGTCCGGAACTAAGCAGCACCTGCGAACTGGTGTTTCGGCTCATCGATGCCCTGGGGGATGTGAAGAGCCTAAGCTTTGCGGCAGCAGAGGACCTCTATGCAGGCATGGCAACCGACACAGGCTTCTTCACATTCAACAGCAATAACCCCGACCTCTTCGTCATCATCAGCGAACTGTTGCGCAAGGGGATTGACAAAGATGCCATCAACCGAAAGATTCAGAACAACTATTCGGCCGACCGCCTGAAATTCATTGGCTATGTGCTTTACGAGAAATTGGAGATTTTCCCCGACCTGCATGCCTCGCTCTTTGCCATCAGGAAGGAGGAACTGGCACAATTTCATTATGTGAAGGGCGACATGGAGGGTATTGTGAATATGCCCCTACAAATCAAAGGTCACAAACTAAGCATCGCCTTGCGCGAGGACACAGAAAAGCCCCTCATCAGGGTCTCCACCCGTTCGGTCGATGATTTCCCGTGCAACTTGCTGTGCGAGCAATTCTTCAACGGCGGCGGTCACAAAAATGCTGCTGGCGGCACGCTGGAATGCTCAATGGACGAGGCCATTGCCATTGTCCACAAGGCGTTGGAGACATGGAAGGACACCTTAATGAGTGCCGACGGAGAGAAAAGCAAGGAAGAAGCCAGCTAACACACTAACAGGAAAGAGGCGGAAAGCCCCCACACAGTTAGTCAGCCACGTGCTCTCTTCCCCCCTTCCGAACTTTGTCATCAAAAACACCAATCATCATGTTCTGCCCCCACATATATTTACAAGAAAGATGCTCGCAGGCATTTGATGCCAGGCGGAGGCCCAAATGACGATAGTCAGGCTCCTCATTCAAAGTGTAAAATTATAATTATTTGACCAAAAATGAATAATTCTGAACGTTTATTTTGTATTCTTCTTACATTTTCCGTAATTTTGGAGCCAAATAAATAGTATAGACAAAATGCAAAGCTTGGAGGGTGCATGGGTTCCGCTCACAGAGAACGATATTGAGCAGATACTTGTTGACTCTCTGTAACTGCCTGTGCAGACTGGCTTACAGACTGACTGTACAAATCATTTCGATAACAAACTAAAGAATCGACCAATATGAAAAGAAAACTATTGTTCTTACCCCTATTACTTGCATCTGTTGGCATGAATGCGCAGGTGGCAAGTGTGACCAGCCCAGACGGGAAACTCAAGGTCAATGTAGATGTGAAGGCAGGCAGACCTGTCTATGAAGTGATTTACGACGGAGTGCAAACACTCGATGAAAGTCCGTTGGGCTTTGTGGCCGACCATGGCGACTTCTCGCAAAATGTGTCTTTCGACAGCAAAAAGGAAGTGCACTTAGAGTTTAATTACGACTTGCGCGTCAGCAAGGCGAGCCATGTGCATGTGAATGCCAACCAGCTGGTGGTGACGCTGAAAAACGAGCGGGGCATGCAGTATGACATCGATTTTCGCGTGAGCAACAACGACGTGGCTTTCCGTTATGTCATTCCCAACCATCCCAGCCGAGCGAACGGCAAGAAATTTTCCATCCGCATGATGAAAGAGGCTACGGGCTTCGACCTACCGCATGGCACCACCACCTTCCTTACGCCGCAGTCCGATGCCATGATTGGGTGGAAAGGCACGAAACCCAGTTACGAGGAGGTGTATGGCTATGATGAACCCATGAACAAACGTTCACAGTATGGACACGGATATACGTTTCCCTGCCTCTTCAAGGTGCAGCCCTCCACACCCAAAGGCAGCAATGCGTGGGTGCTCATTTCCGAAACAGGGGTTGACGCTCGCTATTGCGCATCGCGCCTATCCGACATGAAGGGCGACGGAC
Source organism: uncultured Bacteroidales bacterium (assembly GCA_902789725.1). Lineage (GTDB taxonomy): Bacteria > Bacteroidota > Bacteroidia > Bacteroidales > Bacteroidaceae > Minthosoma. The sequence continues at coordinate 27,625 of CADAPC010000018.1, forward strand.
TCTACACGCTGGAGTTTCCAATGGCTGAGGAAAACAATGGCAACGGAACAGTGGAGCCAGCTTTTGCCCTGCCTGGAGCTACCCCTTGGCGCACCATCACGGTGGGTACATCGCTGAAACCCATTGTGGAGACAACCGTACCTTGGGACTATGTAACGCCCCGTTATGAGACTACACATAATTATAAATATGGGAAAGGCACCTGGAGCTGGATTGTGTGGCAAGACAACTCCATCAACTACGACGACCAGGTGAAGTTCATCAAGCTGGCCAAGGACATGGGCTTCCAGTATGTGCTCATCGACAACTGGTGGGACAACAACATTGGCAAAGACCGCATGACCCAGTTGGTGAAGTATTCGCAAAGCCAAGGTGTTGACGTGTTCCTCTGGTACAGTTCCAGCGGTTGGTGGAACGACATTGAGCAAGGGCCCATCAACATCATGTCGGACCCCATTCTGCGCAAACAGTACATGCGCTGGATGCACGAAATTGGCGTAAAGGGCATCAAGGTCGATTTCTTCGGTGGCGACAAGCAAGAGACGATGCGCCTGTACGAGCAGATTCTCTCCGATGCCGATGACAACGGTATTATGGTCATCTTCCACGGCTGCACCATTCCGCGTGGATGGGAACGCATGTATCCCAACTATGTGGGCAGCGAGGCCGTCTTAGCGTCGGAGAACATCTACTTTGGTCAAAGTGCTGCAGACAAAGAAGCGAAAGACGCCGCCACCCATCCCTTCATCCGCAACACGATTGGCTGTATGGAGTTTGGTGGTTGTTTTATGAACCGCCACATACACCAAGGGAATAAGGGTGGCACAACCCGCAAAACAACGGATGTGCACGAACTGGCCACTTGTATCTTCTTCCAGAACCCCATCCAGAACTTTGCCATCACTCCAGAGAACCTCCCCACTGAGGCCACCAAGAACTTGGCTCCCAACGAAGAGGGTGCTCCAGCACCTGCCATCAGCATGGATTTCTTGCGCGAGGTGCCCACTACATGGGACGAGACGATGTTTATTGATGGCTACCCCGGCAAGTACTGCATTTTGGCTCGTCGCCACGGCTCTACATGGTACATTGCAGGCAACAATGCTACTGGCGCTCCCCTCACCCTCAAACTGAACCTCCCCATGCTGCAGAAAGGCGACAAAGTTACGCTCTACAGCGATAACCTCAAGGACCGCGAACCTCAAAAGTCTGAGCTGAAGGTCTCCAACCCCAAGGCTGTCAGCGTGACAATGGTCGATCAGGGAGGTTTTGTCATCGTGAAATAACAACGGACATTCATTCACTTAAATAATAACTTCATTAAAAACTATCTGCATATGAAAAAGATCTTTCTCCTGCTCGCCGTGGCACTGATGTGCTATGTGGCAGATGTGAGCGCACAGTGCTGCTGTGGCGATAACCATAGTGCAGGCATGAAACACCAACCCATCAACATGATTCTCGATGCCGACTTCGGCAGCTCGACGGATGACCTCTTCGCCCTGATGATGCTGAACCACTACATTGATGAGGGATTGGTGGATCTCAAAGGCATCGTGGTGGATCGCGAAGGCGAGAAAAACGCTGGCGTAGTTGACATCTTCAACACCTACTACGGGCATCCCAACATTCCGGTGGGACTGGAGCGAAACGGTGTAAAGAATCCTCGCGTCTTCATCCCCTACAACGGCATTTGTGACTTAAAAGATGCACAGGGACAGCCTCTCTTCAAGCGCACCTTCGATGCCAGCAAGTGCATGGACGGATGGAAACTCTACCGCAAAATTCTCAGCAAGGCTGAAGACAAATCCATCACGATTGTAGCCATCGGCTTCGCCACGTCGTTGGCTCAGCTCTTTGAATCGAAAGCCGACGAATACTCTAAGTTGTCGGGGTTAGACCTCTTCGAACAGAAAGTGAAGGCTGTCTATATCCAGTCTGGCCGTTTTGAGGAGACGGACAGCACATGTGGCTACAACATGCGTGCAGCATCGAAACAAGCTGCTGTGTTCTACGACAAACTGCCACAAAGTGTGGATCTTGTCATGTCGCCCAGTTATGTGGGTGAGAGCATGAACTACGTGCCTGAAGACGTGATTGCCGACCTCTCATGGACAGATGTGAATCCCATCAAGGCTGTTTATACGAACTACACTTGCGACACGGGGCAACGCATGTGGGACGTGAATTGCGTGACTCACGCCATCTTTGGCGACCGCCAATTCAATGTTTCACCTCGAGGAACGGTCACGTTCGTGGAAAAGGGGGAGGAATCGCTCATGCTCTTCAAGCAAGACTCCTACGGCAATGCTTACTACCAGCTTCCCTTTGACAGCTACGGCAGCATGGAGAAGTTGATGGACATTCGTCGCCATAACAGGATGAGTAAGTAAAGAGTGAAAAATGAAGAGTGAAAAATTTCCATTTTTCACTCTTCATTTTTCACTTAAACACCACGTTTCCTCACCCTTCCCTGAAAAAGTCGAGCATCTCGAAGATTTCTTTCTTGTCGGCAATCTGATTGATGCGGATGTCTCCCACATTGCCCAACAGAGTGAAGTTGATAATGCCAGCGGTGTTCTTCTTGTCGTGAGTCATATATTGATAGAGCTCTTCGTAGTCATCGCAAATGATGGGCAAGGTGCCGTAGTTTTCTTTAATAAAACGCACCGTTTGGCGCATTTTGTCGGTAGGGAACCCAGTCTTGACACACGAGAGGTAAAGTTCGCAAATCAGTCCCCATGCCACTGCATAGCCATGCAGCACCGGATGAATGCCGCGCTTGTTGTGTGGCTCATGTACAAACTTCAAGCAGAAACTCTCAAAAGCGTGACCAGCTGTGTGTCCGAGGTTCAGTGCCTTACGGATGCCGTGCTCCAGCGGGTCTTCCGCCACAATGCGTTCTTTGATGGCTACAGACGTGCCCACCATCTGACCTAAATGCGTGTAATCTACTTCGTTGAGGTCGAAACTGAGTAGTTCAGCGAAGTTCTCATGAGTGGAAATCAGTCCATGTTTGAGCATTTCAGCATAGCCCGAGCAAATATTTTCGTGGTCGAGGGTGCGCAGGAACTCCGTATCCAAAATGACCGTTTCGGGTGAGTTGAACACCCCAATCTCATTCTTCAGTCCATTAAAGTTAATGCCTGTCTTTCCCCCAACGCTGGCATCCACCATGCTCAGAAGGGTGGTGGGCACATTGATATATTTGATGCCGCGCTTGAAAGTGCTGGCAGCAAAACCACCGAGGTCGGTCACCATACCGCCACCGAGGTTCACCAGCAACGAATGGCGGCTGCCACTCCCCTGCCCCAGTTCAGTCCACACCTTTGCCAATGTCTCTAAGGTTTTGTGTGTATCAGTCGCCCCAATAATGATGTGAATAGCAGCTTGCAGACAAGAAAGCCTTTTCACTAAAGGGAAACACAATGCGTGCGTGATCTCGTCTGTCAGCAAGAATAACTTGTCGTGCTTCACTTCATCAATTGCTTCTGTCAATGTTTGTGCAATGTCGGTGGAAATAACTACTTTGTTTGCCATAAGTGTAGAAAATTTTTGCAAAGGTACAAAAAACTCCAAACTTTTCCGTACCTTTGCAGCGGTTTTTTTAACAAGGAATAGTTATGATTCACGTAATTGACACCGAGATTGAAGGTGTAAAGATTATTGAACCGAAGTTGTTTGGGGATGCCCGGGGGTACTTCTTCGAGTCGTTCTCGCAACGGGAGTTTGAAGAGAAAGTTTTTAAGACTGTCTTTGTTCAGGACAACGAGAGTCAGTCAGTAGCAGGCGTGGTGAGAGGTCTGCATTTTCAGAAACCTCCCTTCACACAGGCCAAATTGGTGCGGGTGGTGAAAGGTGCTGTGCTGGATGTGGCTGTCGATATCCGCAAGGGAAGCCCCACGTTTGGCAAGCACGTGTCAGTAGTTCTGACAGCCGAAAACCACCGACAATTTTTCGTTCCACGCGGTTTTGCCCATGGTTTTGCTGTGTTGAGTGACGAGGCAGTTTTCCAGTACAAGTGCGACAACTATTATGCTCCCCAAAGCGAAGGTGCCATTGCTTGGGATGACCCCGATTTGGGTATCGATTGGCAGGTTCCCACTGAAAATCGTATCCTCTCAGAGAAGGATGCCCATCACCCCAAACTAAAAGATGCCGAACTGGTGTTCGACATCCATGTATCCTTGTATGATTAAGGAGCGTAAGCAACGCTTTTAAGCCTTACTCATGCCTACATTGCCGTAACGTTCCGCCGTTACTTATTCAGAATTTTCTTCTTCCCTCTCAAATAGATGCCAGGAGCAGCCATGTAGCTAACTCGCTGACCGCTCATTGTGTAGAGGGAAGCATCTTTGTTTTGTTCTGCGTCCTTAGGAATAGCCACTCCCTCGATGCTCAGAGCCTCTTTCTCCGATAAGAAATTCTTGAGGGATAAGATGCCCGAATTGAGTTTGTGGGAAGAGCTGTCCCACAGTCCGCGGTTGTTGGAAGAGTCATGAGTGGAAAGCACTCCAGCCGTACCGTTGGCTTCGGGGAACCAGTAATAAAGTCCCGTCACATTGTCGTGCTTGGCCAGTTCAGCACAGAGATCCTCGATAAAGGCTTTCTGCCCAGCCACAGTGCCAGGCCATGTGCCAGTTGTGTCTTCATAGCCTGATTCACCTGAGGGGAACCATTGGTAATAGTAGGCAGTCTCCACAATTTGCACGGGTTTGTCGGGGAAAGCTGTTGCAAGGGTATTGAGGGTGCCAGACAAGGTGCTCAGGCTCTTGTGCCAAAAAGGATAGTAAGAGAGTCCGATGATGTCGTAATCTACCCCATTGGCTTTCATCTTTGTAAAGAAGTTCTTGCAGGCATTGGCATCCCCACTCCTTTCGATGTGGAGAACAATTTTGGCATTGGGTGTCACCTCACGCACTGCTTGCGCTCCAGCACTGAGAAAGTCGGTTAACCGCTTCCAAGTACTGTTGGAAGCCGACGCATAACAGCGATCGGCGTTGTTGCGCCACAACATACCGTAGCTCACCTCGTTGCCAACCTGAACGAAATCGGGGGTGGCACCGTTGTCTTTCAAATATTTCAGGCTGCGCTTCGTGTAGGCATACACAGAATCAGCGAGTGCCTTGGTGGAAGTATCTTTCCATGCGGAAGGAATGGCCTGATGGTCAGGGTCAGCCCATGTGTCGCTGTAGTGAAAGTCGAGCATGAAGTCCAGACCTGCATCCTTGATGCGTTTACCCAAGTTCTTCACATACTCCAAATCTTGCACCAAAGTGATGTCTGTGCTATTGTCTGGATTAACGAACAAACGCACACGCATGGAATTGAATTTGCAGGTCGATTTCATGTAAGCAATCACGTCGTCAATTTTGGCTCCAGTGCTACGTAAGTAAGGAGTTTTAGCACTTTCGTATTGTGGAAGCATGGAGATGTCACCTCCTAAATTGAACGTCTGCTGAGCAAAGGCATTTACAGCCATTGCTCCAGCCATAACAAAAAGCATCAATTTGTTCATAAAGCGTATAGGTTAATGAATGATGTATATAGATTGTGCTGCAAAGGTAGAGTTTTTTGACGAAAATGAAAAATGTTTGTAGAAAAAACACTAACTTTGCCATACAAAGGCCATCTTTGCGCCCTCACCCTCACCCATATAGAAATCGAAAGATATGTCTCAATCCACTCCCTTACTTTGGCATGTGCACCCCTCCAACTGGTGGGCTGGCATGGCGCATCCAGAACTCCAGATCCTATTGCATGGCAAGCGGATTAGCCACCTTGACGTGGTGCTGGCTAATGCACACCACCTTGAACTGAAAGAAGTGGTACGCTTTCCCAACAAGAACTACCTCCTATTATATATAGACACGCAGGAGGCTCCCCCGCAGACGTTTACCATACAATTGAAGCAGGAAGGGAAAGTTGTCCTTGCCGTGCCCTACGAATTGAAACTACGCAATCGGAAGGCTTCTCCCTCTTTCGATGCCGGCGATGTGGTTTATCTGCTCATGCCCGACCGCTTTGCCATGGGGGAGTCGTACAAGAAGAAACGCCAAATGTATGCAGGTTTGCGCGAGGACACCTGGAACCGCCGTCAGCCTTACAGCCGACATGGGGGTGATTTGCGTGGCATCGTGAACCATCTGGACTACTTGCAGGACCTGGGCATCACCACCCTATGGCTCACTCCTGTGCAGGTAAACGACATGGCGGAACAATCCTATCACGGCTATGCCATCACCGACTACTATGAGATTGACCCTCGCTTGGGCACGAAAGAGGATTACTGCCATCTGGTGGAGGAAGCTCACCACCGTGGCATAAAGGTCGTCATGGACATGGTGTTCAATCATTGCGGAACGGAACATTTTCTTTATCGCGACCCTCCCACAGACAACTGGTTCAGTTTCAACAATCAATATGTGCAGACAGCCTACCGAACAAGCACCCCAACCGATGTGCATGCTACCCTATGGGACAAACGACTCACCACTGAAGGCTGGTTCACTCGCCACATGCCCGACCTCAATGGAAAGAACCCCTACTTGGCCGACTACTTGATTCAGATGACGAAATGGTGGACAGAGTATACCCACATTGACGGCTTCCGACAAGACACTTACCCTTACAACGACTTTGACCTCATGAAGCGTTGGTGTCATGAGATGGAGGAACAATATCCGGGCATGAATTTGGTGGGAGAGACCTGGATGAGTGATAATGTGGGCATTAGTTGTTGGCAAAAAGACAGCAAATTGGCCGCTCCCCTCAACAGCGAGCTAAAGACCGTGATGGATTTTCCTCTCACCTTTCTGATGGGGGCAGCTGTGGATGAGGAGACGGACGAATGGTTCAATGGTTTGGCTCGCCTCTATGCCTACCTTTCCCAAGATGTTGTCTATGCTGACGTGAACCATCTGCTCACCTTCCTGTCTAACCACGACATCGACCGTTTCCAACCTACCGAGACGAAGGCCGCGAACCTGACACGCTACAAGCAGGCACTCACCCTTTTGCTTACGCTACGAGGCATTCCCCAATTGTATGTGGGCGATGAAATTGGCATGTATGGCATAAAGGGTGACAACGACGGCCTACTCCGCAAAGATTTCCCAGGTGGATTTCCACGCGACAAGCAAAATGCATTTTCGTCAGGGAGCAGGACGCAACAACAAAATGAGTACTTCTGCTTCACACAGCAATTGCTCCATTGGCGCAAACAGAACAAAGCGGTGGCTTACGGCCGGCTTGTGCATTTTCCCATCCGCTGCGGTTGTTATGTCTATGCCCGTATGTTAGATGAACAGACCGTCACCATCATCCTAAACGGAACAGGTCAAGCTCAACGGCTCGACCTGACTCCTTACAGCGAGGTATTACCCCAAAAGAAAATGTACGATGTCATTTCCAAGTGCACCATCAGCCTCAGAAAGACGCTGCTCATCGAACCTCGAGGCATTCTGATACTGACACTTCCCTAATCAGCATGCACTCCGAGGCTTCTTGTGCCCCTCACTTCTTCCTGTTCACTTTTCGGGCACTTTTCGTCAGGGAAGCCTTCAAAGCAACCCGCCAAGCACCTCTACCTCCAAGCATTGTGTAGATTCTGAGCAGGTTGCCCATACATTTTTGCGAGAATGTTGGATTGAAATTGTCAGCACGGAAAATGGTCAGTGCCTTGGCTGCCATCTTATATTTTTTGCACTTTCCTGTCATCTTCTCATTTTGCAGCAGACCCAACAAGATGCTGGTTCGCAGATAGAGGGGGTACATCAACAGGTCCAAATGGGGGTACAGGCTGGCAAGGTGTTGTGCATGGTAGGTGGACAGCGGTTGGAGAATAGATGACTGGAGGTCATTAATGGCAATGGTGAGGGTGCGTTTCAGTTCTTTGTAATTACTTGAGAAACTCTCTCCCGTCAGGCTCTCCGAATGCACATAAATGGTATGGAACGGATGAGCGGTGTACCAAAGAATCCGTGGCTGGTGAAGCATGGTGCGGAGTCCCAATTCCCAATCGTCCCAAATGCGGCACGCAGGGTTCCAAGCACCAATGTCACGCAAATACTGGGTGCGGAAAAGCATGCCCTGTGTGTTGAGCACATTGGCCAAAAGCTGCACACGGGGGTCTTCCGATGGTATAAAGGTGCGCACTTCGCTTTTCCCATTCACCACCTGCTTGGTGGGAATGGCAATCATATCATAATCTTTCACCTCTGCTCCTTGAAAAGTAGAAATGAAGTTATAGTCGAACAGGTCGTCGCTGTCGAAGAAATAGACCCACTCGGTCTTGCACGACTTCAGCCCTTTATTACGTGCGGCAGCCGCACCAGGAAAAGTTTCTCGCAGCAAAGTGATGTTAGGGCGGTTCTTTATGTATTGTTCGCAGAACTGATACGTTCCGTCCGTACTTTCGTTATCGACAATAATGACCTCCTTGGGTGCTATACCTGCTTTGAGGATGGAGTCGAGCGTTTTTCCTATATGTTCGCGACGGTCCTTTACGGGAACGATGACGGTTATTTCCATAATTGATGTATATTATTTGGGGGCAAAGATAACAAATAATTAGGAAAAGAGAATCAGAAAAGGAGATTTTTTTCATGCTGGATGAATAATTAGGAACGCTGATTTGCTACTTTTCCCCTTCAAAAGGTGTGCAGATTGCAAATAATTCGTCATTCAACGTTTCTATTTCAGCTTTCTTTCCTACCTTTGCACTCAAAACAAAAAAGGAACAGAAATGCGGATTCTTCTTTTGGGCGATTTTTCAAATGTGCATGCCACTTTGGCTAAAGGTTTTCAAGCTTTGGGGCATGAGTGTGTGGTGGCGAGTGATGGTGACCATTGGAAGGACTATCCGCGAGACATCGATTTGAAGCGCGATTTCGGGCTTCGGGGCAATTTTTCCTTCCTGTGGCGACTGATGAAAGCCTTACCAAAATTTCGAGGATATGACGTGGTGCAGCTCATCAATCCCATCTTCTTTGAGTTGAAAGCTGAACGTCTCGCCCCTCTCTACCGTTACCTGCGACGCCACAATGACAAAATGGTGCTGGGCGCGTTCGGTATGGACTACTATTGGGCATACGTCAACACTTATCAGCGCCCCCTTCGTTACAGCGACTTCAATTTTGGCGACATCATCCGCACCGACTACGAGGCAGAAAAGTACCGCACTGACTTGATTGGCACACCCAAAGAGACGCTGAACCGGCTGATTGCCGATGACTGCGATGGCATCGTTGCGGGTCTGTATGAATACTGGGCCACTTACAACGCCGTGCCACAACTGAAAGACAAGATGCGCTTCATTCCCTTTCCCATCCATTTGCCAGACACGCCTTTCATTGCACAAGAGAAAGAGAAACTCCATCTTTTCTGTGGCATTAGCAAAAACCGCTCTGCCTACAAGGGAACAGATATCATGCTCTCGGCAGCTAAAGAGGTGGAGAAAAACTTGCCCGAGAAATTAGATTTGCAAGTAGCAGAAGGGGTTCCCTTTGCCCAATACCAAGAAATGATGAACAGTGCCGATGCCATCCTCGACCAACTTTACAGCTACACACCTGCCATGAACTCCCTGCTGGCCATGTCAAAAGGTATCATCAACATTGGAGGTGGCGAGCCAGAGAACTATGACATCTTAGGGGAAAAAGACCTGCGTCCCATCATCAATGTGCAACCCACTTTCGACAGTTGTTACGAAGAAATAGAAAAGCTTACGCTACATCCCGAACGCCTTCCGCTCCTGAAGCTACAAAGTGCCGAATATGTAAGGAAGCACCATGATTACATCAAAGTAGCCCAACGCTACCTCGATTTCTATGACACACTCTAATTCTTCATTTCCAACTCTCCATCAGAATCTTTCTTAACACCAACTTCATTCGCTCCCTTCATCATGTTGAGCATAATGGGGAAAGGATTGGCTCCTTGGTGCACCATCCACCAACCTGCCTCCTTCAGTGTTCGCCAAAAAGCAAATACTGTTCCATACACATAGCGGAACGTAGCCCCTTTACTCACCTGCAATTGCTTATTACCAAGAAAATGTTCACCTGTAGTTCCGCTGGGAGTCATCACGATGGGGTGCTTCATATATAAGATGTGGTAACCTGCCCGCTCAGCATCTTTCATCCACACCTGCTCCTCACCTGCACAAAACATCTTTCCTCCCAAGCCGAACCGTTCGTCAAATCGGACACCAACCCTCTTCCGCCAAGTCATTTCCACTGAACAAACGTATTCCGTGGTGTAAAGGTGCAGAGGTTCGCCTTTCATATTAAGAGCTTGAAAACAAATCACATCCGCCTCAGGGTGAGTTTCATACGCTTTCACAATATTTCGAATGAAAGCATCTTTGTACCGATTGTCATCATCGGCCATCACCACCACATCACCTTTTGCATGGGCAAGGGCGTTGTTTCGATTACGGCTCAATCCCTTCCCCTCTAAAAATACCAAATCAACGTCTTCTCGTTCTTTCAACACCTCAGGCACCCATTCTTTCTTTTCAGCCGCGGTATATTGCATGGACACAACATACCTGACATCGCCCCTTGGCGACATCAGCACCTGCGGCACTTTCATTATGCCCTCGTCTATCGTACAAATCAGAATATCAACTGTCATATCGCTTGCAAAATTACGGATTTTTATTGATTTATCCGCTATTTTCCTCCCACCTTTGCAGTTTTCATGAAAAATATGTAACTTTGCCCCCAACTCTTAATTTTCCAATCTTCATTCTCACATGGCAGAAACATTCACGATATCCGCTGGTACAAAAGAAGAGAAGTACCGCGAACTGCTTCCACAGATTAAAGCTGTAGTGGAAGGCGAAACAGATCTCATAGCCAACATGGCCAATGTGGCCAGCATGCTCCACGAAACCTTCGGGTTTTGGTGGACAGGCTTTTACCGAGTAGATACCCCCACCGTTCTTGTCCTTGGTCCATTCCAAGGCCCTCTGGCTTGTACACGCATCAAGAAGGGGAAGGGCGTGTGCGGAGCTGCGTGGGAGCGCAAAGAAACCGTGATTGTCCCCGATGTAGATGCCTTCCCAGGCCACATCGCTTGCTCCAGCCTCAGCCGCAGCGAGATTGTTGTCCCCATCATGGTGCCCCCCGCCCCATCCTCTCCCACTACTTCTCCCCAAGTCATTGCCGTCCTCGACATTGACAGCAAAGAACTCTCCACTTTCGACGAAACAGACAAGAAATATTTGGAAGAAGTGGTGAAGCACCTTCAATAAACTGTCATTGAGGAACGCTATCGGCAAGAAAAGTGAGGGCCAAAAAAGCGGCTCGTGTCCACACTTCATGAGACTCGAGCCGCTTTCTGTAGGCGATGCTATGATAAGTATAAGGTTTAGTCGATTTCTTCGTCAGCCTCGTAGCCACCCATTTCGCGAATAGCGTTTTTCAGCATCGTATATTGCTGGAAAAGATGATTGACAGGTTCTTCCCCCTTGGTATAATCGTGCATGGGAGCTTTGAGGAAGAAGGAGAGGAAACGCTGGATGCCGCTGCGACCTGCGCGTGCAGCAAGGTCGCTGAGCAGACATAGGTCGAGCAACAATGGGGCTGCAAGAATAGAGTCGCGGCAAAGGAAGTTAATTTTAATCTGCATGGGGTAGTTCATCCAGCCAAAGATGTCGATGTTGTCCCATCCCTCCTTGTTGTCGTTGCGTGGTGGATAGTAGTTGATGCGCACCTTATGGTAATACTGATTGTCAGCATCGTTGCCGTGCCCATAAAGGTCGGGCTGCGCAGAGGGTTTGAGGATGGTTTCAAGTGTGGAAAGCTTGGAGACTTCCTTTGTGCGGAAATTGGCAGGTTCATCAAGCACAAGACCATCGCGGTTGCCAAGAATGTTGGTGGAGAACCAACCGTTTAGTCCCAAGCAACGAGTGCCGATGATGGGGGCGAAACCTGATTTCACCAACGTCTGCCCCGTTTTGAAGTCCTTTCCAGCGATGGGCAGACCCAATTTCTCCGACATTTCCCACATGGCAGGAATATCGACCGTGGTGTTGGGGGCGCCCATGATGAAAGGAGCACCTTCAGCCAAAGCAGCATAAGCGTAGCACATAGACGGAGCAATATTCTTGGTGTCGTTTGCTTTCATGGCAGCTTCAAGATGTGCCTGCGTATCGTGCACCTGCAGGTTGGGTTCCACATATATCTCTGTAGAAGCGGCCCAAGCCACCACAATGCGAGAGCAGTTATGCTCAGCCTTGAATTTTCGGATATCTTCACGAATAGCTTCGACCATATCCCAACGAGTAGCGCAGTCTTTCACATTACTACCATCCAAACGCTTGGCAAAATCCTTATCGAAAGCAGCCTTAAAAGGTACGATTTTCTCCAGTTCATCTTTCACAGGAAGAATGTCTTTTTCTTTCAGCACTTCGGCATACATTGCACTTTGGAATGCGTTGGCAGGATAAACGTCCCAGGCACCAAACACGATGTCATCCAATTTTGCCAGAGGTACAATCTCCCCATAAGATAAATACTTCTTGTCGGCTCCTTTTCCTACACGAATCCTATCGTACTGCGTCATAGAGCCTACAGGCTTGGCAAGTCCCTTGCGAGCCATCAACACACCTGTCATGAAGGTAGAAGAAACGGCTCCGAGTCCCACGACCATGATGCCGAACTTACCTTCTGCTGGTTTCACCTTTTGATTCTCCATTTCTGTATTATATTGATTTTTTAAATTATTAGTTAATTATCCTTTGTTTTTGACTCAAAAAAAGCAGACATCGACAACTCGACGTTCTTCAAGAATCCAAATGACTAAAGCAGTCAAAATCGAATGCAAAGGTAAGTAAAATCGGAAAAAACTGCCACGTCAATCTTCCCCCTTTTGTGTTCCAAACCTCCTATTTAACAATGTTTAACGACAAAATCATTATCATCAACATGTTTCAGACCAGCATCATTGTAGAGCACCTGACTTTGCCATGCACTCTCAGTTTCTGCTCCCCGCACACAGTTCCACTCATTTTTATTTTTCTTTAACATAAAAAAAGGAAGTATTATTTTGAGATTTGGTCGGTTTGTGCTACCTTTGCAAACAGAAAGACTAAAAATTAGCGTGCATGAACGAAAGTGACAGCATTGTAATCATACCAACTTACAACGAGAAAGAGAACATCGAAAAGATTATCAGAGCAGTGTTCGGGTTGGAAAAATGTTTCCACATTCTTGTAATTGACGATGGTTCGCCTGACGGAACAGCGACTATTGTCAAAGGCCTGATGCAGGCAGAATTTGGCGACCGCTTGTTTTTGATGGAACGGAAAGGCAAACAGGGTTTAGGTACAGCGTATATTGCAGGTTTCAAATGGGGATTGGCCCACAACTACGACTATCTGTTCGAGATGGATGCCGATTTTTCTCATGCTCCCTCCGACCTTCCGCGCCTTTATTCAGCATGTGCCGACGAAGGCTACGATTTGGCCATTGGCAGCCGCTACATAACGGGAGTGAACGTTGTCAACTGGCCCATCGGCAGAGTGCTGATGTCTTACTTCGCTTCGCTATACGTACGCCTCATTACGGGTTTCAAAGTGCACGATACCACCGCTGGCTTCAAGTGCTACCGCCGCCGTGTGCTGGAAACCATCGACCTTGATGCTATCCGCTTCAAAGGGTACGCCTTCCAGATTGAGATGAAATTCACCACTTACAAGTGCGGATTCAAGATTAAAGAAGTGCCCGTCATCTTCGTCAACCGAGTGGAAGGTGTGTCGAAAATGAGTGGCGGCATCTTCGGCGAGGCCTTCTTCGGAGTGATGCGTCTGCGCTGGGACGGATGGTTCCGGAAGTACCCCAAAGCCACCGATGCCCCTGCACAAAAAGCTATACCCACTTCACAAAACCAAGATTGACTACTAACCATTACCTATGAAAACTATCATCAGAAACGCAACCATCGTCAACGAGGGACGTAAATTCGCAGGCTCAGTGGTGATTGAGGACGAATTTATTCAGCAAGTGATTGAGGGAGATGACAGCTCCCAGTTTTACGACCTTGAGATTGACGCAACAGGTCTCTATTTGTTCCCAGGAGTGATTGACGACCACGTGCATTTTCGTCAACCGGGCTTGACCCACAAGGCAGACATTGCCAGCGAAAGTCGAACGGCAGCTGCAGGCGGCGTAACTTCCTACATGGACATGCCCAACACCATTCCCCCTACCACTTCTCTTGAATTTTTAGAAGAGAAATTCCAGCTTGGCGCAGCCAACAGTAGAGTGAACTATTCATTCTATTTTGGAGCCACCAACGACAATGTTGACATCATTCCACGCCTTGACCCCCACAGAGTTCCTGGTGTGAAAGTGTTCATGGGCAGCAGCACAGGCAACATGCTGGTGGACCGTGAAGAATCGCTGCGCCGCATCTTCGAAACCTCCCCCCTGCTGCTCATGGCTCATTGCGAAGACACAGGCATTATCGAAGCCAACATTCGAGCTTTCAAGAAAAGATACAAAGGGCAAAACGACTTTCCAGTCCGCTACCATTCACGCATCCGCAACGTGGAAGCATGTTACAAATCGTCATCGCTCGCCGTCCAATTGGCAAAAGAGACAGGAGCACGCTTGCACATTGCCCACATCTCCACCGCCAAAGAATTGGAACTTTTCGAAGCAAAACCCATCGAGGAGAAACAAATCACGGCCGAAGCAGTCATTGCCCACCTGATGTTCAGCACAGAGGACTACGACACTATGGAAACACGCATCAAGTGCAACCCATCTATCAAGACCCCCGAAGACCGTGCGGCTTTGCGCGAAGCTCTGAACAACGGACTCATCGACGTGGTGGCAACAGACCATGCGCCCCACTTGGAAAGCGAGAAGAAGGGAGGTGCGCTGAAGGCAGCCTCCGGCATGCCGATGATACAGTTTTCGCTGGTGTCGATGTTGGAAATGAGTGATTTGGATGTACTGCCCATCGAGCGCATCCCAACCCTCATGGCACACAACCCCGCCAAACTTTTCCGCATCGAAAAACGCGGGTTCATCCGCCCCGGATATTATGCCGACCTCACACTTGTTGACCCTCATGGAAATTGGCAAGTGAAAGAAGGGCGCTACTATACGAAATGCGGTTGGACACCCATGGACGAACGGACGTTCAGATGGCGTGTACGACGCACCATCGTCAATGGCATCACCGCCTACAGCGACGGCATAGTGGTAGATGGCGTCAGAGGTAATGAATTAAGATTCCATGCGTAGGAATTATCACATCAGCGACTTGGCCGAATACATCAACTGGGCCTACTTCTTCCACGCCTGGTCAGTACCAGCCACTTCGGAAGAAGGAATCCGGCTACAAGAGGATGCCCAAAGGCTGCTTCACCATATACGCCCATACGTGGTGGTGAAAACGGTGGTAGATATCTTGCCAGCTTGGAGCGAGGGTGATGACATCGTGGTGCAGAAGACCATCCCCTGCGAGTGTGGTCAAAGCCATCCTTACGGCGACCCAGTACACATTCCCATGTTGCGACAGCAAAGGCCTGGAAAAGACGGCCTCTGTCTGTGCTTGAGCGACTTCATCCGTCCGCGACAAGCTTTGAAAACAGACAAAATGGGCATCTTTGCCACCTCTACCAGCATCGGAGCGGGGTGCACATTCCCCAACGATGACTACAACAAGATGCTACTTCAAACCCTGGCCGACCGATTGGCTGAGGCAGGAGCAGAACGGCTGCATGAAAAAGTGAGGAAACACATCTGGGGATATGCTCCCAACGAGCAACTGACTCCAGCCGAACTACACCAAGAACAATTTCAGGGCATTCGTCCTGCTGTGGGTTACCCCTGCATGCCTGACGTGTCCATCAATTTCGTCCTCGACGAATTAATTGGCTTCCAAAGCATCGGCGTAACCCTCACGTCTTCAGCCATGATGCAACCCCATGCCTCTGTGAGCGGACTCATGATCAGCTTGCCTCAAGCTCATTATTTCTCGGTTGGAGAGATTGGAGAGGAGCAACTGGCCGACTATGCCCAACGGCGCCACACCACACCCGACAAGCTTCGCCCATTCATTCCCAAAGTGAAAAGTGAAGAATCCAAGTTACTCCTAACGCCATGTTGCTAAGAATACTTTTACTCATCATCCTCCTGCTGGTTTTGCCAGACACATATATTTATTTGATGTACATTCGCCGCTGGACAAAGCGATTTTGGCCACGCCTTTTGTGGTTCGTTCCATCGTTCGTCCTTGCTATAGCAGCGGCTGCCATCATTAGCAGCAATGACATGAAGGCAGAGCATCAAGCGTGGGTCAGCATCTTCATGTACGTGTTTCTTGCGCTTTGTGCACCCAAGGCCCTTTTCATGCTCTTCGACGGAATAGGGCAAGGCATCAATGGGATGGTGACGGGAGGAGCTAAAACCAGAGACGGATACGACTGCATCTTCGTACGCATCTTTCGCATCATCGGTATGGCCCTCGCCATGTTCGCCTTTGCATTACTCACATTAGGCTATTTTGTTGGCCGCCACTACTATGTGATTCACCAGCAAACATTCTATTTTCCCGACCTGCCTAAACAATTTGACGGCTACCGCATCGCTCACTTCTCCGACATGCACATCGGCACGCTGCGCGATGGGCACGACAAGGATGTAAAAACAATGGTGAACCTCATCAATGCGCAACATTGCGACGCCATTCTCTTCACTGGCGACCTTGTCAATCATGAAAGTTGCGAGTTGGACGGTTTCCGTCGCGACCTAAGCAAACTGCATGCTCCTGATGGAGTGTATGCCGTGATGGGCAACCACGACTACAGCATGTATTTAGATTATGCCGACGAGAAAGACCGCGAAGCTGACGTGAAAGAATTGCAACGGAGGGTGCGCAGTTACGGGTGGAACCTTCTGCTGAACGAACACCGAATCCTTCGGCGAGGCAACGATTCCCTTGTGATTGCAGGGGTGGAAAACGACGGACTTCCACCTTGGCCTTCATTGGGCGACCTGCCCAAGACGATGAAGGGGTTGAAGCGCAGCTGCTTCACCATTCTCATGAGTCACGATCCCACCCACTGGCGACGCAACATCATTCCGCAGACATCCATTCAGCTCACCCTTTCGGGCCACACCCACGCAGGACAATTCAAGGTGTTTGGATGGTCGCCTGTTGCCTTACGCTACCGAGAGTGGTCGGGGGCTTACAACGAAGGGAACCAAATTCTTAATGTGAGCGATGGCATTGGTGCCGTGCTCTTCCCCTTCCGCTTCGGTGCATGGCCAGAAGTGAGCGTCATCACGTTGCGAAGAACGAAATCTAAGTTACATTAAAGTGAAAAATGAAAAATCCAAGTTACTTTTGCCCATCGAAAAACAATCCGAATAGCGAGTAACTTAGATTTTTCACTCTTCACTTTTCACTCTTCACTTAGATCTTTTCACTTTTCACTCTTTTTTTACTACCTTTGCAAAAAATTTGAATATCGATGAAGACCCTACTCAACATTCTCTACAAGATTTATTCGTTCACCATCGCTCTCCCACTCTTCGTAGTCATCACCATCTTTGTGTCCACCAGCGTCATCATTGCAGGGTTCTTGGGCGACACTGATGTAGTGGCCTACTATCTTCCGAAGTTTTGGTCCAAATGCGCTTTCTGGCTCTTTCTGCTCCGCGTAAAAGTGGAGGGACGCAAGAACATCAAGAAGGAAGAAAGCTACGTGTTCCTTGCCAATCACCAGGGGTACTACGACATCTTTCTGGTGTATGGCTATTTGGGGCACAATTTCAAATGGATGATGAAAGAATACCTCCGAAAGATTCCCTTTGTGGGCTATGCCTGTGCCAAATCAAAGCAAATCTATCTCGCCGATGGCATTTCGGGCATTTCAAAAGCCGTGCAGCAGTCGCGTGAAACTTTGAAGGGCGGAATGTCGATGGTCATCTTCCCTGAAGGCACACGTACACGCACAGGCAAGATGGGGCCGTTCAAACGCGGGTCGTTCATGCTGGCCAACGAGATAGGCCTGCCCATCGTGCCACTCACCATCAACGGTTCGTTCGACGTGTTTAACCGCAACGCCAAATCGGTTAGTCTTGGCACGGTCACACTCACCATCCACAAGCCCATAACAGCCGAGGAACGTCAAGGCAAACAAACCAAGGTGATGATGCAAGAGGTGTACGACATCATCAATGGGGGGCTGGACGAGAAGTACAAGTCCTAAAACCCAGCTACACCCCAAGGAAATGAACGAGGCACAAATTACACGATGATAATTTGTGCCTCATTTCTTTTTCTTTGGCAAGACCTCCGCGGTCACTTCACCACTTCAGAAAGAACTCCTTCCACACCTTTTGCATGGAACTCTCGTTCGTGGAGATGATTTCTGCCGAACGGGTGAAATTGCGGTACTCCTGCTTTCGCTTGGGATTGATGTGAGCCAAGATGTTTTTAGGAGTAGCAGGGAAGATTTCGCCTTTCACCTGAAAATAGAAAACATTGACCATTGGGAGCGGCTCTTGCTCCACAATGACACCAGCCTCCGTGTCGGCCAAATGAGAAAATGACATTCCCAACAGAGCCCCTTGCAAAGCGTTTTGTGTTTTGTTGATATGGTCAAGATAGCGTTGGTCAAGCGCTCGTTGATTCAGTTGCCGCACCAAGATAATGCGAGCAACAGAGCCATCAATGCGGTCTTCACGCACAATTCGTCCAAACGCCTGCTCACTCCCCACAGGAATGTAAGTGTCGCCATTGGGAAACTCTACTCTGACAACGCTGCGCGGAATTGCTTCCATCAACGTGTCGTTTTGAGTATACCACAAAGTTTGGTTACCCACATGAATGTTGCAGGGCACCACCGTTTTAGTCTGTTTGAAAAGTCCCGTATAAACGGTAGCTGTACGAAATTGCTTGTTGATGAAGGGCCACACTCCTGTAGGCGTCCACTCTTCAGCAGTTTGAGCCGAGAGTGTCAGAACAGACATGAATGTCAATACTGTAGAAAATAATATCTTTTTCATCGTAAAGCCTCCTGACAATTAATCCAGTACATTTTTTATACCACTTAACTGGCATTACTTCACTTTCACCACCAAGTATTTGCTCACACTCCAGAACTTAGCCACATCGGTGATGCGCAGCGTGTATTCGCCCTTGCTGTCCTTGAGCAACGTGTAGGAGCCAGCAGGATGATTGGTGAGCAAGGTGGCCGATTTGGAATGCAGCGGAATGACATTCACCTTCCGGATGTCAATCTGGGTGAAGTAGTTCTTGTTGTAGTTGCCCTGCAACACTTCCCCCTTGCTCAGAATGCCCTCAGCCTTGAGTTCCTTGTTTGTGCCAAACACATACCAAGCCGTGTTGAGCTGAGCGTCCTGATTTTTGGCAATCTGCTCCGTGGCTTCTTTCTGCTGCCTCACTTGCTCATTCTCTTGCTGCAAGTTGGAGACAGTACCCGACAGTTCCTCAATCTTCACGTCTTTCTCTGCCAGCTGCTCACGAAGTGCTTCAAGCTCTGCATTCTTGTCATTAAGCTGCTGCGTCAGCTTGTTGATAGCCTCTTTCAGTTTGGAAGAATTTATGGAGCTGCTCTTCAGTTTGTTTGTCAATTCGTCAATCTTGCGCTTATTCTCTTCAAGCGTTTGCTGAATAAACTCCATGTTCTCGCGAATGTTGGCGGCCGAACTGTTGTTCTCTGCCCCATTGCGCATCATGTTCACCCGGCCTTCAGCCTCGTTAATCTGGTCGAAACCCGTCTGAATTTCGTTGAACGTACCCATCAGGTCGTTGATTTCATTGTCCTTCTGGTCAATGACATTGCGCAGAGAGTCTCGTTCACGATCGCCCTCTGACCCATTGTTCATTGTTCCGTCACATGCAACCAAAGCGGTTACCATTGCTGCCATAAAAAGAATCTTTTTCATAATCGTTTCCTTTATTTATACTTATTAGTACGTCTTCCAGTCCCCATCAACATGGACAGTTGACTGTTGGCTGTTGACTGTTGAGAATTATCTTTTTCAATATGTTCGGCACTGACGTTGCCGTTTTTTCCTGCCAAGATAATAACGATTTCCCCCAAAGGTTCGTGCGCTGCAAAATAGGCGGTCACCTCTTTCAGCGTTCCTCGAATGTGCTCCTCGTGCAGCTTCGATATTTCACGCGCCACACTCACTTGCCTTTCCTCGCCCATCACCTCAGCCAACTGCTGCAAAGTCTTCACCAAACGGCGGGGCGATTCGTAAAAGACAATGCTACGAGCCTCCTCCTTCAGTTCCTCCAAGCGAGTGTGCCGTCCTTTCTTTTGGGGCAAGAAGCCCTCGAAGCAGAAACGGTCGCAAGGAAGTCCGCTGCTGACCAATGCCGGAACAAAAGCGGTGGCACCAGGCAGCGTTTCCACCTCCACCCCATTCCTCACGCATTCACGCACAAGGAGAAACCCCGGGTCGCTAATGCCAGGAGTTCCCGCATCGCTGATGAGGGCCACAGTCATTCCTCCTCGAATCTTATCAACCACCTGCTGCACGGTTTCGTGCTCATTAAACTTGTGGTGCGACATCATCGCCCCGCGTATGTCGTAATGCTGCAACAGCACAGAGGATGTGCGCGTGTCTTCAGCCAAAATCAAGTCAGCCTCCTTGAGCACCCTCACGGCCCTGTAGGTCATGTCCTCCATGTTCCCCACAGGGGTGGGCACTACATACAATTTAGGGGTTGCCGAATGAACCGTTTCCATGTTTTCGCACTTTTTGATTTGCAAAAATAGAAATAAAAACACTTACAAAACACATTTTCCCCTCAAAAACAACTTTTTTTCACATTCGTACGACAGAAAACAGGAGTTTTTGTGTATCTTCGTGCCGATTTTTCGCAATAAAGCACAATGAAAACTAAAACATTCACCTTTGACCGCGTTGTACGCATCCTCATCAGCATCATCATTCTGGTTGGGGCTTATTTTCTCATTCTCCGCCTGAGCAGTGTGCTCATCCCCTTCTTGGTGGCTTGGCTCATTGCCTACCTGCTCTACCCCATTGTCAAGTTCATTCAGTACAAATGCCGCGTCAAGTCGCGCGTACTGAGCATCATCATCACCGTCCTGCTCATCGTGGGCATCATCACTGGAGGCTGTTACCTCATCATCCCTCCCATATTGCAGGAGATGCAGCACTTGAAGAACATCATCGTCGAGTACGTCACCACCGACTCGAGCGTGGCATACGTCTCCTTAGAGGTGCAGGACTTCATCAAACGCAACATCGACCTCAACGAAATCACCAAAGCCCTCACTGTGCACGACGTTTCTCAGTTTCTCGAGGAGAAAGTGCCGCAGTTCTTTTCCATCGTCAGTAGCAGCGTTAGTGCCATAGTGGGATTCATAGCCTCCCTCATCGCCATTATCTACCTCTTCTTCATTCTGGTAGATTACGAAATGATGTCTGAAGGGCTCTTCAAACTGGTGCCCAAAGGCCAGAGGGACATTGTCCGCGAAATCCTCTCCGATCTGCAGCGAGGCATGAACGGCTACTTCCGTGGGCAGTCAGTCATCGCTATGTGCGTGGGTGTACTGTTTGCCATCGGATTTCTCATCATCGATTTTCCTCTCGCCATTCCCTTGGGCCTCTTCATCGGATTCCTCAATCTGGTGCCCTACCTCCAAGTCATCGGATTCATTCCCACCATCATATTGGCCCTCCTGAAGGCCTACGACACAGGGCAAAGCTTCTGGGGCATCATGTTTGCCGCCATCATTGTTTTCTGCGTTGTTCAAGCCATCCAGGACTGGGTGCTCACCCCACGCATCATGGGCAAAGTCACAGGTCTCAATGCAGCCGTCATTCTCCTTGCCCTCTCCATTTGGGGTAGCTTGCTCGGCTTTGTAGGACTCATCGTAGCCCTGCCTCTCACCACCCTCATCGTCTCCTATTACAAGAGATATGTGCTGGAAGAAGAGCCTGAAAACATGGGAGGAAAGGCAGAAGAAGCAGAAAAAAAGACTGAAAAGTAAAAAAAAGTCCTCAAATAATTGGTTATTTCCCAAAAACTCCCTACCTTTGCACCCGCTTACGATAAAGGAACAGGCACAAAACCCTGTTGAGTTCCTCAGAACTCACCTCGCAAGCCTAACAGGTAGATCCGCTAGCTCAGTCGGTAGAGCACAACACTTTTAATGTTGGGGTCTTGGGTTCGAGCCCCAAGCGGATCACCAAGAGTAAGGGTCGCTGAAATTCAGCGACCCTTACTCTTGGTGATGTTAAAAAAACTCATCTGTTTAATCCGTCAAATCCGTTGTTAAAAAGAACCTGCAAACTTAAAATCATGACAGTTCCTTTTAGAACTTCACTTTTCTTTCAGGAGCCATGAAAGAGCAGAAACGAGCCTCGCCGTTGGTGATGTAGAGCACGGCCATGTTACCATCGTCGGCCTTGTACATTTACTTCAGGCTCTCGTTGCGCTTCAGGAACTCCTCCTTTACGCTCAAGGTCTCGTCGTTCACCAAGGTGCCCGACACTCGCATCCACTCGCTGCCAGAGGGTTTCAAGGCGCAAATTTCGAACATTCCGTTCTTGGCCATCTGCTTATACACATCCTTCACTTTACCCGTCATGATGTACAGACGTCCATCTATAATCTCCGACACGCCAAAGGCGCGAACATGTGGTTGGTCACCGTCGACGGTCGCAATGAAGAATGTGCCACATTCCTTCAAGTAAGCTTGCACCTCTTCCATGTTTGCCTGCTTTGTTTCCGGGTCAATGCTTTCAGTTGCTTCTGTCTGAGCAACTGCTTCTGTCTGGTTCTCTACTGCCGCTGAAGGCTTGTTTTGCGTGCAAGCCACCATTGTCAGCAGCATTGCAAAGGTGAAAAAAATCTTTTTCATGCCATTTATATGAGTTTGTTGTTTGTTAACACACAATAAGGGCATCATCAGTTGCCGTGAAGGCATAGCGCGTTTCGCTATAACCCAAGACCGCCTTTATTGCTTTCTGTTCCATCACTATTATTGGTTTTAATTGACGGGTATCATTTCATGTGGCAAAGTTACGAATAAACGAGCGAAGTGCCAAAGGGAAAAACATGCATTTTTGCCACAAAGCTTCGTAGCAATTGCTGGAGGCGCATCTGGCAAAAACTTCAAAACTTTGTAACCAATAGTTCGTTAAAAATTCAAGATATGGCTTAACGGCTATGCCGCGCAGCCAAAGAGTTCTTTGAAAATGTGATTAATTAAAGTTTGGTTCGGTCGGT
>CADAPC010000019.1 GCA_902789725.1 uncultured Bacteroidales bacterium
CTCCTTTGTTGCGTGTTGCTCCAGCAGAGGACTCACAAAGAGCTTCGGTTCCATACCGTGCCTCCCTCTTTATACCCCTCCCCCCTATGTAGGGGGGGGGAGGGGGTTAAAAGAGAGGGGAGGGAGGCACGGCACGATAACCGCCACCCGTCCGCTCCGGTCCATCGCCGTCTGCACCTGTCCATCCTGAGGATCTCGGGCATCACTGAGCTCACCACTCCTGCCTGGAGAAGCTGCTCCTGAATCAAGTCTTTCATACCCATAAAATATTTGGTTAAACATATAAGTAATTGAACAAATTTAATTGATGATAATTCGTGATCAATTCGTGATAATTATATGTTTTATATAAACACGAATTGCCATGAATTGGCCTTGAATTTATCATGAGAATTGGCCTTGAATTTATCATGAATATTTTATATAAACTATTTTTGTTTGCCTACTTATATTTTGTTTATTCGCAATAAGTTACTATCTTGTGCCACACAATAAGTATGATAAGCAATGATGTGTGACTATGACATAAAACCAAATCTCTAATGACCGAATTGGGTTAAATACGGGACGTGTTGAGAGCCAACTTGCACGGCATAAATAGCAAAACAAGGGGAGGCAAGTGTTTTTTACCTATTTTTATATTTTTTTAACACGGTTGTTCGTCTCTATGATTAAATAAAGACGTAATTTTGTGGACTAAATTTCAACTTATCAACATTTCATGTTGGCACGTAATCGATGGCAGAGTAACAAAAGTGGGGACACAAAGATGTCCCAGCTACTCATTCAGAGTGTATGTCCTCTTGTTGCGTGAAGGTACCCCAAGGAGCAATGGTGTAAAGAGGAATTAAGCAGACTTGAATAAGAAATAACATTTATAAATAACCCATTTTATTTTCACTTTAATTAAAAAATTATGAAAAAAAGTTTACAATTTTTCCTATCGTTGGTGGCTCTGATGCTGATGGCTGTTACGGTCAATGCACAGGAGGACGTTACTTCAACGTATCTGAAAAACTCAGATTTCTCTTCTGGAACACCAATTGACAACCATGTCTGTACGTATGGAAGAGACATGGAAAAAAACGGAACCACTTACTATGGTGCACAACCAATTACAGACTGGACTAATGCCAGCGTGGGGTCATTAGAGAATGACTACGAAAACAACCAGCTTGCGGGCGCAATCTTTACCTACGGAGGCACACCATGGCTGGCTGGTTCTGGCAACACTGCTCCTGCAACAGACCCTGAAGGAAATGCAGGTAATGCAGCGGGACTTTGTGCTGTATGGGGTGGAAGAATCCAATACACGCAGGCTGTGACTTTCCCTGCAGGTTCCTACACAGTGAAGTTCCATGTTTACAACACAACAACTGGCAGTGGCAATAGTTCTAAGGTTATCACCACAGACCTTTTTGGCTTCGTGGAGGATGGTGGAACAACTCACTATGCCCCCAACAACACATTTGCCATTGGTCAGTGGTCAACTATTGCTGTAACTTTTAATCTGGATACTGAAACAACAGGTAAAATATCGATGGGCTATGTCGGTCCTTCTGGCGGTGCCGACATGCCTCACTTATTTGTTGATAAGGTACAAATTTTGCGAAATGAAATGTTTGAGGATTGTACCAATAAGGTGAAAAAAGATGGCTGGACTGGTGCAACCGATGGTTATCAAGGTGGAAGTATCAATACGGCTCGCCAGTACGGAGACAAATCCATAGGCCGTCATATCTATCAGACTGTCAGCGGACTGGAAAATGGTTCATACGAAGTGACTCTATATGCCATCTCTCAAAAGGAATGGACCGGTACGCTGGCAAACGATGCTGGTGACGTTGCATACGTGTTTGCAGAAGGTGCGTACGAGTTGACAGAGTGGATTAACGCCCGTGCCAGAGCGTCGTATCCTGGTGATGAAAATGTGGGCATCTACACGATTAGTGGCGTCAAGGTGACAGATGGAACTATGACACTCGGCATGGGTCTTGCACAGGCTAATCTGACAGAATGGCATCACGTACAGATCAAGTCTCTCGTTCGGACGAACGCTCCTGACCTTACTGATTTTATTGCTGCATACAACACAGCCAAGGATGCAGCTAAGGCAGTTGACCAAACTCAAACGATGGCTCCATCCATCCTAACTGCTCTTCAGAATGCTATTTCGACCTATGAAACAGTTGACGAGACCAGTCAAAGCGACTTGGAAGCAGCTACTGCAGCCCTGAACGCAGCCACCGCAGCTGCTAACACCTCTATCGCCAGCTATGCTATTATCGCCAGCGGAACAGTGTCAACAGACAACCTTGCTGGCTGGACATGCACAAACAGCAACGATTTCCATGTCAACACATGGTCGATAGAGGGAAATACTGATGGTACAGGAATGACGACTCCGTTTATTGAGAACTGGCGCAATAATGAAGGCTACCTCGGTGAGGGCACAATATCCTACACTTTGGAAGGGCTTGAACCAGGTGAGGTGTACTATGCACAGGCTCTTATACGTGCATATAGTGAAAGTGGTAATGAACCCAATGGCCCCAACTTCTTTATTAACGATGTGGAGACTGACATGAAAGAGGCAGGTACACAGTTCACCTTTATTAATCAGTATAATAATACTTTAAAAGGCTGCTATGCTACATTGGGTGGTGCTGCAACGGTTACGGCTGAAGGAACATTGACACTCGGAGCCAAGATTGCCTCTGATGCCAACTACAACTGGGTGGCTTTCAAGGGAGTGTCTATACAACGTATGGATGCAGCCCTTGCGGCAGCGGTGGAAAAGGCCACAGCATTAAATGGAAAAATTCCAGCAATTGTTTATGATGAAATAAGCAGTGTTATTACTACCAACAACCAGAAGTGGAGCACCGCTGCTGAATACGAGACAGCCATTGCCAACATTACCAATGCCTTGGTGGCTGGTACTAAATTTGTTGGACCATACGCCAAATTTAATGCACTTAAGGCTCATGCGGAAATACTTGTTGCTAACCATCCTGGTCTTGACGAGGACATCAATAATCAGACAGCAGAAGTTGAGGGTGTAAGTGGTATGGAGGATGCAGATGTCCAGACCATTACTCAGGCTACAGCCGATTTGTATGCTGCAATTCAAGCTACTTTTGTAAAGATGGAAGGTACTTACTATGTAGAGCATGTTATAACCAGTACATATATGGCTGCCGGACACGATTGGGGAACTCGTGGCATTGTCAACAACACAGGTCTTGACCTGACACTTACCTCGAATACAGACGGAACAATCAATTTTGACTCTCAAGTTTCCAATGGCGGTGACAATCATTATTTAGGTGCGAACCTCTATATGGATGCTGCCGCAAAAGGTTGGATCATAGAGAAGGCAGAAGACGATACTTACATCATCTGTACGATCGATGATAACTACATTACTACATACATTGGTGTTGATAATGACAACAACCTTGTGCTGACAAGCGAACCAACAGAGTGGAGATTCATTGATGCAGCCACTCGTATTGAAGAGCTGGAAGCTGCAAGTTCAGACTATGGCATGGATGCAACCTTCCTGCTGAAGGATCCTAACTTCAATCGTAATGACAAGCGCGTAGATGCATGGACAGTATCTGAGGATTGCACCAACAAGAATCTGAGTGGAGGAAACAATCTGAATAACTGTGCCGAATCGCTTCAATCAACATTTGATATCTATCAAACGGTGTCGGGTGTTCCTGCTGGTGTATATGAACTGACTGCACAGGGCTTCTATCGTCAGGATGGTGAAGATACAGAAGCCATACCATATTTCTATGCTAATGGCGAGAAGGCTGAGTTATCCGCTCAGGAAGGTAGCGAGAGTGATATGAGTGGTGCTTCTGCATCGTTCACTGAAGGTCTCTATACGATTGAACCTATCAAGTTCCATGTGGGCGAAGATGGTGTATTGACAGTAGGTATCAAGAATGAGACAGCTGTTAATCAATGGATTGTTTTCGACAACTTCCAGCTGACCTACTATGGTCTTCCAGAACTCACCCTCGACGAGGAGGTTGACAACACTGCCACATTGGAAGAAAACAATGGCAAGAAAGTCAACGTCACCTTGACACGTACACTGAGGACTGGCAGCTACAACACATTTGCTGTGCCATTCAACATTGACGCTATTCCTACTGGTTGGACAGTGAAGAAATTGACCAGCTCATCGCTCAACGCTGAAGGTTTGCTATCTCTCGAATTCGAAAATGCTACCAGCATCGAGGCCGGCAAGCCTTACTTGGTGAAGGTTGCCAGTGAGGTGGCGGACCCAACCTTCGATGGTGTGACCATCAGCAGCACAACCACCCCAACTAAAACCGATGCCGTGGACTTCATCCCCACAGTGGGCGCAACCACTCTGTCCGCTACCGAAAACGATCCTGAGAACTTCCTCTTCATCGGAGCAGGAAACAAACTCTACAATCCATCAGAACTGCCTCAAAACATGAAGGGCTTCCGCGCCTACTTCTACGTGAAGAACATAGGCACAGAATCTGCAAAAGTACGCGCATTCAACTTGGACTTCGGCGACGGTGAGACAACTGGCATCATCGAACTGAGAAGCGAGGAAGCTGGTGCAAACGGTGAGGGCTTCTATGACCTGATGGGTCGCTCCATCCAAGGTCAACCCACTCAGAAGGGTGTATATATCAAGAATGGCAAAAAAGTAATCGTAAAATAAAGAATGGAGGATATAACTATGAAGAAAAAAGAGTATCAGAAACCCACAATGGAACTGATTGAGGCAGACTTGGGTCAACAGATTCTGTATGCCTCTGTTACAGTCAAAGGTCTGGATGTGGATGATGAAGATTTTGAATACAGCGATGAAAAGCGCAATTCTTGGGATAATGCTTGGTAAATCGCTCACACTTATACAAAAGAGAGGGGTGCGGAACAGTTCCGCACCCCTCTCTTTTTGGCTGGGGAGGTGTCGGGATGGGCGACACCAGTGGGCAGACGAACTGCAGTTTAGAACTTGAAGTCGAGGGCGAATCGGACACCATTCTTGTGGAGCTTGTCGCCTCCCGGCACAGCGGGCATGTCGGTGTAGTTGAGGCGGCGCACGTACTGGACGGTGAGCACCTTGAAGATGTTGCTGATGCCGACGGAGAGCTCCATGTAAGGCTTGTTACCCATGACGAAGGAGGTCTGGTGACCGTCGCGGGTGGGGAAACGGAAGAGGTCGTTGTCGCCTGTCTGGATGAAGGGGTTGTTCTTGTCGGTAAGGTGCCCGAAGAGCATCTTGAAGCCGATGTACTCACGCAGCTTCAGCTTTTTGAGGAGCGGAATGCGGTTGAGGATTTTTCCGTCGAAGTTCCAGTTGACGAGCAGGGAGACGTAGCGGTCGTTGAGGAACTCCATGTTGCGGAGCATGTTGAACGACCAGCTGTCGAACTGCACGAAGTAGGAGAGGTTGGACTGTGGGGTGAAGAGCATGGGGAAGGGCACTTTGTTCCACTGCACACCACCCTTCAGATAGGCTTCGATGCTGCCACAGGCACCAGGAAGCCAGAATTTCTTGAAGAAGGTGGCCTCGGTCATGTTGTAGTTGTATTGTCCTCCTAAGAAGCCGTCAAAGCCCATGGTGTGCTCCAGTGTGAAGATGGGGGCATCCTTGTTGATTCGCAGTCGTTGCTGCTTGCTGTTGATGAAGGTTTCGCGAGGGGCATAGCGGAAGCCCACCTTCACGTCGCTCGTCTTGATGGATGGCAGCAGAGTTGTAATGCCGTTGTAGAAGTCGGCATTCCGCTGGTAGATGAGCTTACCTGTGGGGGTGAGCTTGGAGTGGTCGATGGCGGCCGTCCAGGTGATGTAGTTGTTGGTCTCGTACTGGTACTTGAGCTTGATGTCGTTCACATACATCATCTGATCGACTTTGCTGGTCTTGAACGAGCTATAGACGTTGTCCTTGGTGGTGCCGGAGAATTTATCTACAGGCGACATGTCGTCGTACATGAAGCTGGCGATGATGCTGCGGCGAGGGAACTCGTGAGCCATGTATTTCTTTTTGTTGAAGGAGTATTCCAGTTCGGCCTTGTATTTCCACTTCTTGTCCTTGGCACCGTAAGCCCCATAGCCACGGAGGAAGAGGTGGGGGGAAAGGTTGCCGGTGGTTTGGAGTGAGGCCTGATAGCGCATGCCGTCAACGTCGTTGTGGGAGACGATGGCATTGAGCGGGATGAAGTCAAGCTTGTTGGGCTTGGGGGTGAGTTCCACAGAGTTTTCGACCACTGCCGTGAGGAGGAACTTCCAGAAGCCGCCAAGGTCTTCGTTAATTTTATCCACCCCGTTGCCCAGGTGACTCTCGGCGTTGGTAAGCTGGACGGGACGGATGGATGCCCAGTAGGTGGAGTCCTTGAATGTGGCGTCGGGCAGCACACGATCGATTTGCGGCGACTTGAAGGCCTTCGGGTCGGTGATGGGCGAGAAGTCGTAGTTGCTGTATTGGGAATAGCGTTGACACTGGAAATTGATGGCACCGTAGAGTCCGCTCAGTTCCACAATCATGTTATCGACTTTTATCACGCGCTCGCCGGTGGGCAGGGTCATGAAGTCCTGGATGATCATGAGGTTATCGACGAAGTTCACCCCCGTGTTGGTGGGCACGTTGATGATGGCTCGCTTCACCTGGTTGAGGTGGTCGTCGGTGATGTAGAGGTGTCCGGCAAAGCCGAAGTCCTGTGTGTTGTTAGGCAGGAAGACCACATCGATGCAGCGTTCGTCATCCACCATGAGGGTGTCCTGGATGAAATAGTGGTAGAAGGCAATGCCCTCGGCGGTGGAGATGGGGCTGATGAAGGGGTGCTGCAAGAGGCGGATGTTGTCCTTGTAGATATCGACATCGGTGAAGATGTCCTTCACGTAGGTCGTGAGCATGTCGCCCGACGAGAGCATGGACTGGAAACCATCGCTGCGCTTGGCCAGGATGGTGGTCTTCACCGTTTTGGGGTTCTTGCGGTAGTTCTCCTGCGATGAGGTTTCATCCACCATGATGGGGATGATGAGTTTACCCGTCTCGGGACAGATTTCAGAGAGCAGGGTGTCTCGT
The DNA here is from genome assembly GCA_902789725.1 of uncultured Bacteroidales bacterium. Lineage (GTDB taxonomy): Bacteria > Bacteroidota > Bacteroidia > Bacteroidales > Bacteroidaceae > Minthosoma. Next base: position 7,088 of record CADAPC010000019.1, read on the forward strand.
GTACCCTTGATGTCGTTGTAGGAGAAGGTTTTCTTCTCGTACTTGTCGAAATGGTAGTAGTCCTTTTCTTTAATGTCGCTCAACTTCTTGTTGGCAATCACTTTGCGCATCAGGTCAACGGCGGGGTTGTTTTTGCGCGAGTACTTGTACTTGGTCTTCTTCACCACCACTTCGCCCAGCAGGATGTCGTCGGAGTACATCTTGATGACCTGGTCGCGAATTTCCTGACGTCCGCGCGGTACGGTGACCGTGACGGGTTTGTAGCCCAAGAAGGTGATTTCGAACTTGTCGTTGTTGTTGAGGATGGGCAGCGTGAAGTTGCCGTCAATGTCGGTTGCACGCCCCTCGGAGGTGCCGATGTACTTGACGGCGGCGAAGGGTATGGGCTCGCCCGTGGCGCCATCAATCACTTTGCCGTAGAACTGAGCTTTTGCAGCTACTGCGCAGAGAAGGAGCAGAAGCGAAAAGGATAAAAATCTTATATATGAAACCATTGGAATGGGGTTAAATTCTGTTGGAATGTGTTGCATGCAGAGCCTCAGAGCTCTTGAACTTTACAATGCCATTGTCCCGCACAAAGTCTTGTGCGGGAGCAATGACAAACGAATAACTGAGCGTTAAAAGGAGGAATATTTTTTTCATGTTTAGTCTTCAATCAGACAGTGGCCTGTCATTTCCTTTGGCTGTTCCAAGCCCATGATGTGGAGAATGGATGGAGCCACGTCGGCCAGCACGCCGTCTTTCACTTTGGCATTCTTGTTCTCCGTCACATAGATGAAAGGAACGGGGTTGAGGGAATGGGCCGTGTTGGGCGTTCCGTCGGGGTTGAGAGCATTGTCGGCATTGCCGTGGTCGGCAATGATGATGGTTTCGTAGTCCTTGGCCTTAGCTGCTTCCACTACTTCATTCACGCACTGGTCAACTGCTACCACAGCCTTCTCGATGGCTGAGTAAACGCCGGTGTGACCCACCATGTCGCCATTGGCAAAGTTCACCACAATCCAGTCGTACTTTTCTTCATTGATGGCTGCCACAAGTTTGTCCTTCACTTCGAAGGCTGACATTTCGGGCTTGAGGTCGTAAGTGGCCACCTTAGGTGAGTTGACGAGGATGCGGTCTTCGTTTTTGTAGGGCTCTTCGCGTCCCCCGTTGAAGAAGAAGGTCACATGGGCATACTTCTCCGTCTCGGCAGTGTGGAGTTGTTTCAGACCTTTGCTGCTGATGTATTCGCCCAAAGTGTTCTCTACATTTTCTTTTGGGAAGAGGACGTGTACGCCTGTGAAAGATGCATCGTAAGGAGTCATGCAGTAGTACTGAAGTCCGGGGACGGTCTTCATGCCCTGCTCCTCCATATCCTTTTGGGTGAGCACGATGGTCAGCTCCTTGGCGCGGTCGTTGCGATAGTTGTAGAAAATGACCACATCGCCTTCCTTGATTCGTCCATCTACATTGCAGTTCACCAGAGGCTCCATAAATTCGTCGGTGTCCTTGTTCTCTTCCGTGTGGCGGTCATAGCATCCCTGCACGGCCTCGACCATGTCGGCCACTTCGCGGCCCTTGCCGTTGACGAGCTGGTCATATGCCACCTTGATGCGGTCCCAACGCTTGTCGCGGTCCATGGCATAGAATCGGCCAATGATGGATGCAATGGCACCTACGCCCACTTCGTCAATGTGTTTCTGCAAGTCGGCGATGAAGCCCTTGCCCGATTTGGGGTCGGTGTCACGACCATCCATGAAGCAGTGAACGAAACAGTTCTCAATGCCATATACCTTAGCGATGTCGATGAGTTTCAGAATATGATTGAAAGATGAGTGCACACCACCTGTAGAGGTCAGACCCATGAGGTGTACGCTCTTGCCATGCTCCTTGGCATAGCTGTAAGCGGATTTGATTTCAGGATTCTCCAAGATGGAGTTGTCGGCACAGGCACGATTAATCTTCACCAAGTCCTGATAAACGATGCGTCCAGCACCAATGTTGAGGTGTCCCACCTCAGAATTGCCCATCTGACCATCGGGAAGACCGACGTTTTCGCCTGAAGCCTGCAACTGAGAGTGTGGATAGTTCTCGTTCAGATAGTCCATGTAAGGAGTGGGTGTCTGATAAATAACGTCACCCTTGCTTTTGTCACCGATTCCCCAACCATCGAGAATCATGAGAAGTGCTTTCTTTGCCATAATAATTGTATTGTTTAGTATGTGAGTTAGTGTGTGAAAATCAAAAAATCAAAGTGTTATGTGCACTTTGACGGTGCAAAGGTACGATTAAATGAGCACAATACAAAACGAAAAACTGTTTTTCCGTTTTTATATTTTGTTTTTATGCTTATATAATCGTACCTTTGCACCAATCAAAGTTAAATTTTTAAAGGATATGGTAATAGAAATTCTGATTTCGTTTGGTGTGATAGCAGCGATTATTGTGGCCATCGTTATGTGGTATGTTAAAACTCAAAACGAACTGGTGAACCTGGACGAAAAGTGCAAGAACGCCCTTAGCCAGATAGCGGTGCAGCTCAACTCGCGCTGGGATGCCTTGTTAGCACTGGCCCAGTCAGCCTCGGCATACGCGGCGCATGAGAGTGAAACCCTCATCAAGACCATTCGAGGAAGGCAAGGGGTGGCTGTGAAGTCGGCTGCCGATGTGAACGAACAGCAGGAGGCATACGTGGATGTGCTGAGCCGTTTGATGGCAGTGAAGGAAGCCTATCCGGAACTGCGAGCATCGGGACTTTTTGAAAAGACGATGGACAGCATCAACGAATATGAGGAGAAAGTGCGCATGGCGCGTATGATTTTCAATGACACGGTGACACGCATGAACCGCTATGTGCGCCAGTGGCCTTCGAGCATTGTGGCTGAGCGTAAGGGATTCAAAGTGCAAGAGTACTTGGTGGCGGACGACAAACAAAAGAAAGACATGCCAAATCTGTTTGTGCAACAATGAAAGCCATGAAAGTTGTGAAAGTTATAGGATATATAAGGCTTATGGGACTTATGGGACTTATGAGGCTTATGAGGCTTATGAGGCTTTTAAGGCCTATTCACTCAATTGGAGTTTCTTTGCTGTTGGCCTTTGTTGCCTCTTTGCCTCTTTCAGCTCAACATCAGTTAAAGGAGGTGACATTGCTTGTAACGTTGCAGCAAGATGGAAGTGCCAATGTGAGAGAACGGCGCATTGCTCAAATGAGCGACCAGGGAACGGAGGGGTTTATCACCTTCAACAATATGGGTGACATTGGAGTGACCAACTTGGAGGTGAGAGACGAAGACGATAAGCCCTACGAGGTGGAGGAGCAGTGGAATGTGGATCGCAGCCGTGCGGAGAAAACAGGCAAGTGTGGCTACCACCAGACCAATGAAGGGGTGGAACTCTGTTGGGGCATCGGCCGTTCAGGTATGCGCACTTACTACATATCTTACACTCTCACTAACTTGGTGAAATCCTACGATGACTATGACGGCTTTTGCCACTCTTTCTACGAAGTGAGTAACTCGCCTGCTGAAGAAGCTGCTGTGTACATTTCGGTGGAAGGTGATACACTCACCAAACGCGATGTGCGTGTGTGGTCCTTCGGATTCCAGGGGTGGAAAGGCATCACCAAGTCGGGCGTGGTGTTTGCAAGTGCTGACTCTTGCTCCTTGCGCAATGGTGATGGTATCATTGTGCTGATGGAGTTGGAAAAAGGCATTTTGCACCCCACTGCAAAGCGTCAAGGCACTTTCAAGGACTTGGTGAAACGGCCAGCCCTCATCGACAGCGACTACGACATGACCATTGCGATGGGCGACACGCTTGACAGTGGCACTGTGCCCAGTTCGCTGATGGGAGGAATCAACGGCACGGGGCATGTGCAAAATTTCTATAAACATAATACTGACGATGATGATGGTGACAGGTGGGCAGCTGCCATCGCCTTTCTCATTATAGGTGGCATTATCATTTATGTTATTGTTAATAAGATGAAGGAGAATATGAAATGGCAACGAATGTTTAAGCAGGATTACGAACGGCTAACAGGCATGATGGGTGGTCAGAAATGGGACGATGTGCCCTATTGGCGTGAACCACCCCTTGAGGGCAACCTCTTAAAATCAGGTCTTGTACTCCGCTCCGTCACCACCATCATGCGCCTTGCGCACAAGACCTATCCAGGCTTCGTGAGCTTTTCCCTACAGCACCTCTGCGAAGCCCTTGTCTTGCGCATTTTTTACAAAGGGGGCATCACCTTCGATACCGACATCGACCATAAAGGCAACACACGCAAGCTCTTCCGCATCTGCCCACCACAGTCATGCTCAGCGAAGCAACGAGATAGTCTGCTTGCCAACATGAACTCATACAGCATTACTATGGATAAAGACAGAGAGAATGCGGTGAAAGCGGTTTTCCGTGGGCAACTCGATGATGATGGCATGGAGCATGCACTGCATGACATGCTCTACAAAGCATCAAACGACGACCACCTGCTACAGCCCGAAGAGTTGCGCATGTATGTGAACAAACACATGGAAGAACTGCGCCCGTTGGCCGATGCCCTCTATATATTTGCCGAAGGGCGGGAGGATGACACTCGTCTGGTGACTGACGAGGTGAAGGAAGTGCTTGGTTTCCTGCACTATCTCAAGGATTTCTCGTTAGTAGGTGAACGCCACATCGAGGAGGTGGCATTATGGAAAGAATACCTGGTGTTTGCCACTTACTATGGCATTGCCGACCAAGTGCGCGCTGACATGAAGAAGGTGGCGCCCGATGTGGCTCAACTTGACGAGATCATGCGCTTGTTGAGCGACCTCTCGCCCATCACTACTATCATGGCCTCCAGCTTTGTCGAAACGCGCCGCTATCTGACCGTTGCCGAACACTTAGCCAGACGTAGTAGTTACCGCGGTTCCTCTTCTTCTTCTTCCTCCCGCAGCAGTGGTGGTAGCGGACGCAGCAGCTACTCTGGCGGTGGAGGACATAGTGGCGGCGGCGGCAGCGGATTTAGATAATCATTAAAAAGAAAATATGCAATGAAGCAAATTACAAACCTCTATCTACAAACCGCACTATTGGTGTTTCTGCTGGTGGTAGTGGCAAGCGTGGGCATACTTGTCTTTGTAGGTGCGCCCCCCGACAACATCGTTTCCCTCAATTCCACTCTCCACATGGCAGCTGAGGCAATGGCCGTCATTACAGGTATTCTTTGTTTCCCGGGTATATTGTGCATCTTTATCAAAAAAATACGCATTCCCTTGCTAATTATCGTCGCAGTGATTCTTTTGTCGTTTTTTGCATTCTGTTGTCTGAATATAGCCTACGAACGACTCAATTATTCGTTCGCAAAAGACAAGGAACTCCATCAACGCACTTGTGTCATCACTGCGCATCAGCACACTCATCAGGATGACGGCTTTGCATTTCGTTTTCTCGACAATGGGCAAGAAGTAACTTTGCCCGAAGACAAGTCTGCTCCATTTTACCATTATGTTGAAGAAGGTGATACCTGTGTGGCCTATATCCTCACTGGTGCTTTAGGCATCGACTATATAGTGGATATGCGAGTGAAACGGCGCGGACGCAATAGATAAGTGTGAGCAATGGAGTTCTTGACCCGCATAGACATTCCTCTGTCGGAATGGAAGATGGAGGTAGGCGCGAAGGTGCTGCTAATGGGTTCGTGCTTTGCCGACGAGGTGGGGCAGCGACTGGTGAGGGGTGGCTTTGAAGCGATGGTGAATCCCTTCGGCACGCTCTACAACCCTGCCAGTGTTGCGGCCAGCTTGTTGAGAAGCATCAGCGAGCGAATGTTGATGGTCGATTCGGCAGAGCTGGTTCGGAGTGAAGTTGACGGTGTGTGGCATTCGTGGATGCACCACAGCTGTTTCTCGTCAGCAAAAAGGGAGACGTTAGTGGAGCGGGTGAACAGCACAACGCATGAAGTGGCTGCGTTTTTGAGGCAAGCCGATGTGCTTATCATTACCTTCGGCACAGCCATCATCTATCGGTTGAAAGAGACAGGAATGTTGGTGGCTAACTGCCACAAACAGCCCGACAACCTCTTTGTGCGTGAACGGCTCTCCGCTTACGACATAGTTGACCAATGGCAGCTGCTCCTCCAATTGTTGGCATCGGTGAACCCAAAGCTGAAAGTTATCTTTACAGTCAGCCCCATTCGCCACAAGCGCGACGGGTATCACGTGAATCAGATTTCGAAGGGAATCCTGTTGCAGGCGATGGATGAATTGGTGGATATGGAATCGATGGATGGCAGATGCGCTTACTTCCCTGCCTACGAAATAGTGCTTGACGAACTGCGTGACTACCGCTTCTATGCGAGTGACATGATTCATCCATCGGAGGTGGCTGTGGAGTATATATGGCAACGGTTTCAAGACACATATATGGACAACAAAACCAAAGATGCTGTGGCCAAAGCGATGAAAGCGTGGCGGCAAGCGCAGCACAGAGAGATAGTTGAGAGGTAATTTAAGAATTAAAAAAAATGTATAGTATTGATGAAATTGCGCAGGTGATTGGCGCAGAGAGAAAGGGTATGGCTGAGGCAAAGATTAACTGGCTGCTGATTGACAGCCGAAGCCTTTGCTTTCCTGAGGAAACGCTCTTTTTTGCACTGAAGACAGAGAAGAACGACGGACATAAGTATGTGGAAGAACTTTACAAGCGAGGTGTGAGGAATTTTGTGGTGGAACAGGCCGTTATAGGTCTGGAGGCCAATTTCCTCGTTGTCAAATCGCCGCTACAGGCTTTGCAAACGCTTGCCGCCTACCATCGTAGCCAGCTCCACATTCCCGTCATCGGCATTACAGGTTCGAACGGAAAAACCACGGTGAAGGAGTGGCTCTATCAGCTGCTTTCGCCCGACTATCATGTGTGCAGGTCGCCCCGGAGCTATAATAGTCAGGTGGGTGTGCCGTTGAGCGTGTGGATGGTGAGTCAGCACAATGATTTGGCCATCATCGAAGCGGGCATTTCGCAACCCGGGGAGATGGAACGGTTGGAACGTATCATCAAACCAACGATTGGCGTGATGACCAATTTAGGCACCGCCCATCAGGAGAACTTTATGAGCTACGAAATTAAATGTAGTGAGAAGATGAAACTGTTTGCGCACTGCGACACAGTGGTTGTCAACTCGCGCGATGCCATTGTGCAGCGTTGTGCCGAAGCCTTGCCCGAAGGGCAAAAGCAAGTAGCATTGAAAGTACGGCAAATAGAGAAGGAGGGCAACAAGGCGACGGTGCATTTTGAATGGCGTGACGAAGTGGGACAATATACCATCCCCTTCATTGACGATGCTTCCATTGAAAACTCCATCACTTGTTTTACTACCATTTTGGCCTTGCAGTCGAGGGTTGACATTGCTCAGCTATGTGAACGCATGTCTCGTTTAGAACCTGTGGCCATGCGGTTGGAGGTGAAAGACGGAAAGAATGGATGCACCCTCATCAACGACTCCTACAACTCAGACGTGCAGTCGCTCGACATTGCGCTCGATTTCATGAGTCGCCGTCCGGAAACCAGCAAGCAGCATCGCACGCTCATCCTCTCCGACATCCTACAGAGTGGAGAGTCGCCCCGTAGCCTCTATTCAAGAGTGGCACAAATGGCCGCCTCGCGGGGCATTGAAAAAGTGATTGGCGTAGGTGAGGAAATCTGCTCTTGTGCGGACTATTTCCCGATGGAGCACTATATGTTCCGTACGCTCGATGCATTGTTGCGGAGTGAGGTGTTTGACCGTCTGAAGGATGAGTTCATCCTCATCAAGGGTGCACGACAGTTCCGATTCGACAAGTTGAGCGACCTTCTCACGCTGAAAGTGCACCAAACCATCTTAGAGGTGAACCTCAATGCACTGGTGAACAATGTGCGCTATTACCGCCGCTTCATGAAGCCAGAAACAAAGATGGTATGTATGGTGAAGGCCAGCGGTTACGGTGTGGGGTCGTTAGAGACGAGCAAAACCTTACAGGATAATGGCGTTGACTACCTTGCTGTGGCCGTGGCCGATGAAGGGGCAGACTTGCGTGAAGCGGGCATCACCGCCAACATCATGATCATGAACCCTGAGACCACTTCGTTCAAGATGCTTTTCGACTACCGCTTGGAACCAGAGGTGTTCAGTTTCTCCCTGCTTGAACAATTGATTCGTGCAGCAGAGAAAGAAGGAATCACCAATTTCCCCATCCACATCAAACTCGACACGGGTATGCACCGTCTTGGCTTCAACCCGGAGAAGGACATGCCCCAACTCATCGAACGGCTCAAGCGGCAGACAGCCCTGGTACCCTGTTCGGTGTTCAGTCATTTTGTAGGCAGTGACGGTGACGAATTCGATGCATTTTCCCGCCACCAATTTGAGCTCTTTGACCGTGCCAGCCAACAACTGCAAGCGGCTTATCACCATAAAATAATCCGTCACATTTGCAATTCGGCCGGTATCGAACACTTTCCTGAATATCACCTCGACATGGTGCGTCTCGGCTTAGGACTCTACGGCATCAATGCCCGCAATAATCATATATTAAACAATGTGGCAACCCTCAAAACAACCATCCTCCAAATTCGTGAGGTGCCCAAAGGCGACAGCATCGGCTATTCGCGGCGTACCATCCTTGACCGTAACAGTCGCATCGCAGCCATCCCTATCGGGTATGCCGACGGTTTGAACCGTCACCTTGGCAACCGTGGCTGCTACTGTCTCGTCAATGGACAAAAAGCCTACTATGTGGGCAACATCTGCATGGATGTCTGCATGATAGATGTAACGGGCATTGAGTGCAAAGAGGGTGACCAAGTGGAAATATTTGGCGACAACCTCTCCGTCACCGTTTTGAGCGATGCCCTTGGTACGATACCTTACGAGGTGCTGACAGGAGTCAGTAACCGTGTGCAACGCATCTATATCCAAGAATAAAAAACGCTCTCCTTAAATTCTGAAAATCATTCCACATCTGCATGCGAAACATTCTCCTTTGTCTCCTGCTCGTCCTTGTAGCGCAAGACTTGATGGCACAGCGTCTGATTCGTCGCAATAGTCGTTACTTTGTGGAATCGCAATCGCTGCCTGAGAGGGTGGAGCCTCTTCTAACTGACGAATGGAATCAATATACACCATTCAATGACAAGTGTCCTACCGATAGTACTGGTCAACGGTGCATTGTGGGATGTGTAGCTACCGCCATGTCGCAAGTGATGCACTATTGGAAATGGCCTCACAAGGGGACAGGGTCGCATGAATATGTGGATGTGGCAGGATGCCAGCAATCGCTTTCGGCCGACTTCTCACTCCACACATACGATTGGGAGAATATGCTTGATCAATATGTGGAGGGGAAATACACGCAACAACAGGCCGATGCGGTGGCATTGCTGAGTGTGGATTGCGGCATCGCCGTCAACATGAACTATGGAATAGGAGCGAGTGGTGCCCGTTCTGTCTATCAACCCATGGCACTCGCCAATTACTTTGGTTATGATAGAGGTACTCAGATGTACTTCCGTGACTTCTATTCATTGGCAGAAATTACCCTGATGTTGAAGCAGGAGTTGGCGGCGGGAAGACCCGTGTTGATATCGGGATATAACTTGAATGGCGGCCACGCTTTTGTGCTGGACGGCTACGATGAGCGCGACTGGTTTCATGCTTGCTGGGGGAATCAGAACATTGACGACAATGCTTGGACCTATCTGCCCGACCTTGTGCCCAATCAGCCTAAATGGTACGACAAGGACTCTCCCGAAAACGGCTACAACATCCTGCAAATGTTCACCATCGGCATCATGCCCGAAAACCATCCTGCTGCAACTGGGACGGAGCGTCACAACTTTGCGTTTCAGTACATTCGGGCTGTGGTTGACGAGGAGACCCCAAAGCCGACATATCCTCGTAATCGGTTGAAGCTGACAGTGCACGACCTCTCCAATGTGGGCTGGAACTTGCTCGATGACGATGTGGTGCTGATGCTCAAGAAGGGGGATGAACCCGTTTGCCCCCTTTATACCTACGAGCATGAATTCCTGTTGGAGGAAGTGGATGATACGACCTATACCGACACCCTCACACTTACCATTCCTGCTGAGGTGGAAGATGGAGCTTATACCATTGTGCCCATGTACATGGACAATAAGATTGGAGGAGGAAAGGAATGGCGTGAGGCACTGACTTGCACCGGCACGCCTAACTACTTGCTGGCAAGTGTGAAAGGGAATGCCGTCACCCTTCAGAGCGACACACTTTCTACCGCCTATCTCACTTTGGAAGAAGTAGATATTCCCGACTTGCTCATCAACCGACAGATGCAGGACTTTAGCATCACCTTCCAAAACCACAATGTGGAAATGGCGGGGCGATTCTATCTCTTGATGGAGCCGCTTTTTGAAGGAGGAGCTTCTTTCTATTTAGGTCGCCAGGGCTTGACCCTCGTTGCTGAGGAAGTGAGCACTCGCCGTTTTCATAAGAGCACGGTATTTACCCCTCATCGGGGGCAATACCGATTGCATGTGCTCTATGAGGCCAACCTCTTTGCCGATGAACTCATTGAACTGGAACTACCTGAAGAGAAAATCATTAAGGTTGCAGAAGAGTGGGAACTACAGATAGCCCAAGATGTGCCCTCATCTGCTTGTCTGCAGACATCCAACCCCTACACCTTGTCGGTGGGAAGAGAAGAGAGTGTAGAGTAATAGCCCAATTTATAGACAGAAAAAAGGAACAGCGATGGGTGCTTGGAGAGCAAGTTCTTTCGCATGAGCGGCTGAAATATGTGGAAAAACAAGCGCATGGCCCCACTGAGATGGTACTTCCGTAGCTGTAGCATCGTTCGTCCCACATAGCTGTGGCTTTCCATCTTCCCGTTCAGTCTTTTCAAGGTTCGGAGTGCCGTTTCGCTTTTTTTCAAGAAATTGATGTTGGTGTCCAACCCATTGTGCATGAGAGGATTGTCAATGTGCAGAATGGGAATGCCGCGCTTTTCCAACTCCACCCCGAAGAGCGCATCCTCATAGCCATATTCGTGACAATCTTTGTCGAAGAGGATGGTCAAGAACGTAGGTTTGTATAGCATGATGTTAAAGCAAGTGAGGCGTTTGTAAGGTTGCAGACTCCGTTCACGCGCACTGCGGTGCAGGTCAGCCTCTTTTTCATACTTGAATCGGAGCGACCTGTTTGGGTCGGAATTGGTGGCCTGGTGATACAAACCACCTACTACCACATCAGCTTTCCCTATATAATTTAAATAGGTGTATAGAAAATCTTTTTTTTCCACAACGGCATCGCTGTCGATGATGATGAGCCAGTCGTATGCAGCCATCATGGCCAGTTCATTCCTGGTTGAGGCTTGCCCTACATTTTCCTTCCTGACGATGTGCCGGCAATGGCTCAGTTCCACCATCTTGTGGTTGGCAATGATATCGACCTGTGACCGACTGCCGTCTTCTGCCACGATGATTTCATACGGCACGCCCAATTGCTCAGCCTGTTCATGCAAGTCATGAACCAGTTGATAACAAGTGTAGTCGTGGGTGGGAATGAGTATGGAAAGCATGTTCATGCAAGTTTAGGATGTTGAAAATGGACTGTCATTGTCTTACAAAGATAATGGACAGCGATGGCGATGATAAAAATAACAGGCAGTATCACGAAAAAAGCACTCACGGTTGGTAGGCCAGTCCCCTTTGCCATGAAAAGAATTTGCAGAAGGGGAAAATGGAAAAGATAAAATTCGTAGGAGAAGTCTTTCCAGACAGCTGTGCGAAGCAGCCACTTACATCCGTACCCGAAAGTGATGACCAGCACGGGCAGGAAAAGGGGAAGAAGGAACTGAAAATGCCAGTCGGCGCAATAGAGCAGCAGAAGCGCCGCAGAGGTTCCCAACAATGCGTTCAGGTGCTTCTTCACCCACGTCCAGTTGTTGAGCATCAGTACAGGGATGTAGAAGAAGCAGAGTTCGCCAGGAAATTGATAGTTGAGTGTAGAGAACAAAGGGTTCTCAGTATAGAGGTACGCAAATAACGTTGCATAATAATAGGACAATGAAAGGAGGATGATGGATAGCAGTGTGCGGTTAGTTCCCCAGCGTTTCATGGCCCAATGAACCATTGGAAGGCTGATGTAGAACAAGACTTCAATCTTCATAGTCCACAACGAACTGTTGATGAAGGGCATGACATTCTCCTCAAACATTCCTGGCAATGTGGGCTGGAGAAAGTTCAAGAAGAGAAGATTCGCCCATAGGTAGCTCCATGTTTCCGATTGCTTTAAAAAAGTTTCCAGAGGCAAAACCGTCAGGAACAAAGAAGCGATGAAAGCACCGAAGACTGCAATGGCATAGGGTGGATAGATTCTCAGAATCCTTTTCAGGACGAAACGTTTCACATCAGGCAAGTTCTGATAGCTGTTGAAATTCAGAAAACCACTCATGGCAAAGAAGCCTGCGACAAAGATGGCACTGTTGCAAAGGAAAATGTCTTCACCCCGGGTGATACAAAGATGGTTGCAGAAGATGCCTAATGCAAATACGTATCTCAGAAAGGTGAAGCAGTTATCCCTCATGTCCTCCACGCTGCGTTATTTGATGATAAGAATCTTGGCCACAGCCCCATTTTTCCCATCCTCATCGGTGCATAAGGCATAATAGATGCCTGAGGCCACATGCCGCCCGTTGTTGTAGCAGCAGTTCCACGAGAACTCGCCTCCCACACTGGTGCCTTCAGCCACGAGTTTGCCTGCCGCACTGACAATCTTCACGTCGGAATTGTACATCAGGCCTGTAATGTGCACATTTCCCTGGTATTCTGGTCGCACAGGATTTGGGAACACTTTCAGGCTGCTCGACTTCATGCTTGTAGCAGGATCGGTAGCATCGCCTTGGAAGGAACATAACCCCTTGGGAGTGGCGATGAACACCTCACCTGTCTCTCCATTGATGGCCATGTCGTTGATTTCGTTACTGATGAGCGGAGAATTTTCTGTAGTGAAATGCTCAATTGTTTCCATGCCATCGGCACTCAACAGATACACGCCATTCTCGGTCGTTCCCACCCATTTTCGGTTGCCTCCGTCAATAACGATGCACTTCACAGGCACACCGCTCAGTAGGTAGTCGCCCAATCCCGACCCATCATTGCGAGGTACGATGGGTTGGGTGAGGGTGAAGTTGCTATCAAAGATGTTTTCGGGCGTTCTGGTGATGAAGATGCCATGCGTGCACCCCATCCACATTGTGCCGTCCAAGTCCTCTGTCACACAATAGTAGAGGTCGGGCGAGTAGCTATCGCCGTTTTGGTTGGTGAAGGAGGAAAGGAATCGGTGTTTGTCATCAGCCGTATTGTCGATGGTGCCATTGGTATTGATGACGAAGATGCCCGATGCACCAAATTCATTCGTCGTTCGTCGGCAAGTGCTCCATGCCCACCCCCGCTGGTCGAAAATGGTATTGTCCCATGTGGGCTTTTTAGCAATTTCTTCAAAATAAAGTGACTTCCAGGAGCCATCCTTTTTGAGCACTCGGAAAATCGTGTCACATTGGTCATTGCACATCCACAGGTTCCCTTGAGGGTCTTGTGCCATAGCCGAAGTCCATACATACAAATAGTAAGTGGCCACATCGGGTAAAATCGATGTCAGCGGTGAATTGTCGGAATCATAGTGATGCACCATTTTGAAATCCTTGAACTCATACACTCCCGATGTGCGGGTGCTCACCCAATGGTGTTGAGGATCATTGGCATCCTGCACCACATCGGTTACATTCATGTACTCTCGTGCCTTCACAGAGGCTGTGATGGCTTCCTCGTCAAATGCGCTCCATTTCCCATCCTCATACATCATGACAGTTCCCGCCCGATCGATGTTCGGATAATGAAAGTTTCCACCTGCCACCAAAAGTCGGTTTCCCACCATGTTCAATTTGTAGCAGTAGTTGCGCACAGGCGAATTGGGCACAATGTTCTTCACCTGTTCCAGCAACGCCGCAGCCTCCTCTTTTTCCGCCGTGGTCAGTCCGAAGTTCACGGTGCTGGCAGCCATCTTGATCCAGTTGTTACCATCCAGCAGGTTCTTGCTTCGGTCTCCCTCCATCACCCCCGCAGCTGTCTTGGCATAAATCTTTCCATTCTCTATTGTCGCATTCGTCACCTTGCTGCCAAATGTATAGAAATCCACAAAATACCCCTCATTCAGATTGATGAGTGCCAAGCCCGCATTCAGACTGATGAGTGCTTCACCTCCCACCACCTTCAGTTCGTTCAGAGTCTTGTCGCTCAGGGAGTTTTTCTTGATGTCGGGCATGTTCCACACCGAACCGTTCATGCCTAATAGGTCAATGTTACCGTTTTCATAGAGCAGCACCAATTTCTTACATTCCGCAGAGTAAGCAATGTCGGCAATGCCAAAATCGCTTTGTGCATTCGTCTTATCATAAAGTTCCACCATGTTGTCCTCACTGTCATAGCTGAACAAATCGCCATTGGCAAGCACAAAGATGCGCGAGTCGGTCTTCACAACCTTGGTGACATTGTGGTAAGAGGCATAAATCTTCCATTCGTCAGCCAGCAAGCTATTCGTTGCAAGCAGGAGTACAAGACCCAACATGAGTCTTAACACAAAATAGTTTTCCTTTATTCTTGGTATTTTCATCATTCTCAACCTTTAGTTCAATTAAGTAACGAAAAATGTCATCCCTTTATTGCCTTCACCATTCGGTCGTTGCCAAACATATCCTTTCGCAGCTCCACTTCCTGATAATTCATCCCTTTCAGCAGCTCCACCACTTCGTTGCCAAATCGGCGGTTCACCTCAAAGTAGAGTCCCCCACCCTCTTTCAACATCCTCATGCCCATTTGCACTATCTTCTTGTAGAAAATCAGTGGGTCGTTATTGGGGACAAACAAAGCCAACCTTGGCTCATGCTCCAGCACATTCCTGTCCATCTCCGCAGATTCCTCTTCGCAAATGTAAGGTGGGTTGCTCACTATGATGTCATAAGCCATCGTGTTACCACTGTCGTTACCATTTCCCAACACATCCACCTGCTCAAATGACACTTTCACTCCTTGTTTCTCCGCATTTCGTTTGGCTATGCGCAAGGCCACCTCACTCACGTCCCATGCTTCCACCTCAGCACCCTCCACCATCTTGGCTAATGCCACTGCTATGCACCCACTTCCTGTGCCCACATCAAGCATCCTCACCATCTGCCCCGTCTTGTTCACCACGCGTTGCTCACAATCGGCCACTACCCATCTCACCAGTTCCTCCGTTTCTGGTCGCGGAATCAGCACCCCAGGCTCCACCAGCAGTTCCATGCCGCAAAAGTCAGCTACCCCCAGCACATACTGCACGGGAGCTCCCTCACTCACTTGCCAAGCCTTCTCCCTCACATCTTCCACCTTTTCGCTGGCTATCGGCTTGCCGTTGTCCATCAACACATTTTCTACTGTCCATCCGCACACCTTCTCCATCAAGAGGAGTGCCGTCGCTTTGGCCTCCCCGCGTTCCATGCCATTCTCCTCAAATAGCCTCTTTATGTCTCTATAAGTCCTGTTCATGTTGCGAAGTTACGCCTTTTCTTTCATCCTGCAAAGAAAATCAACAAAAAAGTGGCGGACACCCCACATTGGGAGCCCGCCACAATTGTATAGACGAGATTCGTTTACGGTATGTTCTAAAAATTAGCTTTCAATTGTTTTTAGTTGATTTTGGAGTAGATTTGGGTGCAAGACCGCAGGGGCATAGCAGTGTGCGCACCACGCAGCGTTATGCCGAAGTGAAACAAAGTACCATTCTCAACAACCTGCATCGAGCAGCTCGGTAGAAAGTGGGTAGAACATTGCACTCTACCCATTTTCTACCTCTATAGTACCTCGCATGTACCTCGCATGTACCTCGCATGTACCTCGCATCGATAGAAAAGCACTTTTCTATAGACGTTCTAATGGCTTTCTAATGGGTTAAGGTATCGATTCACCGATACATCTGTAAAGGTTAAAACATCATTTCGTCACATTTTCTTGATTTTTTTGTTAAATTATTTGTTACATTTATTTTTCTTCTCTATCTTTGCCCCCAAAACTGTGAAACCCACATAGGGGGGACACAGGAAACACACGGTAAAAACAAGGGAATTGCCTATGTACGTATATTATGGTTATATAGCTCTTGCCGCAATTATGGCATTTGTCGCTGCTGGTCTTGCAATAGATTATTTCAGGAACAAACAGAAATTTGTATGAATATTTTTGCTTCCGGCATAGTGAGAGAAGTAGCTAAGTATTCAAATTGACAGCGACAGGAGCCTTTATTACTCCCAGCTTCTCCACTACAGAAGTGGCTCAAAATGTAATTGGCGGTATGGCTGTAACGGCAGTCCTTACTTTTATCATCGGCATTGGTTTGCATCGCATCGCAGACCACATGGAAGGGAAAGATTAACGAAGAGATGAATTGGAAAGGGCAAAATTTACTGATCTTTAACAAAAATATAAAACGACTTTAACCTATTATATCTGCTATTTTAGGAAAGTTGGCGTTCAACTAATCTAAGACTGTTTTTTAGTTTTCGAGATACAAAGTTACGAAATATTTGTTTACTAATCTTTAATTACTAACAACATTATGAAGAAAAGTTTACTTTTTCTGGCATCGTTGCTGATGAGTGCAAGTTCGTTTGCGCAAAGCTTCACAGCAACGTGGACAAAGCCAACAGTGACAAACTTCGTTGAGATGGCTGATGACGGAGAAACCAATCTGTTCCTTTACAACGTGAAGGCCAATGGTTTCCTGGTTGGTCACAACGAATACAACACTCGTGCATCGGTCTCGGAGTATGGTGACACCATTCGCATGAAAGCACTTGATGGCGGTTACTGGAATCTACAATGCTATCCAGCGCAGTACACGAACAAGAACAAATGGCTCTACGTGTCGTGCAACTCTTGGGATGCTCTGTGGGTGGATGGTTCTGCCAATAGCGCAAACTATCCCGGCACAGCCACTTGGGTGGTGGAAAAGCAAGATGGTGGAGGCTACAAACTGCTGAACACCTATTCTTGGACAGAGGTGGACGAAAACACTGACACTGAAGTGGAAAAGAGTTTCACGGGTCCACTTGTAGTGGGCACCAAGGTGAAGGGTGAAGAAGGCAACACACGTGTGTTCATCTACAATCCAGATGCCACTTATTCGTATGACATTGAGGGAGAAACCATTGAAGGTGCTACCGCCTTTGAGGGCGAAGTATATGACCTTTGGCAGTTCGTTGCTCCAGACGAATATGATGCTTACACAGGCAAAGTTGCAGCCTATCTGGCCGCAGAGAACCTGAAGAAGCAGATTGAGTATGCCATGAACAACGGCATTGCCGCCTCAGAGCTGGCTGACCAGTTTGCAGTGTATAACAATCTGGAAAGTTCAGCAAGCGAACTGAAGGCTGCCGCCGATGTAGCATACGACAAGGGCCGCTGGGTGGAGATCAAAGAATACTTTGCCAACATCACTCAGGGCGAGAAGAACGACGTGTCGGGCGTGTTCGTAAACAACAACTTTGCTGACGGCACCATTAACGGATGGGACATTACCTATCAGGGTAATTCTACTGCTGCCACAAACATCGGCTATCAGTACTCTTCTGGTACGTCCAACATCACCATTCCTGAGACAGGCGAAGTGGTGATGGGTTACATCAACGGCGATGCTTGGGTGAGTGGATTCATCGAAGCTTGGAAAGACAACAACTCTCCTAATTACCTGGGCGACGGCTCTATCACACAGACCATCCCTGCTCTGCCAGCAGGTAAGTACATGTTGTCTGTGGATGCCATTGTAAGCAACCAGAATCGTGTTTCTGATCCATCGAATCCTGACCACTATCCTGACGATGTGCAGCTCTTTGCCAAGGCTTCGCTCGACGGCAAGGAATACTACACAGACATGTACACAAAGGATGGCAAGCCAGAGCATTTCGAGTTCACCTTCATCCACACGGGTGGTTCTATGACACTTGGTCTGCGCGTCATCAACAGTGCAGAGGCTAAGATGCCAGCCAACTGGATTGCAATGGACAACCTCGAACTCTTCTATTATGGCGAAGTAACGGATGACCCAGAGAAGGTGTTCCTTGATGCAGCCATTGCTAAGGCAGAGGAAACTTATCCTGCCGAGGAAATGGATGATCTGAAGGCTTACTCGGGCGATCTGGAAACCTACACAACAGCCCTGGCCAATGCCAAGAACATTTCTGAAAACGGTGGCGAATATGCTGAAGCTCAGAAGACATTGGAGGCTGCTCAGGCTACACTGGCCGCTTCTATCCAAGCATACGACAAACTGTTGGCTCTGCAGGACGAGGCTGCTGAGAGAATGGAACAGTTCGACGGCACCAAGTTTGCAGGCATCTCTGACGATTTGAGCGATATGCTCGGTGAATGGGAAGAGGCTTACAGAGACTGCAGCTACACGGTTGAGGAGATTGAGGGTCTCACCGACAAGCTCTCAGCCGCCATCAACAACTACGTTTCCGAGAATTTGGAAGCTGGTGACGACATCACCTTCATGATTCAGAACGGTAACTTCGACAAGGACTTCTCTGGTTGGGCTACTACAGGTGCAAGACCAGCATGGGGTGGTATCAATGCCAATCCTAACGGTACAATGTCTGACATCACTATGGAGTCGGGCAATGCTGAGGTATATCATGCTCAGTTTACTATGTCTCAAACTATTTTCAACATGCCTGCCGGTCTCTATCAGTTCACTTGCCAGGGCTTCGTACGTTGTGATGACGGCTCCAAGAACGAAGGTGCGCTCTATGCCACCATTAATGGCCAGGAGCAGTCTTCTTCACTCCCACTCATCACTGACTATGCAACAGAAGAGCAGCTGTTCTCTGATGGCACATGGTGGGACGACCAGCTGTCTGGCGGTAGTTATGTGCCTAACGGTATGCCAGGTGCAAACTATCACTTCAGCCACACAATTGAAGGAAATGAATTCCCCGACTACACCACCACGCTCAACATCACCCTGCAGGAAGCTGCTGACGTGACCGTAGGTGTGAAGTGTACAAACTCAAGCAACTGGGTCATCTTTGACAATTTCCGTCTGACATACCTTGGCGACGGTGCTGATGCTTACCAGATTGCCATCGACCAGAAGCTGGCTGAACTCAACAAATATATCGAATCCGCTCAGAATGATGGTAAGGTGATTGGTAACGATGCAGTGAAGAGTGCTGAAGACCTGGAGAAGGGTAAGAAGGACCTGAAGACTTCAGAAGAGTGCATTGCTTTCATTGCTAAGATTGACGAAGCTATCGACTATGCCAAGAAGTCGGTTGATGCTTACGCTGACGCTGACAACACGCAGATGTCGCTGGCTATGGCCATTGAGAATTCAGAAAATGCAGCACTGGCTGAAGAGGCTAACGCTTACATGAATGCCAATATGGAAGCTATCAGCAACGCTGATGCTACTTTGGAGGAAATCACAGTTATCCTCGCTAAGATGAAGGGGTACATCACTCAATTAGCAATGCCAGTCAATTACGCTTCTGCTACAGACGAAAATCCTGTGGACGTTTCAAACGTAATTGTTAATGCCACATTCGACGAGATTGGCAACTTCGACGGTTGGTCAACAGGCTTTGGTGCTGGTGGTACAACTTCTACCAACGCTGAATGCTACGAGAAGACATTCGACGTATATCAGGACATCGTAGGTCTGCCTGCTGGTACATACGAGGTTTCTGTTCAGGGTTACTATCGTCAAGGTTCTTCCGCTAACGACTACACGAACACCCAGACAGAGGAAGGCACTCCCGCTTATAATACAGTGCTCTATGCTACGGGTGAGAATGGTGCAGAAAGCTCTGCTCCTATCATGAGCATCTGCGCTGACATGCTCGAAACGGCTTTGGCTGGAAGCACCTCTGTTGGTGATGGTGCATACTGGGTACCAAACACAATGGCTGAGGCTACAGTATGGTTCGATGCCGTTGATGATGCAGGTGAACCTATTGGTTACTATTCTTCTGCTAAGCACCCAGGTTTCAACGCTGTAATCGTGAAGGTGGGTGAGGATGGTAAGCTCCGCATCGGTGTGAAGAAGGATGTCACCATCTCCGCTGACTGGGCTATCTTCGACAACTTCAAATTGACTTACTTTGGTGCTGACAGTTCTAAGGAACCAACCGACATCGAGGGTATTGACGTGGCTGCTCCAGCCAAAGCTAATGGCAAGTACTTCGAGAACGGCCGCATCGTCATCGTGAAGAACGGCGTGAAGTACAATGTGGCTGGTCAGGCGATTAAGTAAATCATGTAATAAAGAAAAGGTTAGACAATTTTTTGAAGGTGGCGGACTCCATGCGAATGGAAATCGCCACCTTTTTTTGTGCCTTATTTGATTTTTTCTTTTTGGAAAAATGGGAGTGAAGAAAAAAAGTTGTATATTTGCAGCGTATTTTATCCAATTAACTAACTATTTTTAATCATCTTACTAAACTAATCTTTTGTTTATGAGAAGGAAACTACTCTTTCTTTTAGTGTCCTTATTGAGCAGCGTTGCTGCTATGGCTCAATGGACAAAACCTGTCCCCAAGTATGGCGAAATCGTCTATGGCGACACGGTGTATCTTTACAATGTTGATGCACAGGCATTTTTCCTGGGTGCAAACTCTTGGAACACCCGTGCATCGGTCAGTGCAACTAAAGGCTATAAGTGCTTGTTGTCGATTGACGATGAAACGGGCAATGTCATCATCACCGACTCTGTGGAGGTGGGCGACAAAGCAGGCCAATTGGTGAAACTGTGGGCCGAAAATGTGTCTTCCATCTGGGTGGACTATAACGACCACGGAACTTACTTTTGGAAGTTTGAACCCGCGGGCGATGGTACTTACAACATCTTTAATCAGCAGGAAGACTTGCTTGGCTTCCCTCTTGGTGTTGACCTCCAGTCGTCCAACAAGACGGAGCTGTACTTGACAGACCCAGAGTATAAGGATGATTCGCAAATCCGATGGGGCATCGTTACGCTGGAAAACTATCAAGCTTATTTTAGCGCCATCGTGGTGTATGACGCAGCCATGCTGCTCAAAGAAAGGATTGACGAGGCAGCAGGGTTTGAACTGGATGTAGCTTCGGCACAAGCTGTCTATAACAATACGTCTGCTACACTCGAACAGTTGCAGCAGGCTGCGGCTGATGTGTTGGCTGCCATCAATGCCTATAAGGAGAACAGTGCCACACCTGACAACCCGAAGGATTTGACAGAAACGTACATTCCTGATGCAGACTTTGAACTGAACCAGGGTGCTGGTGTTTGGCAGCGCGAACAGAGCCCTACGGCACAGAACTTCCAGACAGGGGGCACTCCTGGTAAGCAGGGGGATAACACGTATTTCCTGGAAGCATGGCATGGTAGCAATTTTACAGGAAAAATCTATGTGCCCATCACTGGACTGCCTAATGGTGTCTATCAGTTCACGCTTTCGGCCTATACCGTGGCTGGCGAGGGTTCCTACGTGTATGCTGGCAATGACTCTGTAGAGGTGAAATCGACTAACATGACTCCTTACACCGTTTTCACTTGTGTGGAAGATGGGACGCTGGAAGTGGGCATGAAGTCGCCTAAGGCCATTCAGGGCTGGATTGGTATTGACGATGCCAACTTGCTCTATTTGGGCAATTCGGTGCCTTCCTACGCCTACTGGGTGAACTTTGCTGTGGAAGCGGCTCCTCAATACACGGAAAATGACTACGTGCAGGTGGCTGCATTGAATGCCTACAACCAATTCCTTGCCACCGACTTGACAGCCATGAGCAGCAAGGAGGAAGTGCTGGCTTTCAAAGATAAACTTGCCGAGGAAATAGCCCTCATAAAGGCTAATGCAGACGCATACGCCAATTTGGTGGCTAAGGTGGCAGAAGTGGAAGAGCTGCAGGAGATTGGCTATGCTGGTGAGCAAGCAGACGCTTTATACGACTATAAAGAAGAGGTGGCAGATATTCTTCGTGTGAAGGAACTTTCGACCGAAGAAGTTCTTGCTGAGTGTGAAAAACTCACGGCAATGATTGAAGACGTGAGGAAGAATTGTTTGGGTCCTGGCATGGACTGCACCAACAGCATCGTCAATCCGAATTTCAACAATCGTCTTGATGGATGGAGTCATGATGAGCAGTATTCCGACGTTGTTTGGGGCGGCTTGACCGACAGCAATCCTTGCGTGGAGCGCTGGAATGCGAACTTTGATTTCTACCAGGTGCTGGAAGGCATGCCTAATGGTGTTTATGAACTCAAGGTGCAGGCCTTCTACCGTCCCGGTGGTGACACGAAGGTGGCATACGACAATTACGTTTCTGACCCTGAGATGGAAGAAATCTTAACATACATCTATGCCAACAACAGTGAGGCAGCTGTGCTGAACATTGCCGCTGGAGGTCCATACGAATCGCCGCTGGAGGACAATTCCACACCTATTGGCGATGGTATATGTCTGCCCAACGGCATGAATGCTGCTTCGAACGTGTTCTCACGTGGCGACTATGATAACACTGTCCGTGGTGTCGTGACGGATGGCACCTTGAAGATTGGCATCAAAAACACGACAGGAACTGCCGACGGACGTTGGTCGCTCTGGGATAACTTCCGCCTCACATATATTGGCATGAATAAAGAAGCTATTGACGAGGTGCTGCCTGAGCATGTGGAAGAAGCTGGAGAACTGGTTGAAGAGATAATGAGCGAAGCTACTCGAGCTGCTTTGAATGCGGCTATTAAGGCTGCAGAAGACGCTGAAACTGGCGAAGAGTCTTTCGCTGCTCTTACAGGAATCATCAATGCTATCAGTGCAGCCAAAGGAAGCATCGCTACCTATCAGAACTTGGGCAATGCGCTCGAATCGTTGACTCAGTGCCTTGAGGAATACAGCAGTTCTGCTGCTTACGACGAGGCTGCCGGCGCTTATTCTGCTCTATCTTCGGGCTATAGCAACGGCGATTATTCCGACGAAGAAGCTCAAGCCAAGATGGAAGAGATTGAACTTCTTTGTGCTAAATTGCGTGTGCCGGCCTACGAAACGGCTTCTGACGCTGAACCCATTGATTTCACTCAGGTGATTGTAAATGCCAGCTTTGAAACAGGTGACTTGAGTGGCTGGGAGGCTGCAAAGGGTGATGACACTGGTGTGAAAGAAAATTCTAATGCAACTTACACAATAGATATTGTTGATGGCTCTTACGTGTTCAATACGTGGAAGAATGTGGCCACTTTCGACTATTATGTATCGCAGAAAGTGCAAGCTTTGCCTGCTGGAACATACGAGTTGACGGCTGTCCTTGCTTCTGATCAAGGCAACAAGGTTTCTCTTGGTGCCAACGATGAGCAGGTAGAATTCACCATGAGCAATGCAAAAGAATTAGGACAGCGTGGAAGCATCATTTTCAAGTTGCAGGAAGGTGATGTCCTTGAAGTGAAGGCTCTCGCAACCAACTGGTTCAAGGCTGACGACTTCAGATTGACCTACTATGGTGCTACAAGCGAAAAAGTGCCTACTGCTATCGAAGGCCTTGAAAGCGTTTTGCCCACTCCTGCCAAGCAGAACGGCAAGTTCTTCGAGAATGGCCGCATCGTCATCCTGAAGAACGGTGTGAAGTACAACGTAGCTGGCCAGGCAATCAAGTAAAAAAGATTATTACTCCCCATTTTTGACAGAAAGAGTGGCGGTCTTCACAAAGAAGATCGCCACTCTTTTCCTTCGGCTGATTCCATAGGCCTTATAGGTCTTATAGGCCTTATAGGGCTTATAAGGCTTATAGGGTCTTTAGAGCTTTCCCTCAATGCCCTTGGCAACAGCGTATGCAGTGGTCCAGGCAGCTTGGAAATTGAAGCCTCCTGTGACACCGTCAATGTCGAGTACTTCCCCAGCAAAGAAAAGATGGGGCGTGTGTTTCGATTCAAGAGTCTGCTTGTCAATACTGTCGAGAGGGATGCCACCGCAGGTCACAAACTCGTCCTTGTAGGGACTGCGACCTGCTATCTGATAGGTGTCGTTGGTGAGCAAATCGACCAAACGGTTGATGCCTTTCTTTCCTAATTCTCTACAGGGTTTTCCTCGCAGTTCCGCTTTCGCAAGGAGATAGGTCCACAAGCGGCTCTGAAGACCAAAGGGATGGAGGTTGTCAAGTAGCCGTTGCGGGTTTTGCTGAAGAAGCGTGGTGAGCTGTTGCTTCACTTCCTCTGCATGAGTAATGCCTGTCCAGTTCAGCAACAAGGGTGACTGATAGTGCTGTTCGGCCAAATGGCGAGCGGCATAGCTGGAAAGTTTCAGTATGGCAGGACCGCTCACGCCCCAGTGGGTGATGAGCAAAGGTCCTTGGGCGCGAAACGAAGTGGCAGGGATGTGGGCGATGGCATCATCTACTACAAGCCCCATCAGAGAGGTAAGGGCTGAATTGTAGATGGTGAAGGTGAAGAGGCTGGGCACACATGGCACCCAATTGACTTGTCCGGATGTGGTGGAAATCCATGCAGTTTGTTGGCTGGGGGTCATTCCCCCCGTGGTTACAGCCACAAAGTCAAACTGCTGTAGCAATGTTTGTGGGTTCTCTACCTTGGTGCCTAATTGGACATGGATGCCATGTCTTTTTGTTTCGCGAAGAAAACAATCAATGATGGCATGGCTGTCCTGAGCTTTGGGAAAGACACATTGATCGGACTGGATGGTGAGGGGCACTCCGTGACGCTCAAACCATTGGAAAGCATCGGCTGGAGTGAATTGTTTGAAAAGACGCTTCAGCAGGTTTGCCCCGCGAGGATAAACCTGCCTCAAATCAGTCACATCAGCAAATGTGTTGGTGCAGTTGCATCGTCCGCCACCCGAAATCTCCACCTTAGCAAGCACTTTTTTTTGCCGTTCAAAGATGGTGATTTCCAGCTCTGGCATCAGCTCCTTGGCATTGATGGCCAAGAAGAATCCCGCTGCGCCTCCACCCACTATGGCGAGGGAGGGAGTGTCCTTTTGCTCAATCCTGTGCGTCATTGATAAGGTGGAGGTTCTATGCTTTTGCTCGCTCGAGGGCCACATTGATGTTGGGGCAGATATTCTCTTCGCCTACGAGTCGGTCGAATCCGTTCTTGTTTAGTACTCCGCGCACGTAATCATTCACACCTGAGAGGATGATTTTGATGCCCTCCTTCTTCGACATTTCGATGAGGTTCTCCAGATTGTGCATGCCAGTGGAGTCGATGAAAGGCACTCGCCTCATGCGGATGATGCGTACAGTGGGGCGATCTTTCATGTTGGCCATCACTTCCTCAAATTTGTTGGCAATGCCGAAGAAGTAGGGACCGTTGATTTCATATACCTCCACATGCTCGGGGATGGTGAGGTGCTCAATGTTGGGATTCTCAGCCAGGTCGGTCTCGGCTGTAGGGTCAATATCGTCTTCCTCCGTGAGCACACTCACTTGGGTAGTCTCTGCCATACGGCGCATGCAGAGCAAGCAGGCGAGCATCAATCCCACCTCGATAGCGATGGTCAAGTCGAAAATGACGGTGAGGCCGAAGGTAAGCCACAAGACGAAAATGTCGCTCTTGGGGTTGTGCATCAGCTCACGGATGGTGCGCCAGCCGCTCATGTTGTAGCTCACCACCACCAG
This sequence comes from uncultured Bacteroidales bacterium, assembly GCA_902789725.1. Lineage (GTDB taxonomy): Bacteria > Bacteroidota > Bacteroidia > Bacteroidales > Bacteroidaceae > Minthosoma. The sequence continues at coordinate 32,750 of CADAPC010000019.1, forward strand.
CACACCTGCCAAACATGCCATTGGAATGTACTTGGCGTAAGGCATGAGGAAGAAATAGATGAGCAGGAGCACTACAGCGTGGATAATGCCCGCTACGGGAGTCTTGCCTCCGTTGTTGATGTTGGTCATGGTGCGAGCAATGGCTCCTGTGGCTGGAATGCCACCAAAGATGGGGCTGAGCACATTGGCGATGCCTTGTCCGATGAGTTCTTGGTTGGAATTGTGCTTGTGACCAATGATACCGTCGGCCACAGTGGCAGAAAGAAGGCTTTCGATGGCTCCCAGCACTGCGATGGTGATGGCTGGAGAGATGAGTCCCTTGATGTTTTCCCAAGAGAGGACGGGAATGTCGGCATCGGGAACAGAGGGGTTGATTTCGAAGCGGTCGCCGATAGTATCGACATGAATGCCAAAGTAATTGGTCATCACAATACCTGCCACTGTCATCACGATGATGGCTACAAGCGAGCCAGGCACTTTCTTACTTAGGAGAGGGGTACAAGCAATGATGGCCACGGACAGGATGCCCACAAGGGCAGTGGCGAGGTCGATGGTGCCGAAGTTTTGGATGTAGCAAATCCATTTCTCTATGAAATCAGCCGGCACAGCACCCTCTATGTGGAGTCCGAGCAAATCTTTAATCTGTGTGGAGAAAATGGTCAAGGCTATACCGCTGGTGAACCCTACAATAATAGGATAGGGAATGTAGCGGATAATAGTACCCAATCGGAGCACACCTAACAAAATGAGAAAGAGTCCCGCCAACACTGTAGCAATGGCGAGACCTGTGAGTCCATATTGCTGGATGATGCCATAAATAATGACGATGAAGGCACCTGTAGGTCCACCAATCTGCACCCGGCTGCCGCCAAAGGCACTGATGGCAAAACCTGCTATGATGGCAGTTAGGATGCCTTTTTCTGGTGACACTCCCGATGCTATGCCGAAAGCGATAGCCAAAGGAAGGGCAACAATGCCCACAATGATGCCCGCCATGAGGTCGGCGGTGAATTTCTGTTTGTTGTAGTTTTTGAGCGAGTAGAACAGCTCTGGTTTAGAAGGGCGAATTTTTTTCATTGTCTCTTCTTTTTTACTTTTACAATCTTTTTACCTTTTAATCTTATAATACTTTCTTTTCCCACAGATTCTTCTAATGCACACTGATTTTTATACTTTGCCTTCATGCCCCATGGGAGAGCAAAGCTTTAATCTTTTAATTTTTAACCTTTCCCCCTTTCATTATCGCTCTGAAGATAAACCAAATGTGCTGCAGAATAGTGGCAAGCAATCCGTAATGCTTCACCATGATTCTGAATCTCTCCTTGAGCGACGCTTTGTGGTTGGCCGTGGTCATGCCTTCGTTCAGGTAGTCGGCTACAGGCTCTTTGACATAGAGATTGCGCATGCCCTGTTTTTCTCCTTCTTTCATGCAACGGATGCACCAGTCAAAGTCAGCCGAATAGCGGTAGGTGAGGTCGTATGGCTGGGCGACCTGCCGATTGATGTAGAAAGCCTGGTGACAGACAAGCATGCCTTCTTTGAAAGAGCGCCAAGTAAGGTGCTCGGGGGGCGTGAGGCGGCGAGGACGAAGGAAATCCCCTTTATTATCTACAATATTTGTGTCACCATAGAGGATGGCGATGTCACCTGTGCCGGCCGATTCGCCCCACCTGTGAGTAGCTTCGGCTGCAATGTGAGCCAGCGTGTCCTTGCAGTGCAAAGTGTCGCCCGCATTGAGGAAGCAGATGAAATCGCCTGTAGCAAGACGAAGGCCCTTGTTCATCGCGTCGTAAAGCCCCTCGTCAGGCTCGCTCACCACAGTGGCACAAGGGAATTGGCGCGCCAGTTCCACTGTTTTGTCCTGCGAAGCACCATCGATGACAAGATGTTCATGAGCGGCGTATGTCTGTTCTGCCACACTTCTCATTGTCCGCTCAATAGTGGCTTCCGCATTGTATGTGACCGTGATAATGCTAATTTTCATACACTTCCAAGTATTTATGTGCTACGGCATTCTCGCTGTAGGTGGTCATCACCTTGTTGCGCGCATGACGGCTCAGCGCTTCATAGTCGTTGGAAAGCACCCATACGATGCCGTTGGCAAAGTCCGTGGCATCTTGGTAGGCGGCTACATATCCATTCTGCTGGTGGTCAATCATTTCTGGTATGCCTCCCACATTGAAACCCACACAGGGTACACCACAAGCCATCGATTCCATAATGGTGTTGGGCAGGTTATCCTGCAAAGAGGGGGTGACATAGACATCTACGGCATTGTAGAGCATGACCATTTTTTGGGGGTCGCTGACATATTGGATGGGAATGATGTTAAATGCCAGCTGACTGCGAACGCTTTCAGCCTCTTTGCCCACCACAACCAACTCGATGCTTTGAGCCAGTTCGTTTTTTTTCTGCTTGATGAGTTTCAATGCCTCCACCAAATGCTTAAAACCCTTCCGTTCGTCGGTAATACGCTGGCATCCGAAAAGCAACAGCCGTTTACCCATCGGCAAACCGAATGACTCTCTGGCCTTTTCTTTGGCTTGGGGGCGGAAAAGATCTGTATCGATGGCATTGGGGATGCTGACTACACGATGTCCTTGGGTCAGCTTCGATTTTCTCGCTAAATCAGCCATCCACTGGCTGCACCCTACGAAGGTCAAATGGGCATCGTGGTAAATCTTTTCCTTTTTGAGAAACACCTGTTTGGCCAAGTCGCCCAGCAATTGTCCGTTCATCTGTTCGCATTTCTCACACAGCGTGGTGTACTTCTCGCACTTGCCCGAATAATGGCAAATGCCTGTGAAGTACCACTGGTCGTGCATGGTGATGATGACCCGCTTTCCCGAATGCAGAATTTTCCGAATGTCCGACAAAGAGAGGAACCCCTGATTCACCCAATGGAGGTGAATGACGTCAGCCTTCTGGAAGACGGGCAGACGAGTGACGTCTTTTCCAGCGTTGGCAATATCCACCAGAAAAAGCCCTTGGGTGCTGAAATGGTTGGCAATAAAGATGCACAGGCGTTCCCACAAAAAGCGGAGCGTCTTTCTCCAGTTGCCACCTATGCCCACCACTGTCAGGTGGTCTGTCTGCTTGTCTCGCACCAGCATCTTCACCTTGACACCATTCTTTTTCAAGGCTGCCATCAAGCGGTTAGCGGCAATGGCTGCCCCCCCTATTCTCTCCGATGTGTTGATAATAAGTACTTGCATGATTCCGAAAGTGGTGGCAAAGTTACGGATAAGTGAGCACAATACAAAATGAAAAAGCCTATTTTTCATTTTTTTGCCTCCAGCGAGCTAAAGGTTGTCGAACGAGAGTAACTTAGGCGAAGTCAACATTACGACTTTTCATCCACATTTCACGTTTTTTTTGCAAATTTTTTACGTTTTGTTTGGTAAATTGGTGCAGAACCCGTAACTTTGCAACGCTTTTCGATAAAGCGCACCATAATTGCTTCAGTAGCTCAGTTGGTTAGAGCACATGACTGTTAATCATGGGGTCGTTGGTTCAAGCCCATCCTGAAGCGCCAAGAAAAGTGAGCACTAAGTGCTCGTAAAGCAAGGAGTTAGACAAAATCTAACTCCTTTGTTTTTATCCATTTTGCTTATTTAGATTTTACTCTGTGTACACCTGGTGTACACGCAGCCGTTGGTTGTTCAGATTCCCCACCACCTGCTTCTCCACATACTCGCAGTCGGGGCAGGTATCCATCACATCCATACATTTACAATATCAAATGTTTCATTTCATGTCCTCCCCACCGGCTGTCGTTCATGTATTTGAAACCAACAGAGGAATACAGAGCCTCGCCATCCGGGTTTCCCTTGTCCACCAAGAGTCCAACACAAGGCAGAAGCATCGCGTCTGCCTTTTCCTTCGTAGCCAGAATCAGCCGTCGGGCAATGCCCTGTCTGCGATATTCGGGCAGCACAGCCAATGAGTCGAGGTATAGTTCTCCAGCCTGCGTCTCATCGTCCATGCTGGAATTGTCCTTGCCGACATACTCCTTGGCAGCCTCGATGAATGCTCGCCGCAACTCATGAAGCATGCTGCCGTCATAACTCACCGATATGCCAACCACCTTTTCTCCATCCATCGCCACCAGCGTGTTCCGATAACTGTACTGCGAGTCCTCCCTATTCACGAGATAGGTCATCATTTTGCGGAAAGCCCCCAGACCGCACCCGTCCGCACAATAGTACAGGCAGCACTCATCCGTCATGGCCATCATAATCAGCCGTGCTATCTCCGCTGCCTGATTCTTTGTTGCTTCTCGTATTTCTATCATATCAAACCGTCATTCACAATCTCCTTATATTTCTTGATAGCATCGTGCATTATTTCGTCATGGTCAAAAGCCAATTCTGGTAATGCTGAAAGCGGAAACCACTGTGCCTTAGCCGCATCATCCTGCCCTATGACAGCTATCGGTGCGTCAACGACAGCGAGATAAGCCACCGTGATTGTCCTTCCTCTTGGGTCACGGTCAACTCTGGAGTAAGCCCCTATCTGATGCACCTCACCGATCTTCAACCCCGTTTCCTCCTCCAGTTCCCGGAAAGCACATTGCTCCGTTGTCTCATCCATATTCATGAAACCACCGGGGAGCGCCCAGCAACCCTTGAAGGGTTCGCCGCCACGTTCAATCAGCAGCACCTTCGGCTCAGCCATTCCCGCTTTTGCGCCTACCCGTAGCCTTTCCTTGGTAATAACCACGCAGTCTGCTGTCACTGCTGGTCTTGGATATTCATATGTATATGCCATACTGTCTATAGTTACTTAGGCACGCTGTGATGTGTCATTATTTGATGACTTCCTTATTGCCTTGGTGTATGTAGATGCCTCTGTCAGTGGGTTTATTGGTGAACTTGCGACCTTGAAGGTCATACCATCCATCATGGTCTGCTGGCGCATCGTGAATGGAGAGGATGCTTGTAGGGGCGAAACCCAGTTGACCGTCTATCCACGCCACCTGTTTCTTAATCCACTCACGCATGAGGGCTATTTCTTCCGAATAGTTTGTGGCAGTGGTAGGTGCCAGGGGAATCTCTTTGTCCCAGATAGGCCATGCCTGATAGTTGCGTTCACAGGCTCCTCCGATAGTCACTTCGTTGACCAGTGAGTCAATCATTTCCGTGACGTACTGGTCGCCAAGTGTGCTGTTGCGTAGTTCTGTCCAGCGCTCCTTCATGCGGTTCCAGTAGGCTTCGTCTTCAGTCAGCCTTTTCCACCAGAAAGGCACGGGCAGTTTACCTAACAGCCCCGCTTGCTGTCCCTTCTCATACACCCATTGCTCATAGATGAAATCACCTGCTGCGATGTTATTGCCGAAGGCCATGTTATAGTCCCAAGGGGTAATCTTGAAGCGTGGATCTACAGAGTCGCGACGTTTGTAGATAAGAGTACTCAGACGATAGGCGTCAGGGTTTTGACAGAACTCCGACATCAACTGGTAATTGATGAAGTTTTCCACGTCGATATACTTACTGTAGCCATTCTCCTTGTCAGCAAAATCATCACTGTTAAGCACATCCTCCATCTCGTCAAACCGCTGCTTGATATAAGCCATCTGCTCGCTTGTCATCTCCTCGTACTCAGGGAAGTTATACTTTGCGCAAATATCATGGTCGTACATCTTGTTTTTCAATACGAAGTGTGGCTCATTATCACGGTCTATCTCTACCATATAGTCGCCAGTCAGTTCGTCGCCGATGTCGCCTGGGTCAGTAAAGTTCATGCGGTTCTCGCCCTTGCTTGCTTTCTCGCAGAGGATATAGACACCATAGTAGATGCCGTCAAGGATGACCTCGCATAACTTACACTTAGGCGTGAACTCGAAGTAGGGGCGTGAGAGTTGATACATTAGTGGGTCGCGAATCAGACTGCGGTCATGATAGGGTGCCAGCAGCACCCATTGGTTGCTCTCTGGCATGCCGAGCAGTTTCACATTCTCTTTCTTTCCGTTCACATCAGCTGTTTTCAAGGTTCTGAAGCCGTAAGGTTTCTTGTCGGAGTCAGAAAACGAGCTTGAACCTCTGTACTTGATGCCTACCCAACCTTCATAGTCAATGGTCTGATTCGGATGTGCCACCGTGTCGCCGTAGTTCACCCCGTCAGCATTGCTGATAATCTTCATACGCACTGCCACCCGGTAGTCTTTATGAATGACTGTGGTATGACCAGCTTTGTCGCGGGTGTCGATAAACAGGAGGGGCTGGTTGGTCTTCTCCAGCACAACATCAGTGTTATAAGGCTTGTAGTTCCCTCATCCCAGCTGTCAGCAGGAACTTCTATGGCAACTAAGCACAGCAGTATGGTCAATAGAGTTACTTTATATTGTCTTGGCATAACATTATTCTTGCTGGTTTTACCAATTCGGAGGCAGAACGATATTCTCCACACCATGTGCCTCTGCAAACAACGGGGAGATTTCATCATCGGTGAATCCGGCGATGCCACAGCCGATGCGAGTGACGAGGAATGTCAGTTCCATGTGCTGCTTAGCGAACTCGATAAACTCGTCCACATACGGACGGATGGTCTCCACGCCGCCCTGCATGGTGGGGATGGCACTTTCAACGTATCAAGCAGATGCCATTTCGGTCTGCCGAAGTCGTAGGATTCCCTGTCGAGCAGGATGCGGTTGGTAATATAGTCAAAGTGATAATAGCCACCACCGATGCATTGATCGCCAGACTTCAGCAGGTCTTTATGCTGATTGACCATGCCGAGACGGAACACACCGTCCATTGTGATGATGAACTTGGGTAATGTCATTCCTTCAATCAGTTACCACTTCATTGAAATGTTCCTTGCCCCAGTCGATGAGGGCTATGATGGCGGGCATCAGTGAACGGCCAGTTCCCGTCAGAGAGTATTCTACACGTGGTGGTACCTCTGGATAGACCTCGCGATGCACCAAATGGCTCTGTTCCAAGTTCTTCAAAGTTTGTGAGAGCATCTTCTGGGAACAGTCCGTCATGAAGCGGCGCATCTCGTTGAAACGCAACACGCCCGTATCGCTCCTGTTCAACAGAAACAATACAAGCAACGACCACTTGTCGCCGAAACGACTGACGACTTGCCTGATAGGACAGGCCAAATACTCTGCCTTAATATCTGCCATAACTATTGATTTTGCCGCAAAGGTAACAATAAATTATCAAGTAACGGCATTATACTTAGTTAATCTAAGTTAACGTCACTTTCGCAGAAGTCCGATAACATCACAATTCCTACTATTTGGTAACTATGTCACCTTTTGGTGCCTTCTTGTGAAAGTGATTTTTTCGTTGTACCTTTGCAGCGTCAAAACGAAACAAGTAACAATTTAAACGAATAAGAACAATGAAACAGATTGAGACAATTAAGACAGGTGAAAATTTCAGCGCAGTGAGCGTGGGTAAGATGGACGAGATTATCGAGCATGTGTTGCCGATAGGTCCGAACGTGACGATTCAAGGCAAGGTGTTTGCCGGGCAGGCCGTGGGTGCTACGGGCAGTGAGTTGAGTTTTCAGACGCTGGTGCCTGGTCAGGACAGTGGTTTCCTGCATACGCACAAGACGCACGAGGAGCTTTACATCATCCTGAAGGGCGAGGGCGAGTATCAGGTTGATGGCGAGATTTTCCCTGTCAGCGAGGGCACCATTGTCCGTGTGGCTCCCGATGGCAAGCGTGCGCTGAAGAACACTGGCAAGGAGAACCTGACGATGCTCTGCATCCAGTACAAGGCCAATGCCTTCGGCGAGGCTGACAGTCCCATGACGGACGGCGTGATACTGCAGGAAGAACTGAAATGGTAAGCGTGACGATGGAACGAGCATTGCAGTTTCTGCGCAATCATAAGGATGTTGCCCTGGCTACGAGTGAGGACAACATCCCTAAGTTACGCATCTTCCAAGTGATGAAGCAGGAGGGCAACGTGCTCTACTTTGCTACCTCGGAGGCCAAAGCCGTCTGGCGAGAGTTGCGCAAGAATCCCAACGAATGACCAAGTGTCCAGCAAAACTCTATCAGAACTCTATCTGAAGTCATATTGAACTCATATCGAAGTCATATTGAAGTCATATTGAACTCATATCGAAGTCATATCGAAGTCATATTGAACTCATATTGAACTCATATCGAAGTCATATTGAACTCATATCGAAGTCATATCGAACTCATATCGAACTCATATCGAAGTCAGTTGGAAACAAAATGCGAGAGGAGAGAAAAATTCGTTAGATTCGTTAGATTCGTGGTCGAAAAAGAAAAAAGAAGGACAGAGAGAGGCAGAAAAATCTGAGTGAATCTGAGAAATTCGTGGTCGAAAAAAGAATAGCATGGAGTTTTTTTAACGAACACGAATCTCACGAATCTCACGAATTCTACAAGAGAGAAGGACTGAGAGAGGCAGAAAAAATTCGTTAGATTCGTTAGATTGGCTACGCCGAGCTAAAGGTTCGTGGTCGAAAAAGAAAAGGAGGACTCTGCGGGCTGAAGAAAATCTGTGAAAATCTGAGTCATCTGTGGTCGAAAAAGAAAAGGCTACCCAACCCCTTGCCTAAGGCTTGGGAAAGATGGATGTGAGCCATTAATAATGCCTGTGCCTTGCCATTAGTAATGCCTGCGCTTTGCCATTAATAATGCCTGTGCCTTGCCATTAGCTTGATTCAGTTCATTAATGCGTCAAAACACGTTCATTAATGAAAATCGTCCAATTCATTAATGAA